>CAJFMX010000009.1 GCA_904393115.1 uncultured Clostridia bacterium
TAGGGAAAAATACAGCTGCTATTTCGATATTTTTCCTTTTTTCGGTCTTGCTTGCACGCAAAAAACCTGCTCTGGCTTAATTGCCACAGCAGGTTTTTCTACAAGCTGAGGCGGCCCCGGCCCCGGAGAAATCCGGAGCCGGGGCCGCCTATTTTTTGCCGGGGGATCAGTTCTTCCAGATCAGGCAGACGGGCTTGGGCAGGTCGTACTTCTTGTCGGTGAGGGTCAGGTTGCCCGCCTCGTCGGCCGCGAGCACCGTGATGTCGGCGCTGTCCTGGTTGCAGACAAAGACGAACTTGCCGTTTGCGGTGTAGGCGAACTCGCGCGGGGTCTTGCCGCCGACCTTGACGATCTGGCGGACGCGCATCTGGCCGCCGTCGACGTCCAGCAGGGTCAGGCTGTCGTGGCCGCGGTTGGAGGCGACCAGGGTCTTGCCGTCGGGCGCAAAGTGGATGGCCGCGTCGATGTTCTGCCCGTCGAAGTCCTCGGGCAGGGTGGAGATGGCGGAAAGGAAGGTCATGCGGCCGTCCTCGTAGGCGTAGGCGCGCACGGTGCAGCCCATCTCGGTGACGACGTAGGCGTACTTTCCGTCCTTGGAGAACTCGATGTGGCGGGGGCCGTCGCCGTCGGGCGTGCGGACGAAGGAGCCGCGGTTCTTGTCCACGCCGCAGGCCGCGCACAGGGGGTAGAGCACCACCGCGTCGATGCCCAGGTCGCAGACGGCCAGGTACTTTCCGTCGGGCGTGACGCGGGTGATGTGGACGTGCGGCCGCTCCTGCCGCTGGGGATTGGCGCCCTTGCCCTGGTGCTCGATGATCTTGGGATGGTCGCAGACGCGGCCCTGGCCGTCCACGGCAAAGACCGTGGCCGTTCCCTGGCCGTAGTTTGCGGCGTAGACGAACTTGCCGTCGGGCGCGACGGCGACGTAGCAGGGCGCGACGCCCTCGGTGCCCTCCATGTTGAGCAGGGAGAGCTTGCCCTGCGCGTCCACGGCGCAGGCGGCCACCGCGCCGCCGAGCTGATCCCGGAACTTTCCGGTCTCCGACGCGGCGTAGAGGAACTTTCCATCCGGCGAAAGGGCCAGGTGCGAGGGGTTCTCGACATCCAGCGTGTCCAGTACCGCGAGGTCCCCGGTCTGGTCGTCGATCTCCACGCGGAAGATGCCGCCGTTTTCTCCCTTGGAATAGGTGCCGATATAGGCGATGCACTTGGACATAATGATTCTTTCCTCCCTTGATCCTTTCTGTGTTCTGTGGGCCTATGGTCCCATTATAGCAAAAACCCTGCGAATTTCAACCGCCTTGGCCGCATTGAAATCACAAATTGACTTTGGGGCAAAGTATGCTATACTGAATTTGTGCCACAAATACAAATCTGCGCATGGCAGGAGGTCGATTTTCACATGAACAAGACGGCATTGGTCACCGGCGGAAGCCACAACATCGGACAGGGCATCGCCATCGTTCTCGCCGAGCACGGCTACGACGTCGCCATCACCTACAATTCCCGCAAGGACGGCGCCGTGGAGACGCAGAAGGAGATCGAAAAGCTGGGCCGCAAGTGCTTCATCTACCAGGCGAGCCTGGAGAAGCCCGAGGTCCCGCAGCAGATCGTGGACCAGGCGCACAAGGACCTGGGCGGAAGGCTGGACCTGATGGTCTGCAACGCCGGCAACGGCGGCTTCCGCGGCAGCGTGCTGACCGTGACCCCCGAGAGCGTGGACGAGGTCTACACCGTCAATTTCCGCAACTACATCCTGTGCGCGGGCGCCGCGGCCCGGCACATGGTTGCCGACAAGATCGAGGGCAACATCATCTTCATCACCAGCTCCCGCGCGGAGATGGCCTACCCCGACGACTACCTCTACGGCGGCTTCAAGGCCTGCGTCAAGCGCGCGACCGAGTCCATGGCGCTGGACCTTTCCGCCTACAACATCCGCGTCAACTGCGTGGCCCCGGGCGCGACCTGGGTCCCCAAGAACGACAAGGTCCTCTCGCCCTTTGTCAAGGAGTCCATCCCGCTGCACCGCGTGGGCACCCCGCGCGAAAACGGCGAGGTCGTCGCCTTCCTGGCCAGCGAGAACGCCTCCTACATCACCGGCATCACCGTGCGCGTGGACGGCGGCCTGATCCTGCCCGGCATGCTCGAGGGATACGACAAGATCCCCTGGGTGCGCGAGGAGTGGAAGCAGGCGCAGTACGAAAAGGCCATGCAGATGGTCAAGGACAACGAGGAAAAGGAGTAACGCCCCATGCACACCAAGGCCAGCCTGCTTCAGGAGCTTCGGGCCCTGCTCCCCTCGAATGCGACGGTGCTGATGCACTCCTCCTGCAAGAGCCTCGGCCCCATGGAAAACGGAGCCGACACCCTGCTGGACGCGCTGACGGAGCACTTCTCCGACGGCCTGGTGGTGCTGCCGACGCACACCTGGGCCACCGTGGGCAAGCGCCAGCCCGTCTATGACGTGCTGGAGAGCCCCGTCTGCGTGGGCATCCTGCCGGAGCTCTTCCGCAAGCGCCCGGGCGTGCACCGCTCCTGGCACCCGACGCACTCGGTCGCGGCCTATGGCGCGGACGCGGAGGCTTTCGTCCGCGGGGACGAAAACTGCCACACGCCCTGCGCGCGCGGCTCCGCCTGGGGCCGGCTCTACGACCGGGACGCCTATGCGCTGCTCGTCGGCGTGGAGCTCAACCGCATGACCTTTTTCCACGGCGTGGAGGAATGGGCGAACGTGCCCGAGCGCGTGGACACGGAGCACCCGCTGCGCCTTGTCATCGTCCCGCCCGAGGGGCCGCGCGTGATCGGGAATTTTGCCCCGCACATGGCGGATTCCTCCCAGCTCTTCCCCAAGGCGGAGGACCTGCTCCTGCGCGAGGGCGCCATGCGCAAGGCGCGCCTGGGCGACGCCACGGTGCGCATCGTCTCCTGCCGGAAGTCCGCCGACGTTCTGCTCCGCGTCCTCCTGGACGATCCCTTCCTCTTCGGAATGCCCAGACCCCAATAAAAACCCGCGCCGCTCTCTCCCAAATCCGGAGGGGGCGGCGCGATTGCTTGTAAACATTCTTCAAACTTTTTTCTTTGTTCACATACCCATCAAATACGGGCCGTATACTTGGAGGAAGAAGAAATCGTCAAAAGAGGTGGAAACATGCCCAAGATCCTGGTTGTGGACGATGAGGCGCGCATCCGCGAGCTGATTCGGAAATATGCGGTCTATGAAGGCTATGTTGTGGACGAGGCGGAAAACGGCGCGCAGGCCATCGAAAAGTGCCGCCGCGAGTCCTACGACATGATCATCATGGACATCATGATGCCGGAGATGGACGGCTTTGACGCCGTGCGCAGCCTGCGCGCCTTTTCCAGCGCGCCGGTGATCATGCTCTCGGCCCGCAGCGAGGAACTGGATCGCATCCACGGCTTTTCCCTGGGCGTGGACGACTACGTGTCCAAGCCCTTCTCGCCCCGGGAGCTGATGATGCGCATTGCGGCCATCCGCAAGCGCACGTCCAGCGCCGCAGGGCCCGTGCAGCCGGACGTGTTTCTGCACGGCGGGCTGTGCGTGGACTTCACCGCGCGCAAGCTCACCGTGGACGGCAAGCGCGTGGACCTTTCGCCCAAGGAATACGAGCTGCTGTTCTTCCTCGTGCGGAACCGCAACATCGCGCTCACGCGGGAGAAGCTGATCTGCGAGGTCTGGGGATACGACTTCACGGGGGACGAGCGCACCCTGGACACCCACATCAAGCTCCTGCGCAAGCGCCTTGGGCCGTATGCGGGCTGCATCGTGACCATGCGCGGCGTGGGTTACCGCTTTGAGGCGTAGGGAGGCCATGAAAAAAACCAAAAGAGCGCGGCGCCAGCGGCGCGGCCGCGTGAGCATCCGTTGGAAGACCCTGAGCGTTCTCGGGGTCTTTGCCTTGACGATGATCGGCCTGCTGTGGCTGTTCCAGATCGTTCTGCTGGACGACTTCTACATCGCCATCAAGAAAAACGCCGTCTCCAAGACGCTCGCGGAGGCAACCGCCTCCCTGGCCGAGAGCGAGGACTACGCCAGCGCCCTGGACGAGCTGGCCATGCGATCCGACGTGTGCATCAGCGTCCTGGACGACGAGGGGAATCTCCTCTACCGCAAGCACGTCGCGCCCTCCTGCATCATCCACAACGTCCAGATTCCGGACCTGATCGACTACTACCTGCAAAAAGCGGAGGAGCCCGGCGACCTGGTCACGGACGTGCTCAGCCGCTTCACCCTGTCGCAAAAGGCGGGCGACGGCGCGCTGCAGACCACAGGAAACGAGCAGTGGCACGACAGCAGCACCACGCCGCCTGCGAAACACCTGGGAAGCATCATGCAGTCCATGCTCTGTTTCCAGTTCGTGGAGAACGCGCAGGGGCAGACCGTGCTGCTGATGGTCAACGCGACCCTGACGCCCGTCTCCGCGACGGTGCAGACCCTGCGCCTGCAGCTGTCCCTTGTCACGGTGCTGCTGGCGGTGCTGGCCACGGCGCTGGCCTTCTACCTCTCCGACCGCGTCTCCAAACCCATCATCTCCATCAGCCACGAGGCGGAAAAGCTCGGCCACGGGGACTTTGACGCGCACTTCTCCGGCACGGGGTACCTGGAGGCCGCGCAGCTCGCCGACACGCTGAACTACGCCGCCGCCGAGCTGGGCAAGACGGAGGAGCTGCGGCGCGAGCTCATGGCCAACATCTCCCACGACCTGCGCACGCCGCTGACCATGATCGAGGGCTTTGCCGAGATGATGCGCGACCTGCCCAGCGAGAACACGCCGGAGAACGCCCAGGTCATCGTGGACGAGGCGCGCTATCTCTCCGCGCTCGTGCGCGACATCCTGGACCTTTCCAAGCTGGAGTCCGGCGTGCAGGAGATGAACCCGGAGCCCCTGAACCTCACCGAGAGCGTGCGCCAGATGGTGCAGCGCTACGGCGCGCTCTGCCAGAGCGAGGGCTTCACCATCCGCGTGGAGGCGGAGGAGGATCTCTGGGTGCTGGCGGACGCGCTGCGCCTGCAGCAGGTGCTCTACAACCTGGTCAACAACGCCATCGCCTACACGGGGCCGGACAAGCTCGTGCGCGTGCGCCAGGTGCGCAAGGGGGACTTTGCCCGCATCGAGGTGCTGGACACGGGCAAGGGCATCGCGCCGGAGGACCTGCCCTACATCTGGGACCGCTACTACAAGGTGGACAAAAAGTCCCACCAGCGGGCGCTGGTGGGAACGGGTCTGGGCCTTTCCATCGTCAAGAAGATCCTGGTCGCGCACAACGCGCAGTTCGGCGTGGAGAGCAGCGAGAGCGGGAGCACCTTCTGGTTCGAGCTGCCCCTGCAGCCGGCGCAGGACTAATTCCCGGCCTCCGCGGTCAGCCGCGCGGCGAGCGCCGCCATGTGCCGGCCGTCCGTGCCGCAGCAGCCGCCCAGCAGGCGCATGGGGTGCGCGCGGTGCAGGCGCAGCATGGCCTCGGCCCAGGGCTCGGGCGCATCGCCCTGCAGCGCCTCCGCGCCGTCCAGCTCCGCAAAGGAGCGGGGCGAGGTGTTGGCCTGCACGCCCAGGAAGCGCGCCCGCACCGCGCCGCACCGGTTGAACGCCTGGTCGAGCGCCGCGCGGACCGCGTCCGGGTGGATGCAGTTGGACATGTAAAACGCGGGCCTCCCTTCGCCCAGGAGGGCGTCCGTCTCCCGGATCAGGTCGCACAGGCGCGTGCCGTCGACCAGGCGCCCATCCCGGCGGAGCGTGAGGCTGAGCACATAGGGCAGGCCGGTTTCGGCCATGGCCTGGGCCATGCCCTGGGCCTCCGGCGCGGTGGGCAGGATTCCCGCCAGGAGGAAGTCCGCGCCCGCGCGCCGGAACGCCTCCGCCTGCCACCGATGAAAGGCGCGCGCCTCCTGACGGGGGAGCGCGCCTTCGCCCGTATAGGCGTCGCCGCGGCAGCCCATGAGCCCGCCGACGCACATCGGCCCGCCCTGCGCGAGGCTGCGCAGCAGGGCCACGTTCTGTGCGATCAGCTCCGGGCCATGGCCTGCGCGCTCCATGCGCGCGCGGTTGGCGCGGCGCGTGGGCGTCGTGGCGAAGAAGGGCAGGCCGTGCGCCCAGGCGATGTCGCGGTATTCCCGCCAGAGGCGAAGCAGCGCGGCGCGCCCCTCCAGCATCGCGATCGGGCCGCGCGCCATTCCCTCTGAAAACGTCATCTTTCCCTCTCCTCCGCAAAAAAATGGACGCACAGCGATTCTTCCGTGCGTCCAGCAAGATTCCAGGATTCCTAGTCGACCCAGCGGCGGACCTCGTCCGCCATGGCGGCGGGCTCAACCACGTCGTTGTGGCGCCGCGCCTTGCTGCGCAGGTCGCGCAGCGACGCGGGCATGGGCAGGCCGCAGGCCCGCTCCAGCGCGTCCGCGCAGGCGAACTCGTCCAGCGCCTGCACGGCCTCGGCGCCCTGCAGGGCCGTCAGCACGCTGCGGCTGAACTTATAGGGGCTGGCCGTGGAGACCACGACCATGGGCCGCCTGTCGCCCGTGTGGGCGCGATAGGCCTCGGCGACGCTCCAGGCGACGGCGGTGTGCGGGTCCATGGTGTAGTCGCACTCCGCGTGGACGCGGGCGATGGCCTCCATGGCCTTTTCGTCGTCCGCCCAGCCGGCGGCAAAGCTCTCCATCAGCGCGCGGTGCACCGCCTCCCCGACGGCGTACGTCCCGCCGGACTTAAGCGCCTGCATCCAGGAGGCCACCAGCGCCCCATCCCGATCGCAGAGCTCGTAGAGCAGGCGCTCGAGGTTGGAGGAGACGAGGATGTCCATGGAGGGCGAGGTCGTCTTGTGGAAGGGACGGTTCGCGTTGTAGACGCCCTGCTCGATGAAATCGAACAGCACGTTGTTGGCGTTGCTGGCGCAGACGAGCTTGCCCACGGGCAGGCCCATGCGCTTGGCGTAATAGGCGGCGAGGATGTTGCCGAAGTTGCCGGTGGGCACGCAGAAGTTGACCTCGTCGCCCAGGGCGATGACGCCCTTTTTCAGCAGGTCCGCATAGGCGGAGAAGTAGTAGGCCACCTGCGGCACCAGGCGTCCCCAGTTGATGGAGTTCGCGCTGGAGAGCTCCACGCCCTTTTCCGCGAGCTCGCGGGCAAAGGCCTCGTCGCCAAAGATGCGCTTGACGCCGGTCTGCGCGTCGTCAAAGTTGCCCTTTACGGCGCAGACGTGGGTATTTTCGCCCTCCTGGGTGATCATCTGGAGCTTCTGCGCGGGCGAGACGCCGTCGACGGGGTAGAACACGCCGACCTGCGTTCCCTCCACGCCGCAGAACCCCTCCAGGGCGGCCTTGCCCGTGTCGCCGGAGGTGGCCACGAGGATGAACACCTGCTTGTCCACGCCGGTCTTCTTCATGGCCAGGGGCATCAGCCGCGGGAGCATCTGCAGGGCCATGTCCTTGAAGGCGTGGGTGGGGCCGTGCCAGAGCTCAAGGACGTGCAGGTCCCCCACGGCCTTAAGCGGCGCGGGGCAGTCCCCGAAGCGCTCCGGGGCGTAGGCCTGGCGGGCGCAGGCGCGCAGCTCCGCCTCGGAAAAGTCGGTCAAATACGCGCCCATGACCTCCCGCGCGCGGTCGGGATAGGGCTGCTCCGCCATGTCCTTGACGCGGCCGAGCGCGAAGGCCGGAAAGCTCTCCGGCACATACAGGCCGCCGTCCGGGGCGAGCCCGGCGACGATCGCCTGCGCCGCGTCCACCTTTTCGGCGGACGAACGGGTGCTGACGTACTTCATTTGCAGAGATTCCTCTTCCTTGGTCCCGGTTGCCGGGGGATTAGTCCACGATGTACTTCTTCAGGAACTCGGGGACGGTGTCGTCCTTGGCGCTGGCCGAAATGACCACGTCCACGCCGTGGCGATGGGTGATGTCCTCGAGTTTGACAAAGAAAGGCTCCAGATCCGCCATCTCGCTCTTGACAAGGCGGAGGAAGCCATCGATGAACAGCTGCTTCATATCGTAGTTGCCGGCCAGGATGCCGCAAATGAAGCCCATGAAGGTATCGGGGCTGGACACATCGTATTCCGTGGCATTGACGAACCGGATCTCGTGACGCAGGTCGTACATGTAGCGGTTATCGTCGTCGATGAACACCAGCTCGCCCGTGGAAGACTTGACCGCCTCGTTCGCCGCGTCGATGATCTTCTTGGTCTTGCCGGAGCCCTTCTTGCCGTAAATGATACGAATCATGTTTACCTTCCTCCTTTCTGTTGTAGTTTTCATTATACATGAAACGGCTGGTTTATTCCAGAGCTAAATGGGCACTTTCGAAAATTCTTTTTTCCGCGCGAACCTTCCCGCTTTCCCCCGCGCGCAAAGGGCAGGGCCTGCCGAACGATGCCGCCCGGCGGGCCCTGCCCGCATTTTCTTTGTCCGGCCCTTTCCTTTCGCGCGGTTTTTAGAGCACGCGCTTGTGGGCCATGAGCTCCTCGAAGAACTCGGGGTCCGCCGCAAAGACCATCTGCTCCAGCTCCTCGTCGCCCATGACGGTGTTGCGGCCGGCGGCGTACTCGGCGTCCACCTTCTCCTTGACGGCGGCCACGATCGCGTGGCGCTTGTCGAGGGTGTTCTCGCCCTTGAGGTTGAAGTAGCCGTTCATCCAGTGGGCGATGCCCGCAAGGCCGGAGTGGCTGTCCACGGCGACCGTCGCCGGGCGGTTGAGGATCTTCGCGGTGTCGAAGATGTTGTAGATCTCCTCGTCCTTGAGCAGGCCGTCGGCGTGGATGCCGGCGCGCGTGCTGTTGAAGGCCCGGCCCACAAAGGGCGTGCGCGGCGGCACGACGTAGCCGATGTCCTTTTCGAAGAACTCCGCGATGTCGGTGATGGCGGTAAAGTCCATGCCGTCCTGCGTGCCGCGCAGCTGCGCGTACTCGATGGCCATGGCCTCCAGCGGGCAGTTGCCCGTGCGCTCGCCGATGCCCAGCAGCGCGCAGTTGACGGACGAGCAGCCGTAGAGCCAGGCGGCGTCGGCGTTGGTGACGACCTTGTAGAAGTCGTTGTGGCCGTGCCACTCCAGCCAGGCGCTGGGCACGTCCGCGTAGTGCCGGAGGCCGTACATGATGCCCGGCACGGACCGCGGCAGCGCGACGCCCGGGAAGGAGACGCCGTAGCCGAGCGTGTCGCAGGCGCGGATCTTGATGCGGATGCCGCTCTCCTTGGCAAGGTTCATCAGCTCCGTCGCAAACGGCACCACAAAGCCGTAGAAGTCCGCGCGGGTGATGTCCTCAAAGTGGCAGCGCGGGCGGATGCCGTGGTCGAGCGCAGCGCGGACGATGGACAGGTATTTGTCCATGGCCTGGCGGCGCGTCATGTGCATCTTCTTGAAGATGTGGTAGTCCGAGCAGGAGACGAGGATGCCCGTCTCCTGCAGGCCCATCTCCTTGACGAGCTCAAAGTCCTTCTCGTTTGCGCGGATCCAGGAGGTGACCTCCGGGAAGGGCAGGCCCAGCTCCAGGCACTTGCGCACGGCCTGCTTATCCTTGTCCGTATAGAGGAAGAACTCGCTCTGGCGGATGATGCCCTTGGGCCCGCCCAGGCGCGCCAGCAGCTTATAGAGCGCCACGATCTGGTCGACCGTAAAGGGGGAGCAGCTCTGCTGGCCGTCGCGGAAGGTGGTGTCCGTGATCCAGATCTCGTCCGGCATGTGCAGCGGCACGACGCGGTGGTTGAACGCGATCTTGGGCACAGAGGAGTATTCGTACAGCTCGCGGTAGAGGTTCGGCTCCTCCACGTCCTGCAGCCGATACTTGTAGTTTGCCTGCTCCAAAAGGTTGGACTTAGCGTCAAATTCCAGCATGGGTTGCCCTCCTTTTTCTCTGAGTTTTTTTAGTGGGAAGCGCCGCGCCCGTCAGTCGGTCAGGCGGGAGACGAAGTCGGCGATGCGGGAAAGGCCCTTTTCGATGTTGGCCATGTTCGTGGCGTAGGAGAGGCGGACAAAGCTGTCCGCGCCAAAGCCGATGCCCGGCACGACCGCGACCTTGCTGTCCTCCAGCAGGAGGCGCGTAAAGCTCATGGAGTCCACGATCGCTTCGCCATTGAGCTTCTTGCCAAACAGGCCCGAGATGTTCATCATCACGTAGAAGGCGCCCTTGGGCGGGATGCAGGAAAGGCCCGGGATGCCGTTGATCAGCTCCACGATGCGGCGGCGGCGGCGGTCAAACTCGGCCACCATGCTCTTGAGCTGCGTGTCCGGCCCGGAGAGCGCCGCGAGCGCGGCGTACTGCGCAATAGAGTTGGGGTTGGAGGTGGAGTGGCTCTGGTAGTTGGTCATGGCCTTGGCCACTTCCACGGGCGAGGCGGTGTATCCAATGCGCCAGCCGGTCATGGCGTAGGCCTTGGACATGCCGTTGATGGTGATGGTGCGCGCCTTGATCTCGTCGCCCAGGGAGGCGATGGAGACGTGCTCCGCGCCGTCATAGACAAGGTATTCGTAGATCTCGTCCGAGATGATGTAGAAATCGTGCTTGACGGCGAGCCTGCCGATGTCCTGAAGCTCCTGGCGGGTGTAGACAAAGCCGTTGGGGTTGTTGGGGGAGTTCAGGATGATGGCGCGCGTCCGGCCGGTGACGGCGGCCTCGATCTCGCAGGGCAGGAGCTTAAAGCTGTTCTCCTCCCTCGCCTGCACGACGACGGGAACGCCGCCCGCCATGCGCACCAGCTCCGGGTAGCTCACCCAGAAGGGGCCCGGCACGATGACCTCGTCCCCCTCGTCCAGCAGCGCCTGGAAGGAGTTGAACAGGGAGTGCTTCGCGCCGTTGGAGACCACGATCTGGCTCGGCTCGTAGTGCAGGCCGTTGTCGCGCAGGAACTTCTCGCAGATGGCCTTCTTGAGGTCCATCGTGCCCGAAGCGGGCGTATACCGCGTCATGCCCTTGTCCAGGGCCTCCTTTGCGGCCTGGCGGATGTGCTCGGGCGTATCAAAATCCGGCTCGCCCGCGCCAAAGCCCACGACGTCCAGGCCCTGGGCCTTCATCTCCTTGGCCTTGGCGTCGATCTCCAGCGTGACCGAACCCTTGATATTTTGACAGCGCTTGGATATTCTCATCTTGCATCGCCTTTCCTCAATGATATATGCAGCCCCATTGCAGCAGTTTTTGCATTTGCATTCCCCCTGGGCTTTCCTTCCGGCACAGAGGGCGATACTCGCATTGTACTCCATCCCATGCAGATTTGCAAGCGATTTCATTCAAAAATTCAAAATTTTCCGTTAAGTCCGCCGGCCTGCGCAGGGATATGCAAAAACGCGCTCCCCGGTCTTTCAAAACGAACGGGCGAACAGAGGACCCAAAACGGCAGAGGGCCCTCCCCCGCTTTTGGGGGCGGCCCGCTGCCTGCATGAAAATACATCTGCCCAAGGGAACGCCTGCAAAAAAACTCAGCGCGGCTCGCCGAGGAAGAAGAGCGCGATGGTGTCCGGCCCGGAGTGCGAGCCGATGACGGGGCCGATGTTGTGGATCTTGATCTCCTGGACGTTCCACTGCTGCCGGATGCTGTCGGCCAGGGCCTGGGCGTCGGCCTCGCTGTCGCCGTGGGAGATGAAGACGACCTGCTCCTCCGGCCGGATGACGGTGGCCTTCATGTGGTCCAGGAGCGCGCGGATGGAGCGCGCGCGGCCCTTCGCCTTTTCGACGGGGATGAGGCGGCCGGCGTCGTCCACGTGGAGGACGGGCTTGATGGAGAGCATGGTGCCCACAAACGCCGCCGCCGCGGAAACGCGCCCGCCGCGCCGCAGGTGGTTGAGGTCAAAGACCGTGAACCAGTGGCAGACCTTGCCCTTGTTCTCCTCGAGCCAGGCAACGTTTTCCGCAAGGCTCATGCCGGCGTCGCGGTTGTTGAGCGCGTAGTGCGCAAGCAGGCCCTGGCCCATGGAGGCGCACAGGCTGTCCACGACCGCGACGGTCCGCTCGGGGTAGCGGGCCTTCAGCTCCTCCGCGGCGAGGCGCGCGCTCTGGTACGTTCCCGAGAGCGCCGAGGAGAAGGCGAGATAGAGCACGTCCTCCCCGGATTCCAGGACGGGCGAGAAGTTCCTGCAGAACTCCTCCGTGTTGATCTGCGCGGTGGTCGAGGTCGCGCCCTCGCGCAGCTTGCCGTAGAACTCCTTGCAGCTCATGGACTGGCCGAAGTCGTCCAGGTATTCCTTGCCGCCGATGTGGAAGCGGAGCGGGATGACGGAGAGTGCGCGCGCGAGCACATAGTCCTTGGGCAGATCGGAGCAGCTATCGGTAAACACCCTGTATGCCATGGCAATCTTCCCCCTTTTTTCAGTTCCGGTTGTTGTTTCTACTTTACCATCAACGGGCGGTGCTTGTCTACACTTTTCCCGGCCGCGCCGCCGCCTTTTCTCTCTTGAAAAGCGCAGCCGGCTTTGCTATCATCTAAGCAAGACCGACCCCGCGCAAAGATTCTCCAAAGAAGGGGGGACGCGCCCATGCGTTTTTCGCTCAACACCATCGGACTTTTCCCCGGCCTTTCCTTTGAACAGATCTTTCCCCGGATGCGGCAGAGCGGCTTTGACACCTTCGAGCTCTGGTCCCTGGAGAACGTGGACACCGCGGCCCTGCGCCAGGCCATGGACCGGCACGGCGTGCGCCTTTCCGCCTTCTGCCCGTCCTTCTTCGTGCTCAACGACCCCGCGCGGCAGGAGGAGTACATCGCCTCCCTGCGGCGCGCCCTCGCCCTGGCGCAAGAGCTCTCCTGCCCGGCGCTCATCACGCAGGTGGGCCAGGACACGGGCGCGCCCCGGGCGCAGCAGCACGCGGCGATCCTTTCGGGCCTGCGGCGCGCGGCGCCGCTGCTGGAGGCGGCCAATGTGACGCTGCTGGTGGAGCCCCTCAACGACGTCAAGGACCACAAGGGCTACTATCTGACGGACTCCTTGGAGGGCTTTGCCCTGGTGGAGGAGGCCGGCTCCCCGCGCGTGCGCCTGCTCTACGACGTCTACCACCAGCTCCACATGGGCGAGGACGTGCTCTCCCGCATCGAGGCGCACCTGCCGCTCATCGGCCACTTCCACATCGCCGGGTTCCCGGACCGGGACGAGAAGCTCTTTGGCGGCGGCTTCGACTACCGCGCGCTGTTCGCGCTGCTCCAGGAGCGGTCCGTGCAGGTCCCGGTGGGCGTGGAGCTCTTCCCCTCGGACGCGGCGCAGACGCCGGAGCTGCTCGCAAAACTTCTCCCCTTTGCCTAAAAGTTCCGCATTGAATCTCGCGCGCAAATCGTCTATACTTATGCTGGAAATCGAACAGACAGGAGGTTGTCTGAACACCATGGACATCAAACTCGGCTATCAGATTTACTCCGCCCGCGAGGAGGCGGAAAAGGACCTTGCCGGCGTGTGCGAAAAGCTCAAGGCTTTCGGCTATGACGGTGTGGAGTTCGCGGGCTTCTACGGCTACACCGCCGAGCAGATCAACGAGATCCTCGGCAAGACGGGCCTTGCGGCGGTCTCCTCCCACGTGCCGTATGCGAGCATTGTGGAGGACATGCAGGGCACCATCGCCTTCCACAAGGCGATCGGCTGCAAGTACATCGCGGTGCCGTACCTGGACGAGGAAACCCGCCCCGGCGCGCCCGGCTTTGCCGCGGCCATCCGCAACATCTACAAGTTCGGCGCCCTGTGCCGCGCGGAGGGCATCCAGCTTCTGTACCACAACCACGACTTTGAGTTCGTCAAGCTCTCCGGTCAGTACGGCCTGGACTTCCTCTACGACGCGGTGCCGGCGGACCTGCTGGCGACGGAGCTGGACACCTGCTGGGTCAACGTCGCGGGCGAAGATCCCTGCGCCTACATCCGCAAGTACGCCGGCCGCTGCCCGGTCGTGCACCTGAAGGACTTCGTCGGCTCCAAGAAGGAGGGCGAGGTGCTCTACGCGCTCATCCAGGCGGACGGCTCGGACGACGTCAAGGTCGAGACCGAAAAGGAACCCGCCTTTGACTTCCGCCCCGTCGGCTACGGCAAGCAGAACATCCCGGCCATCATCGCGGCGGGCCTGGAGAGCGGCGCTTCCTGGTTCATCGTCGAGCAGGACCGCTCCAGCGAGCGCCCTGCGCTGGACGCCGCAAAGATGAGCTGCGACTACGTTCGCTCTCTTTGACCGCATAAATCCCAAAACAGATTGAAAAGGGGGGTCATTTCTGTGACCATGAAGCCGTTTCCCCGCACGACGGTTGCGGGCGTCTCTCTCCCCCGCATGCTGATGGGCACCAACTGGGTGTACGGATACTCGCACACCGGCGCTGCCGCGGACAAGAACATCGTGCGCATGAACTCCAACAAGGAGGCCATCCAGGCGATGCTGGAGGCGTACCTCGCCTACGACATCAACGCCATCATGGGCCCCATCTCCGACAAGCCCTTCACCTACGACGCGATCCACGCCGCCGAGGATAAGACCGGCAAGGGCATCATCCAGATCGACACGCCCACCCTCGTCATGGACGACAACGCCCAGGCCCGCAAGGAGAGCGAAGCCATCCTGGACAAGAGCCGCAAGGGCGGCGCGACCTTCTGCCTCATCCACCACTCGGCCGCCGAGCAGCTGGTCAACAAGAACAAGCGCACCATGGACCGCCTGCCCGACTACCTCAAGATGATCCGCGACCGCGGCATGATCCCGGGCCTGTCCGCCCACATGCCGGAGCTGATCCTCTACTCGGACCTCAACGGCTACGACGTGGAGACCTACATCCAGATCTACAACTGCATGGGCTTCATGATGCAGGTGGAGATCGAATCCGTCAACAAGATCATCTGGGAGGCCAAGAAGCCCGTGATGACCATCAAGTCCATGGCGGCCGGCCGCTGCTCGCCGTTTGTGGGCATCACCTTCTCCTTCAGCACCCTGCGCCCCTGCGACATGGTCACCGTCGGCGCCATGACCGTCGACGAGGTCCACGAGGACGTGGAGATCGGCATGGCCGCCATCGAGCGCCGCCGCCCGGACCTGGAGGGCCGCAACAGCCCCAACAAGACCGACATCATCAAGTAACCCGCGCAAAAGGGAAAAACCCGGGGGCCGCGCACGGAGTGGATCCGTGCGCGGCTCCCCATTTTTTTATCCCCGTCTGCGCCGCTATGTGCGCGCCTTTTCCGGCTCCGTCGCCTCCTCCGGCGGCGCCCCGGCCGCCTGCGCGGGCTGACCGTGATGACGGAAAAGAAGATCTTCTTCACCGGGATGTAGGTCAGCGAAAGGCCCAAAACCAGGAGATCCGTGAAGAGATACGCCCGCGACAGGCGCCAGTGCGTGACGTGGGAGATGGTCAGCGCCAGGGCGTCGTCGCCCCCGCTGGACCCGCCCTGCCGCACGATGATCCCAACGCCCACCCCGACAAAGGCCGCCCCCAGCACCGCCGCCAGGAGCGGATGGTCCGAAAGGTCCGGCAGCATCGGGGGAAACAGCTCCCAGACCTTGTAGCACAGCGAGACGCTGAGCGTAGAGACGGCGGACGTCCCGATAAAGCGCGCGCCCAGGTACCGGAACGCGAGCAGATAGCAGGCGGCGTCCAGCACGGGCGTGATGTACGCGGGCGAAAATCCCAGCCAGTGCTCGATCAGGAGCATGAACCCGATCACGCCGCCCTCCGTGATGCCGGTCTGCTGGTGGATATTGTGCACGCCAAAGGAGCAGATCATCGCGCCGACCAGGATGAGGGCGAACTTCCTGCCGTTCATCCCCGCGCGCATCTCCCTCCAAAGTTCCTTGCATCGATTGGCAAACATTCTTTTTCCCGTTCCTCCTTGCATCTTTCCCTTCTCCAGAGATAGAATAAGGGATATAGTAACTATATTGTCAAGGGGGGCTTCTGCGTGGAAAATTATTTTTCGATCGGCGAGGTGTCCAAGTATCAGAACATCTCCAAGCAGACGCTGATCTTTTACGACAAGATCGGCCTGTTCCGGCCCGCATATGTGGACCCGGACAATGGATACCGCTATTACAGCGCCAGCCAAATCGACCAGCTGGACACCATCCTCATCATGAAGCGCATCGGTTTCTCCCTCAAGGAGATCCGCGAGCACATGCAGCACTACAACATCGACAGCAGCCTTGCCGCCTTCCGCAGGCAGGTCGCGAGCATCGACCGGCAGATCGAGGAGCTGCGCCTGATCCGCAGCCGCGTGCTGCACCGCTGCGCGCAGATGGAGGCCTCCAAGGCCTACTGCCGGGCGGACAACCCCGTCCTTGTGGAGGAGGTGGGCGCGCGGCACATCCTCTGCCGCGACGTTCCCCCGCCCTATACGCTCAAGGAGATCAGCATCGCGACCAAGCAGTGCTTTGCGGACTCCTTCCAGGAGAAGCTGCCGATCTTCTTTCAGTCCGGGGTCATCGTTCCGCTGGCGCACATCCTGGCCGGGCGCTACACGGAGGCGACGGTGGCCTTCCTTTCGATCGAGGAGACCGACCGCGCGCCCAACGTCCGCCGCCTCCCGGCGGGAACGTGCGCCAGCCTCTGCCACGTCGGGGACTACCCGTCCATCGGCCGGTCGTACCGGAAGCTGCTGCAGTATTGCGCAGACCACGCCCTGAAGATCGTGTCTGACTCGCACGAGTTCTGCATCAACGACTACATCACCTCGCGCGACGAGGCGGAATACATCACCAAGATCGAATTCTACGTCGAGCGCGCCTGACGCGCACCCATTTTCCCTCCCGCGCATAGTCTAGGGATGGGGTTGTGCATCCGCAGCCCCAAGGGAGGATTTCCGCATGTTCTATGCTTGCAATGCGCAGGGCGGCCGCGCTGCCATGCGCTATTCGATCGACGCGCCGCTGGCCATGGCCTATGTGCCCATGCAGGTTTGGCGCAACCTCTACAGCGCGCGCGACGCGCTCGCGCAGGGCACGCTCTTTTCCGAGCTGAATCTGCCCTTCCTGGGAAGGGAGGGACTGCGCAGTGTCTGCTGAACAGCAAGCCTGCCTGCTCTGCGTGATGGCCGAGGGCTTTGCCCTGGACGAGGTCCGTCTCTTCCTGGATACCCATCCGGGCGAGGCGGAGGCGCTGCAGTACCTTGCGCAGCGCCAGGCAGCCTGCCGCGCCGCGCAGGAGAACTATGTCGCCCGGTTCGCGCCCCTGCAGATCGACGATCCCTCCGCCGCGGGGGACGACGCCTGGGTCCGCGCGCCCTGGCCTTGGGAATGGGAGGGATGATCCATGTGGCGATATGAAAAGCGACTGCAGTTCCCCGTCAAGATCCAAACGCCCAACGCGCGCCTGGCCAAGGCGATCGTCAGCCAGCTCGGCGGGCCGGACGGCGAATTGGCCGCCTCGCTGCGCTATCTCTCGCAGCGCTATGCCATGCCCACGCGCGAAAACATGGCGCTGCTGACCGATATCGGCACGGAGGAGCTGGCGCACATGGAGATCATCTCCGCCATCATCCGCCAGCTCACGCAGAACCTCACCCTCGACCAGATCCGCGCGCAGGGCTTTGACGACTACTATGTGGACCACACGCTGGGCATTTGGCCGCAGGCCGCCAGCGGCGCCGCCTTTACGGCCGCCTATTTCCAGTCCAAGGGCGATCCGATCACGGACCTGAGCGAGGACATGGCCGCGGAGCAAAAGGCGCGCACCACCTATGAGAACCTGATCCGCCTGGCGGACGACCCCGACGTGCTCGCTCCCCTGCGCTTCCTGCGCGAGCGGGAGATCGTGCACTACCAGCGCTTCGGCGAGGCGCTGCGCAGCATCGCCGAGGCCGCGTCCAGCCCGAACTATTACGCGCTCAACCCCGCCTTTGACCTCTGACCCCAGCGCTGATGCGCCGCCCTTGTGCATTCCGCCGGGGGCGGCTTTCTTCTTTGCCTCTTGCGCATGCTTCTGGCCGCGCAGCCGTGTTTCCGCTCCCAGGGACACACGCTTTCGCTGATCAACGGCAAGTACAAGAGGACGATTCTCTACACGCGGATGGAATTCGGCGTGGTGCGGTTCAACGAGATGAAAAAGTACATCGGGAGGATCTCCTACAAGACGCTGAGCGCCTCCCTCAAGGAGTTGGAGGCGGACCATGCATCGCGAGGCGTATCCGCAGATCCCGCCCAAGGTGGAATACAGCCTGACCGAGCGCGGAAAATCCCTCCTCCCCATCCTGGACGCCCTGTGCGCATGGGGAGACGCGCACAGGCTGTAAGCGGCAAAGTGGACCGGGGGAAAAACGCCCCCGGCCCCTTTTTTTGCCATTTCCGCTCAGCCGCTTTGCGCCTTGTACGCCTCGCCCCAGTTCCGCATGGCGTCCAGGATGGGCTCCAGGCTCCGGCCCAGATCCGTAAGGCGGTACTCGACGCGCGGCGGGACCTCCGCATAGACCGTGCGGGTGAGCAGGCCGCTCTCCTCCATGTCGCGCAGCTGCGCCGTGAGCACCTTCTGCGAAACGCTGCCGATGGACTTTTTCAGCTCCCCAAAGCGCTTGGTGCCGGGCATCAGGTCGCGCAGGATGAGCACCTTCCACTTGTCGCCGATCAGCAGGAGCGTCGTCTCCACCGGGCAAGCCGGCAATTCCTTCGTCGTCTGCACGAAACCGCCTCCTCACTTTCCATTGGGATGCAAGCGCAAAACCGCGCCTTGCTTTCTCTTTTTCCCCTTTCTGCAAAGAGTATACCACGCGCCCGCGCCGCCTGCCAAGGGCGAACCTCCTCGGGTTTTCGCAAAATCCGAAAAAATTTTTTTGCGGGCCGTTTTGCAGAAAATCCTCCAGGCTTTCGCATTTGTTCCCTCCGGGTAACCATGTAATCGTTCCCTACCGGTAACCAGGGCACAAAATTGTGCGTACTTTACGCTTTCAGGAGGCGAATGTATACTACAGACAAACAAGGGCGATACAGCCCGGAGAAAACCGGAGGGATTCCAAATGAAACTTGCTGTTGTTTGTGCAAACGGGAAGGCGGGCCTGCGCATCGTGGAGGAGGCCGTTTCCCGCGGCCTGGACGTGACGGCCGTCGTGCGCGAGGAGAACCGCTCTGCGGCGCGCGCGGTGATCCAGAAGGACCTCTTCGACCTGACCGCGGCGGACCTTGCCGGCTTTGACGCAGTGGTCGACGCGTTCGGCGCGTGGACGCCGGAGACGCTGCCCCTGCACAGCCGGTCGCTCGCGCACCTGTGCGACATCCTCAGCGGGACGCCCACGTGCCTGCTGGTGGTCGGCGGCGCCGGCAGCCTGTACGTCAACCCGGAGCACACGGCCTGCGTCGCGGACGGCCCGGACTTCCCCGACGCCTTCAAGCCGCTTGCGGCGGCCATGGCCCAGGCGCTGGCCGAGCTGCGCCAGCGCGCGGACGTGCGCTGGACCTACCTCAGCCCCGCCGCGGACTTCCAGCCTGGCGGCGCGCGCACCGGTTCGTACACCCTGGGCGGCGAGGAGCTGACGCGGAACGCCAAGGGCGAGAGCGTCATCAGCTACGCGGACTACGCCATCGCCATGGTGGACGAGGCCGTCTCCGGCAACCACATCCAGCAGAGGATCAGCGCCGTCTCCGCTTAACATGGAGATGCCCCTGTGCGCAAGCCTTGCGCACAGGGGCATTTTTGTCTTTGGGCCGCTTACCGCCGTGCGACCCAGAAGGGGAGCGCGAGCGCCGCAAGCCCCGCGCCCAGGAACGCGCCCTGCATCGCGACCGCCTGCCCGGGCAGGGAGAAGGCGGGGTCCAGCGTCCCCAGGCGCAGCGGGTATTCGGAGAAGAGCGTCCCGTTCCAAAGCCCGAGCTCCGCCGGCAGGGGCAGGGCGCTCAGGAGAAGGGGCAGGGCCATCCACGCAAACACGAGCCAGGGCCGCTTCTGCCCCAGGCGCCACGCGGTGCCCAGCGCGAAGACCAGCACCGGCAGGAGCACGAACAGTGCCGGGGCCCACAGCCCGCCGAGCACCTCCCCGCCGAAGTACAGGGCGTAGAAGCCCAGGGCCTCGGCCAGGCACGCGAGGCAGAGCAGCGCCGTCGCCAGGAGCGCTGCGGCGCTGCGCACCCCGGCATACCGCCGGGGCGGGACGGGCGTGGCGTCCGTCAGCACCGCGACGCGCTGCGCGCCGCCGGAGGTGAAGCGCGTCAGGAAGAACAGCGCGCCGATCCACAGCAGGGGCAGCATCCGGCGCAGATAGTCCCCAAAGCTCCAGGGCGAAAAGGGCGCCGTGTGCGCCACGCCCAGCAGCGTCACGCCCGAGAGCACCTGCCAGCCGGCAAACAGCAGCACCAGCAGAATCCCGAGGAAAAACCGATTCCACAGCAGTCGTTTCAGCTCATAGATCAAGATCTTGCGCAAGGTCCAAATCCTCCTCCGTCAGCCCGCAGGCGTCCAAGAATTCCGGATACGTCAGGTAGGGAGCGTTCCAATCCACCTCGCGGTTGAACAGCCCGCGCAGGATCTCATCCATGGCCTCCTCGCCCCCGACGAGCTCCTGGGCGCGCAGGATCTTCAGCGGCATCTCGCTGTAGAGGCGCACGGTGGACAGGCTGTTCTCGATGCGCAGGCGCTCCGCCTCCGGCAGGGCGGTGAGGTACTCCGGGTGGCGCACGTAGAAGTTCAGGCTGTAGTCCTGCACGGCCTCGCGCCACTTGTCCACGTAGTTTTCCTGCGCGTATTCCTCGCCGTAGAGCTCCTTGACGATGCGGTAGGTGGTGTAGACCGTCAGGCCCTCGGCGGACCACGGGGAGTCGGCCGTTTCCACGTCGAACATGTTGCCCAGGCCCCACCACTGGTGCACCAGTTCGTGGAGCATGACCTCCCCGGGCACGGCGCCCTTCTGCCCGTCGGCGAGGTTTGCCGCGGTGAAGTCCGCCTCGTCCAGGAGGCTCGCGCCCGCCGCCGCGTAGCCGCCGCCGCGCACGCGGCCCTGGATCAGCTTGAGCGTGCCCGCGGCGCCGAAGGAGAGCGCGCCGTAGTGTGCCGTGCAGTATTCCACCACCGCCTCCACGACGCCCGCGGCGTCCGCCTGCCGCATGATGGCCTCGTGCTTGCGGCTGTAGTAGAGCTGGACCGTGATTCCGCCGGCCTGCACGTCCTCGCGGACGTAGTCCCCGGCGTAGAGGATGCCGCCCGGGCCCGCGCCGGCGTAGCGCCAGGTGACGGTGCCGTCCGCGTTCTCCCGCACGACCTCCGCCTGCTGCGCGCCAAAGGGCAGGGCCGTCATGTGCGCGGGCAGCGTGATCTCGATCTGCGCGGGGATGGGCTCCCCCTCCCCGGCGACGTTCAGCAGGTACGGGGCCAGGGTCTGGTTCTCCAGGCAGAGGTATTCCGCGCTGATCTCCGGGTCCCCCTGCTGGACGGTCATCAGGTTCCAGTCCCGCGGCAGGCCACCGTATTCCAGGACCAGCTCCACGGTTTCGTCCGCGGGGATCGTGATCTCCACAAGGGCCATGTTGCTCTCCTCGTACCCGGTCCGGACCGCGGGCACGTCCTCCCCGTTGGCCCGGGCCGAGCGGATCTCGTACCCGGGGTTGATGCCAAAGGCGATCTTGCGCGCCTGCCCGGATGTATTTTGGAAGGAATAGGTCGCGGCGCCCTGCACCGTGCCCCGCGCCGGGTTCGGGCGCACGTCGGCCGTGCGGCCCGTGCAGACCACGCCCTCGGCGATCTCCTGCTCGTAGAGCGTCATCGCCGAAAGGTCCGGGTTGCTGTCGTCGTAAAAGGGCTGCGCCGCGTAGGCGAAGGCGGAAACGCCCACCAGCAGGAGCGCGAGCGCCGGGCGGTAGAGCCGCCGGGCGCTGCGCGCCAGGGACCCGAGCAGGCCCCGGCCCTGCCGCCGGATGCAGAGATACGCAAGGCCCCAGACCCCGCCGAGCGCCGCCAGCCAGCTCAGGCGCGCATACGCCACGGACCGGAACAGGCGCGAATTGGAGAAGTCGTCCGAGAGCGCCCAGACGCCGCCGGGGCTCAGCCAACTCCTCTGCCAGTCGTCGGACCAGACGGTCAGGCTCAGCGCCGCAAAGGCGGCCACGAGCACGAGCGACAGGTCCAGGCGCTGGGTGAGAGAGTACGCCGCGGCCGCCGCCAGCGTGCACAGCACCAGCGAGAACCCGAAGAAGAGGACGCCGGCGAGCACGTAGTCCGCGCCGTCAAAGACCGCGCCGATCCGCAGGGCCGCCGCGGGCAGCCACAGCAGCAGGGCAAGGCCCGTCGT
This sequence comes from uncultured Clostridia bacterium, assembly GCA_904393115.1. Lineage (GTDB taxonomy): Bacteria > Bacillota > Clostridia > Christensenellales > UBA1750 > Spyradocola > Spyradocola merdavium. Next base: position 22,137 of record CAJFMX010000009.1, read on the forward strand.
GCCCACGGCGACCGCCAGCAGCGCGGCCAGGCGCACCCGCGCCAGCTCCAGCGGGGAGGCGACCGCGTCGAGCAGCACGTCCGCGCGGCAGCGGTGCGCGCGGTCCATCTCCACGACCGTGAGCAGCGCAAACAGCAGCCCGCCGATCACGCCGCCCGCCAGCGCGGGGTTGGCCAGGTAGACCGAGAGCATGGTGGTGCCCGTGGCGGGCGTGTAGAGCCACAGGCCCGCCAGCGGCGAGACCAGCGTCAGAAGGAGAACCGCCCACGTCTCCCGGCTCCGCAGGAGCCGCCCGCATTCCAGGCAAAAGCGCCGCATCGTCTTCATGGCCGTTCCTCCTGGGAGAGCAGATAGAGGTAGGCGTCCTCCAGCGTCGGCTCCTCCGGCCGCGCAAAGGCCGGGAGCGCCTGGGCGACCGCGCGGCAGCGCACGCCCTCCGCCGTGTGCACCCGCGCCGTGACGTGCAGGCTGCGCTCGCCCGCGGCCTGCCGCTCCCAGAAGGAGCAGACGTGCCCCTGCGCCGCGCGCAGCAGCGCCGCCGGCTCGCCGGCAAAGCGGATCTGCCCGCCCGCCAGCACGACGAGCTGGTCGCAGACGGACTGCACGTCCTCGATGATGTGGGTCGAGAGCAGGACGAGGCGCTCCTGCCCGGCGCGGGAGAACAGGGTGCGGAAGTGGATGCGCTCCTCCGGGTCCAGGCCCACCGTGGGCTCGTCAAAGATCAATAGCGGCGGGTCCCCGAGCAGCGCCTGCGCGATGCCGACCCGCTGGCGCTGCCCGCCCGAGAGCGTGCGGATCCTGGCGCGGGCCTTCTCCTCCAGGCGGACCTCGCGCAGGGCCCGCTGCACGGCCTCCTTTGCGTTGCGCAGGCCCTTGAGCGCGGCCATGTAGTCCAGGAACTGCGCGGCGGTCAGCTCGTCGAACAGGCCGAAGTCCTGCGGCAGGTAGCCGAGGCGGGACTTCAGGCTCCGCTCGTTGCCCGCAAGCGGCCGGCCGTCGACGAGGATCTTGCCGGACGTGGGGCGCAGCGCGTCCACCAGCAGCTTCATCAGCGTGGACTTTCCCGCGCCGTTCGGCCCCAGCAGCCCCACCAGGCTCGGGCTGCGCAGCGGCAGGTCGAGCCCTTTGAGCGCCTGCCGGCCGTTGGGATAGACCATGTTCACCCCTTGGATGTCGATTTCCATGCGTGCAATCATCCTTTCTTGCATCGAATTGCAAAAAAAGAATACCTGCGCCCCGTGGAGCGCAGGTGGAGTCCGCATGGAGATTTTATGGAGCCGGCGCGCCCGCCCCGTCCGCGGCTGGGAAGCGGACCGTCGCCCGGACGCCGGAGGCCGTGTTCTCGACCGCGCAGGAGGCGCCGTGCTGCCGGAGAATCCGCTCCACGAGGTAGAGCCCCAGGCCGCTGCCGCCCGTCGCGCGGTTCCGGGACCCCTCCTCGCGGAAAAAGGGCTCGAAGAGGTGGGGCAGCGCGTCCTGCCCGATGCGGCTGCCGTCGTTCTCCACGACGAGGGCCGGGGCGCCCTCGAGCCTGCCGCACCAGACGCGCAGCTGCGCCCCCTCCGGCGCGTAGAGCGCGGCGTTGGAGAGCAGGCTGTCCACGACCCTTTGCAGCAGCGCGGGCACCGCGCGCACGAGGACCCCGGGCGCGAGCTCCGCCGCCATGCGCTGGCCGCGCTGCTCCCACAGGCCGGCGTCCTGGCGAATCTGGCGCGCCGCCAGCGCGGACAGGTCCACGACCTCCTGCGGCGCGTCCTCCGCCTCTGCGCGGGAGAGGGCGAGCATCTCGCGCACGAGGGCCTCCATCCGCCCGGCGACCTGCAGGGCGCGCCCCAGGTACTTTTCCCGGTCGCGATACACGCCCACGCCCTCCAGCATGCCGGTGAGCTGCCCCTGCAGGATGGTCAGCGGCGTCTTGAGCTCGTGCGACGCCGCCGAGAAGAAGGCCGTGCGCTGGCGTTCCCGCTCGCGCTCCCGCTCCATCTCCCCGCGCAGGGACTCGTTTGCGCTCTCCAGCTCCTGCAGCGCGGCGGAGAGCCGCTGCGCCATCTGGTCCAGGCTGCGGCCCAGGTCCCCGATCTCGTCCCGGCGCCGCTCCCCGCAGCGCCAGTGGAAGTCCAGGTCCGCCATCCTGCCGGCGATCCCGCTCAGCCGCAGGATGGGCCGCGTGATGCAGCGCGAATAGACCAGCGCGCACAGCAGCGAGAAGAGGAGCAGCAACAGCAGCAGCCAGGGCGCCATCTTCCCCAGGGCGCGCACGGCCAGGTTCTCCGCCTGCACGTGCGGCGTGACGTAGAGGGAATAGGGCTCGTCCCGGTCGGCGAACTGCACCTGGGCAAAGAGGGCGTCCTGCGCAAAGGTCATGGAGGCCACCGCCTCCGCATCCAGGTCCGCCTCCCCGTCCGAACGGATGGAGATGGCCACGCTCTCGTCGTACACGCTCTTGATCACCAGGTCGGAGTTCACGTCGGCGATCCGGCCGTCCTCGCCGACGAGCAGCGCGTCCGCGTGCGCGTCGAGGAAAAATTCGTCCAAAATCGGCCCGCAGTCCTCAAAATTCGCCTGGGAGAGCTGGTCCACCAGGCGGTCGACCTCCCTTTGCAGGTCGTCGGTGACCACGGCGGTGTAGGTCAGGGGCGTGGCCCAGGCGATCAGCGCGAACGTCACGGCCCCCGCGGCCAGCAGCATCGCCGCGGTGATCCCGAAGATGCGGGCCGTCAGGCTCTCACGGAGCTTCCTTCTTGGCACGGTATCCCACCCCTCTTACGGTCTCGATGTAGTCCCTTTGCAGCTTATGGCGCAGGTTCTTGATGTGGCTGTCGACGATGCGCGCATCCCCGAAGAAGTCGTATCCCCAGAGCTTGTTGAGCAGCGCCTCCCGCGTGAAGACCCGGCCGGGCGCGGACAGGAACGTCTCCAGCAGCGCGTACTCCCGGGCGGTCAGGTCCAGGCGCTCCCCCTCGCGCGTGGCCTCGCGCGAGGCGGGGTCGAGCAGGAGGTCCCGGTAGCGCAGGGCCGTCCCCTCCTGCGCGCCGGCGCTCCTGCGCAGGATCGCGCGGATCTTCTCCAGCAGGATGGGCATGGAGAAGGGCTTTGTCACGTAGTCGTCTATGTTCAGTCCAAAGCCGCGCAGCTGCTGCGCCTCCCCGTCCAGCGCGGTGAGCATCACCACCGGGACCTGCGAGCTCCGGCGGATGACCTCGCACACGCCGAAGCCGTCGATCTTGGGCAGGAGCACGTCCAGCAGCACCAGGTCAAACGCCTGCGCGCGGAACCGGTCCAGGGCCTCCACGCCGTCGCCCGCGGTCTCCGTCTCGTATCCGGCGTCCTGCAGATAGGCGCAGAGCAGCTCCTGAATATCCGGCTCGTCTTCGACAATCAGGATTCGTTTCATCCCATCACCCCGGCACAGTATACCAAGGAAGTATGAATTTTTCGTGGAGAAAGGGACTCCTTGTCAAATTCGGATGCATGTGCTATATTTTTACGGAAGACAAACCGTCGCAGGGTGCCCGGGGCCTTTTCAGGCTGGCCGGGAGAATAGGGAAGCAGGTGCAAGACCTGCGCGGGACCGCCGCCGTAATGGAGGAGTCCCGGCTGCCCAGCGTGCCACTGTGCGATCCGCATGGGAAGGCGATGCAGCCGGGGCGACGAGGCCAGAGCCGGAAGACCTGCCCTGTCCGACGCATACTGTTCCAAGCGCCGTATTTTTTTTGCGGCATTCGGGCAGAACCCGTGCTGCGGACGGACCAAACGTCTGCACGGTATTTTTTCTTGCGCACCCTTTTTGAAAAAAAGGGGGAACTGCGCTTTCTTTTGCGTGGGTTTTGCCGGTTTTCCGGTGGAAGCCCGCGCTTTTTCTTTGGAGAATTTTCAAAGGAGGACTTGCATGATCGTGCTCTGTGCCAGCTTTGGCAGCTCTGCGCCCGAGGCCCGGCGGGACATCGAGGCCGTCGAGGCCGCGCTGCGCGCCGCCGCGCCGGGCTGCGGCTTTGTGCGCGCCTACACCAGCCCCACCGTCCGCCGCATCCTGGCCGGGCGCGGGGAAGCCGTTCCCAGCCTGCCCGAGGCGCTCAGCCGCCTCGCCGGCAGCGCCGTGGCCGTTCAGCCCACGCTCCTTCTGCGCGGCCGCGAATACGACGCGCTGCGCGCGCAGGCGCTCGCGCGCGCCGACGCCTTCCCGCGCCTGCTCCTGGGCCGCCCGCTCCTGGACGCGCCGGAGGACGTTTCGGCGCTCGCGCGCGCGGTCGCGCAGGCCTATCCCGCCCAGCCGGGCGAGAGCCTGCTGCTCCTGGGCCACGGAACGGACGGCCCTGCCGCAGCGGTCTACCCCGCGCTGCAGGCGGCGCTGCGCGCCCTCTCGCGCGAGGACGCCTTTGTCGCGACGGTGGCGGGCGGCGCTGCGCCGGAGGACCTGCTGCCCGCGCTGCGCCGCGCGCCGGCCGTGCGCCTTGCGCCCCTGCTGCTGGTCGCCGGGGAACACGCGCGCAAGGACATGGCGGGGGACGACCCCGCCAGCTGGAAGAGCCGCCTTGCCGCCGCGGGGCTCTCCGTCCGCTGCACGCTGCAGGGGCTCGGCTCCCTCCCCGGCGTGCAGGCGCTCTACGCGCAGCGCCTGCGCGCGCTGCTGGAGGCGGACCATGGCCTTTGAGCACTACGTCCGCAGCGGGCAAAAGCAGCTGCGCTGCGGCTACACCACGGGGACGTGCGCGGCGCTGGCGGCGCAGGGCGCGGCGGCCCTCCTGCTGACCGGGACCGCGCCGGAAGCGCTCTGCCTCACGACGCCCAAGGGCTGGGAGGTGCGCGTCGCCCCCGCGTTCTGCCGCATGGAGGGCGAGCGCGCGGTCTGTGCGGTGCGCAAGGACGCGGGCGACGATCCGGACGCCACGGACGGCCTGCTCATCGTCGCGTCGGTCTGCCGCGCGCGGGAGCCGGGCATCCGCATCGACGGCGGACCGGGCGTCGGCCGCGTGACGCGGCCGGGGCTCGACCAGCCCGTGGGCGCGGCGGCCATCAACACGGTGCCGCGCCGCATGATCGCCGAGCAGGCGGAGGCGGTCCGCCGGCGCAGCGGCTGCGCGGGCGGGCTGGAGGTCCTCCTCTCGATCCCGGACGGCGAGGCGGTCGCGCGGCGGACGTTCAACCCGCACCTGGGCATCGAGGGCGGGCTGTCGATCCTGGGCACCTCCGGCATCGTGGAGCCCATGAGCGAGCAGGCCCTCGTCGACACGATCGAGCTGGAGCTCCGCCAGGCGCGCGCCGCCTCCGCGCGCCTGTTCCTCGCGCCGGGGAATTACGGCCTGGACTACCTCGCCCAGCGGGGCTGGGACGGCTGGGGGATTCCGATCGTCAAGTGCTCCAACTTTCTCGGCGAGGCCCTGGACATCGCGCTCTCCCTCGGATTTCAGCAAGTGGTCCTGGCGGGCCACGCCGGCAAGCTCGTCAAGCTGGCCGGCGGCGTCTTCCAAACGCACTCGCGCTATGCGGACTGCCGCAGCGAGCTCTTCTGCGCGCACGCCGCCCTCTGCGGCGCGGACGCACAGACCTGCCGCGCGCTGATGGACGCCGCGACGGTGGACGCCTGCCTCGCCTGCCTGGACGAGGCGGGGCTCCGTCCGGCGGTGCTCGCGTCGCTGCTGCGCGCCATCCAGCTCCGGCTGGACCGCCGCACCGGGGGCGCCCTGTCCGCGGGCGCGATTCTCTTTTCCAATGTCTATGGGGAACTCGGACGAACCGAGACCGCAAGGGAGGTTTTACAGGAATGGGAAACGGCATTCTCTATGGCGTGAGCGTCGGGCCGGGCGACCCGGAGCTGCTCACGCTCAAGGCGGCGCGCGTGCTCGCGCGCTGCGCCGTCGTCGCCGCGCCGCAGACGCCGGCCGGCGGCATGCTGGCGCTGGACATCGCGCGCCAGGCGGTGGACCTTTCGGCAAAGCGCATCCTCCCCCTGCGCTTTGCCATGAGCCGCGACGCGCAGACGCGGGAGGCCGCGCACCGCGCCGCCATACAGGCCCTGCGCGCGGAGCTGGACGCGGGCGGGGACGTGGCCCTGCTCAACCTCGGGGACGTCACGGTCTACTCCTCCTTTGGGCGCATCCAGGGGGACCTTGTCGCCGCGGGCTATCGCGTGGAGATGATCCCCGGGGTGACGAGCTTCTGCGCGGCGGCGGCCCGGCTGGGCCAGCCCCTCACCGGCGGCATGAAGGAGCCGCTGTGCATCGTCCCGGGCCGCGCCGGTTCGGACCTGCTGCGCGCGCCCGGAGCCAAGGCGTTCCTCAAGAGCGGGCGCGACCTGCCCCGGCTGCTGGAGGATCTGGCGCAGGCCGGGCTGCTCGGCCGCAGCGCGCTGGTGGCGCGCTGCGGCCTGCCGGGCGAGGAGGTCTATCCGGACCTCTCCCTCGCCCAGCCGCAGGGGGACCCGGACTACTTTACGACGGTCCTGGTAAAGGGGGAAGAGGAATGATTCGCTTTGTGGGCGCAGGCCCCGGCGCGCCGGACCTGCTCACGCTGCGCGGCGCGGAGCTGCTCGCGCGCGCGGACTGCGTGATCTACGCCGGCAGCCTGGTCAACCCGGCGCTGCTGGGCCTGACCAAGCCCGGCTGCGCGCTCTTCAACAGCGCGGAGATGACGCTGGAGCAGGTGATTGCGCAGATGGAGGCGCAGGAGGCGCTGCACCACGAGACGGTGCGCCTGCACACCGGCGACCCGAGCCTCTACGGCGCGATCCGCGAGCAGATGGACGCGCTGGATGCGCGCGGGATTCCCTATGACGTGGCGCCGGGCGTCTCCAGCCTCTCGGGCGCGGCGGCCGCGCTGCAGGTGGAGTACACGATCCCCGGCGTGAACCAGACGGTGATCGTCACGCGCATGGCGGGCCGCACGCCCGTGCCCGCGGGGCAGGACATCGCCTCCCTCGCCGCCCACGGCGCGGCCATGGTGATCTTCCTATCGGCGGGGATGCTCGACGCGCTGCAGGCGGAGCTGCTGCGCGGCGCCTATATGGAAGAGACGCCGGCCGCCCTGGTCTACAAGGCCACCTGGCCGGAGGAGCGCCTCCTGCGCTGCCGGCTGGGCGACCTCGCCGCGGTCGGGCGCGAGGCGGGCGTGCGCCGCACGGCCCTCGTGCTCGTGGGCGATTTCCTCCGCCAGGCCGGGGAGCGCAGCCGCCTGTACGACCCGGCGTTCTCCACGGGCTATCGGGAGGCCGAGAAATGAACTTGGAATACCTGGCCTTCACCGCGCAGGGCATGGAGCTCGCCGCTGCGCTCGCCCGCGCGCTCGGCGGGACGCCCGCGCGCTGCGGCGCGCCGGAGGGCCTTGCCGGCTGGACGGCGCGCGCCTTCCGCCAGGCGGAGGGGCTGGTCTTTGTGGGCGCGGCGGGCATCGCGGTGCGGGCCATCGCGCCGCACGTGCGCAGCAAGGCCGCGGACCCCGCGGTCGTGGTCGTGGACGAGGCGGGGCGCTTTGCGATCCCCCTGCTGAGCGGCCACCTGGGCGGCGCGAACGACCTAGCGCGCCGCATCGCCGCGCTGCTCGGCGGGCAGGCGGTGCTGACCACCGCAACGGACGTCCGCGGCGCCTTCGCGGTGGACGCCTGGGCGCGGCACCAGGGCTGCGCGGTCGTGAACCCCGCGGCCATCCGGCGCGTGTCCGCCAAGCTCCTGGCGGGGCAGGCGATCGCCCTGCGCACGGACTGGCCGCCCACGGGCGAGCCGCCGCCCGGGGTGCTCCTCGCCCAGGGCGCGGACTGCGACGTGCGCGTGACCCTGCGCCCCGAGCAGACGGACGCGCTCGTGCTCGTGCCGCGCATCGCGGTGCTGGGCGTGGGCTGCCGCCGGGGAACGCCCCAGGCCGCGCTGGAGGCGGCGTTTTCCGCCCTCCTTGCGCGCGGGGACCTTCGCCCGCAGGCCGTGCGCAAGGCGTGCAGCCTGGACCGCAAGCAGGACGAGCCGGGCCTCCTGGCGTTCTGCCGCGCGCACGGCTTTCCCCTGGAGACCTTCGGCGCGCCGGCGCTGCGGGCCGTGCCGGGGGACTTTGCCGCCTCGCCCTTTGTGGAGCGCGTCACGGGCGTGGACAACGTCTGCGAGCGCAGCGCGGTCCTGGGCAGCGGCGGCGAGATTCTCGTCAAAAAACAGGCGGGAAACGGCGTGACCATGGCCCTGGCCCTGGCGCCCTATTCCCCGGATTGGAGATGGAAGGATGAATAAGGTTTTTGCGGTGGGCATCGGCCCCGGCAGCGCGGAATTCCTGACCCAGCAGGCGCGCGCCGCGCTGGAGGAGGCCGACCTGCTCTGCGGCTACACCACCTATCTGGACCTCGTCCGGGACCTGTTCCCGGACAAGCCGCGGTACGCGACGCCCATGACAAAGGAGCGCGACCGCTGCCTCTACGCGCTGGAGCAGGCGGCGCAGGGCCGCACGGTCGCCATGGTCTGCAGCGGGGACGCGGGCGTCTACGGCATGGCGAGCCTGCTGCTGGAGCTCGCGCCCGGCTTTCCGGGCGTCCTTGTGGAGGTGGTGCCCGGGGTCACGGCGGCGCTCTCCGGCGCGGCGGTGCTGGGCGCGCCGCTCGGCCACGACTTCTGCGCCGTCTCCCTCTCCGACCGGCTGACGCCCTGGGCGCAGATCGAAACGCGGCTCGCCCTTGCGGCGGAGGCCGGCTTCCTCCTCTGCCTGTACAACCCGGCCTCCCGCGGGCGCAGCGACGCCCTGCGCAGGGCGTGCGACGTCCTGCTGACGAAGCTGCCGCCGGAGACGGTCTGCGGCTGGGTGCGCAACATCGGCCGCCCGGGGCAGGAGTCGCGCATCCTCCCGCTTTCCGCCCTCCGCCAGGAGGCGCTGGACATGTTCACCACGGTCTTCATCGGCAACGCGACAACGCGCTGCATCGCCGGGCGCATGGTGACGCCGCGCGGATACCGCGGGCCGGAGGGGGCGGCGCGGCCGTGAGGGACGAGGCCATCCTGCTCTTCGGCGGCACGACCGAGGGGCGGCAGCTCGCCGCCCTCCTCGCCGCGCGCGGCGCCCGCGTCGCGGTGAGCGTCGCAACGCCCCTGGGCGCGGAGATGCTGGCAGGGACGCCGGGCGTTTCCGTGCTCGTCGGCCGGCGGGACGCGGCGGGCATGGCGGCGCTGCTCTGCGGGGCGCGGGTCTGCATCGACGCCACGCACCCCTATGCCGCGGAGGCGCACCGCAACATCCGCGCGGCCTGCGCCGAGGCCGGCGTGCCCCTTCTGCGCCTGCGCCGCGCGGACGGCGCGGCCGAAGGGGTCCTCTCCGTATCCAGCTGCGCGCAGGCCGCGGCGTTCCTCGCGCAGCAGGCGGGCAACGTCCTGCTGGCCACGGGGTCCAAGGAGCTGGCCGCCTTCTCCTGCCTTGCGCCGGAGCGGGTCTACGCGCGGGTGCTGCCCACGCACGAGGCGCTCTCCGCCTGCGAGGCGCTGGGCCTTGCGCACGGGCACATCCTGGCCATGCAGGGCCCGTTTTCCCAGAAGCTCAACGAGGCGATCCTGGAGCAATACGCGATCGCCTGGCTGGTGACCAAGGACGGCGGCGCGCCCGGCGGCTATGCCGAGAAGGCGGCCGCGGCCCGGGCCGTGGGCGCGCGCCTTCTCCTGGTGCGCAGGCCCGCGGACGAGGGCCTGCGCATGGAGGAGATCCTGCAAAGATTGGAGGAGATGTTTGCGTGAAATACACCCTCATCGGCATGGGCGGCGGAACGGACGCCACGCTCACGGCGCAGGGACGGCTCGCGCTGCTGCGCGCGGACGCCATCGCGGGCGCCGCGCGGCTGCTGGAGGCCCTGCCCGAGGGCTGCACGCCCCGCCGCCGCGCCGCGACAAAGCCCGCGGCGATCCTGGAGGCGCTGCGCGGCGCGGAGCGCCCCTGCGCGGTCTACAGCGGGGACACGGGGTTCTTTTCCGGCGCGCGGTCGCTGGTCCCCCTGCTGGAGGCGGAGGGCGCGGAGGCGGAGCTGCTCCCGGGCCTGTCGAGCATCCAGCTCTTTGCCGCGCGCCTGCGCCGCCCCTGGCAGGATTGGGCCCTGGTCTCCGCGCACGGCGTGGCCTGCGACCCGGTGGCGGCGGTCTGTGCGGGGCGGCCGGCCTTCTTCCTCACGGGCGGGGCGGGCGGCGTGGCCTCGCTGTGCGCAGAGCTCGCGGCGGCGGGGCTTGATTCCCTGCCCGTCTTCGCCGGCGAGGACCTGGGCTATCCGCAGGAGCGCATCTCCCGCGGAACGGCGGGGGAGTTCGCCAAGAAGACCTTTTCCCCCTTGAGCGTGCTGCTGGCCGAGGCCGCGCCCCGCCAGGCCCGGCGCGCGCCGGGGCTGGCGGACGACCTCTTCCTGCGCGGGGAGGTGCCCATGACCAAGCAGGAGGTCCGCGCCGTGCTCCTGGGCAAGCTGGGCGTCGGCCCGGAGATGGTCTGCTGGGACATCGGCGCGGGCACGGGCAGCGTCAGCGTGGAGCTGGCCCTGCAGGCCAGGGCCGTCTACGCGGTGGAGCGCGAGGACGACGCCTGCCGCCTGATCCGCGCCAACCGGGAGCGGTTCGGCGCGTGGAACCTCCGCCTCGTGCAGGGCGAGGCGCCGGGGGCGCTGGCATCGCTGCCCGCGCCGGACGCGGTGTTCGTCGGCGGGACCGGGGGAAGGCTGCGCGAGATCCTCCGCGCGGTGCAGGCGGCCGCGCCGGGGGCGCGCGTCTGCGTCTCCGCCATCGCGCTGGAAACGGTGCAGGCCGCGCTCGCCGAGCTCGAGGCGCTGGGCTATGCCTGCGAGGCGGTGCAGATCGGGATCAGCCGCGCGCGGCGCGCGGGCCAGCTCCACCTGCTGCTGGCGCAGAATCCGGTCTTCCTCGTGACGGGGGTGCGGCCATGCGCCAAGTGATGCTCGCCGCGCCCGCGAGCGGCAGTGGCAAGACCACGCTCGCCTGCGGCCTGCTGCTGGCGCTGCGGCGGCGGGGCTGCGCGCCCGCGGCCTTTAAGTGCGGGCCGGACTACATCGACCCCATGTTCCACACCCGCGTGCTCGGCGTGCCGAGCCGAAACCTCGACCTGTTTTTGCAGGGCGAGCCGGGCGCGCGCCGGAGCCTTGCGGCCGCCGCGCGGCGCGGGGCGGACGTCGCGGTGCTGGAGGGCGCCATGGGCTACTACGACGGCATCGCCGGGACGGACGCAGCCAGCGCCTGGCAGACCGCCCGCGCGCTCGGCGCGCCGACGGTGCTGGTGCTGCGCCCGGAGGGCGCGAGCCTGACGCTCGCGGCCCAGGTCCAGGGCCTGCAGCGCTTCCGCGCGCCGAGCCATCTGCGCGCCCTGCTGCTCAACGGCTGCAAGGCCTCGCTCTTTGCGCATCTGAAGCCCCTCCTCGAGCGGGAGACGGGGCTGCCGGTCCTGGGGTTCCTGCCGCGCCTGCCGGAGGCGGAGATCCCGAGCCGGCACCTCGGCCTGCTCACGGCCGGGGAGATCGAGGACTTTGCCGCGCGGTATGCGGCCGTGGCCCAGGCGCTGGAGGAAAACGCCGACCTCGACCGGCTCCTGATGCTGGCCGCGCCCGCGCCCCTGGAGAGCGAGCCCGAGGCCGCGCCCGCCCCCGCCCGCTGCACGATCGCCGTGGCGCAGGACGAGGCCTTCTGCTTCTACTATGCGGACAGCCTGGACGCCCTCCGGGCGGCGGGCGCGCAGATCCGCTTCTTCAGCCCCTTGCGCGACGCGGCCCTGCCGCCGGAGGCGGACGGGCTCTACCTCGGGGGCGGCTATCCCGAGCTGCACGCCGAGGCGCTCAGCCGCAACGAGGGCATGCGCCGCTCCATCCGCCAGGCAATCGCCGCGGGGCTGCCCGCGGTGGCGGAGTGCGGCGGCTTCCTCTACCTGCAGGAGCGCCTGACGGACGACCGGGGCCGCGTCTTCCCCATGGCCGGCGCGCTGCCGGGCCTTGGCGCGCCGGCGGGCGGGCTGCGCCGGTTCGGGTACGCGCTGCTGCGCGCCGAGGCGGACAGCCTGCTCTTCCGCGCCGGGGAGGAGGTCCCGGCGCACGAGTTCCACCACTGGGACAGCGACGCCTGCGGGGACGGCCTGTCCGCCCGCAAGCCCGGCACGGACCGCGCCTGGCGCTGCGCCGTCGTGCGCGAGTCGCTCTACGCGGGCTTCCCGCACCTGCACTTCGGCGGGGAGCGGCCGCTGGCCGAGCGCTTTGCGGCCGCGGCGGCAAACTATGGAAAGGGGAGACGCGCGCATGTGTGAATCTGCGCTTTCTGCGCTGCTCGCGCGGATTTCGGAGCCGGACGAAGCGGCCATGGCGGCCGCGCGCCGGCAGTGGGATGGATTGGCCAAGCCCTTGGGGAGCCTGGGCCGGCTGGAGGAGGCCGTCGTGCGGATCGCGGGCCTGACGGGCCAGGCGGATGTGCGCCTGCCCCGCCGGGAGCTGTTCGTCTTCTGCGCGGACAACGGCGTGGTCGCGCGGGGCGTGGCGCAGTCCGGGCCAGAGGTCACGGCGGCGGTTGCGCGGGCGCTCGGCGCGGGGGAGAGCACGGTCTGCCGCATGGCGCAGCCTGCGCGCTGCGCGGTGACGGCCGTGGACGTGGGCATCCTGGACTTCCCCGGCGCGCCGGGCGTCTGGGACCGGCGCATCCGCAACGGCACGGCGGACATCGCGCAGGGGCCGGCCATGCGCCGGGAGGACTGCGTGCGCGCGCTGCTCGCGGGCGCGCAGGTCGCCGCAGAGGGCAAGGCGCGCGGCGTCTCGATCCTCGCCGCGGGCGAGATGGGCATCGGCAACACGACCACGACCGCCGCGGTCGCCTGCGCGCTGCTCGGCGGCAGCCCGGAGGCCTGGGTGGGCCGGGGCGCGGGCCTCTCGGGCGAGGGGCTGCGCCGCAAGCGCGCGGCCGTGCAGGCGGCGCTCGCCGTCAACCGCCCGGATCCCAGGGACCCGGTGGACGTCCTCAGCAAGGTGGGTGGGCTGGACATCGCGGCCCTGTGCGGCTTCTACCTGGGCTGCGCGGCCGGGCGCGTCCCCGTGCTGCTGGACGGCGCGATCAGCGCGGCGGCGGCCCTGTGCGCGGTGCGGCTCTGCCCGGCGGCGCGCGGCGCGCTGCTGGCCAGCCACGTCTCCGCCGAGCCCGTGGGCCGGCCCCTGCTCGAGGCGCTCGGCCTGGAGCCGCTGCTGGACGCGGGGCTGCGGCTGGGCGAGGGCAGCGGCGCGGTCGCGGCCCTTCCGCTGCTGGACATGGCCCTGGCCGTCTACCACGGCGGGCAGACGTTCGGCCGCCTGGGCATCGACGCCTATACGCCGCAATGAAATTTGCTTGGGAAAGGGAGGAACCGCTGTGTTTACGCTCCTGATCGGCGGCTCGGCAAGCGGCAAGAGCGACCTTGCGGAGGGGATGGTCTGCCGCCTGCCCGGTCCGCGCGTCTACATCGCCACCATGCAGGCCTTTGACGACGAATGCCGCGCCCGCATCGCCCGGCACCGGGCGCGCCGCGCGGGCAAGGGCTTTTCGACGGTCGAGAGCCCGCTGGCCGCGCAGCTGGCGGGCGTTCCCGCGGGGGCGAACGCCCTGCTGGAGTGCCTGAGCAACCTGGCCGCCAACGAGATGTACGATCCCGCGGGCCAGGGGCCGGAGGCGGCGCTCGCGGGCGTGCTCGCGCTCGCCGCGCGCTGCCCCCACCTCACGGTCGTGACGAACGAGGTCTTCTCCGGCGGCGCGGACTACGAGGGGGACACGCTCTCGTATCTGCGCGCGCTGGCGGGGATCAACCGGGCGCTCGCCGCGCGGGCGGACCGCGTGGCCGAGGTCGTCTGCGGCCTGCCCAACTGGCTGAAGGGGGGACCCGCATGAGGACCGCATTCGAGACGATTGCCGTGGCCTTTTCCATGTTCAGCGCACTGCCCATGCCGCGCGTGGCGTGGAAGGATTCGAACATGCGCTACGCGCTGTGCGCCTTCCCTCTGGTGGGGCTTGCCATCGGCCTTGCGCAGATCCTGTGGGCGGCGGTCTGCGGCCTGGGCCTGCCGCCGGTGCTGCGGGGCATGGGCCTCTGCCTGCTGCCCGTCTGGCTCACCGGCGGCATCCACCTGGACGGCTATGCGGACACCTGCGACGCGCGGGCCAGCTTTGCTTCCCCCGCGCGCCGGCAGGAGATCCTGCGCGACCCGCACCTGGGTGCGTTTGCCGCCATCCGCCTTGGCGCGTACTTCGTCGCGGACTTCGCGCTGTGGACCGCGCTGCCGGAGGCGCCCTGGGGGCTGCTCCTGCTCGCGCCCTGCGCCTCGCGCGCGCTCTCGGGCCTTGCGATCACGAGCTTTCCCCTGGCCGCGGAGAGCAGCCTGGCCAAGACCTTTGCCGACGCGGCGGCGCGCAGCCGCGCAAAGGCCGTGCTCGCGGCGCTTTCCGCGCTGCTCCTGCTCGGGCTGTGCGCGCAGGGCCCCGGCGGCGCGGCGATGGCCCTCGCGGGGCTCGCCTGCTTTTTCCGCTGCCGCCGCATCGCTCGTCGGGAGTTCGGCGGCCTTTCGGGGGATCTTGCCGGCTGGTTCCTGCAGACGGCCGAAATTTGGATGCTGGCCGCGCTCTGCGCGGTGCAGTGGGGAGGAAGGATTCTATGCTTTTGATCACGGGCCCGCTCTTTGCGGGCAAGCGGGAATGCGCGGCAAAGCTCCTCGGGGTGCCGATGGAGCGCCTTGCGGACCTTGCGGTCTGGGACGTGCAGGACCTTGCGGCGGCCGCGCCGGACCTGACAGCCCTGGCCGACGCGCTCGCCGCGCGCCCGGTCGTCATCGCGACGGAGGTCGGCGGGGGCGTCGTGCCGGTGGACCCCGCCCAGCGCGCGGCGCGGGAGGCCGCGGGCCGGCTCAGCTGCCTGCTGGCGGCGCGGGCCGAGACCGTTGTGCGCGTCTGCTGCGGCATTCCGCAGCTCCTAAAGGGGGAATGGCCGTGCTGATCTATCTGCTCCGCCACGGGGAAACCGTCTACAACGCGCAGCGGCGCTACCAGGGCGCGCAGGACGTGCCCCTCTCCGCGCAGGGGCGGCGCCTGCGGCCCGCGGGCGTGGAGCTGCCGGCCGTCTACGTCTCCCCGCTCACCCGCGCGGCGGAGAGCGCGGCGCTTCTCTTCCCCCGCGCGCGCCTCGTCCCCGTGGAGGGGCTGCAGGAGATGCACTTTGGCGCCTTTGAGGGGCGCAGCGCGCAGGAGATGGAGGACGACCCGGCCTACCGCGCCTGGGTGGAGGGCGACTGCCTGGGCCGCTGCCCCGGGGGCGAGAGCCGCGCGGAGTTCTCCGACCGGTGCTGCGCCGCGTTCTCGCGCCTGGTGGACGAGGAACTGCGCAAGGGCAGCCCGTGCATGGCCGTCGTGGCGCACGGGGGCACGCAGATGGCGGTTCTGGAGCGCTTCGGCGCGCCCGGGCGGGCGTATTACGCCTGGTGCGCGCCGAACGGCGGCGGCTACGTCCTGCGCGCGGACCGCTGGGCGTCGGAGAGAAAGCTCGACCTCGTCCAGGAGGTCTGTTTTGCGGAGGGATCGCCATGGAAATCCTAGCTGCGGCGCTGGTCGGGTTTGCGGTGGACCTGCTGCTCGGGGACCCCGCGTGGATGCCGCACCCGGTCGTCTGCATGGGCAAGGCCATCTCCTTCCTGGAAAAGCGGCTGCGCCCGGCCTTCCCCAACACCCCGCGCGGCCAGATCGCGGCGGGGGCGGTCCTCGCGGCGGCGCTGCCGCTGGGCACGCTCGCCCTGAGCCTTGCGGCGCTGTTCGCGCTGGGGCTCGTGCACCCGGCGCTGCGCTTTGCGCTCGAGGCGCTGTGGTGCTGGCAGGCGCTGGCCGCAAAGTGCCTGCGGGACGAGAGCCGCAACGTCTGCCGGGCGCTGACGGGCGCGACGCTGCCCGAGGCGCGCGCCGCGGTGGCGCGCATCGTGGGCCGGGACACGGACTCCCTCAGCGCCGAGGGGGTCGCCCGCGCCGCGGTGGAGACCGTCGCGGAGAACTTCTCGGACGGGGAGATCGCGCCCCTGTTCTACATGCTCCTGGGCGGCGCGCCGCTGGCCCTCTGCTACAAGGCGATCAACACCATGGACAGCATGGTGGGCTACAAGAACGAGCGCTATCTCTACTTCGGCCGCGCGGCGGCCAGGCTGGACGACGCGGCGAACTGGCTTCCCGCCCGGCTCTCGGCGCTGCTGCTCATCGCGGCGGCGGCCTGCACGGGGCAGGACGCGCGGGGCGCGTTCCGCATCTGGCGGCGGGACCGGCGCAACCACTCTAGCCCCAACTCCGCTCAGACGGAGTCCGCCATGGCCGGGGCGCTGGGCGTTCGCCTGGCCGGGCCGGCCTCCTATTTCGGCACGCTCCACGACAAGCCCTACATCGGCGACGACCGGCGGCCCATCTCTCCGGCGGACATCTGCACCGCAAACCGGATGCTGTACGTGGGCAGCGCGCTGGCGCTGCTCGCGCTGGGCGCCCTGCGCGCGGGGATCGCGCTGCTCTGCATCTAAGGCAAGTCGAAAGGAGAGGATGTCCATGTGCGCACTGCACGGCGGGGACTGGGCGGGGTATCTCGCGGAATTTGGCGCGATGCCCCTGGACTTTTCCGCCAACACGAGCCCGCTGGGCCTGCCGCCGGGCGTCCGCCGCGCGGCGGAGGCGGCGCTGGAGGCCGCGGACCGCTACCCGGACCCGGCCTGCCGCGAGCTGCGCCGGGCGCTGGCCGCGCACCACGCGGTCCGGCCGGCGCAGGTGCTCTGCGGCGCGGGCGCTGCGGACCTGATCTATCGCCTGGCGCTGGCCGTGCGGCCGCGGCGCGCCCTGCTCCCCGCGCCGACGTTTGCGGAGTACGGCCGCGCGCTGGCGCTCGCGGGCTGCGCCGTGGAGCGCGCCGCGCTGCGGGAGGGCGCGGGCTTTGTCCTGCAGGAGGACTTCCTCGCCCGCATCGTGCCGGGCGTGGACCTCGTCTTCCTCTGCGAGCCGAACAACCCCACCGGGCTCCTGACCCCGCGGCCGCTGCTGCGCCGAATCCTCGCGCGGTGCGAAGAATGCGGCGCGATGCTCGCGGTGGACGAGTGCTTTCACGATTTTCTCGCCCCGGAGGCGCAGCAGTCCCTGATCCCGCTCCTCGCGGACCATCCCCGCCTGGTGGTGCTGCGCGCCTTCACCAAGTTCTACGCCATGGCGGGCCTGCGCCTGGGCTACGCGCTCTGCGGGGACGAGGCGCTCGCCGCGCGCATGGCCGAGTGCGGGCCGCCCTGGGCGGTCTCCTCCCCGGCGCAGGCGGCGGGGCTTGCGGCCCTACGCGAGACGGACTACGCGCGCAGGCTCCGCCGCCTCATCGGGGAGGAGCGCCCGCGCCTTGCCGCGCAGCTGCGCGCGCTCTCCTGCCGCGTGCTCCCGGGGCAGGCGAACTACCTGCTCTTCTTCCACCCGGACGAGGCGCTCGTCCCAAAGCTCCGCGAAACGGGCGTGCTCCTGCGCGACTGCCGGAACTTTGTTGGGCTTTCCCCGGGGTGGTACCGCGCGGCCGTGCGGACGCGGCCGGAGAACGAGATCTTTTTGCAAAAACTCAAGGAGGTGTTGTAACGTGGCGCGATGCATCATGGTGCAGGGCACCATGTCCGGCGCGGGCAAGAGCCTGCTCGTGACCGCGCTTTGCCGCATCTTTCGCCAGGACGGGCTGCGCGTTGCGCCGTTCAAGAGCCAGAACATGGCGCTGAACAGCTTTGTCACGCGCGACGGCCTGGAGATGGGCCGCGCCCAGGCGGCGCAGGCGGAGGCCGCGGGCCTGGAGCCGGACGTGCGCATGAACCCGATCCTGCTCAAGCCCTCCAGCGACACGGGCAGCCAGGTCATCGTCCTGGGCGAGGTGCGCGGGCAATACGCGGCGCGCGACTATTTCCGCCAAAAGCGCAGCCTGATCCCGATGATCCGCGAGGCCTACGAGAGCCTTGCCGCGGAAAACGACGTCATCGTCCTGGAGGGCGCGGGCAGCCCGGTGGAGATCAACCTCAAGAAGGACGACATCGTCAACATGGGCCTTGCGGAGCTGGTGAACGCGCCGGTGCTCCTCGTCGGGGACATCGACCGGGGCGGCGTGTTCGCGCAGCTCTACGGCACGGTGGCGCTGCTCGAGCCGCAGGAGCGCGCCCGCGTCGTGGGCACGGTCATCAACAAGTTCCGCGGGGACGTCTCCCTGCTGCAGCCGGGGCTGGAGACGCTGGAATCGCTCACGGGCGTGCCGGTGCTGGGCGTCGTTCCCTATACGCAGGTGGAGATCGACGACGAGGACAGCCTTTCGCCCCGGCTTCAGGCTGCGTCCGCCCGCCGCGCCGTGGACATCGCGGCCATCCGCCTGCCCCGAATCTCCAACTTCACGGACCTGACCGCCCTGGAGCGGCACCCGGCCCTGGGGGTGCGGTATGTGGACCGCCCGGAGCGCCTGGGCAAGCCGGATCTCGTGATCCTTCCGGGCACGAAGAGCACGCTCGCGGACCTGGACTGGCTCCGGCGCACGGGCCTTGCGGACGCCATACTGCGCCTGGCGCAGCAGGACGTCCCGGTCCTGGGCATCTGCGGCGGCTACCAGATGCTGGGGCAGGCGCTCTCGGACCCGCTCGGCGTCGAGGGCGGCGGCGAGCGAGCGGGGCTGGGACTCCTCCCCTGCCACACGGCGTTCGCCGCGGAAAAGTCGCGCACGCAGGTGCGCGGCGCCGTCGCGGCGGCGCCCTTTGCCGGGGCCGAAGTCGAGGGGTATGAGATCCACATGGGCCGCACGGACCGCCTGGGCGGCGCGCCCTTCTGCCGCCTGATGGACGGCCGCGAGGAGGGCGCCTGCGCGGGCAGCGCCTTTGGCACCTACCTGCACGGCCTCTTCGACAGCGGACGCCTGACGGAAAAATTGGCCGACTGGCTGCTGGCGCGCAAGGGCCTCCCGCCGCAGCGCGCGTCCGTCCCGGACCGCGCGTCGTTTGCCGGCGCGCAATACGACATTCTGGCGGACGCCGTGCGCAAGAGCCTGGACATGGCGGCGATCTGCCGCGCGATGGAGGAATACGATGGAAACTAGGGATCTGGGCCTTGTGCACCTCTACTGGGGCGAAGGCAAGGGGAAGACGACGGCGGCCATGGGCCTTGCGCTGCGCGCGCTGGGCCACGGCCGCAAGGTCACCGTGGTACAATTTTTGAAGAACGGGTCCAGCGGCGAGTTGGCTCCGCTGCGCGCGCTGGGCGCGGCCGTCTACGCGGGCAAGACCGGCACGAAGTTCGCCTCCCAGATGACGCCCGAGGAGCGCGCGCAGGAGCGCGCCAACCAGGACGCGTGCCTCGCCCGGGCGCTGGAGGACCCCTGCGACCTGCTTCTTCTGGACGAGGCCTGCGCCGCCTGGCAGCTCGGCATGGCGGACCCGTACCTCCTGCGCCGGGCGGTGCTGGAGCGGCCCGCCGGGCGCGAGGTGGTGCTGACCGGCCGCGATCCCGCGCCCTGGATGCGGGAAGCGGCCGACTATTCCACGGAAATGCGCTGCCACCGCCACCCGTACGCGCGGGGCGTCCTGGCGCGGGAGGGGGTGGAGTTCTGATGGATGCGCATCTGCCCGCACACCACCTGCCCGGGGACATCGAGCGCACGAGCCTTTCCATCCTCAACGCGGAATTTGAGGCGCAGGGCGTCCGCCTCTCCGGCCCCTGCGCCCCGGTGATCCGCCGGGTCATCCACGCCACGGCGGACTTCGACTTTGCCCGCGCGCTGCACTTCACGCCCGGCG
This sequence comes from uncultured Clostridia bacterium, assembly GCA_904393115.1. Lineage (GTDB taxonomy): Bacteria > Bacillota > Clostridia > Christensenellales > UBA1750 > Spyradocola > Spyradocola merdavium. The sequence continues at coordinate 41,878 of CAJFMX010000009.1, forward strand.
CGGTGGAGGCGGGGATTTCCGCGCTGCGCGCCGGCGCGCCGCTCGTGCTGGATACGAACATGGCGCTTGCCGGCGTGAGCCAGCCGAGCCTTGCGCGCCTGGGCTCCGCGGCGCACTGCCTCATGGCGGAGGAGGCCGTGGCTCAGCAGGCCCGGGCCGAGGGGACCACGCGCGCGGTCGCCGCCGCCCGGCGCGCGGCGCAGCTCTATCCGCAGGCGGTCTTCGCCGTGGGGAACGCGCCGACCGCCCTGCTGGAGCTGGCGGACCGCATCGAGGCGGGGCTTCGCCCCTCCCTGGTGGTCGGCGTGCCCGTGGGCTTCGTCAACGTCGTGGAGAGCAAGGAGCGCGCGCTCGACGTCTGCTCGCGCTTTGGCGTCCCGGCGATCCTCGCCATGGGGCGCAAGGGCGGCAGCAGCGTGGCCGTCGCCATCTGCAACGCGCTCCTGTACGCCGCCGTCCACGCCGAGGACCCCGCCGACCGCGGCTGGCAATGAGCAGCGCGGCCGCGCACGCGCCGCCGCGGCACTGCAAAGAGTTTCGCCAGGCAAAAAGCCGAGGCTGTGCATCTGCGCAGCCTCCACCCCGCGCGTACGACGCGCCAGACGCCACGGGGGCGGGCCTTCGGCCCGCCGCCGCGGCACCGCAAAGAGTTTCGCCAGACAAAAAGCCGAGGCCGGACAGCGCATCTGCGCAGCCTTCACCCCGCGCGCACGACGCGCCAGACGCCACGGGGGCGGGCCTTCGGCCCGCCCCCGCACAGCGCACGCGCCGCCGCGGCACCGCAAAGAGTTTCGCCAGGCAAAAAAGCCGAGGCCGTGCATCTGCATAGCCTCGGCTTTTGGGGGTTAGCGGATGAAGTTCGTCCGCTGGAAGGGTTCCTGCTCGGGCAGGCCGTACTGCGCCTTGCCCAGCGCGATGCTCTTGAGCAGGAAGGCCATGTTCCGCGCGAGCGTGCGCATGGTCTGCAGGCCCTCGGCATCCTGCGCGGCCTCGCCCTTCTCCCGGCCGTGGACGCCGTTCCAGTACTGGCTGGAGGCCACGGGCATGCCGCAGATGGTGAAGTACTTGTTGAGTTCGTCGAACGTGGCGGAAAGTCCGCCCCGGCGCGCCACCACGACGCTCGCGCCCACCTTCATCGTCTTGTCAAAGGGCGTGCTGTAGAACAGCCGGTCCAGGAAGGAGATGAGCGTCCCGTTTGCGGAGGCGTAGTAGACGGGGCTGGCCACGACCAGGCCGTCGCAGGCCGCAAACTTGGGCGCCGTCTCGTTGACCAGGTCGTCAAAGACGCACTTGCCTTTCGCATGACATTGGCCGCAGGCGATGCAGCCGCGGATGTCCTTGCCGCCGATGGAGACGGTCTCCACCTCAATTCCCTCCGCCTGGAAGATCTTTTCCATCTCCTGTAGGGCGATGGCGGTATTCCCCTCCTTGCGGGGGCTTCCGTTGATCATGAGCACTTTCATGCGGGTTCCACCTCGTTTCTGCAAATTCTCTCTTCTATTCTAGGTTCTCTTGGGAAAAATGTCCAGCGTCCGCGCGCACTTCGCGCGTCAGCACGCGGACGGCGGCCTGATCCTCGTAGGGGGTGAAGGCGTCCGCGATGCCCTCGGTCACAAGGATCTCCCCCGCCTGCGTCACGAGGATCATGTCGAAGCCGCCCCGCTCCCGCCAGAACGCCTCCGCCCGCTGCGCGCCCATGACGAACAGCGACGTGGAGAGCGCGTCGCCCAGCCGCCCCTCCTGCGCCACGATCGTGACGGAGGCCAGGCCGCTGTCCGCCGGGCGGCCCGTTTCGGGGTCGAGGATGTGCCCGTAGACCGTTCCATCCTCTGCGACAAAGTAGTTTTCATAGTTCCCGGACGTGATGACCGCGCAGTCCTGCGCGAGGAGGAGCCCCAGGCCCCCTTCGCCAAAGGGATTGGGCAGCTCCAGCCGCCAGGGCGAGCCGTCCGGCCGCGCGCCGATGGCCTGCACGTTGCCCCCGAGGTTCAGCAGCGCGGACTCGACGCCGCCCTCCCGCAGCGCCTGGGCCGCGAGGTCGCCCGCATAGCCCTTGCCCACGGCGCCCAGGTCCAGCATCATGCCCGGGTCCAGCTGCACGTTCTCCCCCTGCAACCGGACGCGCGCGTAGTCCACGTTCTCCAGGAGCGCAGCTAGCTCCGCCTCCTCCGGCACGCGGTGCGCGTCCGTCGTGAACCCCCAGGCCGCAAGCACCGGATAGAGCGTGGGCTCCAGCGCGCCGCCCGTCTCCTCGGCCATGTCCAGCGCAAAGGAGAGCAGCGCGGCCGTCTCCTCGTGCACGGCGACCGGCTGCCCCTGCGCGTGATTGACGGCGTAGATGTCGCTGCCCTCCTGCGTGACGGACCAGAGGGATTCCAGCGCCTCGATCCGCGCCTGCGCCCGGTCGACCGCCGCCTGCGCGTTTGCGCCGTAGGCGGTCATGGTCATGTAGGTGTTCATGGCAAAAAAGCTCGCCTGCGCCTCCTCGGGTTCGGGCGCGGCGCAGGCGCACAGCGTCAGGAGCAGGGCGCAGAGCAGCGCGCAGAGCGCTCGGTTCATCCGTTTCTTCCCCCCTTCAGACGCCGCACGCCCTTTGCCAGGTAGTGTCCGATCCAGACAAAGGTCCCCATCGCCGCAACGTAGTCCAGGAAGAAGAAAATCCGCGGCTCCGAAAAGTCAAAGAACGCGAACTGCGTCCGCAAAAAGAGGTAGTCCGGGATGCCCCTGCGGAAAAACGCCCACGCGCCGTAGAGCGCGATGGCGCCGCCCAGGGCGCGCAGCAGGATGCGCCGTGCCCGGGAAGGGCCCTTGCAGAGCCGGCCCGCCAGGGCCAGCATCGTCCCCCAGTGCAGCCCCAGGTGCAGGGACAGGAACACAAACCCCCAGTAGGCCGAGAGCATGTGCAGCATCCGCCCCAAACTCCGCCCGCCGCGCACCGGCAGGAAGGCAAACACCGTGCGCGACACGAGCAGGGCGCTGACAAACGAGCCCAGCATAGTCACCAGCGCGAGCGCCGCCAGCACCGTCTGCAGGGCGCGCAGGGGCGTAACCTTCCCCCGAAACAGGTTGCGGGTCCACTTCCCGTTCAGGGCGTGGTGGACCAGGAACAGGGCGAGCATCCCCACCCCGATCCACTCGTGCGCAGCGCTGCCGACCAGCTCATACGCCATGAGCAGCAACAACAGGACGCTCATCCCCGCGTCCACGAAAATCCTTCCGATCGCCTTTGGCTTCACGTCGCCGGCCTCCCGTTCTCAACGTTTGCTGTGGGAAAGAATCCACTCCAGGATGGCGGTCTCGTCAAACACAACGTTGCCCCCGCCGTGGTAGTTCCCGGTGACGCCCCGCTGCGCGAACCACTCCGCGTCCGGGGTCTGGATCTGCAGGACGGCGTCGATCTCCTCCTGCGTCCATCCCGCGTCCAGGTAGGTGCTGCGCAGCCCGTCGTAGGCTGCGCGGGCGCGCTCCGGCCCGTAGTATTCGTCGCCCTCCGCCATGAAGATATAGACCGCGACGCCGCTCTCCGCGACCGGCGCAAACGCGCCGTCCCACTGGGAGGCCGCGTGCAGATACGCCGCGTACAGGTCCGGCCGCAGGGCCACGGCCTGGGACAGGGTCTCCCCGCCGGCCGAGTATCCCGCCGCATAGACGCGGTCCGCATCCACCGCAAAGTTCCCGAGGAAGTGCTCCGTCAGCTCGATCGCCTGCTGCGCCGAGGTCTCGCCCCAGTCGGTGAGCTGCGCGGAGACCACGATGCTCTCCTGCGGCAGCTCCGTCCAGCACAGGAAGCCGCTCCAGTCCAGATTCGACCCCGAGGACTCCTCCCCAAACCACATCCGGTCATAGCCCGGCATGACCACGACCATCGGGAGCGGCGACTCCCCATCGTATCCCTCCGGCAGGTAGTAGCTGTAGGGAATGGTCCCCGTCTCCCCTTCGAGGATCTGCTCGCGGATCAGGCCCGTCTGCACGGGGGCCGGCTGGCCGGACGGGGCAACCGTTGCCTGCGGGGCGACCGTTGCCTGCGGGGCGACCGTCGCCTGCGAGGCGGGCGAGGCCGCCTGCGCGCAGGCGGACAGGCTGACCAGCACGGTCCCCAGCGCCAGGCAGAGCGCAAATCTTGGCATTTTCATCTGCGCACCCCCTTAGTAGCCCAGGCCCTCCAGCCAGGCCGCGACGTCCTCCGCCGCCTCGGCCACGGTCTGCTCGCTGACGGTGAAGCCGTCCTCCAGGACCGTGGCATCCGGCTCCAGCTCCTGGATGGTCTGGATGGTGCGGGAGAAGCGGCTGCCGTTGTGGACGTTGAAGGGAATGATCGTCTTGCCGGAAAAGTCGTACTCGTCAAAGAAGCTGTAGACGGCCATGGGCAGGTCCGCCCACCAGTTCGGATACCCGATGAAGATCGTGTCGTATCCGTCCAGGTTCTCGATGTGGGTCGTCAGCTCCGGGCGGGCGTTCTCCTCCTGCTCCTGCGCCGCATAGTCGATGAGCTCCCCGCCGTCCGCCGGGTAGACGACCGACGTGCGGATGGAGAACAGGTCGCCGCCCGCGTCCGCTGCCTCCGGCTGGTCGGTCTCCGGCTCGCCGGTTTCCGGTGTCTCGGCGGGCGCGTCCGTGGCCGCGGGGGCCGCGCTCTGCGGCACCTGCGTGGGCGCGGCGGTCGCCGCCGGGCTGCCGCTCGCGCAGGCGGTCAGGGACAGGGGCAGCATCGCCGCAAGCAGCAGCGCCAGGGCCCGATTTCGCAGCAATTTCATCTTGATTCCTCCTTTTTTTGAAAAAAGCGGGGAGCAGAGTCTCTTTTGCAGGGCCTCTGCTCCCCACGTGCGTCATGCCCGCCGGGTCTTGCCGTGCTTTGCGCCGCTCTTCCTCCCCGCCGCGCCGGCCCCGGCCTCGTTGCCATAGGCCTGGGCCGTGTCGATGGACCGCTCACCCACGTCGATGGCGTCCCGTACAGCGCGGCCTTTTGCCCTGCAGAAGCCTTGGGGGATCACGCGATTCCGTATCGGAGCCAGAGGGCGCCGCCCTCCAGGGGCTTTGCCTCCTTCAGGGCAAAGGGCACCGGCCCGTGCGGCGGCAGGAAGGGCGCCTGCGCAAAGATCGAGGCGGCGGTGGTGCTCCCGTCCGCCACGGGCGCGATCACCAGGCTCAGCTCGTCCACCAGGCCCTCCCGCAGAAGGGACCAGTTCGTCACGCCGCCGCCCGCAGCCATCAGGCGCGCGATCCCGAACTTCTCCCGAAGCGCGCGCAGCAGCGCGGCGCAGTCCAGGCGCTCCCGCCCCACGGTGAGGTAGGAGACGCCCACGTCCCGAAGATACGCCCGGTACGCGGGGGCGGCCTGCCCGGTCAGCGCCTCCACGACGTGCGCGGCAGGGCGGCCCTTTCTTTCCAGTGCATGGCCGGAAAAGCCCAGCTCCCCCTTGGGGTCCAGCGAAATGAGGAAGTTCCCCATCTTCCGGCCCTCCGGGTTGATCCATTCCGCGGGGACCTCCCCGCGCGCCGCGGGCAGGGCGGGCGCGTCCCCGTCGGCATACCCGCCGCGCATCGTGGCGGCGCCGTAGAGCGTGGCCTGGCAGGCGTAGAAGCCGCGCAGATCCGCGTAGGCCCGCAGCGCGGGCGCCGTCTCCGGCGCGCCGAAGAACGCGCCGTCAATCTTCCCGTCCAGGGAAGTCAGCATGTGGCACACGACAAAGGGGCGATCCATCTTCTTCCTCTCCATCCATTTTTTCTCGTCCGCTCACTTCAGCCGCAGGCCGTCCCGGAAGGCGCTGCCCACCTTGCCGCCCAGCACGTGGTACCCGCTGCCCGCCGGCTCGAACGCGATGGGCCGGAAGGCGTCCATGCTGAGGTTGCCCCCGGCGTCCAGGACGCTCTCGTCCACGCTGACGTTCTGGATCTGGCCGATGATGTTGCCGTCCTCGTTGACCTTCAGGAGCGTGCACTCCATGGCCACGGGCAGCTCCTCGAACAGGGGCGCGTCCACGAACTCGCTCCTGACCGGGTGGAAGCCGGCCTTCTTCACCTTGTCCGGCTCGGCGTTTCCGGAGACCACGCCCACGTAGTCCGCCGGCACGACGTGCGCGGCGTCGGCAAAGCTCACGGTGAAGGCGCCGCGCGCCTGGATGTTCTTCGTGGTGCGGTGGCCCGCGCTCAGGCAGAGCACGACCTTGTCCGCGTCATAGAGGCCGCCCCAGGCGGCGTTCATGGCGTCGGGCGTGCCGTCGGGGTTGTAGGTGCCCAGGATCAGCACCGGCAGGGGGTAAAACCAGGACTTGCTTCCAAAGTTCTTGCGCATAGGGACTCTTCCTTTCTTATCTTTGTTCGTCCACGGGGGGAACCATGGCCGCGTACCCGGCGAGGGTCTCCGGCGTGGCGGTGTAGTAGCGCTTCTGCGCATCCATCGCGGCGATGCGGGCCATCTCCCCGTCCGTCAGGGCAAAGTCGAACAGGGCGAAGTTGTCGCGGATGTGCGCCGGGTTCTTGGACCCGGGGATGACGACGTTGCCGTCCTGGATGTGCCAGCGCAGGATGATCTGCGCGGGGGACTTGCCGTACTTCTCGCCAAGCTGCGCAAAGAGCGGCTCCTCCAGGAGCGCCTTGTCCCCGTGGCCGAGGGGATACCAGGCCTGGACGACGATCCCCTCCCCGTTTAGGAACTGCTTGAGCGCCTTTTCCTGGGAATAGGGATGGACCTCGGTCTGCAGCACCGCGGGCTTGACCTCGCAGACGTCCAGGATCTCCCGGATCTGCGCCGGGGTGAAGTTGGACAGGCCGATGGCGCGGACCTTGCCCGCCTTGTAGGCCTTCTCCATGAGCTTGTAGCCGGCGATGGAATTGCCCGCGGGCTGGTGGATGAGCAGCAGGTCGATGTAGTCGGTGTCCAGGCGCGCGAGCGTCCGCTCCACGGCGTCCGCCTGCTCGTAGAAGGCGGGCCAGAGCTTCGTCTCCAGGAAGATCTCCCCGCGCGCAAGGCCGGAAGCCTTCATGGCGCGGCCGACGGCCTTCTCGTTCATGTAGGCGTTTGCCGTGTCGATCAGGCGGTAGCCGCAGGAAAGCGCGCTCTCCACGGAGGCCTGCGCCTCGTCCGGCGTCAGCAGGAAGGTGCCGATGCCCGCCATGGGCATCTCGATTCCATTGTTCAGCTTTGCGTATTCCATTGTCCGCGCTTCCTTTCTTCAGTCGTTGTAGATCACGGGCTTGATGAGGGTGCGGTCGCGCTGCAAAAACAGGTCCATGGCCGCGGGCACGCTGTCCAGGCCGTGGAACCGGTGGGTGATCCATTTCTCCGGCGCGACCCGGCCGCAGGCGATGAGCTGCGCCATGCGGGTCATCCAGAGCCGGCCGCCGCGGCAGCCCACGCCCTTGATCGTCTTGTCCCCATAGCCAGAGCCCCAGAGGGCCGGGGCGATCTCCAGGGGCGCGCCGCCAAAATAGGCGCTCAGGTTCACGAGCGTTCCGCCCTTTTTCAGGATGGACAGGCCGGAATTCAGCGCGTCCTCCCCGCCGCCGCACAGGAGGACGCCGTCCACCGGGCCGCCGTTCTCCCGGACGATTTGGTCCAGATACCCCGCCGCATGGGAATCCATCCGGTGCGTGGCGCCAAATTCCTGCGCCACCGCAAAGCAGGGCCTGCGCGAACCCACGGCAAAGACGTTGCCCGCGCCGTGGAGCACCGCGGCCCGAACCCCCATCAGCCCCACCGGCCCGATGCCCAGCACCGCGACGGAGGCGCCGAACTCCAGGCTGACGCCCTCGGGGATGCGCGCCAGGTTCATGTCCGCGTCGCGGATGTAGGATTCCTCCACAAAGGAGCCGCCCCACGCCCGTGTAGAGATTGTCCTGGTGCTGCTTGGCCATGCCGTCCTGGGCCTCCAGGCTGCGCCAAACGGGCATCCCCGAGCAGACGATGACCCGGTCCCCGACGCGGAAGTCCTTCACCTCGGGGCCGACCTTTGTGATCTCGCCGCACATCTCGTGCCCAACGGCCTTGCCCAGCAGATAGGGCAGCGAGGCGCAGCCCATGGCGCACAGGTGCGCGTCGCTCGTGCAGGGCGACCAGATCAGCGGCCGGATCAGCGCGCCCGTGGCGCAGGGCTCCTCCGGCACGGGGCAATCGTCCCGAACGGCCATGGCGTTCCTTCCCGTGATGACGGCGCCTCTTAGATGACGCATTCCTCTCAGCTCCTCTTCCCGCTCTTCACGCCAAACACCGCGGACATCGGCAGGTTCCCCAGCGCGGCGTCCAGGTTCTGCACCGCTTCGGGGGAGAGGCGCACGCCCGCGGCCCCGGCGTTCTCCTGCATGCGGTCCGCCCTGCGCGTGCCGGGGATGGGCACGATCCAGGGCTTTTTGCAGAGCATCCAGGCCAGGCTGATCTGCGCGGGCGTCGCGCCCTTTTCCGCAGCCAGGCGGCGCAGCAGGTCCAGCAGCGCCCGGTTCTGGTCCACGGCCTCGTCCGCGAACTGGGGCATGGCGGCGCGGTAGTCGGTCTTGGGGTCGAAGGCCTCGCCCTTTCCGTAGCGGCCGGTCAGAAAGCCGTTCGCCATGGGCGAGAAGGCCACCAGCCCCACGCCCAGCTCCTCCAGCGCCGGGAAGAGGGATTCATACGCCCGGGCCATCATGGAGTACCGGTTCTGCACCGCCGTCACCGGGCAGACCGCGTGCGCGCGGCGCAGGTACGCCTCGTCCGCCTCGGAAATGCCCCAGTGCGCGACCTTTCCCTCGCGGATGAGGTCCGCCATCGTCCCGGCGACCTCCTCGGGCGGCACGGCCGGGTCGATGCGGTGCTGAAAATACAAGTCGATGCGCTCTGCGCGCAGGCGCCGCAGCGACCCCTCCACCGCCTGGCGGATGGACGCCGGCCGGGAATCGGGGAGCAGCGGCAGCGGCACCTTTCCGCTGGCAAAGTCGAACCGGAGGCCGAACTTCGTGGCGATGACCACCCTCCCGCGGAAGGGCGCCAGGGCCTCGCCCACGAGCGCCTCGTTTGCGTGCGGGTCCTCCGGCGTGCCGTAGACCTCCGCCGTGTCAAAGAAGGTATAGCCCATCTCCACCGCCTCGCGGATGCGGTGCACGGCCTCGCCCCGCTCCATGGGCGCGCCGTATGCGTGGGAAAATCCCATGCACCCCAGCCCCACCGCGGATACGGTCAGCCCGCCGCCCAGGGTCCTCGTCTCCATCTGCCTCATCTCCTTTTTTCTGGATTGTACCCCGATTCCGTCGGGGAGGGAAGTCTCCATTGGTTATGGTGTGTTAACCTCCAGGTTTTCTCCTCCCCCTTCGGCGCAAAAAAACCGCCCTTCCCAGGTCTTGGGAAGGGCGGCGCGGCTTGCAGAAAACCTCCCCGCCGTGGGCGGTTCGGGGCGAAGCCGAAGGGAGCGAAGCTCCTGAAGGCCGAGCGTTTTGAGCCCGGAGGGCGAAAATAAGCCGGCCGAAACCCCGGGCCGCCGAAGGGCGGCGCGGGGCGAAGCCGAAGGGAGCAAAGCTCCTGAAGGCCGAGCGTTTTGAGCTCAGAGGGCGAAAATAAGCCGGCTTCGCCCCGGTCCGCCGAAGGGCGGCGCGGGGCGAAGCCGGACTCTCAGTACATGGCCTTGAGGATGCTCTCCAGGCTGCTCTCCTCGATGCGCAGGTCGCGGACGCTGTAGTGCGTGGACAGGTAGGACACCGCCTCGCCGATGGGCAGCTCTGCCTTGCTGCCCCCGAGGGTGAAGCGCCCCTCCTGCGCGCCCAGGAGCTGCAAATGCGGGTGCTGGGGCCGCTCCCCCGGCTGCAATGTGACATACAGCCGGTACGGATCGCCGTAGCGCGCCTGGAATTCCGCAAGGCTCCCGTCGTAGCCCAGCCGGCCGTGGTTGATGAGCATCAGCCGGCCGCAGATCTGCTCGATGTCGTCCATGTCGTGCGTGGTGAGCAGGAAGGTCGTGCCCTTGCGCCGGTTGATCTCCTTGACAAAGTCGCGGATGCGGCTCTTGGCCACGATGTCCAGGCCGATCGTCGGCTCGTCCAGGAAGACGATCTCGGGATCGTGCAGCAGGGCGATGGCGATGTTTGCGCGCATCTTCTGCCCGAGGGAGAGCTGGCGCACGGGCTGGTTCAGGAAGCTGCCCATCTGCAGAACCTCGATGAACAGGTCGACGTTGCGCTTGTACGTCTCCTCCGGGATCTCGTACATGCGCCGGTGCAGGCGGAAGGTGTCGGTCATGGGCAGGTCCCAGTAGAGCTGCGAGCGCTGGCCGAACACGACTCCGATGTGCTTGGCATTCTCCTGGCGCTGCTCGTAGGGGATGCGGCCGTCCACCAAGATTTCCCCTGCAGTGGGCGTGAGAATGCCGGAGAGCATTTTGATGGTGGTGGACTTTCCCGCGCCGTTGGGGCCCACGTAGCCCACGAGTTCGCCGTCGCCGACGGTGAAGCTGACGTCGTCCACCGCCCGCTTGATTTCGTATTCCCGCGCAAAGAGCGAGCGCAGCTTGTGCTTGGAGTCCTTCGTGTTCTTGTAGATCTTAAACGACTTGGAGACGTGCGCAACTTCGATCATCGAAAAGACCTCCTTACGATCCGGTGCTCTTGTAGTGCTTGGACGCCGCGGCAAAAACCGCGTAGGCGATGAGCAGAAACGCGATCCCGACCGGCAGCGACAGATGCCGCACCACCGGCGGGAACAGGCCGAAATCCTGCCGGCCGCTGATCTGCTGCACCGGATAGAAACTCACAAACGCCAGGGGGATCAGGGTCGTGAGCAGGACCTGGAAGAACTTGGGATAGACGGAGATGGGATACTCGATCAGGGGCCGGATGTTGGTGTAAAAGTTTCCCGTCAGCGGGTTGTTGATCCAGAAAAACGAAGCAGAGGCAAAGAGCAGCAGCACCCCGCCCTGCACGCAGGCGCCGCCCAGGATGCCGCAGGCGATCTGCAGAATCGTCAGCGGCGTCACCGTCACGTGCAGCTGCGTTACGCCAATGGCGACCATTCCCAGGGCCAGGAAGAAGTGCAGAAAGTAGTACGGTGAAAACCCGGTCACGATCTCGTAGGTGAGCGGCTTCATCGGCTTTGTCAGCGTCTGGTCAAAGTCCCCGGTGCGGATGCGCCGGGAAAGGCTCCACATGACGTCGCTCAGCAGCGCGTTGGCCAGCGTGTAGGAGGCCAGCGTGTAGGCGTAGAGCAGCATGACCTCAAAAGGCGTCCAGCCGTTGATGGTGTCGAACTTCTGCGTGAGCAGGACCATCAGCAGCGTCTGCGCGCCGTAGCCGAAGAGGAAGCTCAGCGCGTCCAGCCAGAAGGCGGCGCGGTATTCGTACTTGCCCTTGGCCTTGACGCGCATGTAGAGAAACAGCACAGCCAGCGTCTTTTTCATGCTCAGCCCCCCTGTACCAGAACTTTTTTGCAGGCCCGGCGCCACAGGATGCGCTCCACCGCGTAGAGCGCGACGAGCCAAAACGCCTGGATCAGCAGCACGCGCGGGATCTCGCTCACGGGCGTCTTGCCCAGGTAGATCGCCAGCGGCTCATAGGTGAAGTAGCGGAAGGGCAGAAACTCGGTGATGGCGCTCAGCCACGCGGGGTAGAGCCAGATGGGAAAGAACTGGCCGGAAAAGATCTGCTCCACGTTGCGGAAGTGCCAGCGCAGAAAGGGGTTCTTGATGAGCCAGAAGGACAGAAGGCCCAGGATATAGCTGTAGTAGAACGTCAGCAGCGCGCCGAACGCGAGCGAGACAAGAAACGCGGCCCCCTGCGCCGCGGTCTGCGGCAGCAGGAACCCATAGCGCAGGCCCGCGAGGACGCCGATGGGCAGGAACACGACCAGGACCTTGAAGAAGTTGTTGCCCAGGTCGTTGCAGAGCAGGTAGAGCTTGAAGTTCAGCGGGCGGACGAAGTCGTTGGCGATGGAGCCGTCGTCGATCTTGTCGCTGATCTCGTTGCCCGCCTGCGTGGCAAAGAGCGTGGAGACCACGCGGGTGAGGATGAGATACGTCACCATCTGGGAAAGCGTGGTGTCAAAGCGCGCCCCGCTGCCCAGCAGCGCCACCCAGATCAGGATCTGCGCGAAGATCTCCAGGAACTTGCCCAGCAGCTCGAATACGGAGCTGAGCCGGTAGGTCAGCTTGGACTTGAGCCCATACCACAGGGTCAAAGAATACAGCGCGACTTGGTTCACCGCTTCGCCGCCTCCTCTTCCAAGGGAATTTCCCGGCATCCCATTGCGACGCGCAGGAAATTTTTCCTCACGATTTGTGAAAAAAGTACCCCCCCCCCGCAAAATTTCGGGGAAGAGGGTTTGTTTTCCGTTTTCACGCACCAAGTTTCTTCCGGTTTTTCGACATCTTCTTGAGAAAGAGTATAGCACAGTTTTTTCGTCCCTGCAAGACGCAGCTGCGCCGTTTTTCCGTCGATTCACGCCGTGGGCGAGGGGGCGTGGTCTGGCTGGGCGCTCCGGAGGCGGCGGAAGGTGTGCGCGTACATGCCCAGGGAGACCGGCAGCATGAGGACCTCCACGACCAACTGCGTCCAGATCATGCCGTACAGGCCGAAGAGCGCGTTCATCAGGAGGAGCAGCGGGATGTTCAGCAGCCCCTGCCGGCTGAAGGTCAGCGCCGCGGACTGCACGCCCTTGCCCATGGCCTGCAGCGTATAGCTGATGAGGAAGTTGACCGACGTCAGCGGCACCGCCAGGCAGGCAATGCGCAGGAAGCGCGCCCCCAGGGCGCTCGTCTCCGCCTCCGGGATGAACAGGCGCAGGATCTGCGGCGCAAAGGCCGCAAAGCAGGCGACAAAGCAGGCCGAGAGCGCCAGGGCGACCGTCCACGAGAACACGGACACGCTGCGCATCCGCTTGTAGTTCTTCGCGGCGAAGGTATAGCCCACGAGCGGCATGAATCCCTGGCACAGCCCCATGGACACGTTCAGGGGGAACTGGTCGATGCGCTTGACGATGCCGTAGGCCGCCACCGGGATGTCCCCGTAGCCGGAGGCCAGGTGCACCATCCCCATGTTGGAGGCATTGCCCAGGGCCGTGGCCAGCGCCGAGGCCAGGCCCACGGAGAAGATCGGCCGCACGAAGCGCAAGGAGATGTCGCGCGGATGCAGGGAGACGCTGGTCCTCTCCCCCAGGCGGGCGTACTGCGCGGCGAAAAACGCCACGGAGGCGGCGTTGGAGGCGGCGGTGGCGATCGCGGCGCCCGCGACCTCCAAGTGGAAGCCGAAGATCAGCAGGGGGTCCAGCGCCACGTTCAGCAGGCCGCCGAACATCATGCCCGCGCTGGCCTGCCGGGCGTGGCCCTCGCTGCGCAGCAGGTGGCCCAGGGCAAGGCTCACCATCGTGGGCACGCCGCCCAGCACCACGACCCAGAGCAGGTAGTCCTCCGCGTAGGCATAGGTGTCTGGGCTCGCGCCGAGGAACCCCAGCAGCGGCCTGCGCGCAAGATAGGCCCCCAGGGAGAACAGCAGCGTCGCCGCCGCGCCGCCCCAGATGCTGAACGCGGAGACGAACTTGATCTCCCCGCGGTTCTGCGCGCCCATCATGCGGGAGATGAGGCTGCTGCCGCCCAGGCCGAACAGGTTGCCCAGGGCCGTGAGCAGGTTGAACCACGGGGAGACCAGGGACACGGCCGCGACCATCGCCGGGTCGCCGAGCTGCCCGATGAAGAACGTGTCGGCCAGGTTGTAGATCATCGTGACCACCTGGCTGATGATGGTGGGGACGGGCATCTCCGCAAACAAGTAGGGGTCCGACGGCTTTTCCACGAAACATGCGCCTCTTTCCACAAAAAAATCCATGCGGTCCCCTCCGCCGCCGGGCGGAAGGGACCGCGCTGCTCAGTCGTTGGCTGCAAAGACCTCCGTCAGCCAGGCGTCGTAGGTCGGAATCCAGCCGCCGCTCGCGCCGAAGCCGTGGGGCATGCCGTCGATCTGGAGCCGCTCCACCGCGACGCCCGCCGCCTCCGCCGCGTCGGCGTTGGCCAGGAACTGGTCGTAGAACGGGTCCCGCGTGCCGTAGCAATAGAAGGTCGGCGGGAGATCCCCGGAGCGCAGGAGCTCCACGTCCGTCGTCCCCACGCTCAGCCGACCGTAAAAGGAATAGATCATCCCGCAGGCCGCCGCGTCCGCGGAGATGCGGTCCAGCTCGTCCGGCACGTACGACGCGTCCAGGGCCGTGGGGTCCACTGCGCCGTCGTAGTGGAGCAGCATCTCGCCGCTGAGGATTCCGCCGGCGGAAAAGCCCATCACGGCGATGTCGCTGGGGTCGATTCCGTACGCCTGCGCGTGCGCGCGGACAAAGCGCACCGCGCGCGCCAGATCCAGCGCGCCCTCCTGCTGCGTATAGGGCCGCAGGCGGTAGTCCACGACAAAGCTCTGGTAGCCCAGGGCGGACAGGGCCTCGGCCACGTCCACGCCCTCGGGCTGGTCGCTGCGGAACTGGAAGGCGCCGCCCGGGCAGATGAGCACTGCGCCCTTGACCGCCGTGCCCGCGGGCACTGGGGAATCGGTCAGGTACGGCCGGAAGTCCGGGTCGTCAAAGTATCCGCCGTTGTTTTCGGTGTAGACGGTGGTGGCGGGCGCGTTTCCCTCCTCCCAGAGGTAGAGCGTCTGGCTCTGCCCGGGCGTCACCGCGGCGGTGCGCACGGTGTTGTTCCCGCCGGCCTGCGGCGCGGCCGCGCCCGCCGCCAGGGACAGGCCCTCGGCCCAGGCGGCGGCGGATTCCGCGTCCGCCCCTTCCGTCAGGAGCAGGGCGCTGCTCCCCAGCAGCGCGCTGGGCTCCAGGTCGGAGATCGCGACAAAGACCGCGTCCTCCGCATTGCCCTGGCCGAGGACAAAGGGATAGATCGTGCGCGCGCCCAGGTCGCTTTCCCGCAAAAAGGTCTGCACGCCCGCGGGCAGGGCGCTGTTCTGCGCCGCAAACCCCAGCAGCACGAACGCATACGCGTTCAGGTTCCAGCCGCCGCCCGCGGACAGGTCGGCGAGCGTTCCGCCCACCGCGCCGGCGATCGCCTCCGCCGCCTGCGCCACGGCGCCGCTCTCCTCCGGCAGGTAGGCGACCAGGATGCCGCTCTCCGCCGGATCGGCCGCCTCCCCCGCGCCAACCGTGGGCTCCGTGCCGACCGTCGGCTCCGTGCCGACCGTCGGCTGCGGGCCAACCGTCGGCTCCGAGTTCTCCCCGCTGGCGCACGCCGTGAGGCTGCCGGCCAGCACGGCGAGCAGCAGCAGGGCCGCTATGGTCTTTCGCATCGCATCCGCCTCCTTCCGGGCCGGCTCACAGCCCAAGGCCCTGGGCCCAGGCCGTGACCTGCTCCGCGCTGTCCGCCACGTCGTTCCGGGAGAGGGCCAGGCCGTCCTCGCGCACGGTGGCGTTGGGCTGCAGCTCCGCGATCGTGCTCTGCGTGCGGGAGAACCCGCTGCCGCCGTGCGGGCAGAAGGGGATGATGGTCTTGCCCGAAAGGTCATACGACTCCAGGAACGTATAGAGCGCCTGGGGCATGTCGCCCCACCAGTTGGGATAGCCGAGGAAGATCGTGTCGTACTGCCCGAGGTTCTCGATCTGCGTGGCGAGCGCCGGGCGGGCGCCGGCCTCCTGCTCCTCGGCGGCAAAGTCGACCAGGGCCTCGTGCTCCAGGGGATATTCCTCCACCGTCTCGATGCGCAGCAGGTCCCCGCCCACCGCCTGCTGGATGGTCTGGGCCATGTACTCGACATTGCCCAGGATCTCGCCGTCGCGCACCACGATGCTCGCGCCGGCGACGGCGTCCGCGCCCGCGGGGTCCACGTCCTCCGGCATGGTGAAGTAGGCGATGAGGATGGAGGAACCCGCCGCTGGCGCAGTCGGCCAGCAGCGCCATCATCAGGACCGCGACAAGCGCCAGGGCGAACCGCTTCTGCATCGTTTTCATCGCAAACTCCTCCTCAATTGGGTTCGTTTCCCCGGCTTACAGGCCGAGGCCGTCCAGCCAGGTCTGCACATCCTCCTGGCTCACGCGGGAAGAGAAGCGCTGCCCCTCGAGCCAATCGCCGGTGCCGGCCATCTCGGCCAGGAGCTCGCCGCTCTCGCCCAGGCCGGAGCTGGCGGAGGTGCAGAAGGGGATCACGGTCTTGCCGGTGAAGTCGTTGGCCGTGACAAAGCCGTTCACGGGCCAGGCCGCGATGCCCCACCAGATCGGGTAGCCGAGGAACACCGTGTCGTACTTGTCCCAGTTGTCGACCGTGTCCTGCACAAGGGCCACGTCGCGGGCGTCGGGGTTGTCGTGCTCATAGACCACGCGGCTGTTTTCGTCGCTGTAGTTCAGGTCCTCGTCCGTATAGGGGTCCGCGGGCTCCAGCTCGAAGAGATCGCCGCCCGTCAGCTCCGCGATGCGGTTGGCGGCCTCCTGCGTGTTGCCGGTCGCGGAGTAGTAGACCACCAGCGTCTTTCCGCCCGACGGCGCATCCGAGGCCTCCGGCGCGGCGCTCGCCTCGGGAGAGGGGTCGGGGGCGGCCGTCTCCTGGGGCGCCGCCGTGGGGGTCGGCGCAGCGGTTGGCTCCGGCGCAGTGGTCGGCTCCGTGGTGGGCGCGGCGGTTGCGGCGGGCGCCTGCGCGCTGCAGCCGGCCAGGCTGAGGATCAGGACCAGGCTCAGAATCCAAGCAGAGAATTTTTTCATCGCTCTATGCCTCCTTGTCGTAGCATTCATGAAAGATCGCGAGGATCTCCTCGTGCGTCATGCGCTTGTAGCTTCCCTGCGAGATGCCGCAGGAATTGGCGATCTCCCGGAGCTGTTCCCTTGGGACGCCCAGCTCCTTGAGGGTGGTGGGCAGGCCGACCTCCCGAATGAAGGCGGCCAGGGCGTCGATGCCGGCCTCGGCGAGCGCCTCGTCGCTGCGGCCCTGGCGGGCGATGCCCCAGACGTTCTCGGCAAAGCGGACGAACTTTTGCAGCCCCTCGCGATAGATGTGGCGGTAGTAGGCGGGGTGCAGCACCGCCAGGCCGCAGCCGTGGTTGCAGTCCGTGTACGCGCCGAGCTGGTGCTCCATGTTGTGGCACTCGAAGTCGCACTTCTTGCCCATCTTGATGATGCGGTTCTCGGCCATGGTCGCGTCCCACATGAGGTTGGAGCGGGCGGTGTAGTCCTCGGGGTTCCGGATCGCCGCGCGCAGGTTGCGGATGACGCTGCGCATCAGGGCCTCCATGATGTCGTCGGAGACGTTGTCCTCGTCGGGCTCACTGAAGTAGGTCTCCATAATATGGCTCAGGATGTCGAAGCTGCCGGAGATCATCTGGCCCTTGGGCACGCTGTAGGTATAGGCGGGGTCCAGCAGGGCAAAGGCCGGGTTCAGCTGGGGGTAGTCGCGGCCGGTCTTGACCTTCTTTTCCTCGTTGGTGATGACCGCGCCGCCATTGCACTCGCTGCCCGTGCCCGCGACCGTCACGATCACGCCCAGGGGCAGGGGCGCAAAGTCGATGACCCCGGGCCGCGCCCAGAACTCCTCCCAGATGTCGCCGTCGCAGCGGGCGGCGAGGGAGACCGCCTTGCAGCAGTCCATGACGCTGCCGCCGCCGACGGCCAGGATCATGTCCGCCTGGGCCTCCCGGGCGAGCTTTGCGCCCTCGAGCACCTTGGCATAGGTGGGGTTGGCCAGGATGCCGGGGAACTCCACGACCGTCTTGCCCGCGCTGCGCAGGATGCCCGTGACCTCGTCGTAGATTCCGTTGCGCCGAATGGACCCGCCGCCATAGGCCAGAAGGATGGTGTTTGCGCCCTTGGTCAGGCAGGCCAGGTACTCCTTCACGCAGCCCCGCCCAAAGTAGACCTTCGTTGCGTTCTGAAAGATGAAGTTATTCATGGAAAAGCGCTTCCTTTCCGCCAAAATATCCATTTGATTTCGTCAGGATTGCGGCGCTCTCTGCGCCTCCCAGAAGGCGACCGCCTCGTCCAGCCAGCCCTCGGCGACCGTCCCGGTGCCCAGGCCAAAGCCGTGGGGCAGGCCGGGATAGTGGTGGAACTCCGTGGGGATGCCCAGGTCCTGCAGGGCCTGGAGCCTGCGCTCCATGGTGCGCCAGTTCGCGATCCAGTCGCTCTCGCCCACGCAGGCAAAGGTGGGCGGGTCCTCCGGCGTGTACTCCGCATGCCCCGTGTACTGCAGGACCACGGCCGCGGGCCGGGGCAGGTCCTCCTCGCCAAAGGCGCCGGGGCCGTAGGAGCCGAGCCATGCGGCCATGCGCGCGCCGGCCGATCCGCCCCAGAGGGAATAGCCCTCCGTGTCCACCTCCAGCTCCCCGGCGTGGGCAAAGATCCAGGCGATGGCGCGGGCCAGGTCCTCGCAGGCGGTCTGCGCGCCGGGGCGGTAGATCAGGGCAAAGGCGTTGTAGCCGCGCTTGGAGAGCTCCAGCGCGTGGGGGAAGCTGTCCTGCATGGCGCCGACGTAGGCAAAGCCGCCGCCCGCGTTGCAGACGGCAAAGGGCGCGCCCGCCTCCCCTTTGAAGAAGAACAGGCCGGTGTCCGCCTTGTCCGGGTCCTGCGCCTTCTCCGCCTCGGTATAGATGTCGTAGAACACCGTCTCGCCCACCTCGGCGCGCTGCCAGAGGGTGTTGACGATCTCCACCGTCTCCTCCGGGTCGATGTTGTTGTACCAGGTCAGCTGCAGTTCGCCCAGCGTGTCGCCGCTCCAATAGCCGGTGTCCACCGGGAAGAGCGGGCGGCCATAGTCCCCAAAAACCTCGTCCTGCAGGACCGCCTCGACCGGCGTGTCCGCCGTAAACGGGCCTGTGGGTTCCTGCTGCACGCGGTCCGCCGGCGCGGCGCGGTCCGCTCCCCCGGCGCTGCACCCTGTCAGGCTCAGGGCCAGACAGAGCGCGGATGCGAGGATCGCCGTTCCCTTCAACGCCTTTCACGCTCCCTTCATGGCCCTCATTATAAAAAAATCGAGGCTTCCAAAGAAGTCTCGATTCGTTACTCAGTATTTACTTATGGGTTTACAGTCCTTCTGTTCCGCGTCGCCTTTTCGACCGCGCGCAGGAAGTTCTGCACCAGGGGCGAGGGCTCGCGCGCGTGCAGCAGTCCGAAGGGAATCGTGTAATTCCAATCCACGGGCAGGATCTTGAGCAGGGGGTGCACGTAGCGCCAATTTTCCACGGCCATCAGCACGCAGTTGTTGTTTTCGCACTGGTTAAAGGCGCCCACGTCGTAAAAGTCGAAGTCGACGATGTGGATCTGCGGGTGATTTTTCCAGATGTCGTCGCGGAGCATGTCCACGTAATGGCTCCAGTCCCGGCGCATGAGCATCAGGTTTTCCCCGTAGAGATCCTGCACGGTCAGCCGGTCCTTCCCGGCCAGGCGGTGGTGAACGGAGACCGCGCAGCAGATGGGCTCGCGCGAGATCTCCAGCCCCGCGCACCGGCGCAGGTTGAGCATCGTCTCGTCGAAAATGCCCGCGACCACGTCGATGTTCTTTCCGAGGTTGCCCAGGATTTCCCGCGCGTTCTCCGGCGTGTTGTCAAAGGGCACGAGCTGAAACTTGGTGCCCGGGCAGTCCTCCTGGAGCCTGGGCCACAGGTCCACGAGCACCTGCGCCGGCGTCATGGGCGAGGTGCCGATGCGGATCACGCTCTCGCCCGCCTGCATGGCGTTTTTCGCCCGCGTGACGGAGTCCTTGCAGTACTGGATGATGTACTTGGCGTCCTGGACCAGGGACCGCCCAGCGCTCGTCAGCTGCAATCCCCGATGCGTGCGGACGAAGAGCTGCACGTCCAGGCTCTCCTCCAGCAGGTTGATCTGCTTGATGACCGCCGGCGGAGAGATGTACAGCCGCTCGGCCGCCTTGTTGAAGCTGCCGGCCTCCGCCACGCAGAGAAACGTCTCCAGCTGCGGATTGTACACGGGAATTCCCTCCCTTCCACGAAATGAACGGATATAACGGCGTTTTTTTCATTATACCCCAGGCCGGACCGCGGCGCAATCGGTTTTCCCGGCCCCAAAAACGCGCGGCGCCGGGGCGTCTCCCGGCAGAAGGGGGGAGGCGCTCCGGCGCCGTCTTTTTCTGAAGTTTATCCCACGGGCTGCGCAGGCGGGTCGTTGGCGATCTGCTTTTCCTTTTCCCGGAACTCCTTGCGGAAGCGGAGCAGGACCCAGACGGACAGGACCGCCGCCAGCACGGCCGTGCCGGGGAAGTTCATCCACAGGCCCGTCAGGCCCAGCGGGTAGAAGACCAGGATCAGCAGCACCGGGAAGACCAGCGCCGTGCAGACCGAGATGCACGCGGCGTACAGCGACTTTTCCACGGCGAGCATGTAGCTCTGCGCGGCGAAGGAAAACCAGCGCACGATGTAGGTCAGGCTGAAGATCTGCAGCGCCCCCACGGCGATGGGCAGGACCTCCGCGCCGTCCCCGCTGACGAAGAGGCGCGCCAGGAATTCCGGCCAGAGGGCGATGACGACCGTCGAGAGCAGGGAGACGATGGCGCTGGCCGTAAAGCAGCACTTCTCGATGGCCTTGACGCGGTCCAGCCGGCGCGCGCCCCAGTTGTAGCCCACGGCGGGCTGCAGGGAGTCGCACATGCCGTACAACAGGGGCTGGATGAACCCGTCGACATACATCAGGATGCCGTAGACCGAGACCGCCGTCTCGCCGCCCATGCGCACGAGCATCAGGTTCATCAGGATCGAGGTGATGCGGCCGGCGATGTTGTTGAGGAAGTTGGGGCTGCCGCAGGCGACGATCTGGCGGAACATGCGCTTGCTGAAGCGCGGGCGCGTCAACCGGAGCAGCATCTTTCCCCGCGCAAAGGGGATAAAGGCGATGATCGCACAGATCGCCATGCCCAGGGCCGAGCCCAGCGCCGCCCCCCAGATTCCCCAGTGGAACACGGAGAGAAAGAGGAATTCCAGGACCACGATCAGCACGGACATCAGGATGTTGAGCAGCATGCTGCCCTTGATCTTGCCGCTGATGCGCAGGTAGTTATCCATGGCAAAGATGATCGTGGTCACGGGGGAACAGATTGCGTAGGTGCGCAGGTACTGCACGGCCATCTCGGCAAAGTCCCCCCTGGCGCCCATCAGGGCCATGAGCCCCGGCGCCGCCGCGTAGAGGATTGCGCCGAGCGCAGCGCCCGCGCCGACGATCATCAGGCACGCGCAGGTGAAGTAGTTGTTCGCCTTCTCCTGATCGCCCTCGCCAAGGCCGATGGAGATGGGCACCGAGGAGCCAACGCCCACAAGGTCCGCAATGGAAAAATTGATGATGACAAACGGCATGGCCAGGTTGAGCGCGGCAAAGGCCGTATCGCCCAGGTACTGCCCCACCAGGATGCCGTCGATGAGTTGGTATAGCGCCGAAGCCAGCATGCTTATCGCGCCGGGCAGCGCCGCGACAAAGAACAAGCGCAGCGGCGGGGTTTTGATAAACAGCTCGTTGGAGTTCAAGGAACGTCCTCCTCTCTTTCGTTGCCCTTTCCGGCGGCGCCTTGGCCGCCCCGTTGACTGAGTTCTTCCAACAGGCAGTCGGCAAAATACCCGACCGCCTCCACAAATTCCGGGGAAAAGCGGCTGCACGTGCGCTCCATCGCGGCGCGCTCGGCGGCGTAGACGTCCCGGAGGATCTCCTGGGCCCGCTTGCGCCCCTCCTCCGTCAGGACGATCTGCTTGTCCCGGCCCCCTCCCTGGGGAAGCAGCGTCGCATATCCTTCCCGGACCAGCGCCTTGACCGTGGTGTTGACGGTGGTCTTGGGCATGAGCCAGTCCCGGACGATCTGCTGCTGGGTGTGCGCGCCCCCGTCGTCCAGAGCGTAGAGCACGTTGAGTTCATTTTCCTTGACGCCGCGCCGGCGCGAAAAGAGGTAATAGGCCTCGCCCATCCGCACATCGGCCGACATCAGCTTCCGAATCCGCTCCTTGCTTTTGTCCATTCCCATCCCCCTTTTTGTACGAATTCGTACAAAGCACGCCTTCTATTATACCGATCTCCATTGGGATTCTCCACGTAGATTGTGTTAATTCTTCCGCAGGCGCAGAAAGGCCCCGCGCTCGCGGGGGGAGCGCGGGGCCTTGTTCTCTGCGCAAATTCTCAGGGGAGCGGCACGATTTCCCGGATGCGGAGCACGCCGTCCTCCACCGTGAAGCGCACGTCGAAGCCGCCGAATTCCATGCCGTAGACGCGCGCGGCATCGTGCTGATAGCCGGGGCGCGGGTCCTGGGCGAGCACGTCCAGCAGCGCCTGCCGCCGGTCCTCCGGGATGCGGCGCAGCAGATCCGCCGGGGCGTCCACGCGCAGCGACCCCTGCTGCCGCTGCAGGGCAAAGCCGCCCGAGGCCTCGGGGTGCGCGTCGACATAGGGCAGGTACGGCTTTACGTCAAAGATGGGGCTGCCGTCCAGCAGGTCCGCGCCGCCGACGCGCAGGACCGGCCCCTCCTCGGCCTCCAGGTCCACCCCGAGCAGGCGCACGCAGGACAGGCCGATGGGGTTCGGCCGGAAGGGCGAGCGCGTGGCGAAGACGCCCACGCGCTCGTTGCCGCCCAGGCGCGGCGGCCGGACCGTGGCCGACCAGCCCTCCCGCACGGCCTGGGAGAACCCCCACACCAGCCAGATGTGGCTGTAGAGCGCAAGGCCGCGGACGGCGTCCGGGCTGCGGTACTCCGGGGCGAAGACGACCTCTGCGCGGAGCGACTCCACCAGCCCGCTCTGCCGGGGGATGCCGAACTTCGAGGAAAAGTCGCTGCGGATGCGCGCGATGACCTTCATCTCCATCGTCTCAGCCATGCGCATCTCCCTCCGGCGGCATGGCCGGGCCGGTCCCCTTCCGCCAGGCGTCGATCATGGCGCTGGCAATGGAGATGCCCGGCGCGGTGACGGGCATGTCGTCCCGCGTGAACCAGCGCGCGTCCCGCAGCTCCTCCTCCTGCAGGCGGATGGGCTCGCGGTCGTCGGCGCGGGCGAAAAACCCCACCATCTGCGTGTCGGTAAAGGGCCAGGGCTGGTTGCCGAAGTACGTAAGGTCGCGGATGTGCAGGCCCGTCTCCTCCAGCGCCTCGCGGCAGGCCGCCTGCTCCAGGCTCTCGCCGATCTCCAGATACCCGGCGATGAGGGAGTAGAAGTTTCCCGCGTAGTGCTTGCCCTGCGCCAGGAGGATGCGCTCCCCGCAGGTGATGAGCACGATCACCGCCGGGGAGATGCGCGGATAGACCGTGTTGCCGCAAGCCGGGCAGACCATGGCGCGCTCGGTCGCGCTGTGGGTCATCTTTGCGCCGCAGCGGCCGCAGAAGCGCGTCATCCCATACCAGTCGGAGAGGTGCTGCGCCGTTCCGCCCAGGAAGGCGTCCGGCTGGGCGAGCTCGCGCAGGGCGCGCACGGGGCGCAGCGTGCAGCCCAGGGGCGCCTCCCGGGACAGGTAGACGCCCGCGCCATCGTAGTCGAAGAGGTAGAGCACCTCCGCCTCGGCCGGATAGTCGCGCCGGAGGGGGAAGGACCCGTCCTCCCGCAGGTAGACGCCCCCCTGCGCAAAGCAGAGGGTCTTGTCCTCCAGCCGGGCCGGATGGGGATGGAACGCATTGGAATAGACGTGGGGAGCGATATCGTGCAGCATGACGTTTTCTCATGGGCTAGTGCAGCAGCGAGCGCACCAGCTTCTCCTTTTTTTCTGTATAGGGGTGGTAGCGCGCGTCCACGTCCGGGAATGCGCCCCGGTGGACGACGCTCTTTTCGTGGGTAAAGGTGTCAAAGCTCTTGCGGCCGTGGTAGGCGCCCATGCCCGAGGCGCCCACGCCGCCAAAGCCCATCTCCGTGGTGGCCAGGTGGATGATGGTGTCGTTCACGCACCCGCCGCCGAAGGACAGGCTGCCGAGGACCTCGCGCTGCGCGGCGCGGCTGCGCGTGAAGAGGTAGAGCGCCAGGGGCTTTTCGTCCGCCCTGACAAAGCGGATCATCTGGGGCAGGCCGTCCATGGTGAGGATGGGCAGGATGGGGCCGAAGATCTCCTCGCGCATGGCGGGCGCGGCGCGGCCCTCGGCCAGGAGCAGGGTGGGCTCCATGCGCAGCCCCTCCGTCCGCCCGCCGCAGAGGATCTCACCCCCGGCGAGCAGTCCCTGCAGCCGCGCGAAGTGCTTTTCGTTGACGATGCGCGGGTATTCGGGGTTCTTGAGCGGTTCCTCGCCGAGCATGCGCCGGAACTCCCGCTTCAGCGCGGCGATCAGCGGCTCCCGCGCGGCGCGCTGCACCAGGACGTAGTCCGGCGCGACGCAGGTCTGGCCCGCGTTGAGCAGCTTGCCAAAGGCGATGCGGCGCGCGGCAAGGTCGATGTCCGCGTCCTCGAGCACGAGCACCGGGCTCTTGCCGCCCAGCTCCAGCGTGACGGGCGTGAGGAACTGCGCGGCCTTCTCCATCACCAGGCGGCCGACGGTCCTGCCGCCGGTGAAGAAGATCGAGTCAAACCGGGTGTCCAGGAGCGCCGCGTTCTCCTTGCGCCCGCCCTGCACCACGCGCACGAGCTCCCGCGGAAGCGCGCGGGTGAGGAGCGCCTCCATGGCGCGCGCGGTGTGCGGCGCATAGTTGGAGGGCTTGAGCACGACGCAGTTGCCCGCGGCCAGCGCGCCGATGAGCGGCTCCAGGGAGAGCTGAAAGGGATAGTTCCACGGGGCCATGACCAGCACCAGGCCGTAGGGCTCCGGGTAGACGCGCGAAACCGCGGGGAAGTGCATCAGGGGCGTGCGCACGCGCCGCGGCCGCGAAAAGGCGCGCACGTGCCGGATCTGGTAGCGCAGCTCCTCCAGGACCATGCCGACCTCCGTCATATAGGCCTCCAGCGGGGCCTTGCCCAGGTCCGCCTGGAGCGCCTGGCAGATCTCCCCTTCGGAGGCGCGGATCGCCGCCTCCAGCGCGCGCAGGGATTCGATCCGCGCGGCGGGGTCCAGCGTCCTTCCCGCCTCAAAATAGGCTCGCATGTCCGAAAAATCCATGCGTTTCCTCACCGCCTTTCCTTTGCCCTTAGTATACCAAATCCCGCCCGAGGATACAACGCCGGCGCTTCCCGCGCGCCCTGCTTGCGGCATGACAAATTCCGCACATTTTGTCGCGCGCCCCGCTCCCCCTCTCTTGCAAGACGGCCGGACAAGGCGTATAATGAGCGTACGCCAAGAGAATCCATAAGAAAGGAGGAATCCGATGCGCACCAAGATCCTGACGGATACGACCTGCGACCTGTCCAAGGAGCGGCGGGAGGCGCTGGACATCACGGCGCTGCCGCTGCACGTGATGCTCGGGGGCGTAGACCATCTGGACGGCGTGGACGTGACGCAGGAGCAGCTCTTCGCCTACGCGCAGGAGAACAAGCAGCTCCCCAAGACCGCCGCCATCAGCGTGGCGGAGTTCCAGGCCGCCTTTGCGCAGGCCTTTGAGGCCGGCTATGACGAAGTCGTCTACACGGGGCTGTCCTCCAAGCTCTCCTCGACCTTCCAGAACGCGCTGCTCGCGCGGGACGGCCTGGGGGAGGCGGGGTACGACCCGGCGCGCGTCCACATCGTGGACTCCAAGCAGCTCTCCTCGGGCACGGCGCACCTGCTGCTGCGCGGCGCGGAGATCCTGCGCCAGGGCGGAAGCGCGCAGGAGGTCGAGGAGGACATGCTCCGCACGGTGCCCAAGCTCTCGACGCACTTTGTCGTCGACACCCTGCAGTACCTGCACATGGGCGGGCGCTGTTCGTCCATCGCCTACCTTGCGGGGTCCGTGCTCAAGCTGCACCCGCAGATCAACATGGTGGACGGCGCGATGATCGCGGGCGAAAAGTTCCGCGGCAAGCTCGACCACTGCATCCAGCTCTACAAGCAGCGCGTGGTGATCGACCAGCTCGACCACATCGAGCCGGGCCGCATCTTCGTCACCCACACCCTGACGCCGGAGCACGGCGAGCGCCTGGCGGAGGAGATCCGCGCGCTCCACTACTTTGACGAGGTGCTCGTCGAGCGCGCAGGCGCGACCATCTCCAGCCACTGCGGTCCGGGCACGATCGGGTATCTGACCATCCACAAGGACTGACCTTCATTCGCAATCATTTTTCCCGTTTTCTTCTCTGCCGTCCGGCAGGGCGCGCGCCCGGCCGGGCGGCGGCGCGTTTTGGGCGCGGCGCATGGGCCGCGCGCGGAAAAAACTTTTGAAATCCGCGAGATTTTTAACATAAATCCGCGCGGGAAGCATGGGCAAGCGCCCGTTTCTTTGGTATAATGGTTCGCGGAGGGATGAACACATGATGTTTGAGAAGCAAATCCTGAGCGTTCTTCGGAACGAGGTAGGGCCGGATTCCTGCAACACGGTATTGCTCGCCGGCGATATGAACAATGATGGTTGGAACGACATCGTCGTCTGCGGCAAGAATGGCCGCCTGGCGCTGCTGAAGAACGGCGAGCGCTATCGCCGCTGGGAGCGCTACATCCTCGACGAAAACGTCGAGGGCGTCGGCGGCGCGGCCGCGCTCTGCGACCTGACGGGCAACGGCTACCTGGACATCGTCCTTTGCGGCGACGAGACGAGCGACCAGGTCGTCTGGTATGAAAATCCCGGCGCGGACCAGGAGGGCGAATGGGTCAAGCGCGTGGCCTTTGCCACGGGGAACTGCGGCTTTGCCGACATGGTCCTGGCCGACAACCTGCTGGGCGACGGCCGGCGCTGCCTGCTGATGACCAACCTCTGCCCGGACGGCACGCAGGTGCTCTGCGCGCCCCTGCCCGCGGATGCGAAGTCCACCTGGCCCGCTCCCCTGGTGCTTGCCTCCGGCCTCATGGACGAGAACGCCGAATACGGCATCAGCGCTCCCTCCACGGGCCTTGCGGTGGGCGACCTGGACGGCGACGGGCACCTGGAGTTCGTCTGCGGAAACTACTGGTTCAAGCGCGAGGGCGCGTCCTTTGCCTGCCACCGCTACTGCAACGACCGCGTCTCCTGCCGCGTCGCGCTGGGCGACGTCGACGGCAAGGACGACCTGGAGATCGTGGTCTGCGAGCGCGCGGCCATCGCGGAGCACGAGCTCTCCGGCGCAACGCTCTCCGTCTTCCGCCAGGGAGTGGACATCTGCGCGCCCTGGGAGGAGCAGGTCCTCTCCGACAACATCAACGACTGCGGCGTGCTGATCGTGGGCAACTTCACCGGCAGCCGCCTGCCCGACATCATCGTGGGCGAGATCGGCCAGGAGGGGCTGACCCGCGTGCTGTGCTCCTCGACCAAGCCCGCGCACCTGGGCGGCTTCAACTTCAGCCAGCCCACCACGCGCTACCTGAGCCAGGGCGCGCAGCCGACCGTGCGCATCTTTGAGAACATCGACGGCGACGTCTTCATCGAAAACGCCATCGCCAAGGACACGGGCCTGTTCGCCGGCGCCCTTGCGGACGTGCTGCACATCGGCCGCCCCTCGCTGCTGGGCGTGCCCAAGATCGGACCCGAGCGCTGGGGCGTCCTCTGCTACACGGCCAGGGAATCCTGAGCGCGGGCGCTTCTCAATTGATAGAATGGGGGAAAACAGACATGAAAAAATACGCGATTGTTTTGCTGGACGACTACTGGCACCCGGCGGACACCATCCTGCCCCTGCTGCCGAAGATCCTTCCGGACTCGGAGTGGAACGTGCGCGTGACGGACGACCCGAACTACATCGGCGCCGTCTCCGCCGCGCCGGACCTGCTCATGAACTTCAAGGACGGCATCGCCAACACGCAGATCCCCACGCCCAACTGGTACGCGGCCGGCGCGTGGAGTCCGTGGACGCACAAGCTCCTGGTGGAGATGGGCGGCGCAGGCTTCATCGGCGTGCACTGCGGCCTGGCCAACATCCCGCAGGACAGCCCCATCTACACGGAGCTGCTGCGCGGGCGCTTCCTCAATCACCCTCCCAAGTGCCCGGTGACCGTGCACATCGCCGCCCAGCACCCCGTGACCGAGGGCGTGACGGACTTCACCATCGACGACGAGCACTACCAGATGGAGGGCATGTGGGACAAGACGAACGTGCTGGCCACGACGCAGTCCCAGCACGGCGAGCAGGTCGGCGTCTGGGCGCACGAGTGCGGCAACGGCCGCGT
The DNA here is from genome assembly GCA_904393115.1 of uncultured Clostridia bacterium. Classification (GTDB taxonomy): domain Bacteria; phylum Bacillota; class Clostridia; order Christensenellales; family UBA1750; genus Spyradocola; species Spyradocola merdavium. The sequence goes on from CAJFMX010000009.1 coordinate 69,890, forward strand.
CGTGGGCATCACGCCCGGCCACACGACCGAGGTCCTGCTCTCGGACGGCATGCTCCGCCTGCTGCGCAACGCGGTGAATTGGGCCGCCAAGCGCTGATCTTTCCGGGGAAACCCAAAAAACGCGCCCGGCGCAAAATTTGCGCCGGGCGCGTTTTTGGGTTCGACGGTCTTAGGCCTTGCGGACCTTTGCGCCCTGGGGCGTATCCTCCAGGATGTAGCCCATGGAGGTGATGAGGTCGCGCAGGCGGTCGGCCTCCTTCCAATTCTTGGCCTTGCGGGCCTCCTGCCGCTGCTGCACCAGCGCCTCGACGTCGTCCTGCGCCGTCTCCTCCTTGCGGTAGAGCAGGCCGAGCACGCCCGTGAGCTCGTTCAGCGCGTCGAGCGCGGCCTGCACGGCCTTGGTGGAGGCCCCGGTCACGGCGACGATGTTGCCCTCCTTGACCAGGTCAAAGAGCGCGCCCAGGGCGCCGGCGGTGTTGAGGTCGTCGTCCATGGCGGCGATGAACCGCTCGCGGATGGCGGGGATGCCGTCCAGGAACTTCTGCTCCGCCTCGTTCGGCTCGCGGTCCACGGTTCCGCCCTTCTTGAGCAGGAACTCGTAGTTGTCGCGCGCGTTGTAGAGCCGGTCGAGCGCGGCCTTGCTCTGCTCGATCAGCTCGCGGGAGAAGTTCAGCGGGCTGCGGTAGTGCGCCGCGAGCATGAAATAGCGCACGGCCTCCAGGTCGAACTGCTCGCCGATCTCGCGGACGGTGAAGAAGTTGCCCGCGGACTTGGACATCTTTTCATTGTTGACGTTGATGAAGCCGTTGTGCATCCAGTAGCGGGCGAAGGGCTTGCCCGTCGCGCCCTCGGACTGGGCGACCTCGTTCTCGTGGTGCGGGAAGACCAGGTCCTGGCCGCCGCAGTGGATGTCGATGGTCTCGCCCAGGTACTTCATGCTCATGGCCGAGCACTCGATGTGCCAGCCGGGGCGGCCCTCTCCAAAGGGAGACTCCCAATAGGGCTCGCCCTCCTTGCGCGCCTTCCAGAGCGCAAAGTCCATGGGATGCTTCTTGTTCTCGTCCACCTGGATGCGCGCGCCGCTCTCCAGGTCTTCGAGGTTCTGGCCGCTGAGCTTGCCGTAGCCGCGGAAGGCCTCGGTGTCGAAGTAGACGCCGTCCGTGCTCTTGTAGGCCAGGCCCTTGTCCATGAGCTTCTGCACCAGGGCGATGATCTCGGGGATGTGCTCCGTGGCCTTGGGGTGGACGGTGGCCCGGCGCACGCCCAGGGCCTCCACGTCCTGGAAATACTCGGCGATGAAGCGCTCGCCCAGGGCCTTGACGGTGGTGCCCTCCTCGTTGGCGCGGTTGATCATCTTGTCGTCGATGTCCGTGAAGTTCTGCACGAACGTCACATCGTAGCCCCGCCACTCCAGGTACCGGCGCAGCACGTCAAAGACGATCAGCGGCCGCGCGTTGCCGATGTGAATGTAGTTGTACACCGTCGGGCCGCAGGCATAGATGCCCACCTTGCCCTCGTGCAGGGGCTGGAACTCTTCCTTCTTCCGGGTCTGCGTGTTATAGATCCACATACGTCTTCTCCTTCTCCTTTGCGTTCTTGGGGCAGTCCTCGGTATCGCTCTGCGCGCAGGTGTCGCAGGTCAGGCCCTCCGCGCGGCGCGCCAGGCAGGTTTCGAGCTGCTCGATGCGGCGCTGCAGCTCCTCGACGCGGTCCTTGACCGGGTCGGGCAGGTGGATCTGGTCCAGATCCGGCCCCGCGCAGCGGACGCTGCCCTTGCGCACGATGCGGCCGGGGTTCCCGACGACCGTGCAGTTCGGCGGCACCTCCTTGAGCACGATGGAGCCCGCGCCCACCTTGCTGCCCTTGCCCACGGTGAACGGCCCCAGCACCTTTGCGCCCGCGCCGATGACCACGTCGTCCCCGATGGTGGGGTGGCGCTTGCCGGTGTCCTTGCCCGTGCCGCCCAGCGTCACGCCCTGGTAGAGGGTGACGTTGTCCCCGATGACGGTCGTCTCCCCGATGACCACGCCGTCCCCGTGGTCGATGAACAGGCCCTCGCCGATGACCGCGCCGGGGTGGATCTCGATGCCGGTCTTGCGCACGGTCCGCTGGCTGACCAGGCGGGCCAGCAGCTTAAAGTTGTGCGTCCAGAGCCAGTGCGCGCGCCGGTGGCGGCGCACCGCTTTGTAGCCCGGGTAGCACAGGACCACCTCCAGCGCGCTGCGCGCCGCGGGGTCGCGCCGGAGCACGGACTCGATGTCCCGCCGCCGGCGCGCAAAATACGATGCCTTGGCCATAAGCAACCTCTCTTCCTGCGGGAAACCAAAACGAGCGCCCCTTTGCCGTCTGTGCAAAGAGGCGCCCGATCCAAGCGCGGTTCCACTCTTCTTTTCACGGGAGAGATCGCTCCCTCCGATGACTTTTCCACTTTAACGCAGTGCCTACGTCCCGCCTACTTCGCTTCGGCGGAAGGGCTCCCGAGCGCACTTCCCTGCGTTCCCTGCCGGGCGGGCTTGCAGCCCATGACCCACCCTCTCTTGTGCCGGGTGCGCGCAGCTACTCTGCTCGTTCTTCACCTATGCTCTATTCTATGCGCCTCCCCGGCGTTTGTCAACCCCCGAAGGCCCGCAAAGAGCAGCGCCGCCGGCAGCGCCTGCGCGCTCTGCAGGCAGGTCTTGGCAAAGAAGAGCACCGTGCCCGGCCGCAGGCCGGCGTATGTCGCGCCCACGTGCGCTGCAAACAGCACGGCTCCGGCCAGGACCAGCCCCAGTCCCAACGCGCGCGGGGGCTTGCGGTTGACAAACGGCGCCGCCAGCGCGCCATAGAGCTGCGGAACCCAGAGCAGCGCCGTGAACGCCGCCTGCGATCCCTCGGCCGTCGGGCGCAGCGCCAGCTGGAGCGCCTGCGCCTGCGCAGCCAACAGCAGCATGGCGGCAAAGCCCACGGCCTGCGCGCCATCCAGGCCCCAGCCCTTGCCGCGCAAGAGGGCCATTCCCCCCAGGCCCGCGCACAACAACAGAAGCAGCGCGCCCAGAGAGGAGACAAGCGCCGCTCCAGTGCGCCAGCGCGCACCAGATTCCTGCCGCAAGCGCCGGAAGGAAGTAGGTCAGCGCGCCATGCTCCGCCTCCGCAAGGCCCAGCAGAAGGGGGTTCCGTCTCAAAACCCGCAAAGGGGGACGCGGACATGCCGCAATCCCCCTTTGCAAACGGAATGGTTGTCATTTCCCGGCGACGAATTCCGCCAGCGCCAGCGCGATCTCGAAGTGTCCGGGGTCGTGCTGCGTGTGCTTCACCTGGCCGGCGGCCAGGCGCGCGTCCCACTTGGGCGCGTCGAGCAGGTCGCCGCTGGTGAAGAAGGCGTAGAGCTGCAGCCCGCGGAAGGCGCACATCGCCTGCACGCCGGCGCACTCCATCTCCACGCTGATGCAGCCCTCGGCCTTGCGCGCGGCGAAATTGCCCTCCGTCTCGCGGAAGATGGCGTCCGTGGTCCAGGTCTTGCCCAGCGCGTAGGGCAGGCCGCTTTCCTCGCAGAAGGCCGCGACCGCGCGGGCGCCCGGCAGGTCGATGTAGTCCGCGGCGGGCGCGTAGTGGTAGGAGGTGCCCTCGTCGCGGTAGGCGGCGGTGGGGACCATCACCTTGCCGCGGGCGATCTCCTTGTCGAGGCAGCCCGCGCCGCCGAAGAGCACGTACTTCTCCGTTTGGAACACGGCGCGCGTCTCCTCGATCATGGCCGTGCACGCGGGCGCGCCGATGTAGCTCAGGAAGAAGGCGAACCGCTTCCCCGCCCGGTCGAGGCAGTAGATGGGCGTGTCCCCGCAGGCGGAGCGACTCCAGCCGATCTGCCGGCAAGGGTAGGCCGCAAGGACATAGTCCGCGATCTTCCAGGAAAAGGTGAGGATGCACGCGTCCACCGGCAACGCGTCCGGGGACGGGGCCGGGTTGATCTTGGCGGGGGTCCGGGGGTCAAAGCTGTCTGTGAGCATGGTGCAGCGCCTCCTTTTCTCTCGATGTGCGAAGCTGTGGGCTTACTTGGGCTTGTCGGCCTGGTGCTTGGCCATGTCGTTCTGGCGGATCTCGACGCGGCGGATCTTGCCGGAGATGGTCTTGGGCAGCTCGTCCACGTATTCGATGATGCGCGGGTACTTATACGGCGCGGTGACGCGCTTGACGTGGTTCTGCAGCTCGCGCGTCAGCTCCGGGCTGCCCTCGTAGCCGCGGGCCAGCACGATCGTCGCCTTGACCACGAAGCCGCGCACCGGGTCCGGAACGCCCGTGACCGCGCACTCCAGGACGGAGGGATGCTCCATCAGCGCGCTCTCGACCTCAAAGGGCCCGATGCGGTAGCCGGAGGACTTGATGACGTCGTCCACGCGGCCCACGTACCACAGGAAGCCGAGCTCGTCCTTGTAGGCCGTGTCGCCCGTGTGATAGAGGTCGTCGTGCCAAGCCTTGCGCGTCAGCTCCTCGTCGCGGAAGTAGCCGCCGAACAGGCCGAAGGGCTTGCCGCCGTCCGTGCGCACGCAGATCTCGCCCGTGACGCCGGCGGGGACCTCCTCGTCGTTGGCGTCGCAGATGACCAGGCGCCAGCCCGGCGCGGGCAGGCCCATGGAGCCCAGGCGCGGCTGCATCCAGGGATAGGCGGTCAGGCAGCAGAGCGTCGTCTCGGTCTGGCCGAAACCCTCGAAGATCTTGAGGCCCGTCTTCTTCAGCCACTGGTTGTAGACCTCGGGGTTGAGGGCCTCGCCGGCGGTGGTGCAGTGCTTCAGGGCGCTCAGGTCGTACTGGCTCAGGTCCTCCTTGATCATGTAGCGGTACATGGTCGGCGGCGCGCAGAAGGTGGTGACGCGGTATTTCTCCATCATGTGGAGGATCTCCGGCGCGTGGAAGCGGTCGAAGTCGTAGGTGAACACCGCGCTGCCGCCCAGCCACTGGCCGTAGATCTTGCCCCAGAGGGCCTTGCCCCAGCCCGTGTCGGAGATGGTGAAGTGCAGGCCGCCGTCCTCCACGCGGTGCCAGAAGCAGCCGGTTAGGATGTGGCCCAGGGGATAGGTGAAGTCGTGCCAGACCATCTTGGGATAGCCGGTGGTGCCGGAGGTGAAGAACATGAGCATCGGGTCGGAGGACTTGTTCGCCTTCTCCCCGGTGGGCCGGGCGAACTCCTCGCTCTGCTGGGCGACGAGGGCGTCATAGTCCATCCACGTTTCGCCCGCCTGCTTGTGCTTGGTCACGGCGTAGAACTGCACGGTGGGGCACTCGGGCATCGCCTCGGCGACGTGGTCGGTGGCGTCGCCGTCGCCGGTGATGATCATCATCTTGACGGTGGCGGCGTTGGCGCGGTAGACGTAGTCCTTGGCGGTGAGCAGGTGGGTGGCCGGGATGGCGATGGCGCCGATGCGGTGCAGCGCCAGCAGCGTATACCAGAACTGGTAGCCGCGCTTGAGCACGAGCATCACGCAGTCGCCCTTGCCCACGCCCAGGCTCGTCAGCAGGTTGGCCGCCTGGTTGGAGAGGCGGCGCAGGTCCTCAAAGGTGAAGCGGCGCTCCACGCCCTCGTTGCTGACCCAGAGCATGGCGAGCTTGTCCGGCGTCTGGCGGGCGATCTCGTCCACCACGTCGTAGCTGTAGTTGAAGTCGTCGCCGACGGTGACCTTGTAGTTCTTCTGCAAATCCTCCAGGGTCGCAAAGTCGTCGCGGCTGCGGCCCACGTATTTTTCATAAAGCGGCATGGCTCTTTTACTCCTTTGTCTCCATCTTCCCTGTAAACTGCGGGGGGGAAATTCTCTTACCGGTTGGGCTCGCCCATGACCACGGCGAGGAACTGCACGCGCTCGCCGTTCAGGGCGCGCATGGCGTGCGGGATGCCGGAATTGAAGTAGACGCTGTCGCCGGCGTTGAGCACGGTCGTGGAGGACCCGAGGTAGAACTCCATGCTGCCCTCGATGACGAAGTTCAGCTCCTGGCCCTCGTGCTCGTGCAGCACGGGGATCTCCTCCTCGGGCTTGGGCTCGACGGTGACGACGAAGGGCTCGACCTTCTTGTTGCGGAAGGTGTAGGCAATGTGCTGGTAGTCGTAGGCCTCGCGGCGGTTGATCTTGAAGCCCTTGCCCTTGCGCACCACGCACATGTTGGAGAGCTTGGGCGAATCCCCGCTCATCAGGTCCACCACGTCCACGCCCAGGCGGTTTGCCGCGTTGTAAATGAACGAGAAGGAGAAGTCCTTTTCCCCCCGCTCATAGGCGCGGTATTCCTCCAGGTTCACGCCGCAGACCTCGGCCAGCTCCTCCTCGCTGACGTCCATGATCTGGCGCAGGGTCTTGAGCCGAATCGCAATTTCCTTGAGTTGTTCCGTCATTTCACATGCCTCCTTCGTTGTTTCTGCCTTCTCGAATTCGATGGAGCAAAGAGCCGCCGGCAAAACAAAAAGCCCCGTCCCAAGTTTGGGACGGGGCGCTTTTTTTACGCCACGCGATACCACCCAAGTTTGACATCGCCCACTCCGGCGAAGTCCACTCATGGAGACTCCATCAAGCCTCCTGCCTGTAACGGGGCAGACCCGTATGCACCTACTCGGAATCCCTTTCTGCGCATCTGCTCAAGAGTGATCTCCACAAGAACCCGACGCCGGTTTCCACCAACCACCGGCTCTCTTTGCACGCGATTCCTGCTTCCTCTCTATCGTCGCATTTGGAAGGTCGCTTATTCGATTGCTTGCATTATAGACCCATTTTCCCCGTCTGTCAACCACAAATTCTGCGCATCGTCACAGGTCCGCCGAGCGCGCGGCGCGGTCCGGCAGCTCCGGGAAGGCGGGCGAGGGCAGCGTCTGGTACCAATAGGCCGTGGAGCAGTAGTCGTCGCTGCGCTCGTAGTAGCAGGTTTCGGCGTCCTCCTTTTCGCCCCAGGCGCTGTAGATGTCCGCATCCTTGCCAAAGGCCGCCTTGGCCGCCGTGCGCGAGCCGCAGCCGATCTGCTGCACGGTCAGCCGCAGCTCCTTGGCAAAGTAGATGGGGTCCCGGCCGTGGAAGCGATAGATGGCGTAGCGGCCCCTTTCGTCGTCGCACAGGGGGCAGCCGGCCTGCGGCGTGCACCGTTCGGTCATGCCCCAGGCAAAGCCGATGTAGTCCTCCGTGCCCGTGCCGCAGATGGTGGGGTAGTCCTTGTCGCCGTCGAGGTAGAACTTCATCTCCCCTTCGCCCCACCAGCTCTCGGTGTAGAGGGAGCGCACGCCCAGCACCGTGCCCAGGTACACGCCCCGGCCGCTCGTGCGGAGGATTTCGTAGTCCTCGTGCATGGGGCAGGGGTTCTGCCGGCGGAACTGCGCGTGGAAATAGCAGGCGTTCTCCGGGATGGCGTCGCCCAGGGTGTAGTCCACCTGGTAGAACAGGTGCCGGATGTCGCAGCCCGCGTCGTTTTCCACGGTGATGCGCGCGCCCGTGCGGAAGGGCATGGGAATCCAGCAGTTGTACGCCGTGCCGCCGTTGACCTGCACGTACTCGCTCTGCAGGTCGCGCGCCGCGCCGTGCGGCAGGCCGAAGAAGTCGCCCAGCGGGACCTCGACGCTGGGCTGCGCCTGGCCGTCCCAGTACATGCGCAGGATGAGGTTGCGCAGGATCCTGGGATCTCCGGGCGGGAAGGTGCACCAGATGTGGCGCACCATGCCGGAGCCCTGCGCGTCCAGGAGTGTATAGGTCTTTCCCGCGCGCATGGGCGAGATGGACGGGCAGCCCTTGCGGCCGCCGCGCGCCATGCCGCCCTGGCCCTTTTCGCCGCGCTGGTTTTCGCCGTTGGCGGCGCGGGACTGTAGGTCTTTGTACTCGTAGAGCATATTTGCACCTCCGTTTTTTCTTTGTTGGGATTTGTTCCGCGTTACAGGGTCTCTTCGCAGTCGATGACGACCTTTCTGCAGGAGCGGCAGATCCAGGCCGGGGCGATGGGGCTGGTCCAGTTGTGCTGCGTCAGCTCCACGTCCCCGTTCTGTTCATCCGGCCAGAACAGGAACCGCCGCCGCTTTGTCGTAAAGAACGCCGTGCGGCCGCTCTGCAAAAAGCCGTGCTCCATCTCCCTGCCGCAGAATGGGCATTGCATCGGGTTTTCCTCCTTTCTCTATTCCGCGCGGGTGAGCTTGATGAGGCGCGCGCCGTGGCTGGGCACGACGACCTCCAGCGCGTGCGCGCCGACGGGCACCTCCTCGTGCGCCCAGAGGTCGCGGCCCGCGTACTTGCCCTCGGGCAGGTCCAGGGTGCTCTGCAGCTGCACCGCGAGGTCCCGCGCCTTGGGGCCGCAGTTGAAGACCGCGCAGTAGGCTGCGCCGGCCTCGTCCTCGGCCTTCCAGACGATGACCTCGCCCGCGTAGTTGTAGCGCTCCTCGCGGTAGACCTGGCGCGCATTGCGGCCGTCCCTGAGCAGGGCGAGCACCTCGTCGTTGGTGAGCAGGTTCAGGGTGAACTCGTCGTTGTCGTTGAGCTCCGCGCCCACCATGAGCGGCGAGCGGAAGATGCACCACAGCGTCATGAGGGTGATCTGCTCGTCCTGCGTAAAGTGCGTCCAGCGCTCGCCCCAGCCGCGCTCCGTGGCGCGGATGGCCAGGTGCCCGAAGGGCAGCATGTCCGCGTCCGGCCAGTGGCCCGGGCCGCCGACACCCTCCCACTCGTGGCAGATTTCAAAGGCGTGGTAGAGGTCGTTCCAATCGTCCCAGAAGTCGCCGGTGGTGCGCCACAGGTTCGCAAAGCGGCACAGGTGCTCGGCCTTGTCGCGCGGGGCCGGCCCGCAGGAGAGGGAGAGCACGATGTCGCGGCCGCAGTGCTCGATGGCGTTGTGCACGAGCTCGATCTCCCCGCTGTGGTAGGGGGAGGCGATGTCGTCCACCTTGACATAGTCCACGCCCCAGGCGGCGTAGAGCTCGAAGATGGAGTCGTAATACTCCTGCGCGCCGCGGCGCATGCAGTCCACGCCGTACATGTCCGTGTTCCAGGGGCAGTTGTCGTTGCGGTGGGCGATGTCGCGGCAGGTCAGGTCCGTGCCCTTGACCGGGCAGCGCGCGTAGACCGCCTTGCGCGGCACGCCGCGCAGGATGTGGATGCCGAACTTCAGGCCCAGGCTGTGGACGTAGTCCGCCAGGGGGCCGAAGCCCTTTCCGCCCGCCGCGGAGGGGAAGCGGTTCTCCGCCGGGATCACCCGGCCGTATTCGTCGATGCAGATGTCGCCGTAGGGCGTGTACTGCGAGTCCTCCGCGTCCGGATCAAACCAGAGGATGTCCACCACCACGTATTCCCAGCCGTGCTTGGCCATGTGCTTGGCCATGTACTCGGCATTGCTGCGGACTTCCTTTTCCGTCACGGCCGAGCCGTAGCAGTCCCAGCTGTTCCAGCCCATCGGGGGCGTCTGTGCGATCTTGTTCATCTGCGTTTCCTCCGTTATTTCTGACTTGTTTGGATGTTCTGCCCAGAAAAGGGGCGGCGGCGCGTCATCCCCTTGCCGGCCTCCCCGCGCGGTTGTTGCGCAGGTAGCGCGCGCTCTTCAGATGACTCGCCGACAGGGGCGCGAACAGCTCCAGCAGCGTGAAGTAGAGCAGGGGCTGATCCCAGTAGAGCAGCGCCGTGTGCCGCATGAACCCCTCCTGCAGCTCGCCCCGGTGGAAGTTGAGCAGGCCGGCATACCACAGCGCGCCCATCGACAGCGTCATCAGCACAAAGGCGAGCAGCAGCAGCGCGGCGCAGAGCCCCCCGCGGCGGACCAGGAGCGGCCGGCAGGCCGCCGCGAGCCCAAAGGAGAGCAGCAGCGGCAGGATGCCCATCTCCATCATGCCGACAAGGGCGCCGGCCATTTCGGGGTCGCGCAGCGGGGGATGGGCCGTCAGCAGCGCCGCCGCCGCGAGCAGCGCGCCCCAGAAGAAGCAGGCGAGGCGCTTGCCCCGGCCATGCGGGAAAAAGCCGGCCTTGCACACCAGCAGGGCGGCCATGCCCGCGTAGGGAAGACATCGCCAAAGGCCGCCGCCGCCCCACGCGCCCACAAGGTAGATCAGGACAAGGCCCGCCCCCGTCAGCAGCGGCGCCCGGCGGAAGACCGGCCGCTCGCCCACCACATCCGCCAGGAGGAGGAGAAACGCGGGCAGGACCGCGAGCAGGGGCGAGGGGATCTCCTCCCCGACCCGGCCGCCCAGCAAAAGGCTCGCAAGCACCAATGCAGCCACCGCGCCGCCCTTTGCCCCCAGCCGAATCTTCCGCATCTTCTCCCACATCCTTTGGGTTCCATTATACGGCATGTTTCGCGTCTTTTCCAGTCAAGATTTTTTTGCGCCGCGCGCAGGCGCTGTCGGGACTTTCCCAATTATTATAATTATGATTTGAAATTTTGGTTAATTTGTCGTATACTAAGAACGAGCGAGCGAAAGACGATTTTTTTCATTTCAAATTTTCAGCATCAAGAATTGGGGGATCGACGATGGACAAGCGTGAACGTGTTCTGGCCTGTATGAATCACCTGACCGTGGATCGTCCGCCTGTGGGCTTCTGGTTCCACTTTTCCGACGAGCAGAAGATGGGCGCCGCCTGTGTGCAGGCGCATCTGGACTACTACAACCACGTCGACGTGGACCTGGCCAAGATCATGTGCGACGGGTACTTCGACTATCCGAACCCCTTGGCCCAGTCCGTGCAGAAGGCGTCGGACTGGTATCACCTCAAGCCCCTGGGGAAGAACCACCCCTTCCTGCGCGAGCAGGTCGACCGCGCCAAGGCCGTAAAGGACGGGCTCAAGGACGACATGTGCGTGTTCTACAACGTCTTTGCGCCCTTCTCCTCCATCCGCTACGGCACGAGCGACGAGCTGGTCATGGCGCACCTGCGCGAGGACCCGCAGGCCGTGGCCTATGCCCTGGGCATCATCGCGGAGGACAACTCCACCCTGTGCGAGCTACTGATGACCGAGGCCGGCTGCGACGGCATCTACTACTGCGTGCAGGGCGGGGAAAAGGACCGCATGACGGGCGAGACCTACCGCGCCTACATCACCCCCTCGGACAAGGCCGTCCTCTCCCACGCCAACAAGTTCAGCCCTTACAACATCCTGCACTGCTGCGGCTGGGCCGGCATCCCCAACCGCCTGGAGAACTGGCAGGACTACCCGGCCAAGGTCATCAACTGGGCCGTGTTCATCGAGGAGATGGACCTGGTCCGCGGCCGCGCCTTCTTCGGCGGCAAGACCGTGCTCGGCGGCTGCGACAACCGCAAGACCGGCGTGCTCTACACCGGCTCCAAGGCGGAGGTGCAGTCCTTTGTCCGCAAGCTCGTCTCCTCCTTCGATCAGGACACGGGCTACATGATCGGCGCGGACTGTACGCTGCCGGCGGACATCGACAAAAAGCGCATCCAGTGGGTGATCGAGGCCGTCAATTCCCTGTAACCCCTGCAAAAAATCGCCCCGCTTTCGAAGTTCGAAAGCGGGGCGATTTTTCACTCAAAGGCCGTCTTGTCCGCGACCTCGGGAACGGGGTAGGGATACTGGCCGGAGAAGCAGGCCTTGCAGAAGTGCAGCCGGCTGTCCGGCGCGATGGTCTCGACCTGGTCCACGGGCAAAAAGCCCAGGCTGTCCGCGCCGAGGATCCTGCACAGCTCCTGCGGGGAATGCTGCACGGAGGCGAGCTGGCTGCGCTCGTCGATGTCCGTTCCATAGTAGCAGGGCCAGAGGAACTCCGGCGCGGAGATGCGCACGTGGACCTCCGCCGCACCCGCGCGCCGGAGCAGGGCGACGATCTGGCGCATGGTCGTGCCGCGGACGATGGAGTCGTCGATCATGACCACGCGCTTGCCCTCCACGGACCGGCGCAGCGGCGCGAGCTTGATCATGACCGAGCTCTCGCGGCTGTCCTGCGTGGGCTGGATGAAGGTGCGGCCGATGTAGCGGTTCTTGATGAGCCCCTCGCCGTAGGGGATGCCGCTCTCCTTGGCAAAGCCGAGGGCCGCAACCAGGCCGGAATCCGGCACGCCGATGACCAGGTCCGCCTGCACCGGGTGGGTGCGCGCCAGCAGCCTTCCCGCCTCGATGCGCGCCTGGTACACGCTCTGCCCGTCGATGACCGAGTCCGGCCGCGCAAAGTAGATGTGCTCAAAGATGCACATCGCGCAGGAAGCGGGATCGTGGTTGACCCCCGCGGTGAGGCAGCGCACGCCCTCGGGCTCGGCCACGATCAGCTCCCCGGGCTGCACGTCGCGCACGAACTCCGCGCCGATGCTGTCCAGCGCGCAGCTCTCCGAGGCGAAGACCACGCTCTCCCCGATCCGCCCCATGCACAGCGGGCGCATGCCCTTGGGGTCGCGCAGCGCGATGAGCTTGCGCGGGCTCATGATGAGGAGCGAAAAGGACCCCTCCAGCCGCGGCACGACGCGGGCCACGGCCTCCTCCACAGAAGGGGCGGCGAGCCGCTCCTTGGCGATCAAAAAGGCGATGACCTCCGTGTCGGACGTGCACTGGAAGACCGCGCCCTGCGCCTCCAGCTCCGCGCGCAGGGCCGCCGCGTTGGAGACGTTGCCGTTGTGCGCGATGACCAGGCTGCCCTTGACGTAGTCCACGCCCAGGGGCTGGATGTTGCGCCGGTTGTTTCCGCCGGTCGTGGAGTAGCGGACGTGGCCGATGGCGATCGAGCCCTTCATGGCCGAGAGCGTCTTTTCGTCAAAGACCTCGTGCACAAGGCCCAGGTCCTTGACGAGCGTGATGAGATTGTTGTCGTTCACGGCGATGCCGCAGGCCTCCTGCCCGCGGTGCTGCAGGGCATAGAGCGCGTAATAGACGGTCTTTGCCGTATCCATCGTTTCGGGCGTCCGGTTGTAGATGCCGAACACGCCGCATTCTTCATGCAGGTTCCCCAAGGGTCTCGCCCCCTCCTTCACTCTTGCATTCCACGCAAAAAGCATACCACCTCGCGCAGGGAATGGCCAGTAATTTTTCGTTTCCTTAGGTTAAGTATTCGCGCCCAACGGCGAGCCGGCCCCTCCCGCGGCGCTTGCGCGCGGGAGGGGCCGGCTCGCTAAGGGAGGGAAGAGGAGGGATCGATGGGCGCCCTTACTGGACGCTGAAGAGGAGGTCGCCGTAGGTGGGGAAGGGCCAGTCCTTCTTGGGCACGAGCATCTCGAGCGCGTCGGCGTCGGCGCGCAGATCCGCCATGGCGGGCAGGATCTTGTCGCGGGCAAAGGCCGCGGCCTCGGGCGCCTCGGCGCAGGCCTCCTCGGCCTCCGCTGCGGCCTCCAGCGCCTCGATGTGCGCGCTGAGGCTGTCGGCCAGGGCGGAGATCTTCGCGCCCAGGGCCCGCTCGGTCTTGGCGGTGAGCCCGGCCTTCTCCTTTTCGAGGATGGCGCCGGCCAAATCCGCCGCGCTCTTGAGCGCCGCCGGCAGGATGTCCTTCTTGGCCATGTCCAGCATGGTCATGGCCTCGATGTGCAGGATCTTTGCGTAGTTTTCCATCAGGATCTCGTAGCGGGAGAGCATCTCCGTCTTGGAGAAGACGCCGTGCCGCGTAAAGAGGTCGATGTTCTCCTGCCGGACGAAGTAGGGCAGGGCGTCCGGCGTGGTGCGCAGGTTGAGCAGGCCGCGCTTTTCGGCCTCTGCCACCCATTCGGGCGCGTAGTTGTTGCCGTTGAACAGGATGCGCTTGTGCTCGCAGACCGTGCGGCGGATGATCTTGGCCACGGTCTCCGGGAAGTATTCGCTCGCCTCCAATTCGTCCGCAAACTGCTGCAGCTCGTCGGCGACGATGGTGTTGAGCACGACGTTGGGCCCGGCGATGGAGAAGGTGGAGCCGACGGAGCGGAACTCGAACTTGTTGCCGGTGAAGGCAAAGGGCGAGGTGCGGTTGCGGTCCGTATTGTCGCGGAAGAAGTGCGGCAGGACCTTGACGCCGATTTCCATCTCGGTCTTTTCCTTGCCGACATAGGCGGAGCCGTCGGCGATGGCCTCCAGGATCTCGCTGAGCTCGTCGCCCAGGAACATGGAGATGATGGCCGGCGGGGCCTCGTTGGCGCCCAGGCGGTGGTCGTTGCCCGCAGAGGCCACGGAGATGCGCAGCAGGTCCTGGTGCTCGTCGACGGCCTTGATGACCGCGCAGAGGAAGAGCAGGAACTGCGCGTTCTCATACGGGGAGGCGCCGGGTTCGAGCAGGTTCTTTCCGTCGTCGGTGGAGATGGACCAGTTGTTGTGCTTGCCCGAGCCGTTGACGCCGTCGAAGGGCTTTTCGTGCAGCAGACAGACCATGTGGTGGTGCGAGGCGACCTTCTTCATGATCTCCATGGTGAGCTGGTTGTGGTCGGTCGCGACGTTCGTCGTGGTGAAGACCGGGGCGAGCTCGTGCTGCGCGGGCGCGACCTCGTTGTGCTTGGTCTTGGCCAGGACGCCGAGCTTCCAGAGCTCGCGGTCCAGCTCCTCCATGTACTTGACCACCCGGGGCTTGATCGCGCCGAAGTAGTGGTCCTCCAATTCCTGGCCCTTGGGCGGCTTTGCGCCAAAGAGCGTGCGGCCCGTGTAGATGAGGTCGCGGCGCTTCTCATAGACGTCCTGGTCGATGAGGAAGTACTCCTGCTCCGGGCCGACGGTGGTCACGACGCGCTTGGCCGTCGTGTTGCCGAACAGGCGCAGGATGCGCATGGCCTGGCGGGAGAGCTCCTCCATGGAGCGCAGGAGCGGGGTCTTCTTGTCCAGCGCCTCGCCGCCATAGGAGCAGAAGGCCGTCGGGATGCACAGCACGCCGTCCTTGATGAAGGCGTAGGAGGTGGGGTCCCAGGCGGTGTAGCCGCGGGCCTCAAAGGTCGCGCGCAGGCCGCCGCTGGGGAAGGAGGAGGCGTCCGGCTCGCCCTTGATGAGCTCCTTGCCGGAGAACTCCATGATGACCCCGCCGCCCGGCGTGGGCGAGATGAAGGAGTCATGCTTTTCCGCCGTGATGCCGGTCATGGGCTGGAACCAGTGCGTGAAGTGGGTGACGCCCTTTTCGATCGCCCAGTCCTTCATGGCGTTGGCCACGACGTTGGCCACCTCCAGGTCCAGAGGCTTTCCGTCTTGAATGGTCTTGCGCAGCGCTTTATAGGTGTCCTTGGGCAGGCGCTCGCGCATTGCCGCGTCGCCAAAGACCAGGCTGCCAAACAGTTCCGGGACGTTCGTCATGCTGCAATCCTCCTTAAAAAAAGCGAATCGGGCTCTTCGCGCCCATGCAGGAAACGGAGAAAGAAATGCAAAAAGGGCGCCGCGGGCCAAACGGCCCACAGCGCCCTTGCTGTGAATGGAGTCAGGATAGCACCGCGCGTTTCCCCTGTCAATGGGTTTACACAATCTTTTCAAAATTTTGCTTCCCGCGGCGGCGCGGACCGGCAAAATGCAGGATTCCGAAAGAATTCATGCATTTTTACTTGACGGCGCGGGCAAAGTTGTGTATACTGTTCCATCATGGTGAACAAAGGGGTTCACCAGTCGGCCCCCGGGCGAGCGCGCCCGGCAGGCTGGCTGGTGAACCCCTTTTTCTTTCTTGATTTTTTGCGAAACAGGGAAAAGGAGGCTTGCACATGCAGCGCGAAGGGCAAATCCGCATCCCGGCGGGCTGCGCCATCTCCGGCGTGATCTCGCGGGAGGGGAACAGCATCTGCGGGAGCGAAATCGTGCGCTCCATCGCCACCATGCACGACCGGAGCAACGGCCTGGGCGGCGGCTTTGCGGGCTACGGCATCTACCCGCAATATAAGGATTACTACGCCCTGCACATCTTCTACGACGACACCGCGGCCCGCAAGACGTGCGAGGACTTTTTGGAGGAGCACTTTGACATCGTCAACCTCTCCAAGATCCCGACGCGCAAGATCCCGGCCATCACGGACGAGCCGATGATCTGGCGCTACTTCGTGCGGCCCCTGCACACCAAGCTCGAGTCCTCCCAGCTGGACGAGCGCGAGTTCACCTCCCGCTGCGTCATCCGCATCAACGCGGAAATCGAGGGGGCCTTCGTCTTTTCCAGCGGGAAGAACATGGGCGTCTTCAAGGCCGTGGGCTATCCGGAGGACGTGGGCGCCTTCTACCGCCTGGAGGAATACGCGGGCTACTGCTGGACGGCGCACGGCCGCTACCCGACGAACACGCCGGGCTGGTGGGGCGGCGCGCACCCCTTCTCGCTGCTGGACCTCTCGGTCGTGCACAACGGCGAGATCAGCTCCTACGACGCGAACCGCCGCTTCATCGAGATGTACGGCTACAAGTGCACGCTTTTGACGGACACGGAGGTCATCACCTACATCCTCGACTTCCTGACGCGCAAAAAGCAGCTCACCCTGGAGGAGACGGCCTCGGTGATCGCGGCGCCCTTCTGGTCGAGCATCGACCGCCTGCCGGACGCGGAGCGCGAGAAGCTCACCTACCTGCGCTGCATGTTCTCCTCGCTCCTGATCACGGGGCCGTTCTCGATCCTGGTGGGCTTCACAGGCGGCCTGATGGCGCTCAACGACCGGCTGAAGTTGCGCTCCATGGTCGTGGGCGAAAAGGGCGACCGCGTCTACATCGCCAGCGAGGAGTGCGCCATCCGCGCGCTGGAGCCGAACCTGGACGCGCTCTGGTCGCCCCGCGGCGGCGAGCCGGTCCTCATTTCCAGCAAAGGCGGTGAAGCATAATGGCCATCCAATTCCTCTATCCCCAATACGAAGTCGTCCGCAACGCGGACCGCTGCATCGCCTGCCGCGTGTGCGAGCGACAATGCGCAAACGAGGTGCACCGCTACGACCCGGACCGCAAGCGCATGGTCGCGGACGAGAGCAAGTGCGTCTGCTGCCACCGGTGCGTGTCCCTCTGCCCGACGCGCGCGCTCAAGATCGTCAAGACCGACCACACCTTCAAGCCGAACGCCAACTGGCCCGGCAGCGCCATCGAGGAGGTCTACCGCCAGGCGGAGTCCGGCGGGGTGCTGCTCTCCTCCATGGGCAACCCCAAGGACTACCCCGTCTACTGGGACCGTCTGCTGCTCAACGCCTCGCAGGTGACGAACCCGCCCATCGACCCCCTGCGCGAGCCCATGGAGACGCGCACCTTCCTCGGCCGCAAGACCGACCGCGTCGAGCGGGACGAGAAGGGCAGCCTGCGGACCGCGTCCGCGCCGCAGCTCAAGCTCAGCGTGCCGATCCTCTTTTCCGCCATGAGCTACGGCTCCATCTCCTACAACGCGCACGAATCCCTGGCCCGCGCCGCGCAGGCGCTGGGCACCTACTACAACACGGGCGAGGGCGGCCTGCACGAGGACTTCTACAAATACGGCGCCAACACCATCGTGCAGGTGGCCTCCGGGCGCTTCGGCGTGCACAAGGACTACCTGCAGGCGGGCGCGGCCATCGAGATCAAGATGGGCCAGGGCGCAAAGCCGGGCATCGGCGGCCACCTGCCGGGCGCGAAGATCGTGGGCGACGTCTCCCGCACGCGCATGATCCCGGAGGGCTCCGACGCCATCTCCCCCGCGCCGCACCACGACATCTACTCCATCGAGGACCTGCACCAGCTCGTCCACTCCTTAAAGGAGGCCACGCACTACGAAAAGCCCGTCATCGTCAAGATCGCGGCGGTGCACAACGTGGCGGCCATCGCCTCGGGCATCGCGCGCTCGGGCGCGGACATCATCGCCATCGACGGCTTCCGCGGGGGCACGGGCGCGGCGCCCACGCGCATCCGCGACAACGTGGGCATCCCCATCGAGCTGGCCCTTGCCGCGGTGGATTCCCGCCTGCGGGAGGAGGGCATCCGCGGCAACGTCTCGCTGGTGGTGGGCGGGTCCATCCGCTCCTCGGCGGACGTGGTCAAGGCCATCTGCCTGGGCACGGACGCGGTCTACATCGCCACCGCCGCGCTCCTGGCGCTGGGCTGCCACCTTTGCCGCACCTGCCAGGCCGGCAAGTGCAACTGGGGCATCGCGACCCAGCGGCCGGACCTGGTCAAGCGCCTGAACCCGGAGATCGGTCACCAGCGCCTGGTGAACCTGGTCACGGCCTGGAACCACGAGATCATGGAGATCATGGGCGGCATGGGCATCAACAGCATCGAGGCCATGCGCGGCAACCGCCTGATGCTGCGCGGCGTGAACCTGACGGACCGGGAGCTGGCGATCCTGGGCGTCAAGCACGCGGGCGAATAGGAGGAAACGGCATGAAGCGCATCTACGTCGAGGAAAAGTGGTGCCTGGGCTGCCACCTTTGCGAATACAACTGCGCCTTTGCGCAGAGCGGCCTGAGCGACATGGTCAAGGCCCTGAAGGACGTGCCCATCCACCCGAACATCCAGATCGAGGAGGGCCGGGGCGTCTGCTACGCGGTCTCCTGCCGCCACTGCGAGGAGCCGCTGTGCGTCAAGTCCTGCATCAGCGGCGCGCTCAGCAGCGCGGACGGCGTCATCCGCGTGGACCGGGACAAGTGCGTCGGCTGCTACACGTGCGTGCTCGTCTGTCCCTACGGCTGCATCCTTCCCACGCAGGAGGGGCCGGTGCAGAAGTGCGAGCTCTGCCTGGAGACCTCCGCCGGCAGCCCCGCCTGCGTGCGCGGCTGTCCGAACCGCGCCATCGTCTATGAGGAGAGGTGAACCCATGCGTTACGTCATCATCGGCAATTCCGCCGCGGCCATCGGCGGGGTGGAGGGCATCCGCCGGGTGGACGCCGCCTCCCCCATCGCGCTGATCTCCGCCGAGCCCCACCACACGTATTCCCGCCCCCTGATCTCCTACCTGCTCTGGGGCAAGACGGACGAGGAGCGCATGCTCTACCGCCCGCGGGACTACTATGAAAAGATGGGCGTCACGCCCCTGCTGGGCTGCACGGCGACAAAGATCGACCCCGCAAAGCAGATCGTGCGCCTGGCCGACGGCCGGGACGTCCCCTACGACAAGCTGCTCGTCGCGACCGGCTCGCGCCCCTTTGTCCCGCCCATGGCGGGCCTGGACCAGGTGGAGAAGAAGTTCTCCTTCCTGACGCTGGACGACGCGCACGCCCTGGCCGCCGCGCTGACCCCGCTCAGCCGCGTGCTGATCGTTGGCGCGGGGCTCATCGGCACGAAGTGCGCCGAGGGCATCCGCCACCTGTGCCGGAGCCTGACCATCGTGGACATGGCCCCGCGCATCCTGCCCGCGGTGCTGGACGAGGAGGCTGCCGCCCTCGTGCAGCGGCGCATGGAGGCGCACGGCATCGCCTTCCGCCTCTCGGACAGCGTGGCGCGGTTCGAAAAGAACCTCGCGCACCTGCAAAGCGGGGCGGAAATCCCGTTTGACGTGCTGGTGCTGGCCGTGGGCGTGCGGCCGCGCACGGAGCTTGTGGAAGCGGCCGGCGGCAAGGTGGAGCGCGGCATCGTGACCGACGCCTGCCAGCGCACGAGCCTGCCCAACGTCTACGCCGCGGGGGACTGCACGCGCAGCCACGACATCAGCACCGGCGCGGACAAGATCCTGGCGATCCTGCCCAACGCCTATCTCCAGGGCGAGACCGCGGGCCGCAGCATGGCCGGCGAGGACGTCCCCTTTGACAAGGCCATCCCCATGAACGCGGGCGGGTTCTTCGGCCTGCACGTGGTCTCCGCCGGGGACCTGAACGGGGAGAGCGACATCGTGCGCCAGGGCGGCAGCTACAAGCGCCTGGTCCGCCGGGACGGCCGCCTGGTGGGGTTCCTGCTCGTGGGCGACGTGTCCCGCGCGGGCATCTACACGGCGCTCATCCGCGAGCAGACGCCGCTTTCCTCCATCGACTACGAACTCATCCGGGAAAAGCCGCAGCTCGCCGCCTTCAGCCGGGCCGAGCGCGCGCACATGTTGGGAGGTGTGCAAGCATGACCTGCATCGACGCAACCGGCCTGAGCTTCCGCCAGGTCAACGAGGCCATCGCCGCCGCAAAGGACGCGGACGTGCTCCTGGAGCACGCGCTGGGCCAGCGCTACATCGGCGCGGGCTCCGCGGGGCGGCGCATCCGCATCGAGGGCGTTCCGGGCAACGCGCTGGGCGCGTACCTGGACGGCACGCGCATCGAGGTCGCCGGCAACGCGCAGGACGCCACCGGCGACACCATGAACGATGGCGAGATC
This sequence comes from uncultured Clostridia bacterium, assembly GCA_904393115.1. GTDB lineage: Bacteria > Bacillota > Clostridia > Christensenellales > UBA1750 > Spyradocola > Spyradocola merdavium. Next base: position 89,951 of record CAJFMX010000009.1, read on the forward strand.
GTCATCCACGGCTCCTGCGGGGACGCGGCGGGCTACGCCATGCGCGGCGGCCGCATCTTCGTGCGCGGCAACGTAGGCTACCGCGCGGGCATCCACATGAAGGCCTACCAGGAAAAGATCCCCGTGCTGATCGTGGGCGGGGAGGCGGGCAGCTTCCTGGGCGAATACCAGGCCGGCGGCTGCATCGCGGTGCTGGGGTTGGAGACGCGCGGCCGCGCGCCCGTGGGCGACTTCTGCGCCACCGGCATGCACGGCGGCGTGCTGTACCTGCGGGCCGACGCCCTGCCGGAGGACCTGCCCGCGCAGGTCATGGCCGTGCAGGCGGAGGAAGCGGACCTCGCCTTCCTGCGGCCGCACGTGGCGGACTTCTGCCGCGCCTTCTCCCTGGACATGGCGCAGGTCATGGACCACCGGTTCTACGTCCTGCGCCCGAACACGCACAACCCCTACCACCGCCTTTACACGCAGAACTAGGGATTGTATAATTGGGAAAAAACAACCCCTTTCTTCCCAAGATGGACCGCTTTTCGGGGGCAAACCCCGTCCCCGCGCAAGGGAGGGCGCAAGCATGAGCAATACCGACAACGAAGTGCTGCAATTCGTCATCGACAACGACGTCAAGTTCATCCGCCTGGCGTTCTGCGACGTCTACGGCACGCTGAAGAACATCTCCATCATGGCCGAGGAGCTGCCCCGCGCCTTTGAATACGGCGTGGCCTTTGACGCCGGGCTCGTGGACGGCTTTGCGGACCTGCCGCGCGCGGACCTCGTGCTGCACCCGGACGCCTCCACCCTGGAGGTGCTGCCCTGGCGGCCGCAGACCGGGCGCGTGGCCCGCTTCTACTGCGACATCACCACCGGCGAGGGCGAGCCCTTTGAGCAGGACGGCCGCCAGATCCTCCGCCGCGCGCTGCAGGCGCTGCTGGAGGAGGGGTATACCGCGCGCGTGGGCGCCAAGTGCGAGTTCTACCTCTTCCGCCTGGACGAAAACGGCGACCCGACGCCCATCCCGCACGACCGCGCGGGCTTCCTGGACGTCGCGCCCCTGGACCGCGGGGAGAACGTGCGCCGCGACATCTGCCTGACGCTGGAGGAGATGGGCATCCGCCCCCTGTCCTCGCACCACGAGATGGGCCCCGGCCAGAACGAGATCTCCATCGCGCCCGCCGACCCCATGACCGCGGCGAACCACTGCGTGACGTTCCGGAACCTGGTGGGCGCCATCGCGGCGCGCAACGGGCTCTATGCGGACATGGGGCCCAAGCCCCTGCCGGAGGAGAACGGCAGCGGCTTCCACATCAACTTCTCCCTGAGCCGCGCCGGGCGGAGCCTGTTTCTGCCCCAGGCGGACGGGGCGCTCTCGCCCGAGGCGCAGAGCTTCATCGCGGGCGTGCTTTCCCACATGCCGGAGATGACCGTGTTCTGCAACGCGGCCTCCGCCTCCTATGCGCGGCTGCTGGGCAAAAACGCGTCCAAGGGCGTGGGCTGGAGCCGCATGGGCCGCGGCCAGATCCTGCGCCTGCCCCCGCCGCAGGGGGACTCGGCGCGCATCGAGCTGCGCTCGCCGGACAACCTCTGCAATCCCTACATCGTCTACGCGCTGACGCTCCTTGCGGGCCTGGACGGCATTCACCGCCAGCTCCCGCTCCCGGAGCCGGAGACCGCCCTTGGCGCGGCCCTGCCCACGAGTTTGCAGGAGGCCGCCGCCCTTGCCGCCGCCTCGCCCTTTCTGCAGGCGGCCCTGCCCAGCCACACGCTGGCGGCCTATGCGCGCGCCACGGCGCGCTGACCCCCCGCGTCGCTTGAGAAAGGAGCGAAAAGCATGGTAAGTGCGCTGCTCGTCTCCAGCTCGGAAAAGGGGCGGGAGATGCTCCGGGAGCTCATGCGCGGCGTGCCCGAGATCAGCCCCGCCGTCGCCGCCAGCGGCGCAGAGGCCCGCCGGCTCGCCGCCGAGGTGGAGTACGACCTCGTCGTCATCAACGCCCCCCTTTCCGACGAGTTGGGGGACGGCCTTTCCTGCACGCTGGCGATGGATACCTCCGCGGGCATCCTGCTGCTCGTGCGCGCCGAGACCGCGGACGAAATCGCCGAAAAGGTCGAGGACGTGGGCGTGATGGTCCTGGGCAAGCCCCTCGGCCGCGCGATGTTCTACCAGGCGCTCAAGATGGTTGCCGCGGCGCGCCGGCGCGTGCTGGGCCTCAAGCAGGAGAACCGCAAGCTGCAGAGCAAGATCGAGGAGATCCGCCTGGTGGACCGCGCCAAGTGCATGCTGATCCAATACCTCTCCATGACCGAGTCCCAGGCGCACCGCTACATCGAAAAGCAGGCGATGGACCGCCGCGTCACCCGCGGCGAGGTCGCCCGCTCCATCCTGGGGCTCTACGATCCATAAGAACCGCTTTCTTCGGGGCATCCGCCCCTTTTTTCATGGCCATTTCTCCCCTTCTCGCTTTGGAAAGGAGCGTTTTTTCCCATGAGCAAATACATCTTCATCACCGGCGGCGTGGTCTCGGGCCTGGGCAAGGGCATCACGGCCGCGTCCCTGGGCCGCCTGCTCAAGATGCGGGGCCTGAAGGTCATCGCGCAGAAGCTGGACCCCTACGTCAACGTGGACCCGGGCACCATGAGCCCGTACCAGCACGGCGAGGTCTTCGTCACCGAGGACGGCGCGGAGACGGACCTGGACCTCGGCCACTACGAGCGCTTCATCGACGAAGACCTGAACCAGTTCTCCAACCTGACGACGGGCAAGGTCTACTGGAACGTGCTGACCAAGGAGCGCAACGGCGACTACCTGGGCTCGACCGTGCAGGTCATCCCCCACATCACGGACGAGATCAAGCGCTTCATCTACTCCGTGGGCGAAAAGAGCGGCGCGGACGTGGTCCTGACCGAGATCGGCGGCACCACGGGCGACATCGAGAGCCAGCCCTTCCTCGAGGCGATCCGCCAGGTCTCCCTGGAGCTCGGCCGCGGCAACTGCCTCTTCATCCACGTCAGCCTCGTGCCCTACATCCAGTCCTCGGGCGAGCACAAGAGCAAGCCCACGCAGCACTCCGTCAAGGAGCTGCGCTCCATGGGCATTTTCCCGGACATCATCGTCACCCGCTCGGACGAGCCCATCGAGCAGGGCATCCGCGACAAGATCGCCCTGTTCTGCAACGTCAAGCCCGACTGCGTCATCGAGAACCTGACCGTGCCCGTGCTCTACCAAGCGCCCGTGATGCTGGAAAAGAGCCGCTTCTCGGAGATCGTCTGCCGCGAGCTGAACTGGACGAACCTGCCCGAGCCCGACATGACCGAGTGGCGGCAGATGCTCGAGCGCATCGAGAACCTGCACCGACGCGTGCGCATCGCGCTGGTGGGCAAATACGTCCAGCTCCACGACGCCTACCTCTCCGTGGCCGAGGCCCTGCGCCACGGCGGCTTTGCCTCCAGCGCGCGCGTCGAGATCGACTGGATCGACTCCGAAACCCTGACCCCCGCAAACGCCGCGCTCCGCCTGGGCGGCGCGGACGGCATCCTCGTGCCCGGCGGGTTCGGCGGCCGCGGCATCCCCGGCATGGTGCTCGCCGCAAAGTACGCGCGCGAAAACGGCGTCCCCTATTTGGGCATCTGCCTGGGCATGCAGATCGCGGCCATCGAATTTGCGCGCGACGTGCTGGGCTACGCCGACGCGGACTCCACGGAGTTCTCCCCGGATACGCGCCACCCGGTCATCGACCTGATGCCCGACCAGCAGGGCAACCTGCCCAAGGGCGGCACCATGCGCCTGGGCGCCTATCCCTGCGAGCTGGCCGAAGGGTCCCGCATGCGCCAGGTCTATGGAACGGCCTCCCTGCGCGAGCGCCACCGCCACCGCTACGAATTCAACAACGCCTTCCGCGAGGCCTTTGCGGAAAACGGCATGCGCATCGCCGGCACCTCCCCGGACGGCCGGCTGGTGGAGGCGGTGGAGCTGCCCGACCACCCCTTCTTCCTCGCCGTGCAGTTCCACCCCGAGTTCAAGTCCCGTCCCAACAAGGCGCACCCGCTCTTTTCCGGGTTCATCCGCGCCGCGCTGGACTTCCAGCGCATCAACGCAGAGAAACAGACCGTTCTTTCGGAGTGATTTCCATTCAAAACGCCCTCGTTTTCGCCTCGCTTTCGGGAAGAGCGAGGCGTTTTTTTGTGCTTTTCATGCAGAAATTCCCGCAGGCAAGCCAGTCAAAAAATCGCAATATTGTTAAAACTGCCGCAAAAAAACCACCTGAGTTAATTTAGAATTCATATTGTTAAAAAAAGTGTTGCATAACTTCAAGAGAAATAGTATACTATTCCCGTCAGCAAATCCAAATCTTTCCAGGAACCATACCGACGGGCCGCGCGCCTGCAGAAGGGACGGCCAGCACAATGGACAACCCCAAGAATCTCCCGCTCTACCAGGCCATCTTCGACCACTACCGCAAGCGAATCGAGAGCGGCATGCTCGTTCCGGGCGATCCGCTCCCTTCGGAGGCGCAGATGGCGCAGCTCTACGGCGTCTCCAACATCACGGCGCGGCGCGCGCTCAACGAGCTCAAGCGCCAGGGCTTGGCCGTGCGCGAGCGGGGCCGCGGCAGCTTTGTGGCAAATCCCTCCGCGGGCAAGCCTTCCTCGGAACAGATGGACCGCGTGATGCTGATCTTTCCCAAGGACAGCCACTATACCAAGGCCGCGGAGTTCATCGCAACGCTCTACACGCTTCTGGAGCGGCGCGGATACTACCTCGGCGTTCACTTTTCGGACGACAGCGAGGCCCGCGAGGGCGAGCTGCTCCGCCAGGCCCTCGCCGAGCAGGCCAAGGGCATCCTCCTGTATCCGGTTTCCTCCCTGGGAAACGTCCCGGCGCTCCTGCTGATCCGGGAGATGCGCCTGCCGCTGGTGCTGATCGACCGCGCGCACCTGGTGCAGGGCTTTCCGGTTGCCGTGAGCGACAATGTGTCCGGCGGGCGGATGCTGGCGGACTACCTGCTCTCCCGCGGATACGAGCAGATTCTCTTTGTGACAAACCGCCCGCTTTCCTCCGCGACCTCGCTGCGCGACCGGTACCATGGCTACGTCATGGCGCTGCTGCACTCGGGGCGCAGCGTGCGCGACACCTCGCTGCTCCTGCTGGAGAACGCGGAGCGGATGGACACCCCGGCGCATCAGAACCTGCTGGCCTATCTGCACAGCGCGCGGCGCCCGGTCGCCCTGATGTGCGCGACGGATCCGATCGCCGTGTCCCTTTTGCCCTTTCTGCAGGCGAACGGCCTGCGCGTGCCGGAGGACGTGGCGGTGACGGGGTTTGACAACCTGCAGCTTTCGGCGCGGACCTCTCCGGCGCTGACGACGGTGCAGCAGGACTTTTCCGCCCTGGCCCAGATCAGCGGCGAGCTCCTTTTGACCGCCATGGAGGGCGGCGGCGCGCCGGCGAAGCTCCGCCAGACGCCCGTGTCCCTCGTGGTGCGCGAGAGCACCCGGTGAACGACTTACGATTTATATGCCGCACAGCCGGCATGTAAAATACAAAATGAGGAGGATTCAACATGAAAAAGGTACTGTCACTCGTGCTGGCGCTCCTGATGGTGCTGGCGCTGGCCGCCTGCTCCGCCCCGGCGGAGAGCACGCCTGCGGACGACGGCGGCGCGGCCGCCCAGACCCCGGCAGACGACGGCGGCGACGCGGCCGAAGAGCCCGCTGCCGAAGGCGAGCCCATCGAAATCTCCGTGCGCGGCCTGCCCAAGGAGACCGACACCGCGGGCAAGCAGATCATGGAAACGCGCCTTGCGACCATGAAGGAGAAGTATCCGAACGTGACCGTCGAGGTCGTGGACTTCCCCTATGACGTCAACACCTTCCTGCCCAAGGCGGCCTCGGGCCAGCTGCCCACGCTCTACAACACCTTCTTCACCGAGGCCAACAAGATCATCTCCCAGGGCTTCGCGCTGGACATCACGGACCTGATGAACGAGTGGGGCTACACCGACAAGGTCAACCCTGCCTATCTGGAGCTGATCTCCCGCGACGGCAAGATCTACGGCCTGCCCTCCAGCGGCTACGCGCTGGGCATGTGGTACAACGTGGAGATGTTCAAGGCTGCGGGCCTGGTCGATGAGAACGGCAATCCCACCTACCCCACCAACTCCACCGAGCTTGCCGAGATGGCGGTGAAGATCAAGGAGGCCACCGGCTACAAGGCGTACTTCTTCCCGACGAAGAACAACCAGGGCGGCTGGATGTTCACCCAGCTCGTCTGGTCCTTCGGCGGCGACATGGAGCAGTATGACGAGGAGAACGACACCTACACCGCGATCTTCAACTCCCAGGAGGCTGTCGACGCGCTGCAGTGGCTCAAGGACATGCGCTGGAAGTACGACGTTGTGCAGGACAACATCCTCTGCGACACGACCGAGGCGCACAAGCTCTTCGCGCTGGACCAGATCGCCATGGCGCAGATGGCCCAGGACCAGCTCAATAACTCTGTCACCAACTACAACGGCGACATCACCCACTTCGGCATGGGCACCATCGTCCCCGGCGACAACGGCAAGGGCAAGAGCATCGGCCTGCTGGGCGGCACCTTTGAGGTCATCGCGCCCAACGCCACGGCGGAACAGGCCAACGCCTGCTTCCAGTGGATGGAGCTGGAGGGCACCACCCCGAACCTGACCGAGGAGACGCTGCAGTCCTTCGCGGACAACGCCATGGTGGACCAGGAGAACGGCAAGCTGGTCGGCGTGCTGGGCCTGCCCGCCTGGACGGATCCCGACTACATCAGCCAGCGCAAGGCCGCCATCGAGCCCTACGTCACCGTCGACCTTGAGCTGTACAAGCCCTACACCGACGCCTGCGAGAACGGCACCTACGAGCTGCACGCCGAGCCGCCGGTCTACTGCCAGGAGATGTACAAGATCCTCGACTCCTGCGTGCAGGCGGTCCTGACCGACGAAAACGCGGATCCGCAGGCGCTGCTGGACAAGGCCGCCGAGGACTTCCAGCGCGACTACCTGGATAAGTACAACTCCGGCGCCGAGGCGCAGTAATTCCCACTTCTCTTCCCCATGGGCCTTCCACGGGGCGGCGAAAATACAAGATCCTGCGGGGGGAGGGCGGCCTGCCCTCCCCCTTTTACAGAACGCCATTGACCCGCTTCGGCCTTCGCCTTGCGGGGCAAAATCCACAAGCAAGGGGGATGAACCATGCAACTCGTCACGGGCAAGAAAAAACCCCTCGTCAAGCGCTTTGCGCACGCTTTCCGGCAGGACGTCGGCGCCTGGGTGCTGATGCTGCCGAGCCTGATCCTCTTTATCTTCTTCGTCTGGCAGCCGCTGGTCAACGGCCTGATCCTTTCCCTGTTTGAGACCAAGGGCTTTGATCCTGTGCGCTTCATCGGCCTGCAGAATTTTATTGACGTTGTACAGGAATCGTCCTTCCGGGCCGCGGTGATAAACACGTTCAAGTACACGCTCTGGTCGCTCGTCCTGGGCTTCCCGCTGCCGATCCTCACCGCCGTGATGCTCAACGAGGTCAAGCGCTTCAAGGCGTTTTTCCGCTTCACGGTCTACTTTCCCTCCATCGTTCCGGGCGTTGCCGCGGCCATCCTGTGGTCGCTGATCTACCACCCGACCTCCGGCCTGCTCAACTCGCTCCTGTCCGTCTTTGGCGTCGACGCCATCCCCTGGCTGCAGAACCAGAACCTGGTCATCCCCTGCATCGTCATCATGATGACCTGGAAGGGCTTTGGCTCCACCGCCATTTTGTACCTTGCGAGCCTGCAGGGCGTCAACCAGGAGCTGTATGAGGCGGCGATGATCGACGGCGCCGGCGTGTTCCGCAAGTTCTGGAACATCACGCTGCCCTCGATCTCGGGGATGTTCTCCCTGATGCTGGTCATGCAGATCATCGGCGTGTTCCAGGTCATGTACGAGCCGCTCACCATGACGGACGGCGGCCCGAACAACGCCTCCATCTCTCTTATGCTCACCAGCTACTTCTACGGCTTCCGCTTCTACCAGGCGGGCAGGGCCGCGGCGGTGGGCACCATCACCTTCCTGTTCCTGATCGGCCTGACCTTCCTCTACTTCTACCTGCAGCGCAAGAACGACAACTGACGAAAGGAGGGAACGCCTCATGTCTGAAATCGTACAGAGCAAATTCGACAAGAAAAAAGACGCCCAGGCCATGGGCATCATCAGCAAGTTTGACATGCAGAACCCGAGTGTCAAGGTGCTCTACGGCCTGATCTGGTTCTTCCTGATCCTCGCGGTGCTGCTTTGCTTCGTGCCGCCGCTGTGGTGCATGACCTCGGCGCTGAAGGACAGCCGGGAGTTCTTCTCCGTCCCCGCCACCATCATCCCCCGCTCCTTCCACCCGGAAAAGCTGTGGGAGACCTGGGAGATGCTCAACTTCGGCCAGGCCTACATCAACACGGTCATCGTGCTGTGCGGCTCGCTGGTGATGTCCCTTGTGTGCAACGGCATGATGGGCTATGTGCTCTCGCGCCTGCGCCCGCGCGGCTATAAGCTCGTGCTCTCCCTGGTGCTGTGGACGCTGATGCTGCCGCAGTCCGTCAGCCAGGTTCCCCTGTTCAAGAACTTCCTCTCCCTGCCGATCCTGGGGATCAACATCACGGAAAGCTACCTGCCCATGTGGCTGCTGGCCGGGGCGAACGCGTTCTACGTGCTGATCTTCAAGTCCTTCTTTGACAGCATTCCCCAGTCCCTGATCGAGGCTGCGCGCCTGGACGGCTGCACGAACCTGGGCATCTTCTTCCGCGTGATGCTGCCGCTGTCCAAGCCCGTGCTCATGGTCATCGCCATCTTCACCATCAACGCGAGCTGGTCCGACTTCTTCTGGCCCTACCTCGTTCTCGGTTCCCGGTCGGAGCTCTACACCGTCATGGTCAAGATCTTCTACATGGCCGGCTCCTCGGGGTATTCGGAGGACATCCAGGTCGTGGCGCTGATCTTCACCATCATCCCGCCGACGATCCTGTTCCTGTTCTTCCAGCGGTACATCATGTCGGGCTTCACGCTCTCGGGCATCAAGGGCTAGTCTGTTTTCCACCATTCCCCTTGCCAATTCCTCCCGCGCTCTTGCCGGAGGGAAGCGCCGTCGCGCTCCCCTCCGGTTTTTCCATTTTTTAACCCAAAAAGCGCGGTGCAAGCCAAAAAGGGATGGTGCTTTCCCGCGCGAACGGTTATGATAGAAGGAGAAATTTTGCGGTCGCAAAAACCGCCTTTGAGGGAGGCAGAATGCATGCGCATCAATGAAAACTATCGCAACATCCAGGACAGCTATCTCTTCTCGACCGTGGGCAAAAAGGTCGCGGCCTACGCCGCCTCGCACCCGGACGCGCGCATCATTCGCCTGGGCATCGGCGATGTGACCCGCCCGCTCTGCCCCGCCGTGATCGACGCGCTCCACCGCGCCGTTTCGGAGATGGGCACGCCGGAGGGCTTCCACGGCTACATCCCCTCTGAGCAGGGGTACCCCTTCCTGCGGGAGGCCGTGGCCGGCCACTATGCCGAGCGCGGCGTGACCCTCTCGCCGGAGGAGATCTTCATCAGCGACGGCGCAAAGAGCGACCTGGGCAACCTGCTGGACCTCTTTGACGCGGACAACACCGTCCTCATCCCCGACCCGGTCTATCCCGCCTATGTCGATGCAAACGTCATGGCGGGCCGGCGCGTGCGCTATGTCGACGCCACGCCGGACAACGGCTTCCTGCCCCTGCCGGACGCGGATCTGGACGCGGACCTCGTCTACATCTGCTCGCCCAACAACCCCACGGGCGCGGTCTACGACCACGCCGGCCTTGCCGCGTGGGTGGACTACGCGCTGCGCCGCGGCGCGCTCCTCCTCTTTGACGCGGCCTACGAGGCGTTTGTCTCCGACCCCGCCCTGCCGCGCACCATCTACGAGGTGGAGGGCGCGCGCAGCTGCGCAATCGAGATCTGCTCCCTGTCCAAGACCGCGGGCTTCACCGGCACGCGCTGCGGCTACACCATCGTCCCCCGGGAGCTGAAATTCGGCGGCATGAGCCTGAACGCCATGTGGCTGCGCCGCCAGAGCACCAAGTTCAACGGCGTGCCCTACATCGTCCAGCGCGCCGCCGAGGCGGTCTTCACTCCGGAGGGCTGGTCCCAGTGCATGGAGTCCATCGACTACTACCGCGAAAACGCGCGCATCATCGCCGGCACGCTGGACGAGCTGGGCATCTTCTACACGGGCGGCATCCACTCGCCCTACATCTGGCTGCGCTGCCCGGGCGGCCTGGACTCCTGGGCGTTCTTCGACCTGCTGCTGGAGAAGGCCAACGTCGTGGGCACGCCGGGCGCGGGCTTTGGCGTCAACGGCGAAGGCTTCTTCCGCCTGACGGCCTTTGGCCAGCGCGAGAGCACGCGCGAGGCCATGCAGCGCTTCGCGGACCTTGCCCGCACACTCTAAGACCATCTACGGAGGGAATTTCATGGACCTTGCGCCCAAGCCCGCGTCCGCCTCGCGGACGATTCAGACCCAGATTCTCCTTTCCCAGCACATCAACGGCTCCGGCCGCCTCTTCGGCGGCCAGCTCATGCAGTGGATCGACATCGTGGCCGCCGTCGCCGCGCGCCGCCACGCCGGCTGCAATGTGACCACGGCCTCCATCGACACGCTGCACTTCAAGTCCCCCGCCTATGTCAACGACACGATCCTCCTCGAGGGCGTGGTCACCTATGTCGGCCGCACCTCCATGGAGGTGCGCGTGGACACGTTCGTCGAGAACCTGAACGGCGAGCGGCACATGATCAACCGCGCCTACCTGGTCCTGGTCGCCCTGGACGAAAACGACCACTCCACGCCCGTGCCGCCCCTGCTCCTGGAGACCGACGAGGAGCGCGCCGAGTGGGAGGCCGGCAAGCGCCGCAGCGAGCTGCGCAAGCAGCGCAAGGCCGAACAGTTCTAAAAACGAGGAGGGAGCACAGTGCGCAGAAGCGACCGCCAGATCACAGACCCTGCCGCCATCTCCGCGCTCCTTGAGGAGTGCCGGACGGTGCACCTCTCCTGCAACGCAGAGGGCGCGCCCTACGTCGTCCCCATGAACTACGGCTTTGCCCTCGCGCCCGACGGGCGCCTCACCCTCTACCTGCACTGCGCGGCCGAGGGGCGCAAGCTCGACCTCCTGCGCCGGGATGCGCGCGTGGGCTTTGCCATCTCCGCGCTGGTGGAGACCGTGCGCGCCGACCGCCCCTGCGCCTGGACGGCGCGCTACCGCAGCCTTCTTGGCACGGGCCGCGCCGCGATTTTGACCGACCCGGAGGAAAAGCGCTTCGCCCTGGAGGCGCTCCTGCACCACATGGGCTTTGCCGGCCGCGCGGACTTCGCGCCGGAGGCCCTTGCAAACGTGGCGGTTCTCCGCATCGACGTGGAGGAATACACCTGTAAAAGCAACGTGGTGCCCAGAGAGGAGGCGTGATTACATGGTGCTCCTCGTCAGCGCCTGCCTGCTGGGCCTGCGCTGCCGGTACGACGGGCAGTCCAAGCGCATGGACGGGCTGGAGCGCCTGCTCGCCCTGCCCATTTCCCTCGTGCCCGTCTGCCCGGAGGTCTTCGGCGGGCTGCCCACGCCGCGCATGCCCGCCGAGCGCCAGGGCGAGCGCGTCCGGGCGCTCGACGGCCGCGACGTGACGGAGAACTACCGCCGCGGCGCGGAGGAAACGCTGCGCCTTGCGCAGCTGCTCGGCGCCCGCACAGCGCTCCTCAAGGAGCGCAGCCCCTCCTGCGGCTGCGGCGCGATCTACGACGGCAGCTTCACGGGCGCGCTCGTCCCCGGCCGCGGCGTTGCGGCGGCGCTTCTGCAGGAGAGCGGGATCGAGGTCTTTGGCGAGAGCGGGCTGGACGCCCTGCTCGCCCGCCTGGCGGAAGGGGGCGCGGCCCCGTGATCTTTCTTCGCAGCCTCTCCCGCCTGCGCCGGGGCGCGGAGGCGGAGTACCCCTTCTGCACGCCGCTCCTGCAGGCGCTCGACCGCCTGGACTTCACCGCGCCGGTGACGGTTCTCTGCGGGGACAACGGCTGCGGCAAGACCACGCTGATCGAGCTGATCGCCGCGGCGCTTCGGATCAACCGCATCGAGCCCCCGCAGCCCGCAAGGGGCGAGTCCCCCGCCGGCCGCACGGACGCCCAGCGCCGCATCTGGCAGGCGGCGCCCTGCTACCGCCCCTCGCTCGCGCGCCGGCCGGCGCACCACTTCTTCTTTGCTGCGGAGGATTTTACGCGCTATGTCGGCTATGTCGAGGCGGAAAAGCGCTTTGCGCAGGAGGCGCTGCGCGAGATCTCCGGCAAGTACGGCAGCGCCTACGCCGATTCGCTGGCCGCGCAGCCCTACAGCGGCACCCTGGACGCGCTGGAGCACCTCTACGGCGCGCCGCTGGAGCGGCAGTCCCACGGCCAGGGGTTCCTCGAGTTCTTCCGCTCGCGCCTGCTGCCGGGCGGCCTGTACCTGATGGATGAGCCGGAGGCCGCGCTCTCCTACGTCAACCAGCTGGCGCTGATCTACCTCATCCAGGACGCCGTGCGGGATGGCAGCCAGTTCATCCTGGCCACGCACAGCCCGATCCTCGCGGCCATCCCGGAGGCGGCCATCCTGGAGATGGAGGAGGGGAACCTCACGCCCCGCGCCTATGAGGAGCTCGGGCTCGTCCGCTTCCTCCAGCACTTTCTCCGGGCGCACGCGCACATTCTGGCGAGCGCAGATGATTCGGATGCAGAACAGTAGATTGCAGAACAAACGGGGAGCGGAATGCGATTCGCTTCCCATTTTCTTCTTCTTTTCCGAAAACTTCCCGGAAACCGCATGTTAAATTTCATTTCGAATTGACTTATCCCCCCCTGTGTGGTGTATACTGTTAAATGTCGAATTAATGCTTTTCTCGCCGATCAAGGAGAAGAGACCGAAATGATACGAATTGGTTTGGATGTGGGATCTACAACGCTGAAATGCGTCGTTCTGAACGACCGCGACGAGATCCTGTACAAAAATTATGAACGGCACTACTCGCAGATCACGCAGAAGGCCGCCGCAATGCTCTCGGAGGTTCGGGACAAGTTCCCGGAGCAGGAGCGCGTGCAGCTCTGCGTGTCGGGCTCGGCCGGCATGGGATTTGCAGAGAGCATGTCCATCCCCTTTGCGCAGGAGGTCTACGCCACGCGCGTCGCCATCCGCCGCAACCTGCCGGAGACGGACGTGGTGATCGAATTGGGCGGCGAGGACGCGAAGATCCTCTTCGTTTCCGGCAACATGGAGGTCCGCATGAACGGCAGCTGCGCCGGCGGCACGGGCGCCTTCATCGACCAGATGGCCACGCTCCTGCACCTGACGCCCTCGGAGATGAACGAGCTGAGCAAGCGGCAGAACAAGATCTACGCCATCGCCTCGCGCTGCGGCGTCTTTGCCAAGTCGGACATTCAGCCCCTGCTCAACCAGGGCGCGCGCAAGGAGGACATCTGCGCCTCCATCTTCATGGCCGTGGTCAACCAGACCATCGCGGGCCTGGCGCAGGGCCGCGAGATCGCCGGGCACGTCGTGTACCTGGGCGGGCCGCTGACCTTCTTCTCGGAGCTGCGCAAGGCCTTTGACCAGACGCTCAAGACCGAGGGCCTCCTCCCGGAGAACTCCCTGTACTACGTCGCCCTGGGCGCGGCGCTGCAGGCCGACGGCGAGGGCTTCGTCCTCTCCGACCTGATCGAGCGCATCGGGGCCTACACGGCCAGCGGCGCCTACGTCGGCTGCCGGCCGCTCTTTGCAAACGCGCAGGAGTACGCGGACTTTACCGAGCGGCACAACCGGGATGAGATGCGCGTCACCGGCTGCCTGCAGCCGGACAACATCGCCTACATCGGCATCGACGCGGGCTCCACCACGGTCAAGGCCGTGGTCCTGGATTCCGCGGAGAACATCGCCTATTACCAATACCTGCCCAACAGCGGCAACCCCGTGCCCCTGGTCAAGGACTTCCTGGCCGAGGTCTACAAGCGCTTCCCGAACATCGCCATCCGCGCCGCGGCCTCCACGGGCTACGGCGAGGAGATCATCAAGAACGCCTTCCGCGCGGACTTTGGCATCGTGGAGACCATCGCGCACTTCACCGCGGCCAAGAAGTTCGACCCGCAGGTGGACTTCATCATCGACATCGGCGGCCAGGACATCAAGTGCTTCAAGATCCGCTCCGGCGTCATCGACAACATCTTCCTGAACGAGGCGTGCTCCTCGGGCTGCGGCTCGTTCCTGCAGACGTTCGCCGGGGCCCTGGGCTACTCGATCGCGGACTTTGCCAAGGCCGGCCTGTTCGCCGACAAGCCCGTGGACCTGGGCTCGCGCTGCACGGTGTTCATGAACTCCTCCGTCAAGCAGGCGCAGAAGGACGGCGCCTCCCTGGAGAACATCTCCGCGGGCCTGTCCATCAGCGTGGTCAAAAACGCGCTCTACAAGGTCATCCGCGTGGGCAACGCCGAGGAGCTGGGCCAGCACATCGTGGTGCAGGGCGGAACGTTCCTGAACGACGCGGTGCTGCGCGCCTTTGAGCAGGAGATCGGGCACGACGTCATCCGCCCTTCGCTGGCGGGCGTGATGGGCGCCTATGGCGCGGCGCTCTACGCCAAGCAGAACCAGCGCGCCGAGTGGTCGAGCCTGCTCACGGCCGAGGACCTGGCCAACTTCACCCACGAGGTGCGCGCCGTCACCTGCAACGGCTGCACCAACCACTGCCGCCTGACCATCAACACCTTCGCCGGCGGCAAGACCTTCATCGGCGGCAACCAGTGCACAAAGCCCCTGAACCGCGGCCGCGCCGCCGTGCGCTACAACCTCTACGACTACAAGCGCGAGCTGCTGGACGCCTACGGCTCGGTGCCCGGCAAGCGGGAGACCATCGGCCTGCCCATGGGCCTGAACTTCTTTGAGCTGCTGCCCTTCTGGCACACGTTCCTGACGCACCTGGGCTTTGGCATCGCGGTCTCGCCCAAGACCACCAAGCAGCTCTACCACCTGGGCCAGGCCTCCATCCCCTCGGACACGGCCTGTTACCCGGCAAAGCTCATGCACGGCCACGTGCAGGCCCTCATCGACGCGGGCGTAGACGCCATCTTCTACCCCTGCATGAGCTACAACATCGACGAGCACCTGGGCGACAACCACTACAACTGCCCGGTCGTCGCCTACTACCCGGAGGTCATCGTCTCCAACATGAAGTCCGTGCAGAAGGTCAAGTTCATCCACGACTACGTGGGCATCCACCGGCCGCACGACTTCCCCAAGAAGATGCACGAAATCCTCACCCGCCACTTCGGGGACGACATCACGCTGCGCGAGGTAAAGGCCGCCGCCAAGGCCGCCTATGCCGCCTATGAGGAGCACATGCGCAAGATCCACCAGAAGGGCGAGGAGTACCTGACCATGGCGCGGGAAAAGGGCATGCCCGTGATCGTCCTGGCGGGCCGTCCCTATCACCTGGACGGCGAGATCAACCACGGCATCGACGGCTTCATCGCCGACAGCGGCGCGGTCGTCGTGTCCGAGGACTCCCTGGGCGACGAGTACGTCAAGGCCCCGACCACCGTGCTCAACCAGTGGACCTACCACTCCCGCCTGTACGCCGCGGCGCGCTTCATCGCGGAGTCCGGGGACCCGCACATCAACCTGGTGCAGCTCGTCTCCTTCGGCTGCGGCGTGGACGCCATCACCACCGACGAGGTCCGCAAGATCCTCGAATCCAAGAACCGCATCTATACGCAGATCAAGATCGACGAGATCACGAACCTGGGCGCGGTCAAGATCCGCCTGCGCTCGCTGTTCTCGGCCATCGGAGAGAAGGGAGGCTATGCCCATGCCTGACAAGCGCGTTCCGGACGAGCGCGGCCGCATCGAGTTCACGAAGGAGATGCGCAAGACCTACAAGATCCTCTTCCCCAACATGGCGGAGATCCACTTCCGCATCCTGCAGAATGTGCTGCGCGCCTACGGCTACAACGTGGAGCTGCTGACCAACGACGGCCAGGAGGTCGTGGACGAGGGCCTCAAGTACGTCCACAACGACATCTGCTACCCGGCGCTGCTCACCATCGGGCAGATGATCTCCGCGCTCAAGAGCGGCAAGTACGACCTGGACCACGTCGCCCTGATGATGTCGCAGACCGGCGGCGGCTGCCGAGCCTCCAACTACATCTTCCTGCTGCGCAAGGCGCTCAAGAACGCGGGCATGGGCCAGGTGCCGGTGATCTCGGTCAACCTCTCGGGCCTGGAGAAGAACAGCGGCTTCCAGATCACGCTGCCGCTCCTGCGCCGGGCGCTGGCCGCGCTGACCTACGGCGACCTGCTGATGCTCCTGGCCAACCAGACCCGCCCTTACGAAAAAAATCCCGGGGAGACCGACGCGCACGTGGACCGCTGGGTCCAGGAGATCTGCGCCCAGTTCCTCCAGGGCAAGGGCTTCCAGCCCAAGGCGATCAAGGCCCAGCTCGGCCGGATCGTCGCGGACTTTGAGACCGTGGAGCTCCTCCCGGTCCGCAAGGTCAAGGTCGGCATCGTGGGCGAGATCTACGCCAAGTATTCGCCCCTGGCCAACAACCACCTGGAGGAGTTCCTCCGCTCCCAGGACTGCGAGGTCAACGTCCCGGGCCTGATGGGCTTTATGCTCTTCAAGGTGGACAACCGCCTGGACGACATCCAGCTCTACGGCGGCAATCCCCTGAAGAAGTTCGTTGTGCAGGCGCTCTTCAACTACCTGCGCGTGTTCGAGACGTACACCCTGGACGCCGTGGCCGCCTCCAAGCGTTACCACAAGCCCGCCTCCTACCTGGAGGTCAAGGAGATGGTCCGCCCCCTCGTCGGCTACGGCTGCAAGATGGGCGAGGGCTGGTTCCTCACGGGCGAGATGATCGAGCTCATCCAGTCCGGGTACGAGAACATCGTCTGCGCCCAGCCCTTCGGCTGCCTGCCCAACCACATCGTCGGCAAGGGCAAGATCCGCCAGATCCGCGAGATGTATCCCCAGGCCAACATCGTCCCCATCGACTACGACTCCGGCGCCACGCGCGTCAACCAGGAGAACCGCATCAAGCTCATGCTCTCCGTCGCGCGGGAACACCTGCACGACGCCTGATCTGCACAGCCCCCGCCCCGCGTTCCCCGGATAAAATTTCTTTGTTTCCCGGGCGCGGGGCTTTTCCGTCTCTCGGAACGGGGCCCAAAAAACGCGATTTTCAAGCGTTTTTTGGGCCCCTGCGCCCTGGCCCCCGCCCCAAGGTTTTACCTTCATATTCTTTTATATGATAAAATCATATAATTGACAGAAACGTAGAATGCCTTTATAATAAGCACTGTGAAAGGGAGATGGCCCGGGAGAAGATCGGATTAAAATCACGATACTTTCCGTAAAACCGTATCGCTTTCGCCGGGCAGGTATCCGTTATGAACCACAGATAAATAGATATATTTTTATAGATAAAGCCGCGCGGCGCTGCAGATGGAAGGCGTGCTGCAACAGCGGCAATGGGGGGTGCCATCAATAGAAAAACGATGGCTTGCGCGGTGTCCGAAAGGATGCCGCCTTTTCTTTGCGCATTTTTCCCGGCCCCTCTGGCGCGGGCTGCGCTCTGTACAGACGCCGGGAAGGTGTGGTATAATCGCCTTGGAAAACAGAACCACAGAACAAGGGGGGCAACACCAATGAGAATGAACAGACTCGGCAACAGCGACCTGGTGGTCTCCGCCGTCGGCGCGGGCACCTGGGCCATGGGCGGCGACTTCTTCGGCGCCATCGACGACAAGAAGTGCATCGATTCCCTGTGCGCGTCCCTGGACCACGGCGTCAACCTCATCGACACGGCGCCCATCTACGGCAAGGGCCACTCGGAGACGCTCGTGGGCCAGGCCATCAAGGGCCGGCGCGACAAGGTCGTGCTCTGCACCAAGGTCGGCCTGCTCTTTGACGACCCGAAGGGCCGACAGGGCAAGTGCCTGCAGCCCGACTCCATCGAGTACGAAATCGAGCAGTCCCTGCGCCGCCTGGGCACGGACTACATCGACCTCTACCAGATCCACTGGCCGGACGTCAACACGCCCATCGAGGAGACGATGGAGGCGCTGCTCCGCATCCAGAAGGCGGGCAAGGTGCGCTACCTCGGCGTCTCGAACTTTGACGTACCGCTGCTGGAGCGCACGCTCCGCTGCGGCGCCATCGTCAGCACGCAGCCGCAGTATTCCCTCCTCGACCGCGAGATTGAGGCGGACGTGCTGCCCTTCTGCCGCGAGCACAACATCGGCGTGCTGAGCTACGGCTCCCTGGGCGCGGGCATCCTCACCGGCAAGTTCAAGGAGCCGCCCAAGCCCGAGGCCGGCGACAAGCGCGCCAACTTCTATCCCTTCTTCAGCGAGCCCTTCTGGTCCAAGACGCAGGAGCTGCTCAAAACCCTGCGCGCCATCGCCGAGGAGCACGGCAAGCCCGTGACGCACGTGTCCATCAACTGGGTCTCCCAGCAGAAGGGCATGACCTGCGCGCTGACCGGCAGCAAGAACGTGGACCAGGCCATCATGAACGCCGCAGCCGGCGACTGGGACCTGAGCGCAGAGGAGCTCGCCCGCATCGACGCCGCCTACGACCGCATCTTCCGCGAATAACGATTCCCCGCAGCACAGCGCACAAGGGCGTGCCTTTGCGCTGTGCTTTTTTTCTTGGATTCTGCCTTAGAGGAGGTCTTGCCCATGTCTACCGCGATCCGCCTTGCCACCCCGGAGGACGCCGCCGCCATCGTCGCCCTCTACGCGCCCTATGTGCAAAACACGAGCGTCACCTTCGAATACGAGGTGCCCTCCGTCGCGGAATACCGCGCCCGCATCGAGGAGATCACGCGCTTTTTCCCCTTCTACATCCTGGAGGAGGACGGCGTGCCCGCGGGCTATGCGTACGCGCACTTCTTCCACCCGCGCAAGGCGTATCAATGGGTGTGCGAGACCACGATCTACGTGGGCGAGGGCTTCCACCGCAAGGGCTACGCCACGCGCCTTTACGAGCGGCTTCTGCGCACGCTGCGCGCCCAGGGCTTCTGCGAGGCCATCGCGATCCTGGGCTGCCCGAACCTGCCCTCGGAAAAGCTGCACGAGTCCCTGGGCTTTTCCCGGATCGGCACCTTCGCCAAGGCGGGCTACAAGCTGGGCCAGTGGCACGACGTCAAGTGGTACGGCCTGGAGCTCCGCCCGCGCGAGGACGCGCCCGCCGATCCCCTCCCCTTCTGCGCGCTGCCCCCGGAGGATTGAGCCGCGGCCCAAAAAATGGAAACGATGCCTGGGATTTCCGGATTGCCGCGCGCTGCGCTGCGCATACTAACCTTGCACCAAACAGCAAGGAGGTCAAAACACATGCAGAACAAAGCTACCGGTCATCAGTGCATCAACTGTCACGTGAGTTCCTGTGCCTACAACGACCGCCAGGCGTGCGCCTGCACGCTGTCGGCCATCGACATCAAGCCCTGCATGAACTGCGGGGACGGCCGCGCCGAGAGCGAGACCAACTGCGCCAGCTACAAGTCCAAGTAACCGCATCCCCCCTGGACGTGCAAAAAAAGAATCCCGCAAGGCTGCGGGATTCTTTTTTTGCGTCAGCCCTCCTTGGGCAGGACATGGTAGGCGGCCACGTACGAGGACCCCTGCCGGTTGAACGGGCGGACGTAGAAGCTGTAGCTGCGGCTCTCCCGCAGGGTGAGGCGGTAGGGCGCCAGGGGGCCCGGCCCGCAGGAGTTGCTGCCCAGGCCGCCCTGCGCCATGTCGATGGAGACGACCGTGTCCCCGCCGCGGGGGAGCTCGTCGTCGTGGCGCGCGGCGAGGAGCTGCTCGTCCGTGTAGTCGTGGACCGTGAAGGAGAACTGCTCGCCCGGCACGGCCATGAACATCCAGCCCTGGCCCATGACGTCGGTGACCGCGGCCCAGCGGCAGTCGGCCTTGGCGCCGTTCTCCTGCGGGCGGATGTAGGGCACATGCTGCTCGCGCACGGTGCTGCGGTGGATGCCGAGGCGCGCGCTCTCCTTGCGGTCGGGATAGCTCTCGTGCGGGCCGCGGCCGTACCAGATGACGTGGTCGTATCTCCGGGGCATGGTCATCTGCATGCCGAGCCGGGGCAGGTCCGGCAGCTCCCGCAGGGGCTGGAAGGTCACGTCCACGCGCTCGCAGCCGGAGGCGCTGATCGTCCAGCGGACGCGCACGCGCAGCGCCGGGTCCACGGCGTCCGCGCTGTAGACGCTCTCGGACTCCAGGCAGACCACGCCCTCGTCCATCTTCTGCCAGGACACGGACTCCACGCGGGGCTTCAGCCGGTCCAGCCCCACCTCGCGCCAGGCCTTGGCCGGGCGCGCGTCGTTGTCCGTGGGCGCGCGGAAGAAGACCGGGTGCGGCGCGCGCACGACGACGTCCTGCCCGTCGTGGATGGCGTGGAGCATCTCGCCCGTGCGCAGGGAGAACTCCAGGGAGAACTCTCCGCCGGCGATGGAGAGCGTGTGCGCGTCGGTCTCCGTGACCTTGAGGCTCTCGCCCAGGCTCAGCGGGTTGTAGAGCGTGGGCACGCGGGGCGTGGGCAGCGGGAGCTGCTCCCAGGCCATCTCCGTGCCCTTGGGCGCAAAGGACTCGTCGTGCCGCAGCGTAAAGGCGAGCTCCAGGAAGCTCTCGCCCGCGATTGGCAGGGGATACTCCAGCTCCACCTCGCGGGTCTGGCCGGGGCCAAAGCCCTTGGGCAGCTCCAGGTCGCGCTGCAGCGCGCGCAGGCCCTCGGTCGTGACGCGGTAGGTGGCGTAGAACGTCTCGTCCAGGTTGCGGAAGGCATACCGGTTCGTGATGCGCACCAGGCCCTTGCGCAGGTCCACCGCCTCCACGAGCACGGGCTGATAGACCTTCTTGAGCTCGAGCAGGCCGGGGTGCGGCGTCCGGTCCGGCCAGCACAGGCCGTCGATGCAAAAGTTGCCGTCGTTGGGCGCGTCGCCGAAGTCCCCGCCGTAGGCGTAGCCGAACTTGCCGTCGCGCCGCTCGGCGAGCAGCCCGTGGTCCGCCCACTCCCAGACGCAGCCGCCGAGCAGGCGCGGGCTCTGGTAGATGGCGTCCCAGTACTCCTTGAGGTTGTCGGGGCCGTTGCCCATGGCGTGCGCGTACTCGCAGAGGAAGAAGGGCCGGCCGTCGTCCGTGCGCGCGCCCTCTTTCTTCAGATCCTCCACCTCCGGGTACATGCGGGAGACGATGTCCACCAGCGGGTCCTCGCCCGCCTCGCAGTAGTGCAGGGGCCGGGTGCCGTCCAGGCTGCGCACGGCCTCGGCCATGGCGCGGTGGTTCTCGCCGAACCCGGACTCGTTCCCCAGCGACCAGAAGAGCACGCAGGGATGGTTGCGGTCGCGCAGGACCATGCGCGCCGCGCGGTCCACGTAGGCCTCGCGCCAGGCGGGGTCGTCGCTGAGGGGATAGCCGTGCGCGCCGTCGCCGTGGGTTTCCAGGTCCGCCTCGTCGATGACGTACAGGCCGTATTGATCGCAGAGCGCGTACCAGCGGCTGTCGTCGGGGTAGTGGCTGGTGCGCACGCAGTTGATGTTGTGCGCCTTCATCAGGGTGATGTCGCGGAGCATGGCGCTGACGCTGACCACGGCGCCGAGCGTGGGGTGGCACTCGTGCCGGTTGACGCCCTTGAGCTTGATGGCCGCGCCGTTGAGCAGGAGCCGGCCGTCCCGTACCTCCACGGTGCGGAAGCCCACGTCCATGCGCTCGACCTCGGCCGTGTTGCCCATGTCGTCCTCCAGCAGGAGCAGGAGGGTGTAGAGGTGCGGCGTCTCGGCGGACCAGGGCTGCACGCCCGGCACGTCGATCGTCAGCTCCACGCGCTCCTCGTTGCCCGCGTCGATGCGGATGTCCTCGGCGCCCGCGGCGCCGATGCGCGCGCCCTGGTCGTACAGGTGGGCGTAGAGTTTGTAATCGGATACGCAGTCCGCCTCGCTGTGGTTGTAGATCCAGGCGCCGATGTGCAGGCGGCCGGTCGAGCCGCCGTCGAGGAACTCCGTGCGGGTCACGGCGTCGCGCACGTGGATCTTGGGCAGCGCCAGGAGGTAGACGTCCCGCAGGATTCCGGACATGCGCCACTTGTCCTGGTCCTCCAGGTAGGAGCCGTCCGACAGGCCGTAGACCTCCACCGCGAGCAGGTTGGAGCCGGTCTGCACCATGTCGGTGATGTCGAACTCCGCGCCCAGGTGCGCCCCCTTGGAGAAGCCCGCCTCCTGCCCGTTGATGTAGACGGTAAAGGCGCTGTCCACCGCGTCAAAGCAGACGAGGATGCGCCGGTCGTTCTCCGCCCAGAGGGGCGGCACGGTGAATTCGCGGCGGTAGAGGCCGATGGGCGCCTCGTCCGGCACGCGCGGCGGGTCGTAGGGAAAGGGATAGGCGATGTTGGTGTACTGGTTGCGCCCATACCCGTTCATCTGCCAGACGCCGGGCACGGGCATCTTGCCCCAGTGGGGCTCCCCCTGATAATCCGTGCCGTAGAAGCCCTCCGGGACCTCCTGCTCGCCCCGGGCGTACCAGAAGCTCCACCTGCCGTCCAGCAGCTTGTAAAAGCCGGAGAGCTCCCTCTCGCCCAGCCAGGCGCTGGTCATGTCCTGGAAGGGGATGAGGTCCGCGTGCGGCCGCAGCCGTCCGACCTGCTGCACGGCGGGGTTCTGCCATCTGGGCGCGGTGTACTCGTATTTCATGACAAACCCTCCCCGCTGCATTGTTCGCTTCTCTCTTGACAGTTTCCATTATAGTCTACTCAGAAACAAGTTTCAAGCCGATGAAAAAAATGCTATAATGAAGGGACGGGGCGTTCGGCCCCGAAGCGGAAAGGGGGGAAAGCGCGTGGGCTGGACCTGCGTTCTTGCGGAAAAGCCTTCGGTCGCGCGGGACATCGCGCGCGTATTGGGCGCCCGGGAGGCGGGCGAAGGGTGCCTGAAGGGCAGCGGCTACGTCGTGACCTGGGCGCTGGGGCATCTCATCACCCAGTGCAATCCGGACGAGATCGACCCGCGCTGGAAGGCCTGGCGGCGCGACACGCTGCCCATCCTCCCCGAGGAGATCCCCCTGAAGGTCGTGCCCACCGCTGCGGCCAGGAAGCAGTTCGCCCTCGTCAAGAAGATCCTCAACGCGCCGCAGGTGGAGCGCATCGTCTGCGCGACGGACGCCGGGCGCGAGGGCGAGCTCATCTTCCGGCGCATCTACGCCTTTGCCCGCTGCAGGAAGCCCGTGTTCCGGCTGTGGATCTCCTCCATGACGGAGGAGGCCATCGCCGAGGGCTTTGCGCGCCTGCGCGAGGGCGCGGCATACGACGGATTGTACGCCTCCGCGCTCTGCCGGTCCGAGGCGGACTGGCTCGTGGGCATGAACGGCTCGCGCGCCTTCACCCTGCGCTACGACAGCCTGCTGTCCGTGGGCCGCGTGCAGACGCCCACGCTCTCCCTGCTCGTGCAGCGCGCGCGGGAGATCGAGCGCTTTGTGCCGGAGGACTACTTCGAGGTCTGCGCGCGCTTTTCCCCGGGCTACAAGGGCACCTACGTCGACGCGCAGGGCAAGACGCGCCTGAAGACGCGCGAGGAGGCGGAGCAGGTCGCGCAGGCCGTGCGCGGCCGGGAGGGCTTTGTGGAGCGCGTGGAGTCCGCGCGCCAGAGCCAGATGCCGCCCCTCCTCTACGACCTGACGACCCTGCAGCGCGAGGCGAACGCGCGCTACGGCCTGACCGCCCAGGCGACGCTGGACCTGGCCCAGGCCCTCTACGAGAAGCACAAGGTCCTGACCTATCCGCGCACGGATTCGCGCCACCTGCCGCACGACATGCGGCCCAAGGTGCAGAAGGTGTTCCAGTCCCTGCCCGAGCCATACCGGGAATGGGTCCCGGCCCCGGAGCGCGCCGCCGACCCCGGCAAGCGCGTCTTTGACGATGCGAAGATCACGGACCACCACGCCATCGTGCCCACGGGCCGCGCGCCGGGCAGCCTGACCGAAAACGAGCGGCGCATCTTCGACCTGGTCGTGCGCCAGCTCCTCGCCGCCTTCTATCCGCCCATGGTGAGCGAAACGGTCACGGTCCTGACGAACGTGGAGGGCCGGCGCTTCCGCTCCGTGGGCAAGACGATCCTCGACCCCGGCTGGCAGGCCGTAAAGCCCCCGCTAAAGCCCCGCGCCGCGGAGGAAGAGCAGACCCTTCCCGCCCTCTCCCAGGGCCAGCAGGCGCGCGCAGAGCGCGCAGACGTGCTCGCCAAGCGCACGGAGCCGCCCAAGCCCTACACGGAAAACACGCTGCTGGCGGCCATGGAGAACGCGGGCCGCTTTGTCGAGGACGAGGAGCTCCGCCGCCAGCTCAAGGACCGGGGGCTCGGCACGCCGGCCACGCGCGCGGCGATCCTGGAGCGCCTGATCGAGGTGGGCTACGTGCAGCGGGCGAAGAAGTCGCTCCTCCCCACGGAGAAGGGCAAGCTGCTCATCTCCGTCGTGCCGGAGCCGCTCGCCTCGCCCGAGACCACGGGCCGGTGGGAGAAGGGCCTTGCGGACATCGCGCGCGGCCAGATGGACCCCGCGCGCTTCATGGACAGCATCCGCCGCTACTGCGCCTTCCTCTGCGCCGCGGCGGACAGCGCGCCGCCCGCGGCCTTCCCGCCCGCCCCGCGCCCAAAGGCCGCGCGGAAGCGGCCCGCCGCAAAGTCCGCCGCGCCGGCGAAGAAGGCGGCCGCCCGCCGCACCCGCGCGCCCCGGGCGCCAAAAACCGACACTTGAGGCCCGGTCCGCAGGTTTTGGGCCGCGCCCCCTTTTCTCCACCTGGCAAATGTGCGATAATAGGGATGAGGCGGCGTGCCCGCACATAAGAATGAGAGGCAGGATGAAGCGAATGCTGTATTCCCAACAGGATATCCAAAACGCGAGGAACCAGCTCCTGCGGCGCATCGGCTTGATGGCCGCGCTGGCCATCCTCCCCAACGTCGCCGGCATCGTCGTCATGTATACGATCCGGATCGAGTGGCTGAGCGTGCTCCTGGGCTGCCTGGGCGGCGCGATGGCCATCTTCACTTGGGGCCTGTTCTGCTACCCGGTCTACGCCTACCTGCGCTATGCGCGGGAGGTCGTCACGGGCCGCAGCCACGAGTTCCGCGGCACGCTGACCACCATCGCCGAGGACTCCGTGCGCGAGGGCGTGCCCTGCAAGACGCTCTACTTCCGCGACGAGGCGGCGGACGACGAAAAGCTCTGCTACTTCGACCTGAGCAAGTATCCCAGGGAGGGATTCCCCACGGGGCAGCGCTTCGTCGTCTCCGTGCACGGCCAGTCCATTGTATCCATGCAGTCTGAATGAGTGTGAGAAAGGGTGTTTTGCCCCATGCGTAAGGAATCCCGCGTGCTCGTGTGCGTGACGGGACAGAAGTCCTGTGCGCGCCTGATCCACGACGGCGCGGAAATCGCCGCGGAGGAGGGCGCTTCCCTGTCCGTCGTACACGTGGCCAAGATGGGCAGCAACTTCCTCGGCAGCGCCTCGGAGGCGGAGGCGCTGGAGTACCTGTTCGCCATCAGCAAGAGCCACAGCGCGGACATGATGCTCCTGCGCAACGACGACGTCGTGCACACCATCGCCGCGCACGCGCGCCGCATCGGCGCCACCATCGTCGTGCTGGGCAGCGACTCCAACCAGCGGCAAAACCGCCTCTCCCGCGCCCTGCAGGACGCCCTGCCCGACGTGGAGATCCGCGTGCGCGTCGGCCTGGCCGACTGATCCGCAGAACAAAGGAGGTCCCGCCCGTGCTGGACAAATCCATCCCCTATAAGAGCCTGATCATGCGCCGGGAACCGGCGCCGCTTCCGCCGGAGCCGGCCCTGCCCGCCGGCTTTTCCCTGCGCCGCTATCGCCCGGGGGACGAAGTCCATTGGGCGCGCATCGAGACCTCGGTCGCGGAATTTGACGGCGAGGGCGCGGCGCGCGCCTACTTTGCCGAGCGCTTTCTTCCGCGGCAGAACCTCCTGCGCGAGCGCTGCTGCTTCGTCTGCGCGCCGGACGGCCTGCCCGTGGCCACGGCGACGGCCTGGGAGGAAGCGGGCGAGCGGCTTCTGCACTGGGTGTCCACCGCGCCTGCCTTTCAGCGGCGGGGCCTGGCGCGCGCCGTCGTTCTCCACGCCCTGCACAGCTATCCGCCGGCGCCGCAGCCCGTGTGGCTCGGCACGCAGACCTGGAGCCACGACGCCATTCTGCTCTATGATTCCCTAGGCTTCTGCCTGGTACAAAGCGGAACCCACGCCGCGGCCCACGAGCCCAACCTTTTTGCCGAGGGCATGGAGATCCTGCGCGCGGTCTATCCGCCGGAGGTCTTCGAGCGCCTCGCCGCCCGCTCCCTGCCCACGTGACCGCTTTCCTGGGAAACGCGCAAAGCAGGCCCCGCAGCGTCCTTGCTGCGGGGCCTGTTCTTATGCGTCCAAAACGCGCTTCCAATAGGCGAGGAAGTTCTCCCCCATGATGCCGCGCACGTCCGCCTCGCTCCAGTTCCGGCGGAGCAGCGCCTCCGCGATCCGGCCCAGGCAGCCGCAGTCCTCCAGCCCCACGGGCGTGCGCCCGATTCCGTCAAAATCCGAGCCGATCCCAACGGCGCGCACGCCCGCGCGCTCCGCCATGTGTTCGATGTGCCGGACCACGTCGTCCACCGTGGCCCGGTGCTCCGGCGGCAGCCCGCCGCCCACGAGAAAATCGTGCGAAAAGTTCACGCCGACATAGCCGCCGCGCGCCCCGAGCGCGGTCAGCATCTCGTCCGTCAGGTTGCGCATCTGGTCCGGGCAGAGAGCGCGCGCGCAGGAGTGCGAGGCGCAGACGGGGTTCTGCGCGATCTCCAGCACCTGCCAAAACGTGCGGTCCGAGGCGTGGGAGAGGTCGACCATCATCCGCAGACGGTCGCATTCGCGGACGACCTCCCTGCCAAAGGGCAGGAGGCCGCGATCCTCGGGGCCCGTGTCCCGGCAGCCCGTCGCGATCTCGTTGCTCAGCGACCAGCACAGGCCAAACATGCGCACCCCGAGCCGGTGGAGCAGGCGCAGCACGTGCAGGTCGCCCTCGAGCACATTGCCGCCCTCGACGGAGAGGAGCGCGCCGATGCGGCCTGCGGCTGCCGCTCGCTCCAGGTCCTCGGGGCTGCGCACCTGCTGCAGGTCCTCGCGATGCACGTCGAGCATCGTGTAGAACGCGTCGATCTCGCGCAGGCCCATGTGCAGCATGGAGCCGAATTCCTCCGGCTCGCTCGTATAGGCCGCGAACGTCATCATGGTCAGGCCGCCCTCCCGCATGCGCCTGCATGTGACGTGGCGCGCTGGATCTGTCAGCCCTTGTTCTGGGCAGCGCAGCCGGAGCAGGGCGTCGTTGTGCGTATCCACGATCCGCATGGGTTTCTCCTTTGTATGCAAGAGCAGCCCATCGCAATGCGATGGGCTGCTAAAATGGAATCCGGCGATGATCTATCCTCCCGGGCCGTGTCCAGCCAGGTACT
>CAJFMX010000010.1 GCA_904393115.1 uncultured Clostridia bacterium
CTGTTCCCGCAGTACCTGGACGGGGCGATCACCGCGGAGCAGTGCGCCGCGCAGACGCAGGAGCGCTACCGCATGTACAAGCTCGAACAGGGGGAATGAACGCATGCGCGTTTCCATGCACAGGGCACTGCCCTTCTTCGCGCCGAGCCTGGCAGGGCTGCTGGTCTTCTTTCTCGGGCCGCTGGCCCTTGGTCTGCCGTTCTCCGTCTGGTCGCCGGCGCGGGGATGGCTGGGACCGGGGCCCTTCCTGGAGACGCTGCGGAACCCGATGTTCCAAACGGGGCTGGAAAACTCGGCGCTCTTCCTGGTGCTGTGCGTCCCGGCGACGCTGGGGTTGGCGCTGGGCTTCAGCCTGTGGCTGAACCGGGCGCGCAGCGCTGCAAAGTGGCTGCAGAGCCTGCTCTTTCTGCCCTATGTGCTGCCAACGGTCTGCGCGCTGTTCGCCTTCCGCTGGCTGCTGGACTACGGCGGGGTCGTGAACCGCCTTCGCGATCTATTCGGACTTGCGCAGGTCGCATTCCTCTCCGGAGCTGCCTTGCGCGGCACGGTTCTGCTCCTTTTCCTCTGGAAGAACACGGGATTCTTCGTGGCATTCCTTTCCACGCGCCTGCTCTCCACGCCACGGGATTGGATCGAGGCGGCCCGGCTCGACGGCGCGGGGCCCTTTCGGCGCTTTTGGGCGGTATATCTGCCGCATCTGCGGCCGACGCTGGTGTTTGCGCTCGTGCTCTGCGCGGTGCAGGCCATGGAGATCTTCCGCGAGTGCTATCTGCTGGCGGGCAGCTACCCCGCGCCGGAGGTCTACACGCTGCAGCACTACCTCTACAACCGCTTCCACAGCGGGGACTACGCCAGCGCCGCCGCGGCGCTGTATCTGATCCTCCCCGTATCAGCCGGAATGGTGCTGGCGCTGCTGAAAGGAGAAAAGTATGCGGAAGCATGACGGGAAAATCGCTTTCATGTGCGCACTTGCGCTGCTGCTGAGCCTGCACGCGGACTGCGCCCTAGCGGCGGAAGTGCCGGGGATGGTACGCTGCGATGGCCGGCCGGTATATGTTTACGAGGTGGACAGCCACGAGGTCTATGGCCGGGAGTGCCGCGTCATTGGCGTGCTGTGCAGCTGCTCGGGCGAGGCGGGTGCGGTGCACCGGCACGAGCACCTGCGCTTCCACACGCATCCCGATTGCCCTGACGCACCGCAGACGCTCTGCACGCACGGGGCGGCGCACCTGGATCTGTGGGTACTGCGGGCGACAGAATAGAGCGTGAAAGGGGGAAAGGCGCATGCACAGGCGACATAAGGGGCGGGAGGCGGCGCTGTCGCTGCTGCTGGCGCTGCCCTTCTTGCTGCCGCTGCTGCTGAGCCTTGGCTTTACATTCCTTGGCGACTGGGAAGTGCGGCAGCTGCTGCGCGAGGTGGGGCGCTACGAGGATGGGGTATTTTTGCCTCTGCGCCTGCCGCCGATGGAGGCGAGCCTGGGGCAGTACGCTGACGTGCTGCTGCACCGGCCGGAGATCCTGACCACGTTCTTTAACTCCCTGGGCTATGTGCTGCTCTCCGTGAGTGGCATGCTGCTGGTGGCGCCGCCTGCGGCCTTCGCCTTTGCCAAGCTGCGCTTTCGCGGACGGGAGGCGCTGTTCTACGGCTATGTTCTGGCGCTGCTGCTGCCGTTCCAGGTGCTCTGCGTGCCGCTGACGCTGACGATGGACGCGCTGCGCTTGCAGGACACGCCCTGGGCCATCGTGCTGCCGGAGGTCTTTTCCCCGCTGCCGGTGTTCCTCTTGCGGCAATTCTTCAAATCGGTCCCGGACAGCGTGCTCGAGGCGGCCGCTGTGGACGGCGCGCCGCTCTGGCGGACATATCTGCAGATCCTGCTGCCGCTGTCGGGCCCCGCGCTGGCGGTGGCCGCGATGCTTTCCGCTGCGCGCTGCTGGAACTTGATCGAGCAGCCGATGCTCTTCCTGCGCACGCAGCGGCTCCATCCGCTGTCGCTCTACATCCACGAGATGATGAGCGCGAGCCAGCCGGAGTTTCTGGCGACCTCGGTGCTGGCCATGCTTCCGCTGCTCCTGCTCTTCCTGCTGCTCAACGACGAGATGCGCAAAGGCCTCAGCCAAATGAATCTGTGAGGTGGAGACGATGAAGAAATGGATCGCGCTGCTGCTGGGCCTGGTCCTTGCAGCTGCGGGGATTTGCCTGTTCCTGAGCCGAACCTGGATGTGGGCGGACGTGCCGCGCGTCGTGGCCGGAACGCTCTCCACGGGATCGGTGACCAAGCGGTTCTCCCTGAACGCAGAGCTCGAGGCGGAGGCCGGGGTGGACGTCGTGCCGGATGAACGGCTCGACGCTTCCCTCATCGTGCAGGAGGTCTGCGTGCGCGTGGGCGATGCGGTCGAGGCTGGGCAGACGCTGCTGCGATGCCGGCCGAGCGCGGCGCTGACGGAGGAGCTCGCGACGGCGGAACAGGCGCTGGAGCGCGCGCGGCTCTCCGCGCTGGAGGCGCGCGCGGGCACGGAGGAGGTCTACGCCGCCTACAAGTCCTGGGAGGCGGCGGCAGACGCCGCGCTGCAAACCCCGGCAGACGCCGCGCTCGCCGCGCAGGAGGCGCGCGCTCGCGCGGAGCTGGATGCGGCCTGCGCATCCGCGGATGCACGGGCGCGGCTCTCTGCGCGCCTGACCGCAGAACGGCGGTTGGAAGCGGCGCAGGAGGAATGGACGGCGCTGCAAGCGCTGACGGAGCGGGCGCAGGCGCTCACCGCGCCGCAGGATGGCGTTGTGGTCTACCTTGCGGGGGCCGCGGGCGACGAGATCCGCGCGGACGAGACGGCAGCGACGCTTTCCGCCTCGCCGACGCTCCTGGTCTGTGCGCCGGCAACCGCAGAAGAGGCCGCCTATTTTGCGACCGCGCAGAGCCTGCTGCGCGCAGACGTGCGCATCGGCCAGGTGAGCGTGCCGGCGGGGGAGCCCTTTGCGGCTGCGCGCGGCGGGCAGCCGCTGCTCTGCGCGCCGGTGCAGATCCCGGGCGCAGGGGTCGGCACCGCCTGCACGCTGGAGCTGGAGCTGACCAGCGGCGACGGGATGCTGCTGCCGCGCACGGCGGTGGACGCGCTGCGGGAGGGAACCGTGACCTTTTTTGTGATCGAGGAGCGGTCCGGGTTCTTCGGTCCGGAGAGCTTCGCCGTGCGCGTGGAGGCCGAAGCGCTCGACTGGGACGAGGAAAACGTGCTCGTGGTCGTGGAGGACGTCTCCACGCACGACCCGATCATCGTGGAAAGCTCTGCGCCGCTTGCGGAGGGGATGCAGGTGCTCCTCGTGGAGGAAATCGATTGACGGCAGTGAAACGCAGATGCGGCCTTGCGCCGCGGGGATGCTGCTGGCCGTGCGATCCCAAGAGACCGCGTATAAAGATCCAATTGGATACGTTGCATAATGATTTGGCTGATGCTATAATACATATGCAACGTGTTTTTTTATAAAGAGCGTGCGAGGGACTGCAAAGACCAAATGCATGCGCTTCGGAAAAACGGCAGTTTCACAATGCGAAAAGCTCTTTGTCGGAAGGATGGAACTGCGGAAAGGAATGGTTTTTCGCCGGAATCGCGGTGAAAAATTTCTAAGAAAAGTGAATGCTGTTTTGAGGTGCATCTATCGATGCTTGCGCAGAGCCTTTCAGCATGAGAAACGCATAGTTGTGTGGAGTATCGTTCGCAGCTTAAGCTGGGTGGGGATGCCATTTGTAGCGGCCTGTGTGCTGCGGGTTGTGCTGCATGCGTTTTCAAATGGCACAGAGCTTTGCAGCGTGTGGACTGTTGTTGCGCTGTTGTTGCTCTTGGAAGGTGTGCTGCAATATGGGAGTATCTGCGCGGAACGGAATCTCGAGGTTTTGCTCAATGACTTTCGGCAGGCGGAGATCACGCGCATGCTGGCTGTGGTGAATTCTACAGCGTATGAATATTTGGAGAGCGACCAATTCTGGCGCAGCAATCAACATGCAGTGCAAGCGACACGCCGCAACTTCGCTGGCAATGAAGGACTCATTCACGATGCGCTGGATCTTGCTGTAGCGCTGGCTTCCTGCGTGACAGCGGTGTGCATTCTGGCGACGACAAATGGAATCCTGCTTCTCCTATTGCTGCCGATTTCGGTGGTTTACGTGCTCGCTCGCATGAAGATTCGGCGGAAAGTGGAGAAGAATAGCGGCAAGTACAATAGCGATTTACAGAAAATCGAACTGCACAAAGAGCATATGCTTGATGCGGAAGCTGCGCCAGGATATCAATGCACAAATGCCTATTCCATCGGCATCAAAAAGCTGCATCGGCTGATCTCGTCTTATCTAGGCAATGTCGCGAAAGACAATACAACGCTGTTCGCGTATAGTATGCTGGCCAGTATCTTGATTCTGGTGCAGAACTGCTTTCTGTATGGCGCGATGGGCATGCAACTCTTCGATGTCGCAGAACTGCTGTTTCAGATTTCAACGGTGGGAATTTTCCTGCAGAACATGGAGAAATTGGCTGCCGTATTCTGCCAGATGGAAGCGGATACGGTGTTGGTAGAGAAATACGACCGCTTTCTGCAGGACTATGGAAGGGATGCGCACGATTCTGACGCGAAGCGCGCATCCCTTTCCCTAAAGCGGAATATTGAGCTGAAAAATATCTGCTTTGGCTACGGCAAGGGTTCAAAGGACGTCCTTCGGGATATCCACCTGACGATCCACAAACAGGAACACATTGCAATCATCGGTCCGAATGGCGCGGGCAAATCCACACTGGTTCATCTGATTATGGGCCTGCTGCAGGAGAAGCAAGGTCAGGTTTTCATCGATGGCACATTGCGGGACAAAGAGAATCTTGCTTCGACGTTTTCGCTGTTTTCCTCTTGCTTTCAGCAGCCGTGCATTTTCCCTCTCACCGTGTGGGAGAATGTCGGGCTGTGTGAAAAGAGCGAAATGGACTGGGCGCGCTACGAGGAGGTGATCCGCTTTGTTGGATTGGAAAAGGGGATCGCCCAGCTTCCGCAGGGGAAAGATACCCTTCTTTCGTTTGACTTGGCGCAAGGCTCTGGCGGGCTCTCTGGGGGCGAGAGACAGAGACTTGCGTTGGCGCGCGCGCTGTACAAAGACAGTCCTGTGCTCATTTTCGATGAACCGTCGGCAGCCCTGGACCCCATTGCAGAGGTAGAACTGTTTGAGAAGCTGACAGAATTTACGAGAGAGAAGACGTTGATCTACATTACGCATCGGCTTTCTTGTGCGAAATATTGTGATCGCATTGTCTACATGCGAGATGGCAGGATTGCAGAAATGGGTACGCACGAGCAATTGATGCAGAATGGAGGAGAATATGCAACACAATACCGTGCACAAAGGGCCTATTATCAATGAGATTTCAAGGTCGCTGCGCTTGGGAATCGCCATGAATGCCCTTCTCTTTCGGAATGCCCCACTGTTGTGGTTTTCCATGGTATTTTCCCCCGTGTTGTTCGGCATGCTGTCTATGTGCACAGTGCTGCTGCCCAAATATCTCGTCGAGGCCATCACCGGTGAATACGGCATTGCCGTTGTGCTATTTCTGCTTGCTTGTTTTGCGCTATCCGCGAGCTTACACACAGTGCTTGCGGAATTTAGGACGTACATTCTCGATACGAGATATCAGAAGCTGTCCATGTGGATGAAGCAAAAGCTCATTGAGCGCTATCAGCGCAATACACTGGACATTCTGGAGAGCAATGAGGAAAATATCAGGAAAAACAAAGCGCTTTACGCCATTGAGAACGTGGATATCGTGCGGAATTGCTGCAGCGCATGGATGGCAACGATGGAAATGCTGATCTTTCTGCTGTTCTCTGTAACAGTCGTTGCAAAGACGAATGTGTGGATGATGATTCTGCTTGTTGTTGCAACCGCATGGAACATCTATTTGGACAGCAAACGCAAAAACTATGATCGCAAATGTTGGGACCTTTGGGCGAACGATATCTCTAAAGTGCGAACGATCATTCGAACCGCAGCCTCGCCAGACATTGCGAAGGACGTGCGCATTTTTGGCGCAAAAGACTTCCTGGTGAAGAAGGTTGAGGACTGCAATGCAGTGTTTACGGAAAGGCTGCGTCAAAAGGCAAAGCATCATCTTTTTTTCGATAAAATGGATGGCGCAGTAGAGCTCTTGAAGAATATCATACTATATCTTTATAGTGTATTTTTGTTGTATCATGGATCCATTTCTCTTGGAGACTTTGCTGCGTATGTTGGCGTGATTCGCAGCTTTATCCACAACACCACGCGTTTTGGCACTTCTATGTTGGATCTAAAACTGTATAGCAGTTACCTGGAAGATCTGCTGGGATATCTCAACACGGAGGCCCCGCAAGAGAATTCGGAAACCGAAGAACAGCATTTTCTACATCCCCCCTCCATCGAATTTGACCATGTTTTCTTTCGTTACCCTGGACAAGAGGATTATGCAGTAAAGGATGTAAGCTTTACATTGCGGAGTGGGGAACACTGTGCGCTGGTTGGAGAAAACGGTGCAGGGAAATCGACCCTTGTAAAGCTGATGCTGGGGCTGTATAAACCGGAGAGAGGGCGCGTTTTCCTCAATGGCCGAGATCTGTGCAGCTTGTCCAGACAGGAAATTCTGGGTACCTTTTCCGTCGCATTCCAAGGCGAAAAAGGATTCCCGTTCAGCATAGTGGAGAATGTTTGCATGAAGGAGGAAGAATACATCACTCCGGAAGATGAGAGAAGAGCAGACGCTATTTTTCGCAAGCTGGACGTTGCGGAGGTCATCGATCGCCTGCCGAATACGCTGCATACTCCGCTTTCCACAGTATATGAAGGCGGCGTCAACCTTTCAAAGGGACAACAGCAGAAGCTGACCATTGCACGAGTTCTTTGGAATAAGCAATTTGTTGTTGTGATGGATGAGCCGAATGCGGCGTTAGATGCAAGAGCCGAAATGGATTTGAATCGCCTTTTGGAGGAAGATTTTCAAGGCTGCTCGGTAATCTGCGTTTCGCATCGTTTAACAACTGTGCAAAAGGCGGATCGCATCCTCGTAATGCATGCGGGCGCCCTTGTTGAAAGCGGGCCTCACGAAGCCTTGATGCGTGAGCCTGGAAGGTACAAAAAAATGTTTGAAGCGCAGGCATCCCTATACGAAATATGAGGAAAGGAAAACACGCGGCTTCCGGCAAGCGATGCCTCCTGTGCGCAGAATAGGGCGCTGCAGGAAGCAGGCTCCGTCTGCTCATGGATGCAGAGGGAGCTTTTTTTCGCACCGAGTGGAGCTTTTCAGGGCCCGTCTGTACAAGGTGAGGGAGAGCGTTGGAGAATAAAAACACGCTATGTGATTTTACACAAACTTAATATTTTGGGATTTAAATTTTGGAGAGGAAAGAGATAAATAACTATAGAGGAACGTATTTTGTAAAATAGTGTGTCAATCAGGAAAAAGCATGAATTGGAGGCGCAGGAACAATATGATACGCTATATGACCAATGGGGAAAGAAAATGGAGATGAGAAGAAAGATGATAAAAAGCAAAAAAAGACAGGAAGAGGCCATGGCGTATATCGTTCGCTTTCGATCCGCGATTTGGAGGGAAATAAAAAGCATACTGGACGATCCCTATCTGGCCGAAGACGCTTTTCAAGAAACGGCGCTCAGATTTTTTCGATATTATGACAATGTAGATACTTCCATAGATTTTGTAGTCCGAAAATATATTTTGACGATCGCAAAAAATGCTGCGCTGAAAATCTATAAAAAGCACAAAAAAGTTTGCTTTCCACAGGAAGAAGAATCCTTGGATGTCGAGGCGCAGGAACTGAGCGTAGAAGATATCATCATCAACAAAGAAACAGTTCAAGAGATGATCGAAAAAGTTCGCACTTTGGATGAGAAATACGCAATGCCGCTGATTCTACATGTTGTACAAGACAAAAGCTACAAAGAAATTGCAATGATGCTGGGGATTTCTGTAGAAATAGTAAGGCGCCGCGTCTATTATGCAAAAGGAAAACTGAAACAACTGATCCGTTCGCAAGGAAAAGAGGGGAAGGAATGAGTAAGAGCAAGAAATATGAGGACGCGATACTGGAGGCGTTTCTATTGCGTGCAATAGAGGCGGAGAACCAGGCGCTGCAGGAGACGCCGGAAGAACCATTGGACGAGGAGACGGATCAAAGATTAAGAAGACTCATACAAGCTGCGTACCGAAAAGATCGCGTACGAAGGCGGGTGAAAAGATATACACGCAGAACATTCGCGTGTCTTGCCGTGGCCTTGACCGTTTCTCTTACTGTAGTTTTAAATGTAAAAGCATGGAGAGCAGAACTGCTGAATTACACGATTGCCATATTTGAAGATCACGGTGTCATATACTCGGAACCGATGGATTTCTATGATGACCACCCCCGCTATTTGCCAACGAAAATTCCAAATGGATTTGAAATCAGTGAAACGTTCATAGATACAGAAGACACTCTAATGTTAGAGTATGAAAACAAGGAAGAAGGAAGCAGCTTTATTATTTATTTATCCTATGTACCTACAAATATTAAATTCGACACGGAAGATGCGATCATTAAAAAGAAAATGATTGGCACAGAAGAAGTAATTGTAACAATAAAAAATAACTTTGTTCAAGTTTTGGGGAAAATTCAGGGAACGGATTATCAATATACAATTTCTGGAGATCTCACGGAAGAAGAATTATTGACTGTTGCCTCTAGCTTTCAACCTGTGACAAAATAGTGAAGAGATGTAC
Source organism: uncultured Clostridia bacterium (assembly GCA_904393115.1). Classification (GTDB taxonomy): domain Bacteria; phylum Bacillota; class Clostridia; order Christensenellales; family UBA1750; genus Spyradocola; species Spyradocola merdavium. The sequence continues at coordinate 8,776 of CAJFMX010000010.1, forward strand.
GGAAAAAGTCCATTGTGCAGTGTAGCGCTAACAAATCCGAAAGAGCAGGATGCCATCGACATCCAGACCTGCGTGGCGTTGGAAATTTTCTGCGGCGGCCTTGGCCGCGGCGGGCAGCTGCCGGCACCGGAGAAGCACGTTCCCTGCTCATGATCGGATAACCAGTAGGCGTGCGGAAATCTCCTTTTTCCCGTCGTCCGCGGTCGAACGGGATGTTTTTTGAGCTCGTGTATAGAATAGCGCATTCTGTATAGAAAACACAGTGACAGATCCGTGCCACTGTGCACATAACAAGTATTTTTCGGAAAAGAGAGGGGAAAAACCACCATGAAAAATCTGAGAAAGTGCGCGCTGGTGCTGTGCCTGACCGCGCTGTTCTTCCTGACGGGCTGCGGTTTGCAGATCACAATCGACGTCGCGCCGACTGCCACGCCGCTGGCGCTGCCGACGAGCACCCCCGCGGCAGCTGAGGAAACGCCGACCGCCCCGGCAACGGCCTTGGTGCCGCCGACGGGCACAGCCGCCGCCGATCCGATCCCGGCAACCCCCGCGCCGACCGCCCCGGCAACGCCCGCGGCGGCGGCGACAACAGCACCCACGGCAACCCCTGCGTCCACGACAACCCCTGAGCCGAGCGTGCCATCCCAGCGCTCCAGCCTGGAGGAGGCGCTGGAGATCTTCGGTGGGCCCTATCTGAACGAGGACGAGGAGATGGCCTCCCTCTGTGCTGAGTGGGGCATACAGGATGAACGCGGGAATCCTGCTGCCGCGTTTGAGATGACACAAGATGGCGGTGGACGCTGGAGCGCCGAAATTGAATTGGAGCACGGATATTTTTACGCGAGATATGATGAAAAACTGTGCAGGACGAGCAGCTTCTACATTCGCGACAGCGAACTGCAGGGAAAAAAGGTGGACTGGGTGCAAGCGCTGCAGGGCGAGAATTGGTGTCTTGTGATGCATGATGTGCCGCGGGAGGAAGTGCCAAGAGAATGGCCGCAAATTGTGGGTTTTGAAGACGAGAAATTTGGCGATACGGTGGACTTGATCTGTCTGCTCTCCGATTGGGGGGAGATATTGGGCGGGTACATCGTTCCGCTGGGGAGCAGAATCCTTCTTTTTGAAGACGATGCGGTTCTGCATGATGAGAAGGATGAAAGCTTCATTGTAGACCTGCGTACCAACACCATTCGCTCCGCTCTGAAGGATCAAACGCGGCGCTTTGCCGATGGCTCCTATGTGGGGTCCTCTTGGAGTCTCAATGAAAAGGAGACACCGCAGGAAATCCAATTTTGTCGCGCAGACGGAACCGTCTACCGTACCATGCAGCCCGAGGAGTTTTATGACCGCATCGACGCGGAGCTGGCAGCGCGCAGCCGCGATGGCTACACATTCTCGCTCATCACTAAGCATTACATCCAGTTCGTGAGCCCCACGGAATGCCACATCCTCTTCTATCCCTACATCGAGTACAACGGCGAATACATTTCCACAAGCTATGAACTCTGTCTGCTGGCCTTTGAAGTCTAAGGGTTCTTTTCAGGAGGGAAATGAGAAAAAACGAAGGAGGATGCCCCATGCCCAGTGCAGGAAAGCGCGCCCTGGCGTTGCTGCTATGCCTGACAACCCTCTCAGCCCTGAGCGGCTGCATGTCCGCGGAGCTTGTCGCGGGCCGGCTTACGGAAACTGTGCTGCCCCTACCCACGCCCACTGCGGAGGCTGTGCCGACGACTGCCCCTACGCAGAGCGCTTCTACAAGCCTTTCTACACCCGAGCTGTCTCCGGATCGTTCCCCCGCACCGACCCTGTCGGTTGAACCGAGCGGTGCGGCTCCGTCGAGCGCCACAGCCACGCCGACCGCAAGGCCCGGTCCTACGCCGACGATCCCGAGCGGGGAAGAGGCGATGTCGCACTTTGACGGCTTGTACCTCAACGAGGTGGACGAGATTGCGGCCATGCGCGAGGAGCTGGGCGTGCGCGACGACCGCATCGACCAGCGTAACGTGATTCAGCTCCGGTGTGCCGGAGACCGATTTGGCGCCACCTATCCCTGCCAACGTGGCACATTCTACGCCAGCTATGACGAGAACCTGCAGCGCACCGGCTGCTTCTACCTGCCGCAGGAACTGTATCAAGGGTATTCCATTGGGTGGAGCGCGCCCCAGGAGGATGGAACTTGGCACTTTTCCCTAGAGGAGTATCCTCTGTCCAAGGTGGAGGCGGACACAATGCGCATAACTGGCTTTGACGAAGAGGACTTTGGCGAGACCGTGGAACTGCTTTGTACGGTTTCCGCCACCGGGGAAATGCTGAAACAGGAGTGCATCGCTCCGCAGGGACATTTAGGCTCCCTGTTCGGCAACATCCTTCTTACAGGGGACATGAAGGAAGAGAGACTCGTGATAGATCTGCGCACGAACACCGAGATAGACATCGGAGAGCAGTCCCTGGGAAGCATCACGCACATCGACGACGACTTGGTGGTCTGGTGGGTCTCAAGTGTTTCCGAGGGATACGAGGTGGATAACATACTGGCGTGCAGCACGATCATCGGCCGTGAGATGTGGCGGCTACAGGTGCCCTTTGACGAGGACTATGTCGGCAGCATGGAGGACGGCACCTACTACATCACCGATACCTACCTGGAGGAATTCGAGTATTACGCCGATCACTACGATGCGCCGGTTTACTTCTTTCGCGCGGACGTGGACCCCTATCTCGCCTACGAGGAGGGAGAGGTGTACGCTGCGCTGAAGAGAACGCTGAACAGCATGGCGGAGGATGGCTTTACCTTCAGCGCCCCCTGCGGGTACAGCTTCCGCTTTCGGACGCCGACGAGTTTTCGTGCGATTTTTCATCCGTACTCGGGGTATCTCGGGAAAAACGGGGAATACAGCCCATATGGGGAATTCGTAGACGTCATGGACTACGTCTGCGTGCTCGACGTGGAGATGTGAGCGCCGCGGAAGAAATCGAGAAAGAGAGGGTGTGTTTCCCATGAAAACGCGTCGGCCGCTCCTTGCGGCGCTGATCCTGCTGAGCGCGCTGCTCTGCGCCTGCACGCCGCCGGACAAGGCCGTGATCCTCGTTCCAACGCCCGTGCAGACGCATGACTCGGCCTTTGACCCCACGCCCGCGCCCGTGGACGTCGACTTTTCCGCCTGCACGCAAGCCCTGGAGGCCGTGCCCTTCTCGCCCTACGAGTGGGAGCTGCCGATCGAAATTTCCATGTACTCGTCGTGGGCGGATGCGCTGCCCACCGGGCCGGTGGAGATGGCCTGCGCGATGCAGAACATGCAGGGCGTGGTCTTCGTCGGGACGGAGGAGGATGGGCGGCAGTTCCTCGCGGCGATCGACCTGGAGCGCGCAAAGGCCAAGCGCCTCTACACGCTCGAGGCGGGCATGCGCGTGACCTCCCTCGTGCAGACCAAGAAATACGGCCGCGCGGACGAGACCGGGGCCTTCACCTGGACGGAAACGGATGGCGACGCCTGGCGCCTGCGCCTCTACGACGAGCGGCTGACCGGCGACCCGGCGGCCGACGCCGCGCTGCTTGGCGAGACCACGCTGGAGCAGGGCGCGCTCTCCCAGGGGGATGCGTTCCTGCCCGCGCAGTCCAGCGCGGAGCTCGCCGACGATCTGCTGACCTTCGCCCTGCTGAGCCAGGGCGAGCCGACGCTGCGCACCGCCAGCCACGGCGGCGTGTCCTACCCCCTGCCCGGCGCGGAGCCGGTCTGCTATGCGGGCGCGCCCGTGTGCAAGGTTGGGGAGTGGAACCTCGTCTACCTGGAGGAGCGGGACGGCGTCCGGTACTTCTGCTTCGCCGCCCTGGACGAGGGCGCACAGCGCTTTGCGGAGGTCTTCCGCGCCTCCTACCGGCTGCCCGAGGGGGAGGAGATCGTGCAGATCCTGGAGATGCACATGGACAGCCCTTCGGCCTGGCGCATCTGCTTCCGCACGAGTGCGGGGAAGATCTACTGGCACGAGCGACGGGCCGACGGCACGGCGGACACGCGGCTCGTGGCGGCGGACGTGGTGGCGGCGGAGGGGACGCTCTATGCCGACGCCTTTGCCATCTCCACGCAGCAGAGCCGGCTCGTGCGGTTCCGGAGCGACCAGGAAACGCTGAAGGAATTCTTCCTCGATCGTGGGGACATGCCCGCGGAGCTGACGGCGATCACGGCCGCCTACACGGGCGAGTACGCGCATGAGCCCTATGGGATTTTCGTCTTTGCCGTCGCAGAGGGCAAGCCGCGGCTCTTCCACATGGAGATCGACAGCGAGGGCCGGGAGGCCAGCAATTGAGCACGAAGAGAGGAGAAAACGCGATGAAAGCCGTTCACTGCCTGCCGCGCCGCGCGGGGATCGCCCTCCTTGCGCTGGCGCTGCTGCTGCTCAATGCCTGCATGGCGGAGGAGACGGTGCTCCTGCCCACGGAGGCGGCCACGGAAGCTGCGTCCCCTGCCGCGACCGCAGCGCCGGAGCCCACACCCACTGCGTCCCTTGCGCCCGTGGACGTGGACTTCAGCACCTGCACCGAGCCCCTGGAGAAAAAGCCGTACATGCCGTTTTCCTTGCATCCGCACCGGATCCTCCGCCGCGCGCTCACGGGCTTTCCCGCCACGGCGCAGGTGGAGAGGGCCTGCGCGCTGCGGGACCTGGGCGGCGTGATCCTGGTCGGCACGGACGAAACCGGCCGCCAGTTCCTCGCGGGGCTCAGCACGGAGACCTGGACGTGCGAGGTGTTCTACATGCTCGGGGAAGGGATGCGCGTGACCTCCCTCGGCCAGGCCGCTTCCTCGGGGCGCTACAACGAGAGCGGGGCCTTTGCCTGGACGGAGACGGACGGCGACGCCTGGCGCCTGCGCCTGTACGACGAGCGCCTGCAGGAGGGGGAGAGCGCCGAGCTGCTCGCCGAGACCACGCTGGCCTCCGGCGCGCTCTCGCAGGGCAGCGCGTTCTTGCCCCAGCTGCGCTCGCGGACCTCGTACTGGAAAACAACCGTTTACGCGGTCTACGACTCGCCCGAGGGCGCGATGCGCCTGGAATTGGGCTCCGGGGAAACCTTTGCACTCTCCGGCTTTACGCCGTTCTGCTGCGAGAACGCGCCCATCTGGTCGCCCGCCTACGACACAGCCTTTGCCATCGTGCAGCAGGACGGCCAGCTGGCCCTGCGCGTCTGGAAGGAGGACAAAGAGGCGGGGGAGATGTATGAAGACGCAACCTTCACGCTGCGCCTGCCGGACGGCGAAATGCCGACAAAGCTCCTGAGCACGTACTGGGGGTACGCGGATACAGATGACTACTCGTTTTGCTTGCTGACGGACGCCGGGAACCTCTACTGGTACGATTGGGAGAAGAACGCGTACGATCCCCCACAGGAGGAGACCCTGCTCGTGGCGCGGGACGTCGTGGCCGCAGAGCCCTGCAGCCATACGGAGGCCTGGTTCCTCTCTCCGGAGTGTGACAACCTCCTGAAATTCTACGACAGCGAGGAGCGCGTGACGGCATTCCGTCTGTCGGAAAAGCCGGTGGAGCTCACGGCCGTTACCTCCGGCTATACGGATGAGCGCAGGAGCGAACCGCACGAGACCTTTGTGTTTGGCACCGAGGAGGGTGTGCCCGTGGTCTTCGTGCTGGAGGAAGCGGATGACTACCGCGCGGATTGGGGCGGTGCATAATGGCCCGGCCTTGTCACTGTTTGGGAAAGGCATCTTCTGGTATTCTATGTGCAAGCAAGGGCCCTTGCCAAAGAAACCAAAGGAGTGAATTTCTCAAATGGCAACCTATAAGCTGAATTCCTATGGCGTTGTGGAATACCCCCCTAACGATGCAGATGACAACCCGTTCATCAATTCGACGGAGGTCGCGGAGCACTTTCCGATGAAGGAATTTACCTGCTCGCAGCCGGGCGATACGACTTGGATTCATCCGCAGTTGGCATACGCCCTGGAAAAGCTGCGCACGGAGTTCTTTCGGCGCGCGATAACGATTTACTCCGGGCACCGGACGGTAGCGTACAACGACAATCTTGCCGGGAAGGGAAACGGCACGGCATGGAACAGCGAGCACATCTACGGCACGGCGGCGGACATCCATCCTTCCCGGCGTGAAGGTTGGACAGAGGAAAGCCGGCAGTGGGTGGAGGACGCGATTGCCATCTACCGCAACCGCAGCGCCTATGGCTTGCGCGGCGTGGGTCTCTACGACTACGCGGGCAGTGATGCAGGCAAAAGCTACATCCACGTGGATGTGGGACCGGGTTCCTCTGCGCCGAGCCTCAAAGAGGGGATGAAGCGGGAGGAGCGGCCTTCCTTCTGGTATCAGTGGATCCGCAACCCCGTGCAGGGACAGGCCTACGCGATCTACCTGTACGAATCGGACAAAATCCGCAAGCTGCTCAACAACCTGCAGGCCAGCGGAGGCGATCCCCGCGACTACATCAGCGGGCTGACCGGCGGCAAGACGCGCGTTGTCGTGCATGGAGAGGAGGAGTCCTCCGGCGGCGACAGCTCCTATTCGGACACCTTTACGGAGTATCGCGGCCGGACGAAGCTCCTGCAGCTGTATCTGCGCTTCCGCGGCATGTACTCCGGCTCGGTGGACGGCATCTACGGTTCCGGCACGGCCGCAGGCGTTCGCGAATTCCAGGAGGAAAACGACCTCGACAACGATGGCGTCATCGTCTGGGACGGCGGAAACACCTTCCCGATGATGTTCCCCACGCTGCGCCGCGGCCAGCGGGATTCGGACTCCCCGGCGCTGACGCGCAATCGAAACATTGCCTTCCTGCAGACGATCCTTGCGGAGGAGCTCGGGTATTCCTACGTCGGAGAGGCGGACGGAATCTTTGGCAGCAACACCGAGAAGGCGGTGGAGGACATCCAGGGCTCTGGCGCGGACGGCATCGCCGGCCCGCTCACCTGGGACCAGATCGCAACGCTTCTGGAGTAATCCCTCGGATGCAAGGAAATGGGCCGCCCAGATGGGCAGCCCATTTCTTTTTCGGACGGAGCGAGCGTTCCCGCGGCGGGGGTTGGGGAAGCGGGAGGGAGCGCCCCGGCGGGTTAGATCAAGTGGTATTCCTGCAGCAGTTTCTCCACGTCGGTGCCGGAGACGGCCTTCAGAACCTCCTTCAGGGCGATCCGCTCCTTCAGCCCAAGCTCCATGTCGGTGAGCTTTCGGCCGTCCCGCAGCTGGACCGCCGCGTTCAGCAGGTCCCGAACGTCGTACACGCTGGCCCAGACCTCGGGCACGGCCCGGTCGATGTCCAGCAGGGTATACACGGCCTCCATGCCGGTGCGCATGGAATACTCCGTGGTGAAGATGGTGTCTCGGGGCGTCTCGGCAAACTGGCCGATAAAGGCGAAATTGACGGCGCCCTTGGGCACCACATCCGGCCGGTCGCCCGCCGCACGCGGCATGAAGAAGGCGGTGATGTAGGGCATCATGCAGGGGATGGTGTTTGCGCTGCGGGCGGCCAGACCCTCGATCTCGCTTTCGGGGACGCCCAGATGGTAGAGCCACTCCATGCAGATCTCCTTTCCGGTGCATTCCCGCATGGGCTTTTTCACGAAATTGCCCGGCCGGTCGCTGAACAGGCCGTAAATCCACCCCACCAGCTGCCCCTTCGGCTGGCTGCGGAACTGCGGCTGGCGGTTGAAGGTCCAGCTCAAAAGCCAGTTGGAGTCCTTGGCCGTGACGATGCCGCCGGTGACCACCCTGCCGCTGAAGGGGTCCCGCTGGCAGATCCGCTGGATATAGGGCGGGATCTGATCGTCCAGGGTGGTGACGGTGGCGCTCATCCAGTTGGTCTTTTCCGCGTCGCTGCAGAACTTGTCCGGGCGGCCGAAGGCGGGGTCCTGCGCGGCGATGCGCCGCCACAGATCCCAGCCGCCCCCCTCCTTGAGGTCGGGGCAGTAGGCGGCGGGGCGGTCCTGGGAGCCGAGGGCAGAGTTCTCCACGCAGCCGCCGGGGGTGAGGAACAGCAGGTCGTCCTCCGTCAGGTCCAAGGTCTGCTCCCCGTCCGCGGCGGAGAAGCGGATCTGCCGGGCGGTCTTTTTTCCGCCGGCGATCTCGAAGCGCACGTCCACGACCTTTGTGCGGTAGTGGAACTGCACCCCGGCCTTCTCCAGGTATTGGACCATGGGCAGAATCATGGACTCATACTGGTTGTAGCGCGTGAAGCGCAGGGCGCGGAAATCCGGCAGGCCGCCGATGTGATGAATGTAGCGGCGGAGGTAGAGCTTCATCTCCAGGGCGCTGTGCCAATTTTCAAAGGCGAACATGGTGCGCCAATAGAGCCAGAAATTCGAATTCAGCACCGCGTCGCTGAAGAAGTCCGTGATGGGGCGGTCGTAGAGCGCCTCGTCCGGGGTGAAGAACAGGCGCAGGATCTCCAGGGCGCCCTTGTCGCTCAGGCCGAACTTTCCGTCGGTGTGGGCGTCGCGGCCCCGATCCACCGTGGCCCGCATCAGGGAATAGTTGGGGTCGCGCTTGTTCAGGTAGTAGTACTCGTCCAGGACGCTTAGGTCCGGGGATTCGATGGAGGGGATGGAGCGGAACAGGTCCCACATCACCTCGAAGTGGTTGTCCATCTCCCGGCCGCCGCGCATCACATAGCCCAGCCCCGGGTATTCCCAGCCGTCGCAGGCCCCGCCGGGGATGGGGTCCTTCTCGAAGATGTGGATGTGCTTTCCGGGCATCTGCCCATCCCGCAAAAGGTAGCAGGCCGCCGTCAGGGCGGCAAGGCCCGTGCCCACGATGTAGGCAGACTTGCGCTCCACGCCCTCCGGCTTTTGGGGACGGACGAACGCCTCGTAGTTTCCGCTGGAATAATACATGAAAACGACCTCCTTGCGCTGAAGATGGTCCCATTGTATCCGGCGGAAGCCGCGCCCACAATAGACAAGGCGCCCCGGATGATGAAAGCTTTATCATCTGGGGCGCTTTGCGCAGAGGCCCTGTCCGCAGGGCGCGTCAAGGGTTCGGAAGGTTCGCCGCCATGTTTCGGATGGCGCCGAGCAGCTGGCCGTGGCTCATCCGGCTGACCCGGCCCACCACCTGCTCCGGCGCCTCCTTCATGTCGCACCGGACCCAGTCCAGCATGACCCCGACAAAGGCGTGTTTGTAGAAATTCGTGATGTACGCCTGGTCTTCCTCGGAGATGGCATAGCCGCGGGAGAGCTCCTTCACCACGTCGATCAGCAGGCCGTAGACCACGCGGCCCAGATAGGCTTCGATCTGCTCCCGCTGAACGGAGTGATAGACCCCCTCGATGAAGGTCCGGTTTTCGATGACAGCGTGGCACAGGGCGGTAAAGCCCTCCTGCCAGGTCCGGTAGTCCTTCCGGCCCTGGAGGGCGCGGCCGCCCTCCTCCTGGCAGATCCAGTCGATCAGGTCGTAGATGTCCTGGAAGTGGTAGTAGAAGGTCATGCGATTCATGCCGCAGTGCGCCGTGATGTCGGAAATCGTGATCTTGGAGAGCGGTTTTTGGGCGAGCAGCGCCTTGAGCGACTCGGCCAGGGCCCGCTTGGTGAGTTGAGACACGGCCATCCCTCCTTTCGCCAAGTCCAGTATAGCACAGCGCGGCGGTAAGGAAAAGGGAGACAAGCGCGCGGTTTAACACGCATATGGTTGACAGTTCGCGTTTCTCATGATAAAATGCAGAAAGTTTGAAAGGGTCTAGATTGCAGAGTCTTTTCAAAGCAATTATCTGTGCCCCCCTCCGGGCGGAGGGAAGCCACTGCCGAATGGTAGCCTTGTGCTGCCTTATTGATTGAGTTAAGAGCTCAAATTTTATAAGTTGGTTCCTTCATAACCAAAATGCGCCTGTGCGCAGACTTGTGAAACGGTCAATAAGAGTAGTAAAAGTAGAATTGCTATATAGACTCTGATCACCCCGTCCCGCTTGAAACCGAATCTCTCCCCGCCGCGATGCCGCCCCCTGTCCCTTAGCAGGGGAGGGCGCCGCTGCGCAGGCCGTCTCCACGCTGCCAGGGCCGGGAGCTTGTTCAAGAGGAACGCGCAAGTTGTGCAGGAGCACGGCTTGCGCGTTTTTTGTTGTGTTGTGGCCGAAAGGAGGGAATGGAATTGCAAAACCGTCGAATGCAGCTGGACCAAAGGCGCGCCCCCATCTATGAAGCGCTGGAAAACTTCCGGCGCATGCGGGTGGTGCCCTTTGACGTGCCCGGCCACAAGCATGGCCGGGGCAACCCGGAGCTGACGGCGTTCCTCGGGCAGCAGTGCGTGGGCGTGGACGTCAACAGCATGAAGCCCCTGGACAACCTCTGCCACCCCGTCTCCGTCATCCAAGAGGCGGAGGAGCTGGCGGCCGACGCCTTTGGCGCGGCCCACGCCTTCCTCATGGTGGGCGGGACGACCAGCTCCGTGCAGAGCATGGTCCTGACGGCCTGCAAGCGCGGGGACGAGATCATCCTGCCCCGCAACGTGCACAGGAGCGTCATCAACGCGCTGGTGCTCTGCGGGGCCGTGCCGGTCTACGTGAACCCGGAGGTCAACCAGAGGCTGGGCATCTCCCTGGGGATGCGGCGCGAGGAGGTGGCCAAGGCCATCGCCGAGCACCCGAAGGCCGTGGCCGTCCTGGTCAACAACCCCACCTACTACGGCGTGTGCAGCGACCTGCGCGCCATCGTGCAGATGGCCCACAGCGCCGGGATGCTGTGCCTGGCGGACGAGGCGCACGGCACCCACTTTTACTTTGGCGGCGGCCTTCCGGTCTCCGCCATGGCCGCGGGGGCGGACATGGCCGCGGTCTCCATGCACAAGAGCGGCGGGAGCCTGACGCAGTCCAGCCTGCTGCTGGTCGGGCCGAACGTCCACGCCGGGTACGTGCGCCAGATCATCAACCTCACCCAGACCACCTCGGGCAGCTACCTGCTGCTCTCCAGCCTGGACATCAGCCGGCGGAACCTCGCCCTGCGCGGCCGCGCGATGTTCCACCAGGTGGCGGACATGGCCGAATACGCCCGGCAGGAGATCAACGCCGTGGGCGGCTACTACGCCTTTGGCCGGGAGATCATGAACGGCAACTCCGTGTTCGACTTTGACAGCACGAAGCTCAGCGTCCACACGCGCGACATCGGCCTTGCCGGCATCGAGGTCTACGACATCCTGCGCGACGAGTACGACATCCAGATCGAATTCGGGGACATCGGCAACATCCTGGCCTATCTCTCCATGGGCGACCGGCCCCAGGAGCTGGAGCGCCTCGTCAGCGCCCTGGCCGAGATCCGCCGCCGCTACCAGCGGGACAGCGCGGGCCTGCTCAGCCAGGAGTACATTGCCCCGGAGGTCGTCATCAGCCCGCAGGACGCCTTTTACGCCGAGAAGGTCAGCCTGCCGCTGGAGGAGTGCGTCGGGCACGTGTGCAGCGAATTCGTCATGTGCTACCCGCCCGGCATCCCGATCCTGGCGCCGGGCGAGCGCATCACAAAGGAGATCCTGGAGCACATCCAGTACGCGAAGGAAAAGGGATGCAGCATGACCGGGCCCGAGGACCCGGAGATCCACCGCATCAACGTTTTGACCTGAGAGGGGGAAGGATATGGAACTGTGGTTCAGCGAATTTCACACGCCCGACGTGCAGCACAGCATCCGGGTGACGAGGCACCTGTACTCCAAGCGGAGCGAGTATCAGCAGATCGACATCCTGGAGACGCCGGAGTTTGGCCGGGTCCTGACGCTGGATGGGAACGTGATGCTCACCGAGCGGGACGAGTTCATCTACGATGAGATGATCACCCACGTGCCCATGGCGGTCCACACCGGCATCCGGGACGTGCTGGTCATCGGCGCGGGGGACGGCGGCGTCGTGCGGGAGCTGACGCGCTACGACCGCGTGGAGCGCATCGACCTTGTCGAGATGGATCCCATGGTCGTGGAGGCCTGCCGCACGTATCTGCCCAGCAACGCCTGCCGCATGGACGACCGCCGCGTCCACATCCACTTTGAGAACGCGCTCAAGTTCATCCGGCGGTGCGAGGCGGAGTACGACCTGATCATCGTGGACTCCACCGACCCCTTCGGCCCCTCGGAGGGGCTGTTCACGCGCGAGTTCTACGGCAACTGCCACAACGCCCTGCGCGAGGACGGCATCATGGTCAACCAGCAGGGCAGCCCCTTCTACGCCGAGGACGCCAAGGCCATGCAGCGCAGCCACAAGAACATCGTCAAGACCTTCCCCATCAGCCGGGTCTACCAGGCGCACATCCCCACCTATGCCGCGGGGTACTGGCTCTTCGGCTTTGCCAGCAAGAAGTATCACCCCATCGACGACCTGGACGCCCAGGCCTGGAGCAAGCTGAACCTGCACACGCGCTATTACACGCCGCGCCTGCACATCGGCGCCTTCTACCTGCCCGCGTTCCTGGAGGAGATGCTCGAGGAGGTGGAGGAATGATGCGCCCGAACATCGAGACGTTCCTCGGCTGCGACAGCGACTACGAGCGCGCGTCCGTCGTGCTCTACGGCGCGCCGTTTGACTCCACGACCAGCTTCCGGCCGGGTGCGCGCTTCGGCCCCTCGGCCATGCGGCACGAGAGCTTCGGCCTGGAGACGTACAGCCCCTACCAGGACCGGGACCTTGGCGACTGCGCGGTCTTTGACAGCGGGGACCTGGAGCTCTGCTTTGGCAGCGCGGAGAGGGCGCTTGCGGACATCGAGGCGCGGGCGGAGGAGATCCTGCGGGATGGGAAGTTCCCCCTGCTGCTGGGCGGCGAGCACCTGGTGACGCTCGGCGCGGTGCGCGCGCTCGCGCGGCGGCACCCGGACCTGCACATCGTCCACTTCGACGCCCACGCGGACCTGCGCGACGACTACCTGGGCGCAAAGCTCAGCCACGCCTGCGTGCTCCGGCGCTGTCACGAGATCCTGGGAGACGGGCGCATCCACCAGTTCTGCATCCGCAGCGGGGAGAGGGAGGAGTTCCGCTTCGCAAAGGCGCACACGGACCTGCACCCCTTTTCCTTCGACGGCCTTGCGCAGACCGTGGAGGCGCTGATCGCGCAGGGCGCGCCCGTGTACCTGACGATCGACCTGGACTGCCTGGACCCCTCGGCCTTCCCCGGCACGGGCACGCCGGAGGCCGGCGGCGTCACCTTCCTCCAACTCCTGGAGGCCGTGCGCCGCACCTGCACCACGCGCATCGTCGGCGCGGACGTAAACGAATTGGCCCCGGGCCTGGACGCCAGCGGCGTGTCCACGGCCACGGCCTGCAAGGTTCTGCGGGAGCTCCTGCTGGCGCTGCCGGCGGGGAAGCCCGCACTCTAAATTCAAAGCATTGCAAAGGAGCGTGATCTTGATGAGCAAGGTTCTCGTCATCGGCTGCGGCGGCGTCGCCTCCGTCGCCATCCAGAAGTGCTGCCAGGTCAGCGAGGTGTTCACCGACCTGTGCATCGCCAGCCGCACAAAGTCCAAGTGCGACCGCCTCGCCGCGGAGCTTGCGGGCAAGACCGCGACCCGCATCACCGCCGCCCAGGTCGACGCCAACGACGTGCAGCAGGTCGTCGACCTCATCCGCAGCTACGGCCCGGACCTGGTGATGAACATCGCCCTGCCCTACCAGGACCTGACCATCATGGAGGCCTGCCTCACCTGCGGCGTCCACTACCTGGACACCGCCAATTACGAGCCGGAGGACACCAACGACCCCGCCTGGCGCGCGGTCTACGAGGCGCGCTGCAAGGAGGCCGGCTTCTCCGCGTACTTCGACTACAGCTGGCAGTGGGCCTACAAGAAGCGCTTTGCGGAGGCGGGCCTTACCGCCCTGCTCGGCTGCGGCTTTGACCCCGGCGTCACCCAGGCCTACTGCGCCTACGCCAAGAAGCACGAGTTCGACACCATCGACACCATCGACATCCTGGACTGCAACGGCGGCGACCACGGCTATCCCTTTGCCACCAACTTCAACCCGGAGGTCAACCTGCGCGAGGTTTCCGCGCCCGGCAGCTACTGGGAGGACGGCCATTGGATCGAGGTCGAACCCATGAGCATCCACCGCGAGTACGACTTTGACCAGGTCGGCCGCAAGGACATGTACCTGCTCCACCACGAGGAGATCGAGAGCCTGGCCAAGAACCTGCCCGAGGTGCGGCGCATCCGCTTCTTCATGACGTTCGGGCAGAGCTATCTGACCCACATGAAGTGCCTGGAGAACGTGGGGATGCTCTCCACCGAGCCCGTGGAGTTCGAGGGCCACAAGATCGTGCCCATCCAGTTCCTCAAGGCCCTGCTGCCCGACCCGGCCAGCCTCGGCCCGCGCACGAAGGGCAAGACCAACATCGGCTGCATCTTCACCGGCAAGAAGGACGGCAAGGACAAGACCTACTACATCTACAACGTCTGCGACCACCAGGCCTGCTACCGCGAGGTCGGCAGCCAGGCCATCAGCTACACCACGGGCGTGCCCGCCATGTGCGCCGCGCTGCTGCTCCTGCAGGGGACCTGGCGCAGGCCCGGCGTCTACACCGTCGAGGAGCTCGACCCCGATCCCTTCCTGGAGGCGCTGGACCGCTACGGCCTGCCAAAGAGCGAGTCCCGCGCGCCGGCGCTGGTGGACTGATGCGGCCCGACGCGCGCCCGCCCTTTGCGGGCCTTGCCGGGAGAGATCCGCGGGCGCTGTTCTCCGCCCTGCCCACGCCCTGCTATGTGCTGGACGAGGCCGCCCTGCGAAAAAACGGCGAGATCCTGCGGGACCTCGCTAAGCGCACGGGCTGTCGCGTGCTCCTGGCGCAGAAGGCGTTCTCCAACTTCAACCTCTACCCGGTCCTTGCGCCGTACCTTGCCGGCACGGAGGCCAGCGGCCTGTTCGAGGCGCGCCTTGGGGCGGAGGAGATGCCGGGCAAGGAAGTGCACGTCTTCTGCGCGGCCTACCGCGAGGAGGAGTTTGCGGATATTTTGCGGTACGCGGACCACATCGTCTTCAACTCCCCGCGCCAGCTCGCCAAGTTCGGCCCCGCGGCCAGGCGCGCGGGCAAGAGCCTGGGCCTGCGCCTGAACCCGGAGTGCTCTACGCAAGGAACCCACGAGATCTACGACCCCTGCGCCCCGGGCAGCCGCCTGGGCACGACGCGCGCCCAGTGGGACGCGCAGATGACGCCGGAGCTGCTGAACCTGCTGGACGGCCTGCACTTCCACACGCTCTGCGAGCAGGATTCCGACGCGCTCGAGCAGACGCTCGAGGCGGTCGCCGCGCGCTTTGGCGACGTGCTGCCGCGGATGCAGTGGCTGAACTTTGGCGGCGGCCACCACATCACCCGGCCGGGATACGACCTGGAGCGCCTCGTGCGCTGCATCCGCCGCGCGCAGGCGGAGTGGGGCGTGACGGTCTACCTCGAGCCGGGCGAGGCCTGCGCGCTCAACGCGGGGTACCTCGCAAGCCGCGTGCTGGACGTCCTGCAAAATGGAGAGACGCGCATCGCCGTCCTGGACGCCAGCGCCGCCTGCCACATGCCGGACGTGCTGGAGATGCCCTACCGCCCGCCCCTCTACGGCGCGGAGGCGGCTGACGATGCGGGGGCCGAACCTCGGCCGGGATGTGAGGTCTACCGCCTGGCCGGGCCGACGTGCTTGGCCGGGGACGTGATCGGGGACTACGGCTTCGACGCGCCCCTTGCGGAGGGGGACCTGCTGCTCTTCGGAGACATGGCCATCTACACCACCTGCAAGAACAACACCTTCAACGGCATGCCCCTGCCCGCCATCTACGCCCTGCGCGAGGGCGGGGCGCTGGAGCCGCTGCGCACCTTCGGTTACGAGGACTTCAAGACCCGCCTGGGCACGTGAGCGCCCGGCCCCCAAAAAAGGCACGCCGCCCCGGTCCGAGAATTGCTCGGGCCGGGGCGGCGCGTTTTGCGGCAAAGGGGGGAGAGGGGATCAGCGGGATTCGGCCAGGCCGCCGTTGCGCACCCACTCCATCATCTCGTCCGGGTCGGTGGGGATGTACTCGTAGGCGTTGAGGTCGTCCAGCACGGGCTGCACCTGCGGCATCATCTCCGCGATCCAGGCGCGCCAGTCCGCCTCGATGGTGTCGCCCGTGGAGTTGGCCAGAAGGTCGATGACCTTGGCCTTGGTCTGGGCGGTGAAGGTGCCCAGCTTGTCCTTGTTGGGCGTGGTGGTGTAGGTCTGCACGTAGTCCAGGACCTTGACCTTGTCGCCGATGTTCTCGACGCTCCAATCCATGGCGCTGCGCACGTCCTCGACGTCCTGCGGGTTCTTGGAGACGTTGGTGAAGTTGGCCGCGTTGTCGTAGACGGAAAGGCGCGTGTAGTACTCGCGGAAGGGATAGGGATCGACGTAGGTGCCGGCCTCGTCCTTTTCCCAGAGCAGGTTGATGGAGCCGTCGTCATTCACGGTGAAGTCCGTGCCCTCCAGGCCGTACAGGCCCAGGTTCAGCCCCTCCGGGGAGAGGTTCCAGTCCTGTGTGGCGAGGAAGCGGTCCTTCTGCGCGTCCGTGGCCTTCAGGGAGAAGGCGACGCAGGACCAGTAGCTGGCGACCGCGTGCTGGTAGAACTCGTCCTCCGTGCCGGGGTTGGAGATCTTGGCGATGGCGTAGACCTTGTCGCGCTCCAGGGAGGGGTCGACCTTGATCATGTCGTCGCGGACCTGGGAGACAAAGCCCAGGGACAGGTTCTGCGCCATGGCGCCCATCTGCCCGGCGACGTACAGCTCGCGGTAGAGCGTCTCGCTGGAGTCGATGACGTTGTCCGGCCAGATGATGCCGCGATCGTAGAGGTCCTTGACGATCTTCAGGCCCTCGATGTAGGCGTCCGTGGACGGGTACCAGACGTACTGGCCGTCCATCTCGATGTAGCCGGGCTCCTCAAAGGTCCAGGGCGTGGGGTTCGTCTGCCAGATGCCCAGGATGTCCGGGAAGTAGCCCATGCGGGTGCACAGGCCGTAGGTGTTGCCCGCGCCGTTTCCGCCGGGGTCCTGCTCGATGAAGGCCTGCAGCAGGTTCATGAACTCGTCCCAGGTGTAGACGTCGCCCTCGTTGCGCATGCCGAGCTTCTCCGCCCAGTCCGCGCGGTAGCCGATGCCCATGTTGATCATGAAGTCGTAGGAGGCGGAGTCGCGCATGGCGGGCAGGGACATGAGCTTGCCGTCAAAGGTGCACAGCTCGTCGCCGAGCATGGCCTCCTGGTCGTACATGGCCTGGATGTTCGGATAGGCGTCCAGGCTCGGCACCTCGGCGAACATGCCGGAGTTCATCCAGGTGATGTACTCGGAGTAGATCACGTCGTTCAGGCCGATCCAGACCACGTCCGGCAGGTCGTCCGTCGCGATCCAGATGCGCAGCTTGTCAAAGCGCTCGGCGTACTGCAGGGGCACCCAGTCCACGGTGAAGTTGAACTTGTCCGTGTAATAGTTCCACAGGGCGTCGTCCTCGGCGGGCGGGTCGGAGGTGGTGTTCATGGTGAAGGTGACGTGCTCGGCAAACGCGCTGTCGGTTTCGGCGGCAGGCGCTTCCGGGCTCTGCGCGGCGGGGTCCGCGGCGTCCTCGGGCGCTTGCGTCGGCGCGGAGCAGGCGACGCAGCCAAGGGCCAGGATCAGGACCAGAGCCAGGGCGAACAGGCGGGTTTTCATGGGTTCTCCTCCTTTGTTTTGGAATGCAGCATGGGGAATCGGGGGAGCGCGGCCTCAGCCCTTGACGGCGCCGACCGTGAGCCCCGAAACAAAATACTTTTGAATGAACGGGTAGACCAGGATGATGGGCGTGGCCGTCACCACGATGCACGCCATCTTGATGCCCTCGGAAAAGGGGGTGATGTTGTACTGCTGCAGGTCGCTGGTCATCATCGCCTGGCCCGTGGTCTGGATGATGCCGCGCAGCACGAGCTGCAGGGGCCGCTTCTCAAAGCTGCGGATGAAGAGCATGCCGTTGTACCACTCGTTCCACCGCTCCACGCCGTAGTAGAGCGCGAATGTCACCAGGATCGGCACCGAGAGCGGCAGCAGGATCTTGAACAGGATCGTAAGGTCGTTCGCGCCGTCCATGCGCGCGCTCTCCTCCAGCTCCGCCGGCAGCGACTCGAAGTTCTGGCGGATGACCGTCATGTACATGATCGACACGCCCGTGGGCAGGATCATCGAAAAGACGTTGTCGATCAGGTTCAGGTCCTTGATGAGCAGGTAGAACGGGATCAGCCCGCCGGAGAAGTACATCGTGAAGACGATCATCGAGAGGAAGAACTTCCGCCCGGGAAACTGCTTGGAGAAGCCGTAGGCCAGCGACACCGTCAGCAGCATGTTGTACACGACGCCCACCAGCGTGATGAAGATCGTCACCTTCATGCCGTCGAAGATGGACCCGTTTTCAAAGACGATGAAGTAGGACTCGAGCGTGATGTTCTTCGGATAGAGCATGAACCGCGTCTTGATGTAGTCCGCCTGGGACACCAGGGACACGCAGATCGAGTTGTAGAACGGGTAGAGGATGATCAGCGCGAACAGCGCGAGAAAGGCCATGATCGCATAGTCCACGCCGTTGAGGCGGTTGAGGCGGCTCCGGCGCTTGGGAGCCTGCAGCGCTTTGCTGGTCATGATGTTCCCTCCTCACATGATGGTGGTTCCGTTGATCTTCTTGCAAACGGCGTTGACGCTCAGCAGCAGGATGCAGTTCGTCAGGCCCTTGAACAGGCCTACCGCCGTGGAGAAGCCGTAGTTCGGCATCCGCTGGAACGTGATGCGGTAGATGTAGGTGTCCAGGATGTCCGCAACGTCCAGAACCGTGTTGTTGTACAGGTTCATCACCTGGTCAAAGCCCGCGTCCATCATGCTGCCCACGCGCAGGATCAGCGTGATGAGCACCACCGGCAGAATCCCCGGCCAGGTGATGTGCAGGATCTTGTGCCAACGGTTCGCCCCGTCGATGGTCGCCGCCTCGTAGAGCGAGGGGTCGATGCCCGTGATCGCCGCGATGTAGAGGATGCAGCTCCACCCCGCCTCCTTCCAGGAGAGGGTGAAGACCAGGATGTAGCGGAACAGCCCCTTGTCCGTCAGGAAGTTGTACTTTTCCAGGCCCATGGTTGCCAGCAGGTTGTTCACCGCGCCGTTGTTGGCCAGGATGTTCATCATGATGCCCGCAACGATCACCCAGGACAGGAAGTGCGGAAAGGTCAGGATCGTCTGCACCGAGCGCTTGTAGCGCATGGGCTTGACCTCGTTGATGAGGATTGACAGCACGATCGGGAACGGGAAGAACAGCAAAAGCTGCATGTAGGAGATGATCAGCGTGTTCTTCAGCGCCAGGAAGAACTCCCGGTCGCGAAAGAGCAGCTCGAAGTTCGCCCAGCCCACCCAGGGCGAGGCGGAGATGCCCTCCGCAATGTTGAACTCCTTGAAGGCGAGCTGGATGCCATACATCGGCACGTACTTGAAGAGGAGAAAATAGGCCATGCCCGGCAGGATGATCAGATAGCACCAGCGCTTGATCCAGATCTGCTGCCAGATCGACCGCTTGGGCCGCGTCCCGGGCACCGTGCCGTGGGACGGCCCCCGACCGTGGGACGGCCCCCGCCGCGAAAGCGAAGAACTGCTCATGAAGTTCACCTCCTGAATGTTAACTTTATCGTAACGAAGAAATAAAAAGTTTACAATTCACAAAACCCGGATTTTCTTGTACAAATCCCGTCTCTTTTCCATCGCCGGGCCTTTCTGGCCCCAAAAAGACCGGAGATTCGGCATCTTGCGCGGAGCGTTCGCGAAAGCTCCGCCGCTGCGCCGCCGATCGTGTAAAAAACACAAGTCATTTCTGTAAATGATCTATTTACAGACTTTACAAAATGTGATTCAATGAAGGGAGGAGAAAAACCGCCGGGGATGGGAGGATGGGCGATGTACACCGTCTACCTGATTGACGACGAGAAGTGGGCGCTCTACGACGTGCAGCACACCTGCCCCTTTGCGGAGTACGGGTTTTCCGTCGCCGGGGCGCAGACGAATCCCTTTGCCGCCCTGGACGAGGTGATCGCGCTGCGGCCGGACGCGGTCTTTGTGGACGTGCGCATGCCGCAGGTCTCCGGCCTGGACCTCATCCGCATGATCCAGCAGCGCGCGCCGGAGACGGCCTTTGTGATCCTGAGCGGGTATGCGGAGTTTTCCTACGCGGCGACGGCCCTGCGCCTGGGCGCGGTGGACTACTGCCTAAAGCCCATGGACCTGCCGGAGGCGCGGGCGCTGCTGGAGCGCCTGCGGGAGTTTTTGCGCAGCCGGCCGGCCGCGCCCGCGCAGGACGCGCCGGAGATCGCGTGCAGCAGCGAGCAGTTCGCCGCGCTGCTGCGGCACGTCAACGCGCACATCAACGAGCCGCTCGTCCTCGGGGAGCTGGCGCAGCGCTTTTTCATCAACGTAAGCTACTGCGGGGAGCTGTTTAAGACCGTGACGGGCGAGACGTTCACGCACTACGTCCGCCGCCGACGGCTCGAGCAGGCCTGCGACCTGCTGGAGCACACGGCCCTGCCGCTGACGCAGATCGCCGCGCGCGTGGGCTATGCGGACCTGCCGTACTTCAGCCGCGTCTTCACGGCGAGCTACGGCGTCTCGCCCAGCCGGTACCGCGCGGCGGCGCGGGCGGGAGGGAGGCGGCCATGAACCGCATCAAGTTCCAGCTCTACGCCATCGAGCTGTGCGCGCTGCTCCTGCTGCTGTGCATGTTCGTGCTCTCCTTTCAGCGCGTGCAGGCCCTTGCGGAGGAGAAGCAGGAGATCTACCTGAAAAACGCCCTCTCCCAGGCGGCGCAGGGCGTGGAGCGCAAGCTCGCGGACATCGCCGCCTCCGTGCAGAACTACGCCTACAGCGACGCGGTGCAGGACCTGCTGCGCGCCGAGCCGCGCAGCGCGGAGATGCTCGGCCGCCACGCCGCCGCGCAGAGCTACGCCTATTCCCTGATGGACATCAACCAGGACATCGTCGGCATCGCGATCCTCCCGCCGGAGGGGACGTATTTCAGCTTTGGCCTGGAGGAGCAGTACCGCTACGTGCAGGCCATCCGCGCGGCGCTCGGGCAGGACCTGCCCAAGGCGGGCGCCTTTGACGGCAGCCTGACGAACGCCTACGGCGACCAGCGCGCGGTCTTCACCTACGCGATCCCGATCTTCTCCGTGGAGCAGGGGCCGGGCGCGGACCTGGGCGAATACCTGGGGACCTGCCTGGCCTTCTGCGACAAAGGGGCCCTGGAGCGCGTGCTGCGCGCGGCGCTGCTGGAGGGCATGACCATCGAGCTGCGCGGCGGGGGGCAGAGCGTTTTGACGGTCGGCGCGGCCGCGGCGGAAGGGGAGCTCGCCTACAACGCCTACGAGCTTGCGGCGCCGAGCTGGACGCTGGTGCAGCGCTCCTACCGCGCCGGGCAGGAGGCGCCGTACCTGGCGATGTTCGGCCTGTCGCTCGGGCTGTCGCTGGCGGTGCTGTTCCTGCTCTCGTGGATCGTGCACCGCAACTTCACCGCGCCCATCACCCGCATCAACGCGGAGCTGCTGCGCATGGCCGAGCAGCCCCTGCAGGCGCAGGACCTGCGCGTGCGCTGCGGGAACGAGCTGGCCACCATTGCGCAGTCCGTGAACGTGCTCCTGTCCCGGCTGCGCGCCTCGCAGCGGGCGCAGGCCGAGCAGGAGACGCACGTGCTGCGCGCGCAGCTCTCCGTGGGCCGGCTGCAGCTCGCCCTCCTGCAGAACCAGATCAACCCGCACTTCCTCTACAACACGCTCGCCTGCATCCGGGGCATCGCCCTGAGCCGGGACGTGCAGGAGATCGCGGACATCGCCGCGGACATGGCGGCCCTGTACCGCTACAGCATCAAGGGCGGGGTCTCCGCCCGCCTGCGGGACGAGCTGGACATCGTGCGCCGGTACCTCGAGATCATGAACGCGCGCATGGACGGGCGGTTCTGCGTGCGCTTCGAGGTGCCCGAGGCGCTCGGGGAGGCGTCCGTGCCCAAGATGATCCTGCAGCCCCTGGTGGAAAACGCGATCCTGCACGGCCTGGAGTGCCGGGAGAGCGGCGGGGAGCTGCGCATCTGTGCGGCGCACTTCCCGGGGGACGGCGCGTTTCTGCTGCACGTGTGGGACAACGGCCTGGGCATGGAGCCGGAGGCCGTGCGCGCCTGGAACGAGGCCTTCAACCGGCCGGTGGACGCGGAGGACCCGGAGGAGGGACTCGGCTTGCTCTGCGTGCACCGCAAGGTGCGGCTCCACTGCGGCGAGCCCTACGGCCTGCACCTGGAGAGCCGGCGCGGGGCCTACACCCGCGCGTCGCTCCTGCTGCCGCTGCGCGCGGAGCGCGGGGAACCCTAGCCGGAAAAACGGCCCAGGCAAAACCGAGGAGAAAGTTGCCGCGCTCCCCATTGACAGGCGCTGTTTTGTCTGTACAATAGACAATTGGGGACACGCGGCGCGGGGGGGACTGGAGCGGAATGCGCCGCATGTCGATCGGAGAGAAATGAGGATGAGAAAGACATGAGTTTGCAGTCCATGACCAAACGCATCCGGGAGCACCCCCTGGTGGACGTGCTCGTCCGCAACAAGGGCAACCCGCGCACGCTGGTGCTCATCGAGCCCCTGTGGGGCATTCCGTACAACCTGATCGCGCCCTTTGCCACGCTCTACATGTACACGCAGGGCATCACCGACGTGCAGATCGGCCTGATCACCTCCATCGCCATGGTCGTGCAGGTGCTCTGCTCCTTCTTCGGCGGAATCCTCACCGACAAGATGGGCCGAAAGTACACCACCATGATGGGCGACTTCTTCGGCTGGGCCGTGGCCTGCCTGATCTGGGCGGTCTCGCAGAACTTCTGGCTGTTCCTGCTGGCGGCCATACTCAACAGCTTTGAGCAGATCAACCAGACGGCCTGGTACTGTCTATTGATCGAGGATGCGGACAAGCGGGACCTGGTCAACCTGTACGCCTGGGTGAGCATCGGCGGGCTGATCGCCGTCTTCTTCGCGCCGCTGAGCGGGCTGTTCATCAACGCAAATTCCGTGGTGCCCGTCCTGCGCGTGCTCTACACGATCTTCTCCCTGACCATGGTGGCAAAGTCCCTGATCACCTTCCGCTTCTGTCAGGAGACGCGCCAGGGCAAGATCCGCCGCGCGGAGACGAAGAACGTCTCCGTGGCGCACATGCTTGCGGAGTACAAGCACCTGATTCCCCAGGTGCTGCGCAACGGCGGCGTCATGAAGGCGGTCGCCGTATCGGTCATTCTCTACATTGCCAACATCGTCAGCACGAACTGCTTCAGCCTCTACGTCACGCAGCGGCTGGGAATCTCCGACGAGTTCCTCGCGGTGTTCCCGATCGTCAACGCGGCGGTGACGCTCGTGTTCCTGGTGGGCGTGCAGCACAGGCTCAGTGGTGTGCGCTTCCGCCTGCCCATGTGGGCGGGCCTCGGCCTGCAGGCCGGCGCGGCGCTGCTGCTGATCCTGACGCCCCTGGGGAACCTGGGCTGCGTCCTGATCTACGTGCTGATGATCGCGGTGGCGGGCGCGCTCGTCAACCCGCGCAAGGAGGCCCTGATCCAGCTCAACATCGACCCGCAGGAGCGCGCGCGCATCAACGCGCTGATCATGGCCTCGACCATCGCCTTCTCCGCGCCCTTTGGGTACCTGACCGGCTGGCTCTCGAGCATCGACCGCCGGCTGCCCTTCGCCTTCATGATCGCGCTCTACATCGTGGCCATCGTGATCGTCGGCCGCATCCGCGAGCCGGAGACCGAGGGCGAGGCGTAGGGAACGCAGACGCCGAACTTCTCGACGTGAAAACGCGCTGGGCACTTCGCCTGGCGCGTTTTTTTCCCGGCGCGCGCTTGTGGGATACGGAAAAGGACCCGGCGCCGGGAAAGTGCGCCGGGAGAAAAGGAGAGAGAATATGCTGAAAATCGGCTGCCATCTGTCCAGCGCAAAGGGATACCTGGCCATGGGCCGGGAAGCTGTGCGCATCGGCGCCAACACCTTCCAATTCTTCACGCGCAACCCGCGCGGCGGCAGGGCCAAGCCCCTGGACGAGGCGGACATCGCGGCCTTCCGCGCCTTTGCGCAGGAGCGAGACCTGCTCCCGATCCTCGCCCACGCGCCCTACACGCTCAACGCCTGCGCCGCGGACGAGGGGCTGCGCACCTTTGCCCGCGAGACCATGGCCGACGACCTCGCCCGGCTTGAGCACATCCCCGGCAGCTTCTACAACTTCCATCCGGGCAGCCACGTGCGCCAGGGCGTGGAGGTGGGCGTCGAGCGCATCGCCGAGCACCTGAACGCGATCCTGCAGCCCGAACAGTCCACCACCGTGCTCCTGGAGACCATGGCGGGCAAGGGATCGGAGGTCGGCGGCAGCTTCGCGGAGCTGCGCGCCATCCTCGACCGCGTGCGCCTGCCGGAAAAGCTCGGCGTCTGCCTGGACACCTGCCATGTCCATGACGCGGGGTACGACATCTGCGGCGACCTGGACGGCGTGCTGGAGGAGTTCGACCGCGTCGTGGGCCTGGAACGCCTGCGGGCCGTGCACCTCAACGACAGCAAGAACCCCCTGGGCAGCCGCAAGGACCGGCACGAGAAGCTCGGCCTCGGAACGATCGGGCTCGAGGCGCTCGCCCGCGTGGTGAACCACCCGGCCCTGCGCGGCCTGCCCTTTTACCTGGAGACGCCCAACGACCTGGACGGCTATGCGCGGGAGATCGCCTGCGTCAAGAGCCTGGCCGGGGAGGGGAAGAAAAAATTAACCATTTTTTCGAAAACATATTGACAATATAGCGGAGATGCCTTATCATGTGTTTATGAATTTATAAACATGGAACGAAACGGGATATTAAAATACAAAAAATCGATTTTCCCTCATGCGCGAAAAGGTTACCTATACGCGCTCGACGGTCTGGCGCGTGACGCGCGGGGCTCTGCCTGCCTCCGGAACGATTGGGCTCGAGGCGCTCACCCGCGTGGTGAACCACCCGGCCCCGCGCGGCCTGCCCTTTTACCTGGAGGCGCCCAACGACCTGGAAGGCAATGCGCGGGAGATCGCCTGTGCCAAGGGCCTGGCCGGAGAGGGGTGGGAGAGCGGGAAAGATGCCCTAAAAACTTTTCAAAAAAGGGCTTTATTTTTCAGAACAGGCGTGTTACTCTAAAAAGAATTTGAATGTAAGAATAAAGGGCTCGAATCAATGTATGCCTAAACGGAAAATGACTTTGTTCCTCATGCGCGAAAAGGTTACCTATACGCGTTCGACGGTCTGGTGCGTGACGCGCGGGGCTCCGCCTGCCTCCGAAGGGAGAAGGCGGAAATGGATTGCCCTCCTGGCCAAAATTCTCCAAAGTCTTGGCAAAAGGTTTGGCGGATAAAACATCGAAAGGCGGATGGAACATGGAACGACAACAGACAGGTTGGAGCCCCCTCGCGCGGAAGATGGCGGGAAAGTCGGACCCGGAGCAGAGCGGGTATTGGCTCCCGCTCTGGATGCACGCGCTGGACACGGCCGGCGTGTTCCAGCGCCTCGTCCAGAACTGGATCCCGCAGAGCGTGCGCGAGGAGATCGACCTCTCGGAGGAGGAACTTGTACAAGTTGCGCGCTATTTAGGTGTGATTCATGACGTTGGCAAATCGATTTTGGCATTCCAAGCGCACATCTTGCGCGGCCTGCCCGAGGCGCGGGAGCGGCTGTGCGCGGCGCTGCCCCTGACGGAGTCCTTCCTCCATGCGGGCAAATCCCCCCATGCGCGGGCCAGCGAGGCGATCCTGCTCGCGCTCGGATGCCGGGAGGGCGTGGCCGCCGTCGCGGGCGCGCATCATGGAAAGCCCCAGGAATCCACGATCGGTGACAAAATCGAGGACCAGCTGGAAATCTACAGATGGAATTATTATGGGGAAGGGCAGAAGGCGCAGTGGCAGGGCGTCTGGGAGGAATTCCATGCGAGGGCCTTGGCGGAGAGCGGCCTGGCCTCTGCGGCGGAGCTCCAGACCCTGACGGCGCCGCAGGAGGTGCTGCTGACGGGGCTGCTGATCATGGCGGACTGGATCGCGAGCAACGTGGCCTTCTTTCCCCTGATCCCGGAGTCCGACCTTGGCGAGGAGGATGCGTATCCGGAGCGCGTGGACCGGGCGTGGCGGGCGCTCGGGCTCACATCCCCCTGGGAGAGCGCCTGCGCGGGGATGGAGGACTCGGTCTTCCGGGCGCGGTTCGGGTTTGCGCCCAACGCCGTCCAGCGCGCGGTGATCGACTGCGCCCGCGAGGTCTCGGCGGCGGGGATCTGGATTCTGGAGGCGCAGATGGGCGTGGGAAAGACCGAGGCGGCGCTCGCGGCCGCGGAGATCCTCGCGGAGCGCTTCCAGGCCGGGGGCCTCTTCTTCGGCCTGCCCACGCAGGCCACGGCCAACGGCCTGTTCGACCGCCTGCTGGCGTGGGGAAGCGCCCAATCCCAGGACATGGCCCACTCCATCCGCCTGGCGCACGGCGCGGCGTCGCTCAACGAGGCGTATGCCCAGTTCCTTGCCGGGCGGGCGATCACGCAGGAGGAGGACCCGGAGGAGGGGCTCTGGGTGCACCGCTGGTTCCAGGGCAGCAAGCAGGCGCTCCTGGCCGACTTCGTCGTGGGGACGGTGGACCAGCTGCTGATGGCCGCGCTGCGGCAGAAGCACGTCATGCTCCGGCACCTGGGGCTCGCGGGAAAGGTCGTGATCGTGGACGAGTGCCACGCCTACGACGCGTACATGAACGGCTATCTCGACCGCGCGCTGGAGTGGCTGGGCCGCTACCGCGTGCCGGTGATCCTCCTTTCGGCCACGCTCCCGGCCCGGCGGCGGGAGCAGCTGATCCGGGCCTACCTGGGAAAGCGCGCGCAGTCGGGCGCGTGGAGCCGGAGCCGGGGCTATCCGCTGCTGACGTGGACGGACGGCGACCAGGTGTTTCAGAAGACCATCCCCCAGGGCGAGCGGGAACGGCGCGTCGCCTTCCTGCGCGTAAACGAGAGCGGGCTCCCGAAGCTCTTGCAGGAGAAGCTGCAGGGCGGCGGCTGCGCGGGCGTGATCGTCAACACGGTCCGGAAGGCGCAGCGGGTCGCCGCGTTCCTGCGCAGGACGATGCCGGGGTTCCAGGTCCAGCTGATCCATGCGCAGTTCCTGATGCCGGATCGCGCGGAAAAGGAGGCGGAGCTGCGCAGAAACCTGGGCAAGAATTCCACGGCGGCACAGCGCGACCGGCGAATCCTCGTGGGCACGCAGGTCCTGGAGCAGTCCCTGGACATCGACTTCGACCTCCTGGTGACCGACCTTTGCCCCATGGACCTGCTCCTGCAGCGCATCGGCCGCCTGCAGCGCCACCTGCGCCAGGACCGGCCCGCGGGCCTGGAAACGGCCGTCTGCGCGGTGCTGGACGAGGAGGACGGCGCGTACGACCCGGGAAGCCTCGCGATCTACGGGGAGTGGCTGCTCTGGCGCACGCGGGAGCTGCTTCCGGAGCAGATCCTCCTGCCGGCGGACATCCCCAGGCTCGTGCAGGACGTCTATGGCTGGGCGGAGGGCGACTGCCTGCCGGAGGGCGCCGCGCAGGAGGCGGCGCGGGAGGCCTACGAGATCGCGCAGGACAAGCGAAAAAAGGGCGCCGAGAATTACGCGGTCTCCAAACCCTGGAAGAGGGAGCGGGACTACCACAACTGGCTGACCACCAGCGCGGCGCTGTCGGACGCGGCGGCCCGGGCCGCCGTGCGCGACGGGGATCCCGCCCTGGACGTGCTCGTGATGATGTTCGGCGAGGACGGCAGCGTGCGCTTCCTGCCCTGGCAGGAGGGCGGCGCGCAGGTGGCCACGGACCGGCCGCCCTCCTGGGAGGAGAGCCGGCGCATCGCCCGCCAGCAGCTGCGCCTGCCGGGGTATTTCAGCAAGAGATGGAACCTGGACCGCGCAATCCGGGAGTTGGAGGAGGACAACCGCGAGCGCCTGGCGGAGTGGCAGCGCGCGCCGCTGCTGAAGGGCGAGCTGGTGCTGCTCCTGAATGCGTCGCTGGAGGCCGACCTTGCAGGCGCGCACCTTCGGTACGATCGGGAGGAAGGGCTTGTCTACCAAAGAGGAGGAGACGAATGAACCAGGTCGAGTTTAACCTTTTGGACGAACCTTGGATCCGCGTGCGGGACGCGGCCTGCAGGGTGCAGGAGGTCTCCCTCGCGGACGCCCTGCTGCGCGCGCAGGAATTCACGGACCTGGCCGGGGAGATGCCCACGCAGGATGCGGCGATGCTGCGCCTGCTGCTGGCGGTGCTGCAGAGCGTGTTCTGCCGCGTGGACGCGGCGGGGGAGAGCGCGCCGCTGTGGGACGAGGACGACGCGGACGCGGCGGTCGAGCGCTGGGAGGAGCTGTGGAGCCTCGGGCGCATTCCGGAGGCGCCGGTGCGCGACTATCTTGCGCGCTGGCACGACCGATTCTGGCTCTTTCACCCGGAGCGGCCGTTCTACCAGGTGCCGGAGGCGGGCATCGGGACGGAGTACGCGGCGGCCAAGCTGAACGGCGAGATCGCGGAGAGCGGGAACAAGCTGCGCCTCTTTTCCGCCTACGCCGGCGCGGGGAAGGCGGAGCTGCGCTATGCGCAGGCGGCCCGGTGGCTGCTGTACGTCAACGGCTATGACGACACCTCCGCAAAGCCGAAGGGCAAGAACCTGCCCTCGCCGGGCGCCGGATGGCTGGGGAAGATCGGCCTGATCTACGCGACCGGGGCGAATCTCTTCGAGACCCTGCTGCTGAACCTGGTCCTGGCGCGGGAGGACGGCCGCCCCTGGGGCGAGCCGCGCCCCTGCTGGGAGCTGGACGCGCCCCGCAGCCGGGAGCGGACGGAGATCGCGCCCCCGGACAACCAGGCGGAACTGCTCACGCTGCAATCCCGTCGGCTGCTCTTGCACCGGTCCGGGGACAGGGTGACGGGGTATTCCCTGCTCGGCGGCGACTTCTTCGGCCGGGAGAACGCGTTTTTCGAGCAGATGACGGTGTGGCGCAGGCGGGCCGAGACCAAGAACGCGCCGGCGGCGTTCCTCCCCAAGCGCCACGACCCGGCCAAGCAGTTCTGGCGGGAGTTCCCCAGCGTCTTTGTGAAGCAGAAGGAGGTCCAGGTCCCAGGCATTGTGAGCTGGCTGGGGAAGCTGCAGGAAGAGGACGAGAGCCTCGGAAAGCGGATGCTCCACTTCCGCATCGTGGGGGTGGAGTACGGGGACAAGGACTTCTTCGTCACGGATGCGTTCCAGGATGGGCTCTCCTTCCACGCATCGCTACTGGAGGAGCTGGGCCGGTCGTGGCGCGCGTGGATCACGGAGGAAATCGCCCACTGCGAGCAGCTCGCCCAGGCGGTCGGCAGCCTGGCCTACGACCTCTCCCTCGCCTCCGGCGACAAGCCAACGCCCGCCGCCAAGACGGCCGCCGCCAAGGCCCAGCGGGCGCGGGAGCAGTTCTACTTTCAGATCGACCAGCCGTTCCGGCAATGGCTGTACGAGATCGAGCCGGAGTGGGGCAGGGAAAAGACGCAGGAGCACATCGCATCCTGGCGCAGCCAGGCGCAGAAGATCGCCCGCACCCTGGGCCAGCGCCTGGTGGACCGCGCGGGCGACGCGGCCTTTGTGGGGCGCAAGGTCACCGTGGCCGCGGAGCGGGGCGGAAAAAAGGAGGAGGCAAAGTCGTTCTACTCCGCTTCGCCCAAGTCGTTTTCCTACTTTCAGTACCGCATCCGCACCGAATATAAAGAGAAGCAGTGAGGAGGGAATTCGATGGCGGAAGACAGGATTCAGGATATTCAAGAGTACGTCTCCGAGCGCCTGGACGCCCTTGCGCAGACGGCGGAGCACCCGCAGAAGGCCATGCTGGCCAAGCTGCGCCGGGGCGTGGGCCGCGCGCCGGGGGACCTGCCGGAGCTGTGGGGATTTTTTCTGGAAGGCCAGCCCGGGGAATGGGAGAGCCGGGGCGGCCCGCCCTCGAGGGAGGAATGGGCGGTCTACCTGGCGCTGACGCTGTACGCGCTGCACCAGCAGGGGCGCTCGACCCGGGAAGAGGACGGGAATATGCACAAGAAGGGCGAATCGCTCGGCCGCGCGATCCGGAAGCTGCTGGACCCCGGGGAGGCGCCGGAGGACAGCAGCGTCCTGCGCCGGTTCAACGCGCTGGCCACGGCGAACGGCATGCCCGAGCGCGTCCATTACCTGCGCGGCATCGTGCAGCTGCTGCGCGCGAAGGGAATCCCCCTGGACTATGCGCAGCTGGCGGTGGACCTCTACCTCCTGCAGAGCCCGGAAAGCGCCGCGCATGTCCGCCTGCACTGGGGGGAGAACTTCTACTTTACGCAGCCCGAAGAAAATGCAAAAGAACCCGACCGCAATGCGCAAGAAAAGGAGAATTGAGATGAGCGACTCGCGTTTCTATCTGGACATCCACATTTTGCAGACCGTTCCGCCCAGCTGCGTCAACCGCGACGACACCGGAACCCCCAAGACCGCCGTCTACGGCGGCACGACGCGCGCGCGCGTCTCCTCCCAGGCGTGGAAGCGCGCGGTGCGCGATCTGTTCCGCGAAGGCCTCCTGCGCTCTGAACAGATCGGAAGCCGCACGAAGAAGATCGTCGCCCTCGTGGCCGGGCAGATCGCCGACCTGGCCCCGGACAAGGACGCCGTAAAGCTCGCGACCGCCGCCCTGGAGAAGGCGGGGCTGAAGAAGGTCACGGAGGAAAAGGGCACGGACGCGCTCTTTTTCATGAGCCGGGAGCAGGCCCGCGCGCTGGCCAAGCTGGCCGTGGAGGGCAGCAACGACAAGGCGGCCTACAAGGAAGCGATCAAGGCCGCGCCGTCGGTGGACATGGTGCTCTTCGGCCGCATGGTGGCCAGCGATCCCTCCCTGAACTACGACGCGGCGGTCCAGGTCGCGCACAGCATCTCCACCCACGCCGTGCAGAACGAATTCGACTACTTTGCCGCCGTGGACGACTGCGCGCCGGAGGACAACGCGGGCGCCGGTCACCTGGGCACCGTGGAGTACAACTCCTCCACGCTGTACCGCTATGCCAACGTCAACGTGCGGGAGGTGGCGGAGCACCTGGGCAAGGCGGAGACGCCCGGCGTGGTCCGCGCCTTTGCCGAGGGGTTCATCCGCTCGATGCCCGCGGGCAAGCAAAACCCGTTTGCCAACCGCACCCTTCCGGACGCGGTCTACATCGCCCTGCGCTCCGACCAGCCGGTCAATCTGTGCGGCGCGTTTGAGAAGGCGGTCCCGGCCTCTCCCGAGGGCTTTGTGGGGCCCTCCAAAGCGCGGCTGGTGCGCTGCGCCCAGGACCTCTACGAGAGCTTTGCGCAGGCGCCCGATTGGGCCCTGACCATCGGCAGCGGATGGGAAGCGCTCGCGCCCGCCCGGCCCCTGCAGGCGGCGCTGAACGACTTGGAAGGGGAACTTCAGCGGCGGCTCGGAAATGGGGTGGAGTGATGGCAACGCTCCTGCTGCGCCTGGCGGCGCCGCTCCAGTCCTGGGGCGCAGACTCCAAGTTTGAAGTGCGCAAGACGAACCGCGAGCCGACCAAGAGCGGCGTCCTCGGGCTGCTGGCCGCGGCCCTGGGGTACAGGCGGGACGAGGACCAGGCCGTGCAGCGGCTCAACGCGCTGCGCTTTGCGGTCCGCGTGGACCGGGAAGGGGAGCTGCTGGTGGATTTCCACACCGCGGGGAGCCCCTCCCCGGAGGAAGTCCGGCGCGCGCGCAAGGCGGGAAAGGCGCCCGGCGCGCCGTATGTCTCCCGGCGGTTTTATCTTTCGGACGCGGTGTTCCTGGTGGGGCTGGAGGATGAGGAGGAGGCGTTTCTGCAGGAGCTGCAGACCGCGCTGACCCATCCCGCGTTCCCGCTCTTCCTGGGGCGCCGGTCCTGCCCGCCGACGCTCCCTCTGTGCCTGGGCATCCGGCAGAAGGACCTCCTGCAGGCGATGCGGGAGGAGCCGAGCCTGACGCCGCCCCGCCGGCGGGCGGACGAGCCGCCGCGCGCGCGCCTGGTCTACGACGCGGGGCCGCAGCAGCCGGCCGCGCTGCCGCGGCGGGACGCGCCGCTCTCCTTCAGCCCGATTCACCGGCAGTACGGCTATCGCCCCGCGTGGGAAGAGGGGGTCCGGCTGCCTGCCCCCGATCCGAGAAGAGAAACGACCGATCACGATCCATTTGCGGCGCTGGAGAAGGGAGGGGATTGACGTGTATCTGTCCAGGGTGGAACTGGATGAGGGAAAGATCAACACCATGCGGGCGCTCCTCGAGCCGCAGAAGCTGCACGGCGCGATTGAACAGGCGTTTCCGGGCGAGAGACAGCGCCGGCTGTGGCGGCTGGACCGCCTGAAGGGCAAGCTGTACCTGCTGCTCCTGAGCGAGGAGGAGCCGAACCTCGCGGGCCTCGCCGCGCAGTTCGGCCCGGAAGAGGGCAGGGCCGAGACGCGGGACTACGCGCCGCTCCTGCAGCGGATCGCGCCGGGGAGCATATGGCAATTCCGGCTGACGGCCAACCCGACAAAGAGCCGCATGGAGTCTGGGCAGGAGAAACGGGGAAAGGTCCAGCCGCACATCACGGTGGAACACCAGAGCAAGTGGCTGCTCGACCGGGCAGAGAAGCACGGGTTCGCCCTCGATCCGGCGGCCTTCACGGTCACGGCGTCCGGCTGGCTGCACTTTTCCAAGGACGACAAGAATCGGGTTTCCCTGCTCTCGGCGACGTATGAGGGCGTTTTGCAGGTGACGGACGCGGACCTCTTCCGGCAGACGCTCACAAGGGGAATCGGCCGGGGCAAGGCGTATGGGCAGGGCCTTCTGACCGTCCTGCCGCGGAGGGACGGGCGATGACGGAGCTGCCCGGAATGGTGCGGCCGGACCTGCAGGCCCTGCCGCAGATCAAGGACCGGATGACCTTCCTCTACCTCGAGCACTGCACGCTGGGGCGGCAGGACGGCGCCATCACCGTCACGGATGAGCGGGGGATTGTGCAGATCCCTGCGGCGGCGATCTCGGTGCTGCTGCTGGGGCCGGGCACGCGCGTCACCCATCGGGCCATGGAACTCATGGGGGATGCGGGCGTGGGCGCGGTCTGGGTGGGGGAGCACGGCGTGCGCTACTACGCCCATGGCCGCGCCCTGACGGCCCGGACAAAGCTGCTGCAGAAGCAGGCGGAACTCGTGAGCAACACGCGCAAGCACCTGGCCGTTGTGCGGAAGATGTACCAGCTCCGCTTCCCCGGGGAAGACGTCTCCCAGCTCACGATGCAGCAGCTGCGCGGCCGGGAGGGGAGCCGGGTCCGCAGCGTGTATCGAAAGATGGCGCAGGAGACCGGCGTGCCCTGGAACGGCCGGCTGTATCGACCGGAGGACTTCGCCTCCGGGGACTTGGTCAACCAAGCGCTGTCCGCGGGCCATGCCTGTCTCTACGGCCTTGCGCACGCGGTGATCGTCGCCTTGGGCTGCGCCCCGGGGCTGGGATTCGTGCACATAGGGCAGGAGGGCTCGTTTGTCTACGACGTTGCAGACCTGTACAAGGCGGAGGTGACCATCCCCATCGCCTTCCGGACGGCAGCGGAGGCGCCGGAGGACCTTCCGGCGGTGGTGCGCCGGCGCGTGCGGGATGCCATGGTCGCACAGCACATCCTCGAACGCATGGTCCACGACATCCGCTGGCTCCTCCTGCCGGAGGAAGAGGCGGAAGACCAGGAAGAGGCAATCTATCTCTGGGACAACCGGTTGGGCCAGGTGAGAAACGGCGTAAACTACGCGGAAGCGGAAATGGAGGGCGGAACATGATCGTTCTGGCCATGACAGACTGCCCGCCGCGCCTGAGAGGGGACATATCCAAATGGCTCTGCGAGATCAATACGGGCGTGTACGTGGGAAACGTCAGCGCGCGCGTGCGGGAAGAGCTGTGGAGCCGTGTCTGCAAGAACCTGAAAAACGGGCGCGCAACGCTCGTATACAGTTCCAACGGGGAGCAGAAGATGGAATTCCGCGTGCACAACACCAGCTGGACGCCCGTGGACTTTGACGGAATCACGCTGATGCGCCGGCCGCTGCCGCAGGCTGCGGAACCGGCGGAAGAGTTGAAGCCCGGCTTCAGCAAGGCGGCCAAGCGCCAAATGGCGCAGAGGCGCAGCGCCGCTTCCCAACAGAAGCGGGACTGCTTTGTGGTGATCGACCTGGAGACGACCGGACTGCATCCGGATCGGGACGAGATCCTGGAATATGGAGCGAAGAGGGTGGTAAATGGAGAAACGACGGAGACCTTTTCCCGGCTGGTCCGGTGCGGGCGTGCGCTCCCGCAAGAGATCCAAAATCTCACAGGAATCACGGAAGAACTGCTGCAAGAGCAAGGCGTTCTGCCGGACCAGGCGCTGGAAGAATTCCTGGAGTTCCTTGGGAGAGACAAACTGGTTGGGTACAACATCTCCTTTGACAAAAACTTTCTGTGGGCCGCGTGCAAGAGGGCCGGGCATCCGCTCCCCTTGAATCCCTGCATGGACCTGATGCAGCTGGCCCGCAGAAAAGTGTACGGCGTCCCCAACTACAAGCTGGAGACGCTGGCCAAGCATTTTTCCCTGCCCGCTTCCATTTCCCACAGGGCGCTGGAGGACTGCGAGCAGACCCTTCAGCTGTATCGCAAACTCAATGAAACCGAGTAACATGGGATGGCAAAATGGCGGAATTATGGGATTTTCTTAGTCTTTTCCCCGCACAGGCGGGGGTGATCCTTCACGCAAAACATGCGGCACTGCAGCCTGTCCCTTTTCCCCGCACAGGCGGGGGTGATCCTTGTGCAGTACAACGACAAGCGGTTGCGCAAATCTTTTCCCCGCACAGGCGGGGGTGATCCCAAATCCCGGGACCAATCAGCATAGAGGAGGTGCTTTTCCCCGCACAGGCGGGGGTGATCCCTCCAGGTCCCCGCGCCTAAAGCCTGTAAGATCCTTTTCCCCGCACAGGCGGGGGTGATCCCCATCTTTCGTTCTCCTCAACCACGGTGCAGATCTTTTCCCCGCACAGGCGGGGGTGATCCTGGGTAGCCGCAGAGGGATTGATCTACACGCTCCTTTTCCCCGCACAGGCGGGGGTGATCCCCATGCCCTCTTCAGAAGGGGGCATCATTTTTCCTTTTCCCCGCACAGGCGGGGGTGATCCCTGATCCTCCGGAACTTGGAAGCAAACCGACGCCTTTTCCCCGCACAGGCGGGGGTGATCCCCGGCAAGGTTCGCCTTTCCTATGCGCATCTGGCTTTTCCCCGCACAGGCGGGGGTGATCCTTTCCGATTGTACTGTTCACCACGCCGAGCATACTTTTCCCCGCACAGGCGGGGGTGATCCGATTATGTTTTCTGCGATCGTTGCACTTCCTCGCTTTTCCCCGCACAGGCGGGGGTGATCCGCCGTTAGGCGCCGGCGTTCCGGTCAGGCCGACCTTTTCCCCGCACAGGCGGGGGTGATCCTAACGCAAGAGAAACGCTTAAAGCGATGATACACTTTTCCCCGCACAGGCGGGGGTGATCCTTTGTCCAGCTCCCCAGATATAACTAGTGCTACCTTTTCCCCGCACAGGCGGGGGTGATCCTTTGTCCAGCTCCCCAGATATAACTAGTGCTACCTTTTCCCCGCACAGGCGGGGGTGATCCGTGGAGCAGTGAGCGAATCGCCGAAATGCTGAACTTTTCCCCGCACAGGCGGGGGTGATCCCATATACGTTCGCACCGTTACCCGGAAGGCCCTCTTTTCCCCGCACACGCGGGGGTGATCCCTTATGAACCTATGTCAATAAAAAGTTCTGAAACTTTTCCCCGCACACGCGGGGGTGATCCGTCCTACCGCAGCAGAGAAACGCGCTTTCAAGTCTTTTCCCCGCACACGCGGGGGTGATCCCTGCGTGTGGTACACCGACGAAACCGAAGAGGACTTTTCCCCGCACACGCGGGGGTGATCCCAATTTCGGATTCACCAGAACCCTGTGATAGTTCTTTTCCCCGCACACGCGGGGGTGATCCTACAAAATTTAAAAATAACTATTGACAATCTACCTTTTCCCCGCACATGCGGGGGTGATCCTATACTGCTCACGCCCGAACACACCGCCGAACTCTTTTCCCCGCACACGCGGGGGTGATCCCGCCGTTGCCGATTCCCTCCCAGGAGATGCCCTCTTTTCCCCGCACACGCGGGGGTGATCCTGAAACAAAGCCTCTCGTCCCAAAAGCGAGGGGCTTTTCCCCGCACACGCGGGGGTGATCCCGGCGGAGATCACGGCCTCCGCCCAAGCCATACCTTTTCCCCGCACACGCGGGGGTGATCCATGATGGCGGAAAAGAATCGCGGAGGGAGACCGCTTTTCCCCGCACACGCGGGGGTGATCCTGGCCAGCTGATACAGGGGAGCGGTAACCCTGACTTTTCCCCGCACACGCGGGGGTGATCCTACTCGCGCTATTCTCATACCCGCTTCCCTCCACTTTTCCCCGCACACGCGGGGGTGATCCCGGCACGGCGGCGACCTGGTACACCGGCTCCAACTTTTCCCCGCACACGCGGGGGTGATCCCCGCCAACCGTCCGCGCCCATGTAGTCGTAGCGCTTTTCCCCGCACACGCGGGGGTGATCCTGAGGGCGGGGCGATAAAGTCCTTTGTGCACAGCTTTTCCCCGCATGCGCGGGGGTGATCCGTTCTTTTCGTCCTCCGGGGCTTCGTAGCAGATCTTTTCCCTGCATAGGCAGGGGTGATCCCAGAAAGGCTGAGAGTAAACATGACTCGGCCGCCTTTTCCCCGCACGGGCGGGGGTGATCCGTGGGGCGGCATTCCGACCGGGATTACGCAGAACAGGACAGTTCCCCGCATACGCGGGGGTGATCCGTTTTTTTTCTTCGTCGGGGGCCTCATACCAAATCTTTTCCCCGCGTATGCGGGGGTGATCCGATCGAGGAACAGAAAAAGGCGGTCCGAGCAGGCATTCCCCGCATGGGCGGGGGCGATCCGTATGCCAAGAGCGTGACCATCGAGTCCGCGACCCTTTCCCCGCACGGGCAGGGGTGACATTGGCGCGCGCCCCGGTGCTGCCGCGCAACGCGCCGCGCCGTTCGCTGCAAGCGGCCAGGACCGAGGCCGCTTTCCGCAGAGTGAGCCTCTCGCGGCTGTTTTTTGCGCCCTAAAGAAGGGGCGGGGGAAGCACGGCGCACTCCGGAGCGCGGGGGCGGAAAGCGCCGCATTCACAATTCGCAAACAATTCTCTCGAGAATCACAAACAAGGGAGTGGCAGAATAGGGGCAACACGTGAGAGATCACAGAGAATTTGGAGGGGTTCATCGTGCAAAAGAAAAACTTCGTGTCCATGATCCTGGGAACCATCGGCGGAATCCTGTTCGCGCTCGGCATGTGCATGTGCCTGCTGCCGGAGTGGGGCGCCTTCGGGCCGGGCGTCGTCATCGCGGCCGTGGGCGCGGTCGTGCTGCTGGTCCTGGTCTTCGTCCGGCGGAAGATGGAGGGCAAGCCCGCGGTGCACTGGAGCGGCAAGGCGGTCGGAACCGTTCTGCTGGGCGTCGCCGGGGCGCTGGTGCTAGGCGTGGGCATGTGCACGACCATGATCTGGAACATGCTGGTGCCCGGCATCCTGATCGGCATCGTGGGCATCGTGCTGCTGCTCTGCCTCATCCCGCTCATCAAGGGCCTGAAGTGAGGGAAGCGCTTCCCCCCGGAGGACCGGCGCCTGCGCGGCGCCGGCCTTTTTTTGTGCAAATGGTTGACGGCTTGTAGGTTTCGTGTTATACTGTGAAAAACTACAAGCAGTCAACCAAAGGAGGGAGCGGACATGCGGCAGCGGATTTCCATCTCGGAGTCCGAGTGGCAGGTGATGAAGGTCCTCTGGGGCGAGGCGCCGCGGACCCTGCCCGAGATCCTGGACAGCCTCCGGGATGCCGGCTGGAGCAAGACGACGATCCAGACCTACTTGGCGCGCCTGGTGAAAAAGGGCGCGCTGACCACCGAGCGCCAGGGGAAGGGCTATCTCTACTTCCCTGCGGTCGCGCAGGACGAGTGCCAGCTCGCCGAGAGCCGCAGCTTCCTGCAGCGCGTGTACGACGGCTCCCTGTCCAAGATGGTCCTGGGCTTTGTCCAGAGCGGGGACCTGACTCAGGAGGAGCTCGACGCGCTGCGGGCCATCCTCGATACGAAGGAGGCGCAAGATGCAGATCCTCGGAAACCTCTTTAACGCGGTGCTGTTCGCGTCGGTCGTGGGCGGAGCGTTCGCGGCGGCGACGCTCGTTTGCAGCCGGGCATTTCGGCTCGCGCTGCCCCTGTGGGCGGCTGCGGCGGCCGCGCTGCTGTTCTGCGTGCCGGTCCTGTCGCCCGATGTGCGCCTCTTTTCGCCGGAAGAGCAGATCTGGCTCGCGTGGTACTGCGCCGCCAGCCGCGTTTGGGCCTGCGGAGCGGCCGCCCTGCTGCTCGGCCAGGGCATCCGCACGCTCCTGGCGAGCCGGGCGCTGCGCCGGCGGCCCGCCTGCCGGGATGCGCGGCTCCGGGCGGTCTTTGCCCGCTGCGCCGCCGCGGCCGGCCTGCGCAGGGCTCCCGACCTGCGCAGCGGCGCGGGGGAGACGGCGGCCTGCGTCGCGGGCGCGCTGCGCCCCGTCGTCCTGGTGAACGAGGCCGCGCTTGCGGCGCTCGCGGAGGAGGAGGTCGAGGCCGTGCTCCTGCACGAGCTCACGCACATCCGGCGGCGCCACCTGCTCCTGGAGCGCGCCGCGGACCTCGCCTGCGCGCTGTGCTGGTTTCAGCCGCTCGCCTGGCTCGTGCGGCGGGAGCTCGCCCTGCAGTGCGAGATCGACTGCGACCGCCATGCGCTCGCCGCGTCGGGCCTGTCGCGGCAGGCGTACGCGGGCGCGATCCTGCGCCTGCTGGAGCGCAGCGCGGTCCGGCCCAGGCGGCTCAGCCGGGGAATGGGCGCGCTCCGCTTCTCCCAGACGCGGCGGCGGCTCGGGCAGATCCTCGCGGCCCCGCGCAGGCGGCGGGAGCGGTGGACCGCCGCCGCGCTGGTCCTGCTCCTGCTGCTGACGTTCATCGGCTCCGCCCGCCTGAGCCGGGAGCACTTCTATCCCTATCCCGCCTATGCCGCCGGCGAGGAGCGCGCCGCCGGCGACTTTTTTGCCCAATAAAACTACAAATGTAATTATAAGGAGGACAGTATGCAAACCGCAAACATCGAGATCCTGCACGTGAGCAAGGCATATCGCAACGGTGCGCAGGCGCTGGCGGACGTCAGCTTTTCGGTCGGCAGCGGCGTATTCGGCCTGCTGGGGCACAACGGCGCGGGGAAGACCACGCTCCTGCAGGCCCTGGCCACGGTGCTGCGCCCGACCGCGGGGACGATCCGCGTCTGCGGATTTGACGCGCAGGCGGCGGGCGACGAGGTCCGCGCCCGCATCGGCTACCTGCCGCAGGAGCTGGCCATGTACCCCGCGCTCTCCTGCTGGGACTTTGTCGCCTACATGGCCTCGCTCAAGGGCGTGCGCGGGAGGGACGCCGTCTGGCGCGCCCTGGAGCAGGTGGAGATGGCGGACTGCGCCAAGCGGCGGATCGGCCAGCTCTCCGGCGGGATGCGCCGGCGGATCGGGATCGCGCAGGCGCTGCTGGGCGACCCGCCCGTGCTCATCGTGGACGAGCCCACGGCCGGTCTGGACCCGGAGGAGCGGGTGCGCTTCCGCGGCGTGCTCTCCCGCTGCGCGCAGGAGGGGCGGACCGTCCTGCTCTCCACCCACATCGTCGAGGACGTGCACCAGATCTGCCGGAAGCTCGCCGTGCTCCGGAGGGGGCGGCTCTTCTTCGCGGGCCCGGCCGCGGACCTGCTGGGGCGCGTGCAGGGGCGGGTCAAGACCAAAAGGCTGGCCGGGGAGGCGGCGCTCGCCGCGCTGCAGCGCGAGGCCGTCGTGCTCTCGACGGCGTACGAGAGCCAGGGCCTGACCGCGCGCTTTGTGGACGAGGGCGGCGCCTTTCCCCAGGCCGAGCCCGTCCCGGCCACGCTCGAGGACGCCTACGTCTACTGCATGGGAGGGAAGGCCCATGCGTAGGATGTTGACCGTTCTCCGCCGCGAGGCCGCGATGCAGCTGGGGCGCGCGGCGACCTGGGGCGTGTTCGGCGCGGCGATGCTCCTGTCGCTGCTGGACAACGCGCCCACCGCGGGAAACCTCGCGCGCCTGGAGTTTTTGCAGGACCCGGCGTATTTCCTCTACCGGGTGACGAGCTTTGATTTGCTGGTGCTGCTGTTCGGGCTAGTGTTCCTCCTCGCGGGCCGCCTGCCCCTGGACGGGAAGACGGGCATGCGCGACCTGCTGATGGCCACGCCCCTGCGCAAGGGCGAGTACGCGCTGGGCAAGCTCCTGGGCGGGTTCGCGTCGACCTTCCTCGTCTCGGCGCTGTTCCTCGCGGCGAACGCAGCGGTCTACGCCGCATTCGCACCGCTTGCGCGCCCGATCGACTGCGCCCTGCCGCTTACGCGGGCCATCTTCTGCTGCGCGCTCCCGGCGAGCCTGTTCGCGAGCTTCTGCGCGGTCGCCCTGGGCGGGGTGCTGGACGTGCGCCTGGTCTACGCGCTCGCGGCGGCGTATTTCGGGTGGAACGCGGCGTATATCGCCTCGGCCGGGGACCCGCCCTTCGGCCTGCTGACCGCCGGCGGGCTCGTGCGCACGATCTGGACGCATCCCCGCTGGCCCGCGGCGAGCGCCTCCAGCGCCGCGGCGAACGCCGCCTTCCTGGCGCTCGGGGCGGGGCTGGCCTGCGCGCTGCTGCTCGGCTCGCGCCGGATTTGGAGGCGGAGATGATGCGGCGGTGGAGAATCGAGGCGAAGCTCCTGGGCCTCAACTTCCTGCTCGTGTCCGGCGGCGTAGCGCTGGGGATTCTCGCCCTGGCGGCGGCCGCCGGGGACCAGATCGACTTTGCGGCCGTGGCCTTTGAGGTGGGGTTCCCGCTCTTTGCCGCCATCGCTGCGGGGGAATGGGGGAAGACGCGCGCGGACGCGAACTTCTGCGCCATCGCGGCGCAGAGCCGGGCCCTGCTGCCCTGGGTCGCGGGGCGGTACGCGGCGGCCTTCGTCCCGACGATGGCCCTGGCCGGCCTGTGCATGGCGGGCGCGGGCTGGCTCCGCCCGGGGGAGATCGCCGCGGACTGGATCTGGGCCTGCCTTTCAACGAGCTTTTTCTTCTCCTCGCTCAGCGCGTGGATCGGCGTCCGCTGCGCGCAGGAGCACGCGGCCGCGCTCGCCTGCGGCCTGCTGTGGCTGGCGGCCCTGCTGGCGCGCGGCCTGCTGCGCCTGCCGGGGGTGGAATGCGTCTACCCGTTCCTGCGCTTTGCGGGCGACCCGAACGGGATCTGGCTGCGGAACAAGGCCGCGCTCGCCGCGGCGGGCGCGCTGCTCTGGGCCTCGATCGCCTGGAGGTGCCGCCCGCGCCGGCGGCGCTGACCGGCGCAGAAAAAAGCGGACCGCCCTGCGCAGGGCGGTCCGCCGTTTTTTTCACTTGTGCGCCGTGCGCCGGGGGAGGCGCCGGTCGCGGGGCGCGTGGACGATGGAGAGCACCGTCCCGGTCAGGGCGAAGAGCGCGATGGCGTTGGGGAGCACCATCAGGTTGTTGAACATGTCGGTCAGCTCCCAGACCAGGTCGTTGGACACCAGCGTCCCCAGGAACAGGAACGCCAGCGCCAGGACGGAATAGACCTTCACGGACTTCTTGCCAAAGAGGTAGATCACGTTGATCTTGCCGAAGAGGTTCCAGCCCAGCACCGTGGAGAACGCGAAGAAGAACAGGCAGACCGCCACAAAGGCCGCCCCGAGCGTTTCACCCATCACCGAACCGAACGCCGCCTGCGCCAGGTTTGCGCTGTTGAGCGTCTCGGTGATTGCGCCGGTGTAGCCCTGGGCCAGCGGCCCGTCCGAAACGTAGAGCGTGGAGAGGATCACCAGCGCATTGAGCGTCAGGACCACGAACGTGTCGATGAACACGCCGATCATGGCCACGACGCCCTGGTCGTGGGGATCGGTGACGTTGGCCTGGGCGTGCGCGTGGGGCGTGGAGCCCATGCCCGCCTCGTTGGAGAAGAGGCCGCGCTTTGCGCCCTGGGTGATGGCCTGCTTCAGGGCGTAGCCCAGGCTGCCGCCCACGATGGCCTGCGGCTGGAAGGCGTAGCGGAAGATCAGGCCGAAGGTCTCCGGCAGGTAGCGAATCCGCACCGCGAGCACCGCCAGCGCGCCCACCAGGAAGACCAGCGCCATGACCGGCACGAGCTTTTCCGTGACCGCGGCAAGGCGCTGGATGCCGCCCAGGAAGATGACGGCGCACACGATCACCAGCACAACGCCCACGATCCAGCTCGGGATGCCAAAGGCCGTCGAGAACGTCGAGCCGATGGAGTTCGACTGCACCATGCAGCCCATGAAGCCCAGCGCCAGGATGATCGCCACCGCGAAGAACCCGGCCAGGAACTTGCCGAACCGCCCCGGGAAGGCGGTCGTGATGTAGTAGACCGGGCCGCCGTGGATGGCGCCGTCCGCGTCCCGGCGGCGGGTCTTGACCGCCAGCGTCGCCTCGGCGTAGATCGTCGCCATGCCGAAGAAGGCGATCACCCACATCCAGAAGATCGCGCCCGGGCCGCCGATCAGGATCGCGCCGGAGGCGCCGACGATGTTGCCCGTGCCCACCTGCGCGGCGATGGCCGTGGCCAGCGCCTGGAAGGAGCTCATGCCGCTCTTGTGGCGCTTGCCGCGCAGCGTCAGGCTGCCGAAGACCCGGCGCATCCCCTCGCCAAAGCAGCGCACCTGCACAAAGCGCGTGCGGATGGTGTACCACAGCCCCACGGCGATGAGGAGGATGACCAGGATGTAGCTGGACAGGTAGTTGTTGATGCTGCTGACCACTTCCAGCAGCGCAGATTGCAGGGACGCCATTGCCGTCAACTCTCTTTCTCCACTTCCGCCCGAAAAAGCGCGAAAAAAACCGGCCCGGGGAGAGGCCCCACGGTCCGGACAACTGACAGGAACGTCCCCAGCCCCCGCGCAGGGGACCGGAAACCCGGTCTGCTCTGTCCTTTTGCCTGAGAGATTCAGCCCAAACGGGCCTTGCACCTTCGGCACTCACCAGCGAGATTCTCCAGAGCTCTCTTGACCCCAAGTTCCACCGCAGCGGTTCATAGGGCTTCATCGAGGAAGTATGCAATTACCTCACTAGGATACCACATCCGCGCGAAAAAGGCAAACCCTTTGCGCCCGGGGGAAGAAAGTTTTTTTCGCCGGGCTTTGAGGCTTGATGAATGCCCGGAGAAATCCTATAATGGAAGAACAAATCCGCAAAAGGCACGCCCAAAGCGATCGAATTCGCGTAGGACGGGCGCTTTGTCTGCGTTTGTTTGGCTAAAACCAAGGCCGGCAACAAAGAAAGCGCGAGGGAGACACAGAAGATGATCTATTCCATCCTGGGGAAGACCGGGCGCAAGGTGAGCCGGATCGGGTTCGGCGGGGCGACGGCGGGCCTGAAGAACTACACCGGCGCGTTTGATCCGCAGAAGCAGGCGGACCGCGAGGGCGTCGTGGCCGCCATACGCCGCGCCTACGAGCTGGGCATCAACTACTTCGACACGGCGGCCGGCTATGGAGACGGCGCGAGCGAGGAGATCTTCGGCGAGGGCCTCGCCGGCATCCCGGAGGAGGAGATCTTCCTGGCGACAAAGGCCTTCCCGACCGATCCCAAGAAGGTGCGCGCCTCCCTGGAGCGCAGCCTCAGGAACCTGCGGCGGGACCGCATCGACCTCCTCCAGCTGCACGGCTCCTACCTGGGCCCGGAGGTCGGGCGGGAGATCTTGCGCGAGGGCGGCATTTTGCAGGAGCTCAAAAAGCTCCGGGACGAGGGCCTGGTGAGGTACCTGGGCTTTAGCATCGAGTGTCAGAACGAGGTCCTGCACGAGCTGATCGCCTGCGGGGAGTTCGACGTGATGCAGATCGAATACAACTTCCTCTTCCAGCATCCCTACGACCCGTACTTCCGCTGC
Organism: uncultured Clostridia bacterium; assembly: GCA_904393115.1. Lineage (GTDB taxonomy): Bacteria > Bacillota > Clostridia > Christensenellales > UBA1750 > Spyradocola > Spyradocola merdavium. Next base: position 52,795 of record CAJFMX010000010.1, read on the forward strand.
GGCAGCCTCTACGACGCGGAAGCGCAGAAGCTCGGCATCGTCAACATGCGCACCGCGACCTCCGGAATCTTCCAGAAGTGGATTCGCCTGGTCAATCCGGAGAACACCTTCGACTACAATGCCGCGCTGATCCAGTTCGTGCTCTCCAATCCCCTGGTGGACGTCTCCCTGCTCGGGATGCGCGACGTGGAGATTGTGGAGAAGAACGTGGCCACCTGCAACGACCTGAGCGGGCGGATCGACATCGCCGCGCTCCACGAGCGCTATTCGTAAGCCGCGCAAGGGAAAGGGGGGAAGGGCGATGAACCGCTTTACAATTCTGACCCTGGGGTGCTTCAGCCGGAACCGCTACTGGGGCGAGGAGGACGCGAAGTCCTACCGCCGCGCGCTGTGCACCTCGACGCTGATCGAGACCCCGCAGGGCGCGCGCATCCTGGTGGACCCCGCGGTCTCCGGGGCGGCGCTCGCGCAGGTGCTGGACGAGCGCTGCGGCCTGCGGCCCGAGGCGGTCGACTACGTGTACGTGACGCACCGGCACGGGGACCACTACATGGGCATGGCGGACCTGCCCCGGGCCGTGTGGCTCGCGGCGCCGGGCAACGCCGGGGAGATCCGCCGGGCCCTGCCGCAGCACGCGAAGCGGATCTTTGCCGCCGGGGCGGAGATCGTGACGGGAATCCGGGTGCTCCCGCTGCCGGGGCACACCCCGGGCCTTGCCGGGCTGCTCTTTGCGAGCGAGGACGGGATGGTCGCCGTCGCCGGGGACAGCGTAATGACGCGGGACTTCTTCAAGGACCGCAGGGGATATTACAACAGCGCGGACTTTGCCGCCTCTGCTCGCTCCATCGACCTGCTGATGGAGAAGGCGGACATCGTTGTGCCGGGCCATGGCAACTACTTCCTGACGCACAGGCGCGCGCAGTAGGCCCGACTTTTCAGCCAAAACGAAACAAAGGGGAGGAGTCAGCATGTCAAGCGAAACGGTCAACCGGAAGAGGCGGCGGAAGCGGCGAAGCCGGCGGCGGTCCCGCAGCCGCGCGTGGATCGCCGTGCTGGCCGTCGTGCTGGTCGCGGCGGCGGGCGCCGGCGCGTGGATCTATTTCCGCGGCCTGCCGCCCAAGGCGGAGCTGTATCTGGCCCTGCGGCAGTGGACGGCGCAGTGGCGCGCCGGCGACGGCAGCGCGCTGGAGGAGGGGCTCCGCTTCGGCGCGCCGCGGGCGGATGCGGCGCGCGCGGAGGCGGACGACCTCTCCCGCACGGAGGAGGAGCGGCGCAAGGCCATGGAACCCTACGCCGCCCTGCTGGACGAGCCGGCCCCGGAGGCGGAGGAGGACCTGCTCTCCGTCCTGCTGCCGCAGACGGAGGTCGCCTTCTCGCTGCCGGACCGCGTGGAGGCGGGCGCGGCGGTGACCTTTGTCATCACCGGGCCGGACATGGCGCAGATCCTGCCGCAGCTGGACGGCGCCGCCTCGCCCGAGGCGCTCCGGGAGGAGCTGCGCGCGCTCCTCGCGCAGGGCGGCTACCCGGAGCGCACCGTCACCGCGCAGGCGCCCATCGAGGCGCTGGAATCGGGGTACCGCCTGCGCAACTCCTATGCGCTCATCGACGGCCTCTACGGCGGCCTGCCCGGCATCGTGGCCGGGGCGCTGCCCGCGGCGCAGGAAACGGGGAGGGAAGAGGCGTGAACATGCGCGGATGGAAGAGAAAATGGCTCGCACTGGCGCTCGCGCTGTGCCTGCTCCTGCCCGGCGGCACGGCCCTGGCGCAGGGGGAAGACGAGGCCGCCGGCCCCCACATCCCCTTTGGGGAGGACGTGCGCGGCTACGACCCGGCCGAGGACGGCTATTACGCCCTGCTGCCCATGCAGTACGAGACCGGCACGACCGAGCAGGGCCTTCGGACCCTGGAGAAGGCCTATGTGCCCGCGCTGGTCTACGAGGCGCACCTCTACCTTTCCGAGGACGAGATCCGCTCGGTCCTGGGCCTTTCGCTCGACAAGTCGGGAAACACGATGCGCATCTCCGCCTTTGAGCGGAACCTGTACCTGACGGTCGGCCGGCGGGAGGGGCAGTTCTTCGCCGGGGACTTCCTGGACACCTATGTGGACGTGGAGATGCAGCTCACCGCCGCGCCGCTGGAGATGGGCGGCAAGTTCTACGTCCCCCTGCGGGACCTGTGCATCCTCTTCGACCTCGGCCTGCACGAGGAGCAGATCGAGGGGGAGCGCTTTTTGACCGTCTACGACCCGAGCGAGGGCGTGATCGACGTGCTGGCCTACCTCTACAACAACAGCGCGTCCTGCAAGGCGGCCTATGTGGATGCGAACCTGCCGCTGCTCGCGGCGGACAGCGCGCTGGCGCAGCTGGCGGCCAAGCTCCTGGACGGGGACCCCACGGCCTGGGCGGCGCTGCTGCAGGCGAGCTTCGGCTTCTCGGACGCGGCGTATGAGCGCCTTGTGCGCCAGCTTGCGGACGAGCTGACGATGGAGCTGCTCTGCGTGCTGCCGGACGAGGCGCACTTCCTCCAGCAGGAGACGGTCTCCGAGTTCTCGGACGTGCTCAACGTGCTGGCGGTCGAGGCGGACATCGGCGGCAACGCCGCGGTCGACCTGGACCTGATGGACGCGGTGTTCGAGGCCCGCGTGGCCAGCGACCCGCTGGTCGCGGCCAACGACCCGCGCTGGTTCAGCGAGGCGCTGGACAAGATCGACGCCCTGACCGAGCAGAAAGAGGCCATCGGCCGCCTGAGCGGGGGGCTGGACGGCGCGGTGACGGGCGTGAGCACGGTGCTGGGGATGCTCGGCACCGCGGCGACCTACGCCTCCGTGGACGAGCTGAGCAGCTACGGCGTGGGCGCGATCGTCGGCAACAAGGAGTTCCTCACCTACAGCGACGCCGTGGTCCTGGACGAGATCGAGGCGCACGCCGCGTGGGTGCACAGCAGCAACGCGGTCGAATACTCGCTCTACGACTACGTCTCCAAGAACTGGGGCAGCTGGGTGCTGGACGGCCTTTCCGCCTCCGTGCCGGCGTTCAAGGTCCTGCAGCTCTCCTCGCACCTGGTGCCCGGCATCGCCCAGGGCGTGGACGCGACGCACAGCTTCCAGATGAGCATGCTGGCCATCCCCCTGCAGAGCGACGTCGAGCGCCTCCTGCTGGCGACGATGGAGTATTACCCCGCGCGCAGGGCGGACGAGGAGGGGTTCAAGGCCCTGACCGACGCGGCGTACATCTACCTGAAGACCTGCTACCTGGCGCGCAACCACGCCGCCGGCGCGCTCACGCTCTCCGCGGCGGAGCAGGAGGCGCAGCAGCAGCAGATGGACGCCCTCCTGGAAAAGATGGCCATCCTCTCCGTGAACTACGGCCGCACGCCGGAGAACGCCTACGACAAGTACTACCGCCTGGCGGAGATTGCGGACGACGCGGACCTGATCGAGGCCTATGCCAAGCTGGGATACGTGCGCATCAGCGGCGAGGTGCGCGCCCGGGCGGACGACTCGCCCGTCGAGGACGCCGCCTGCGAGGTGCGAAACGGCGCGGGCGAAGTCTGCGCCACCTTCTCCGGCACGCCGGGCGGCGCGTACGCGGACCTGGTCCTGCCGCTGTGCGGGCCCGGCACCTGCCTGCCCTACGAGGCGGACCTGACGCTCTCGGCCGTGCTGACCTTCACCTCAGAGCGCGTCGAGGGCACGGGCAGCATCTCCCTGCGCTGCCCGCCGGGCGCCGTCCTCGACCCCGCGCAGACCGCCTACATCGGGGAGGAGGCGGGCGTGGCCATCGCCAGCCCCCTGGGCGTGGTGAGCGGCGAGCTCTGCGCTGTGACCACACGCAACATCCCCGAGGGCGCGGGCATCCGCGAGCTCGACCTGCCCGTGGACGCGGAGAACGGCTACTACGCTGCGTCCTTTGCCGCCTACGGCGGCCGCATCTACTTCGTCGAAAAGCAGCCCGGGACCTCCGGGGACGTGCCCCTGCGCCTGTGCAGCTGCAAGCTGGACGGCAGCGACCGCGCGGTCCTGGGCGACGTGAGCTGGGACGGCATGTACTTTGTCATCGAGGACGGCGTCCTCACCTGGCAGACCGTCAACTACGCGGACTGGTCCACGCTCTACCGCTCCTGCGACCTGGAGTCCGGGGAATGGTCGGAGCTCGCCGAGCCCGCGGGGCCGCTGACGCGCCTGATCTTCCGCGGCTACGACCTCCAGGGCTACGACGGCAACAAGACCGCCCTGGAGCCCGCGGGCGAGGGGGCCTGGACGCTGTACCGGGCCATGCGCTTTGACGGGGGCCCGGGGTCGCTCTCCATCTCGAACGTCACCGTGTCCGAGAGCGGGGAGACGAGCGTCGAGCTCGTGGGCGAGCCCGGGGGCATCGAGGGCCTGATGAGCCTCTTCGCCATCCACGACGGGTATGCCTACGTCTCCGCCTACGAGGGGAACGACGGCATCCTCTACCGGCTCAACCTCCGCGACACAAACGACCTGCAGGAGATCGCCCGGCACCCCACCGCGGGCGGCGGTGACCCCTTCTTCAACCACTGACCCCGCAGGGCGAGGAGCCGAAGGACGAAAGATCCTTCGGCTCCTCGCTTGTTTGGGGAGAACTGGGAAATTTACCTGGGATTTACAAAACGTAGAGGAATTCTTGAATTCCCTTTGTTATAAAAAGCCGAGGCGCCGCGCCGGAAGCGGGAATGGAACAATTTCAAAGAAAAATGGGCAAATCGATCCCGGTTTTTTGCAGAGAGGGACCGTATTTCTATATGTGGGAGGGATTCTGCTGCATGAGAGAGGAACACAAGATCCTTCAGCAGGTCTATGCGGCAAAGGAGGACGTACAGGCGGCGGATCAGCTGATCGTCGCCTACATGCCCTTCATCAAGGCGGAGACGGGGCGGTTTCTGCGCCGCATGCCCGTGGAGGGGCTGGACGACGAGCTGAGCATCGCCATGATCGCCTTCCACGAGGCGATCGGCGGGTATTCCCGTGCCCGCGGCGCGTTTCTGAACTACGCGTCCCTGCTGATCCGCAGCCGGCTGATCGACTACAGCCGCAGGGAGCAGCGGCACCGCCGCAACCTTTCCCTGGACGCGCCGGCCGGGGAGGACGACGCCGCCCTGGGCGAGACCCTGGCCGCGGAGGACGACCCGCACGAGGAGGCGGTGGCCCGGTATGCGACCCGCATGGAAATCGAGGAGCTGACCCGGCAGATGCAGGCGTTTGGCGTCAGCCTCCACGACGTGGCGGACAACTGCCCCAAGCAGCAGCGCACGCTGGAGGCCTGCCGGAAGGCGCTGCGGCACGCGCAGGAGAACCCGGAACTGCTGGAGGCCTTCCTCAAGACGAAGAAGCTCCCCCTCGGGCCGCTGGCGGCCGCCGGCGTGGAGCGCAAGACGCTGGAGCGGCACCGCAAGTACCTGGTGGCCCTGCTGCTGATCGCCACCAATGGATATGAGATCCTCCGCGGGCATTTGCGGCAAGTGATGAAAGGAGGGGCAGCGCGATGAAGTACCTGGTCATGGAGTGCCACCCCGGCTATGCGATCCTCCTGGACGAGGAGGGGCGCTTCCGCAAAGCGGCCAATCTGCACTACAAAGTCGGGCAGACCGTGCGCGACCCGGTGTGGATGCGGACGGAGAGGCGGCGCCCGGCGCGCTGGGTCCGCAGCGGGATCGCGGCGGCCGCGGCCTGCCTGCTGCTCTTCCTGGGCGTGCAGTTCTATCAGGGCTATTTGCAGCCCTATTCCTTCATCTACCTGACCATCAACCCGGAGGTGCGGATGAACCTGAACCGCCAGGGGACGGTCGTCGGGCTCGCGGGGACCAATGCGGACGGCGAGGCGCTGCTGGAGGGCTACGACGGCAGGGGAAAGAACAAGGTGACCGTCGCGGACGAGCTGATCGACCGGGCCATCGAGATGGGCTTCCTCTCCGACGGCGGCCGGGTCTCCTTCTCGATCGACGCCCCGGACGAGGCCCTGTTCCAGGCCTATGGAACGGAGCTGCGCACCGAGGTGACGGAGCACCTGGACGGGCGGATTCTCGTCACGCTGGAGATCGTCGACCACGACCGCGCGCAGGAGGCGCTGGCCAGGCCCTCTGCATCGGGCACCGCCACGGCAACGCCCGCGCCAACCCCCACCGCAATCCCCACGCCCACGGCGACGCCCTCGCCCGAGCCGACCCGGCCGGCCAACACGCCCACCGCCGCGCCCCCCGCGGGGGACAGCGGCTACGGCGACAGCGGCTATGACGACGACGGCGACAGCGGCTATGACGACGATGACGGCGGGGACAGCGATTACGACGACGATTGATTTTCCCCAAAAAGTTTCCGGCGCACCCCGGTTTTCCCAGCCCGCCCCCGTACTCTATGGATGTAAGGCAAGACAAAAGCCAATCCAAACGCGTCGAAAGGAGCAACCCACATGAAAACGAGAAGAAAACTCTTTGCAGCGGTCTCTTCCCTGGCTGTCGCGCTGACAGTCCTTCTGACCGGATGCGCGGAGCCGGAGGGCGCTGCGCTGCGGGACACCGGCACCCTCACCCTGAGCGTCAACCCGGAGATCCAGATCGAGTACGACGAGGCGGGCAGGGTGCTCGCCCTGACCGGCCGCAACGAGGACGGCAAGGACATCGTGGAGGTCTACACCGACTACATCGGGAAGGACTGCGACGAGGTCCTGCAGGACCTGATCGTGGAGATCCACGAGGCCGGCTTCTTCGTGGACGGCGTGGACGGCAACGAAAAGAACATCGTCCTGCAGCTGGAGCCGGGCTCCGTGCTCCCGGACGACGACTTCCTGGAGGAGATGTGTGCCAGCACGCAGGCCGCGGTCCAGGGGCTGGACCTTTCCTCCGGCATCGTGACCATCGACAGCGGGGACTATGACCCGGCCTATGCGCAGGGCGGACAGCCGTCGCCCTACATCACCCTGGAGAAGGCGCAGGAGATCGCGCTCGCCCAGGCGAACGTCCCGGCGGCGGAGGCCGTGTTCGACGACAGGGACTTCGACCACGACGACGGCACCCCGATCTTCGAGCTGGAATTTGCCGCCAACGGAAACGAGTATGAATACGACGTCCACGCCGTGACGGGCAAGGTCGTCCGGGCGGAGCACAGAATCCTCGTCGCCCAGCCCGCGGACGGCGCGGCGAACTACGACGACACGGACTACGGCCCGAACAGCGACGGCGTGACCGACTACGGCGACACGGACTACGGCCCGAACAGCGATGGCGTGACGGACTACGGCGACACGGACTACGGCCCGAACAGCGATGGCGTGACGGACTATGACGACACGGACTACGGCCCGAACAGCGACGGCGTGACGGACTACGGCAACTCGAACTACGGCGACACGAACTACGGTAACTCGAACTACGGTAATTCGAACTACGGCGATTCCAACTACGACGACGGCGGCAGCGACTACAGCGACGGGGATTCCGGCTATGACGATTGAGCCGGGAAAGACCCCTTCCCTGCGGCACGAGTGGAAGCACCAGATCAACCCGCAGGAAGATCTGGTGCTTTCCCAAAGGCTTCGCAAGCTGTTCCCCCGCGACGGAAACGCGGGGCCGGACGGCGCCTACCGGGTGACCAGCCTGTATTTCGACACCCCGTATGACAGCGCCCTGCGCGAGAAGCTCGACGGGGTCAACCGGCGGGAAAAGTTCCGCCTGCGCTACTACGGGACGGACCTCTCCTTCCTGCGGCTGGAGAAGAAGTACAAGGTGAACGGCCTGTGCGGCAAGCGCAGCGCCCGCCTGACGCGGGAGCAGGCGGAGCGGCTGCTCGATGGCGACGCGCGGTTCCTGCTGGATACAGGGGACGCCCTGCTCCTGGAGCTGTACAGCAAGATCCAGGGGCAGGGGCTGCGGCCGAAGACCATCGTCCGCTACGACCGCGAGGCCTTTCTCTATGCGCCCGGCAACGTGCGCATCACGCTGGACCGGGACATCCGCACCGGCCTTGGCAGCGTGGACTTTTTGAACTCGGGGGTGTTCTGCGTGCGCGCGGCGGGCCCCGGCACGGTGCTGGAGGTCAAATACGACGCGTTTTTGCCGGAGATCGTCCGCATGGCGGTGCAGGTGCCCGGCAGGCGGGCGGCGGCCTGCTCCAAGTACGCCCTTTGCCGCCGGTTGGATTGAATTCGTCAAGAGGAGGGGCTGCCATGACGTTTCGGGATGTTTTCAAGTCCGACTTTCTGGAGAACATCGCCAGCGTTTCCCTGCTGGACATGGGGATTGCGCTGGTCCTGGCCTTTCTGCTGGGGTTGTTCCTCTTTTTCATCTACAAGAAATGCTATAGCGGCGTGATGTACTCGGCCAGCTTCGGCGTGACGCTGATCGCTCTGGCCATGATCACGGCGCTGCTGATCCTGACGGTGGTGAGCAACGTCGTGCTGTCCCTGGGCATGGTGGGCGCGCTGTCCATCGTCCGCTTCCGCACGGCCATCAAGGAGCCCATGGACATCGCGTTCCTGTTCTGGGCCATCGCGATGGGCATTGTGCTTGCGGCGGGGCTGATCCCGCTGGCGGTGTTCGGCAGCATCGGCATCGGCGCGGTGCTCTACGCCTTTGCCAAAAAGAAGACGGTGGATTCCCCCTACATCCTCGTGCTGCACTGCGAAAACGGGGAGACGGAGGAGCGGGCGCGGGCGTTTGTGCAGTCCCAGGTCAAGCGCCTGAACCTCAAGAGCAAGAGCGTAGACGAGGGCCGCATCGAGCTCAACTACGAGGTCCGCCTGCGGGAGGACAGCAGCGCCTTTGTCAACGAGCTGGAGGCGATGGCGGGCGTGTCCCGGGTCGTGCTGGTCTCCTACAACGGCGACTACATGGGCTAGGGCGATGGAACAGCATCGGCACATCGACCGGATCTGCGTCGGCGCGGCGGCCCTGGCCGCCCTGCTCGCGCTGCTGCTGATGTTCGGCGAGCAGCTGGGGATTCCCAAGGCCAGCGCCAACCCGGGATACGCGTCCCGGCTGTTCGACGACAGCCGGGTGCACACCGTGAACATCCAGATCGAGGACTGGGGCGCGTTCCTCGAGGGCGCGGAGGAGGAAGCGTACGCGGCCTGCACCGTGGAGATCGACGGAGAAACGTTCCGGAACGTGGGGATTCGGGCAAAGGGCAACAACTCCCTGCGGCTGACGGCGGAATACGGGCTCTCCCGCTACAGCCTCAAGCTGGAGTTCGACCAGTTTCAGGACGGCGGAAACTACCACGGGCTGGACAAGCTCTCCCTGGACGCCTCCTTCCAGGACAACAGCTACCTGAAGACCTATATCGCGTACGACATGATGCGGTTCCAGGGGGTCCCCACGCCGCTCTGCAGCTATGCCTGGGTGACGGTGAACGGGGAGGACTGGGGCCTGTTCCTGGCGGTGGAGGAGCCGGAGGAGGCCTTTGCCCGCCGGAACTTCGGAAAGGATCACGGCCAGCTGTACAAGCCGGATTACCGCTCCCTGCGCGCGGAAAACGCCGACGTCGCGCTGCGCTACATCGACGACCGGCCGGAGAGCTATCCCGGCATCTTCGAAAACGCCAAGTTCCCGACCACGGAAGCCGACCAGGCGCGGGTGATCGCCGCGCTGAAGACCCTGTCCACCGGGGAAAACCTGGAGACCGCCATCGACGTGGAGGAGGTGCTGCGCTACTTTACCGTGCAGGTCTTTGTGATGAACTGGGACAGCTACCTGGGCTACACGGGGCACAACTACTTTCTCTACGAGGAGGAGGGGATCCTGCGCATCCTGCCCTGGGATTACAACCTGGCCTTTGGCACCTACGCGCTGGGGATGACGAACCCGGTCCAGGACCCCAACGTCCTGATCAACTACCCGATCAACACCCCGGCGGAGGGCGCGGTCATGCGCAACCGCCCGCTCTACCACAACGTGATGCAGCACGACGCGCACTTCGCCCGGTATCGCGCGCTCTTTGACAGGCTGATCTCGGGATACTTCGAGAGCGGGCGCTTTGCGGCCACCCTCCGGCGGGCGGAGGCGCAGATCGCGCCCTACGTCCAGCGGGACCCGACGGCGTTCTGCTCCTTTGCAGACCATCAGCGGGCGGTCGACGCGCTGGAAGAGATCTGCCTGCTCCGGGCGCAGAGCGTCCGCGGGCAGCTGGACGGGGAGTTCCCCGACACGCTCCGGGAGCAGGCGGAGAACCCCGGCGCCGGGGTGGATGCCTCGGGCGTCCAGCTGACCGATTTGGGGGACTTTGCGGACCTGGAGGAGGCCAGGGACAGGCAGGACGCCGCCCGGCAGAACGTCCAGGCGCGCACCGATCGCTCCGCAGCCGAAGGGGGCTGAGAATGCTCCCCCTCGGCTTTTTTTGCCTGTTTTTGAAAGACGCTGTGCATTTTTTGCAGGGTGGAAAAGAAAATCCTGCAAAATGCACAAAGAACGGGAAAACGGAGAATGAGCTGAAAAATATGAAAAAATGAAGATTTTATTGGGAAACATCGAATGAAAACAAATTTTTCGTGTGTTCAACATATGGAAATCTTGTTTTTTAATCGGGGAAGCCGTTTGACGGAAAAAACTTTGCCGGCATGGGGATTGACAGCCTGCATATGCGGCATTACAATAAACGAAAATTCAGGGCGAGAAGCCGGAAAGGAGAGCGCATGAAAGAGTTGAATCTGATCGTTCGCGCGGAGAAGCTGGAAGAGATCAAGAAAATCCTCATCGACGAGTTCGGCTGCGGCGGCATGACGGTTTCCAACGTCCTCGGCTGCGGGGGCCAAAAGGGCTTTGCCGAGGAATACGTCGGAACGCGGACGCATGTCAACCTGCTGCCCAAGCTGGATGTGCGCGTGGTGGTCAGGGACGAGGACGTCGAGACCATCATCGACAAGCTCTGCGAAGCCGTCCGCACCGGTCACTACGGGGATGGAAAGATCTTCGTGCGCGAAGTGCTCGACGCCGTGCGCATCCGCACGCGCGAACGCGGAGAAAAGGCGATCTGAGATCCTGCCGCGCGCAGGGCCGACCGGGCGTTGCCGATTTTCAGAATCCTGATGAAATTCAACGGAGCATACAAAGGCGTATGGGGTTCCAGCGCAGTGTATGCTCCGTTTTTTTCGGGAAGGTCCCTGCGGCGCGCAGGCGCCGGGGGAACCGGCAAAGCCATGCAACAACCGAATCCGGTCGCCGCAAAGCGGCCGCAGACGAGAAGGCGTACAAAGGCGTACCGCGCGGTGGTTCGTCCTTGTACGCTTTTTCGTCTGTACAAGCGCAACGCTTTTTCCTGCCGGACGCGCAGGCGTCCGGACCGAACCGAAATGGAGGGACTACACGATGAAAACACCCCGCAAGTGGATCGCCCTGACGATCGCCGCGCTGCTGCTCCTGGCCGCGCCCGGCTGCTCGGGCACGCCGGCCGCGACGGAAGCATCCGAGAGCACGGAAAGCGCCGGGAGCGCCGAGAGCGCCGCCCCGACGGCAGAGGCCGCGGGCGAAACCTCCGGAAGCTATCGCGACGAGCTGCACATCGCCATGAACACGGAACCGACCAACCTGGACGTCACGACCAACACCGCGACCGTCGCAACCCAGGTCGCCTACGGCACGATCTTTGAGGGACTGGTGACCATGGATTCCTCCTACGGCGCGGTTCCGGAGCTGTGCGAGAGCTGGGAGATCAGCGACGACTCCACGCAGTACACCTGGCACCTGCGCCAGGGCGTGCTCTTCCACAACGGGGAGGAGATGACGGCGGAGGACGCCGCGGCCTCGCTCAACCGCTGGCTGGCCTCGGCGGGAAACGCGCAGAGCATGATCGGCGACGCGGCCTTTGAGGCGGCGGACACCTATACCGTGACCCTGACGATGGAGAACCCCTGCGCCTACGTCAACGAATTGATGGCGGGCCTCGGACAGCGCGCGGTCATCATGCCCAAGAGTGTGCTGGACGCCGTGGATGAGACGGGCGTCGTCACCGAATACATCGGCACCGGCCCGTACGAGTTTGTGGAGTGGGCCGAGCACCAGTACATCCACATCACCCGCAACGACGACTACCAGCCCTATGGCACCGACGGCGAGTTCGACGGCTGGGGCGGCTACAAGAACGCCTACACCAAGGACATCTACTTCGACATCGTCAGCGACAGCGCCACGATCGTTGCCGGGATGCAGACCGGCGAATACGACGCGACGACCGCCATCACCGCCGACAACATCGCCCTCTTCCAGGACAATGCGGACTTCAACGTCGTCGAGCAGGAGTGTGAGATGGCGTTCCTGATCTTCAACAAGGCTGAGGGCCTGGGCGCGGACGAGACCATGCGCCAGGCGATCCAGGCGGCCGTCAACGCGGACGACATCATGCTCGGCGTCTATGGCGATGACAGCATGTACACGCTCTACTCCAGCTACATGTTCTCCAACATCACCGATTGGTACACCGAGGCGGGCAGCGAGTTCTACAACCAGAACGACGCCGAGCGCGCGCAGGAGCTCCTGGCGGAGGCGGGATACACCGGGGAGGAGCCCTTCCGCATCCTCATCGCCTCCGACAGCCCGGACTTCTACAGCATGGCGGTCATTCTGCAGAACCAGCTGGAGGCCGTGGGCATCAACACGGAGATCCTCTCCTACGACTGGGCGACGTTCGTCAGCGTCCGCAACGACCAGCCGGAGAACTACGACGCCTTTATCACCAGCTTCTCGCCGAAGATCCTGCCGACGATGAACCTCTACCTGTCCTCGACCTGGGCCGGCTGGGTCGACGACGAGCGGATCCTGGAGGACCTGGCCGCCATCTCCGCGGATACCTCGAAGGAAAACGCCGTGCAGACCTGGGTCGACCTGCAGCAGTACATGTACGAAACCAGCGTGCCGGTGGTCAAGTTCGGTTCGACCAAGACCTTCCTGGTCGCTTCCAAGGATGTGGAGGGCCTCGAGCTCTTTGAGCACATCGTTTACGCGAACGCAAGGGTTGCGGAATAGAGACGAAACAAGCGGAGCCCCAGGGAAACGGGAGGGGAGGTTCTTCCAAGCCTCCCGCTTCTCCTGCTTCCGCAGCAGAGGGGAGGAAGCGAGCGTGAAACTGTTGCTCAGCGCGGACATGGAGGGAACGGCGGGCATTGCCGCCTGGGAGGAGACGGCAAAGGGCGGCGCGGAATATGCCTACTTCCGCCAGCTCATGACCGAGGAGGTCTGCGCGGCCTGCCGCGGGGCGCTGGCCAGCGGGAACGTGACGGAACTGCTCGTGCGGGACGCGCACGGCAGCGCCTGCAACCTGCTGCCGGACCGGCTGCCCAAGGAGGCGAAGGTCCTGCGCGCCTGGGCGGGCGAGCCGGGCGGAATGGTCTCCGGCCTGGCGCTGGGGTTTGACGCGCTGGCCATGACGGGCTGCCATGCGGCCGCGTATACGGACGGCAACCCCCTGGCGCACACCCTGAACACAAAGAACCAGTTCATCCGCATCAACGGGGAGCTGGCCAGCGAGTTTCTGATCAACGCCTATGCCGCGGCGCTGCACGGGGCCGCCGTGATCTTTGTGAGCGGGGACGAGGCCGTCTGCCAGAGCGCGCAGGCGCTGTGTCCGACGATCACCGCGGTGCCGGTCCTGCGGGCCCATGGCGGGGCGAGCCTGTCCCTGCAGCCGGAGCGGGCCCGGGAGGAGATCTGCGAAGGGATGCGCGCGGCGGCCAGCCGGCTCGACAACCGGAAGCCGGTGCCGCTGCCCGGGCATTTTTCGGTGGAGGTGGAGTTCCGCTCGCACGTCCAGGCGCGGCGGGGAGGGTTTTATCCCGGCGCCGTGGCCGTGGGCCGAATGGGCGTGGGGTTTGAGAGCGACGACTTTGCCGAGGTGCTGCGGTTCCTGTTCTTTACAGCATGAGGAGTCCGCGCGCCTGCGCGGAACGGGGGAGAGGAAAACGAATGCGAAAGTACATTTTGAAGCGATTGCTGTCCATGATCCCAGCCGTCTTTGTGGTGTCGGTGGTCATTTTCCTGATCATCCACCTGACGCCGGGCGATCCTGCGGCCGTGATGCTGGGCGACCAGGCGGACCCGGAGGCCATCGCGGCGCTGCGCGAGGCCCTGGGCCTGAACGACCCCCTGCCCGTTCAGTATCTGCGCTGGCTGGGCGGCGTGCTCCAGGGAGACCTCGGCCAGTCGCTCTACAGCGACGAGAGCATGATCAGCATGCTGCTCAGCCACCTGGGCCCGACGCTGTCGCTGACGGTTTTCGCGCTGGCCATCTCGCTGATTGCGGCGGTTCCGCTGGGCATACTCGCGGCGAGGAAGCGCGGAGCCCTCGCGGACAATGCGATCTCCGTCTTTTCGATGATCGGCATTTCGATGCCGAGCTTCCTGCTGGGGCTCTTGCTGATGCTCGTCTTCGCGGTGACGCTGCGCTGGCTGCCAGCCGCGGGGTATAAGACCCTCGCCGAGGACGGCATGGCCGAGCACCTGCGCTACCTGGTGATGCCGTCCATTGCCCTGGGATTCATGGAGGCGGGGCTGATCCTGCGCATGACGCGCTCCTCCATGCTGGAGGTGCTGGGCAGCGACTACATCCGCATGGCCAAGGCGAAGGGCGAAAAATCCCTCGCCATCACGTGCAAGCACGCCTTTAAGAACGCGCTCATCCCGATCGTGACGACCGTTGGGCAGACGTTCATGGGGCTGCTCTCGGGCGCGACGGTTGTGGAGTCCATCTTTAACATCCCCGGGATCGGCAAGATGACCATCACCGCCGTCCAGCAGAGGGATTACGAGGTCGTGCAGGCGGTGGTGCTGTTCGTCTCCATGATCAATATCGTGGTCTGCCTGGTCATTGACCTGATCTACGCGGCGATCGATCCGCGTGTACGACTGAGCGCCTAGGAGGGAAAAGAGTGGAAATGGTGAAGGAAAGGCCCCTTGAGACCCTGCAGGAAGCCGGACGGCGCCTGCGCCAGGAACAGCGCGCGCTCACCCGCCGCCGCTTCTTCAAAAACCGCCTGGCGGTGCTCGGCGGCGCGATCACGATCCTCATGCTGCTGATCGCGATCCTGGCCCCCGTGCTCTCCCCGTACGGGCCGTACGACATGGTGGTTGCGGACCGCCTGCAGGCGCCCAGCGCCGCGCACCCCTTCGGCACGGATTCCTATGGGCGCGACGTGCTCACCCGCGTGCTCTACGGCGCGCGCGTGTCCATGTCCATCGGCGCGGCGGTCGCCGCCGGCGCCCTGATCGTGGGGATGGCCGTGGGCATGCTCGCCAGCTACTACAAGGTGCTGGACAACGTCCTCATGCGCGTCTGCGACGGACTGAGCGCCATCCCCTCGTCGCTGCTGGCCATCGCCTTCATGGCGGCGCTGGGCGCCAGCGAGCAGAACGTCATCATCAGCCTGGTGACGGTGTCCTTCCCGGCGGTGGCGCGCGTGGCGCGCGGCGCGGCCATGGTCGTCAAGGAGCAGACCTATGTCGAGGCCATGCGCGCAGCCGGCGCGGGATCCGGCCGGATTTTGCTGTGGCACATCGCGCCCAACATCCTCTCCCCGGTCATCGTGCAGGTGTCCTTCGTGTTCGCCTCCTCCATCATCACCGAGGCCGCGCTCAGCTTCCTCGGCGTGGGGGTGCCCGTTCCGGACCCGAGCTGGGGCAACATCCTCAACGAGGGCAAGGACGTGATCTACAGCGCCTGGTGGATGATCCTGTTCCCCGGCCTGTTCACGGCCCTGGCGGTGCTGGGGCTGAACATCTTTGGCGACGGCCTGCGGGACTTCCTGGACCCGCATACGAACTGAAAAGGAGGGTATGCCGCATGGAAGCGGAAAAAATTCTCGAGGTCAAGGGTCTGAGCACCTCGTTTCGGACCGAGCGCGGCGTCATGAAGGCGATCGACGGCGTGTCGTTCCACATCCGCCGCGGGGAGATCCTGGGCATGGTCGGCGAGTCCGGCTGCGGAAAATCCGTCACCTCCCAGTCCATCCTGCGGCTCTACGACGAGAAGTACCAGGTCAAGTACGGCGGAGAGATCCTCTTTGCCGGCAAGGACCTGCTCCGCCTGCCGGAAAAGGAGATGCAGAAGGTCCGCGGCAACGACGTGGCCATGGTCTTTCAGGACGCGCTCAGCTCCCTGAACCCGGTCTTCACCGTCGGCCACCAGATCATGGACACGCTGCGCATCCACCAGGGCATGAAAAAGGCGCAGGCGCGGGAAAAGGCGGTCGAAATGCTGCGCCTGGTCGGCATTCCCTCGCCGGAAAAGCGCGTGGACCAGTATCCGCACGAGCTTTCCGGCGGCATGCGCCAGCGCGTGATGATCGCCATCGCCCTCGCCTGCCAGCCGAAGCTGCTCATCGCCGACGAGCCGACAACGGCCCTGGACGTCACGATCCAGGCCCAGATCATGGACCTGATCCTGGACCTCAACCGAAAGCTGCACATGGGCGTCATGCTCATCACGCACGACCTGTCGGTCGTGGCGGAGGTCTGCAGCCGCGTTGCGGTGATGTACCTCGGCCAGATCGTGGAGGAGGCCGGCGTCAACGACATCTTCGACAACCCGGGCCATCCCTACACCCGGGGGCTGATCCGCTCGATTCCCAGGATCGAGGGGGAGCGGGAGAAGCGCCTCTACCAGATCGCGGGCACGGTCCCCATGCTCAGCCAGATCCCGCAGGGGTGCCGCTTCGCGCCGCGCTGCCCGCGCGCGACGGAGGCGTGCCGCGCGCAAATGCCGGACCTTGTCCCGGTGAGCGGTACGCAGCGCGTGCGCTGCTGGCACGCGGACGGGGCGCCGGCCTGAGTCCGAAGAAGGGAGGAAAAGCACATGCAGGCAAACAGAGAAGTCGTTCTCCGCGCGGAAAACGTCAAAAAATACTTTCCCATCCGCGGAACCCTGGGCCGCGTGGTCAACAACGTCAAGGCGGTGGACGGCGTTTCGCTCTCCCTGCTGCGCGGGGAGACGTATGGCCTCGTCGGGGAGACGGGGTGCGGAAAGTCCACGCTCGGGCGCACGCTCATCCACCTGACGCCCGCGACGGCGGGCAGCATCACCGTCGAGGGCAGGGACCTGACAAAGCTCACGCCCAAGGAGATGCGGAAGATGCGCCGCCGGGTCCAGATGGTCTTTCAGGACCCCTATACTTCGCTCGACCCGCGCCAGCGCATCGGGGACATCCTGCTGGAGATGCTGGAGATCCAGAAGATCGGGGGAGCGGGCGGGGAGCGCCGCGCGCTCGTGATGGAGATCCTGGACAAGGTCGGCCTGCGGCCGGAGCACTTCTACCGCTTTGCGCACGAGTTCTCCGGCGGACAGCGCCAGCGCGTGGGCCTGGCCCGCGCCCTGATCCTCAACCCGGACCTGATCGTCTGCGACGAACCGGTCTCCGCGCTGGACGTTTCGGTGCAGTCGCAGATCATCAACCTGCTGCTGGACCTGCAGGAGGAGCGGGGGCTGACGTATCTGTTCATCTCCCACGACATGAGCGTCATCCGGTACACGTCCAACCGCGTGGGCGTGATGTACCTGGGCCACCTGGTGGAGGAGGCCGCGACGGACGACCTCTTCGCCCTGCCCATGCACCCGTATTCCCAGGTGCTGCTCTCGGCGGTGCCCAGCGCAAACCCGCACACGAAGAAGCAGCGCATCGTCCTGGAGGGGGACCTGCCTTCCCCGATCAACCCGCCGGGCGGCTGCGTGTTCCACACGCGCTGCCCCTACGCCATGGGCGTCTGCGAAAAGGAGTGCCCCCAGATGCAGGCGGTCATGCCGGGCCACCGCGTGGCCTGCCATCTGCACAGCCAGCAGAGCGCAAAGGAGGAACCGAATCATGGGGTATGAAGACCTGCCGCGCGTTTCCCTCATCAACCTGCCCACGCCCCTGGAGGAGCTGCACCGCCTGCGCCAGGCCATCGGCGGTCCCCGCATCCTCCTGAAGCGGGACGACCTGACAGGCCTGGGCCTGGGCGGCAACAAGAGCCGCAAGCTGGAGTTTCTGCTGGGCGACGCCCTGCGCAGGGGCGCGGACGCGATCATCACCTCCGGCGGCATTCAGACCAACCACGGCCGCCTGACCGCAGCGGCCTGCGCAAAGCTGGGCCTTACCTGCTACCTCGTCTTCACCGAGGACGAAAACGGCGTCTACGAGGGAAACCGCATCCTGCAGACGATGTTCGGCGCAAAGCAGGTCTTCTGCGACAACATCGACCACAGCCTGCCCCCGGAGAAGATGGCCAGGGAGCGCCTGCGCGCCGGGGAGGAGACGATCGCCAAACTCGCCGGGCGCCTGCGCGCAGAGGGAAAGAACCCCTATGTCATCCCGCGCGGCGGACGCTCGCTCTACGGCACGGCCAGCTATGTCGCGGCCATGGACGAGGTCAGGGCGCAGCTGGAGGAGAGGAACCTGCGCGTAGACTACATCCTCGCGCCCTGCGCCACGTCCTCGACCATGACGGGCATCTCGCTGGGCAACCGCGTCAGCGGCCTCGGCGCTAAGGTGATCGGCGCGGCGCTGTCCCGCTCGCCCGAGGAGGGAAAGAGCATGCTGGAGGAGGAGTTCAACCACGACGCCGCAGCCCTGGGATATGGCTTCCGCATCCGCAGGGCGGACGTGGACATCCGCGGGGACTACATCGGCGCGGGATACGGTGCCATGACCGAGGCCGACAAGGAGGCCATGCTCCTCTTCGCCCGCACGGAGGGCATCCTGCTCGACCCTGTCTACACGGGCAAGACCGCCTCGATGTATGTGGACCTGGTCCGGCGCGGCTATTTTCCGCAGGAGAGCACCGTGCTGCTCTTCCACACGGGCGGCACGCCCCTGCTCTTCCTGCAGGAGATGTCCGACTGGGTCAAAAACGAAGTCGCAAGGGGGACGGAGGAATGAAGCTGCTCATCGCCGCGCATCGCGCAGACGAAACGGAGTTCTACGAGCGGTATAACCAGGAGCTGGGCTATTCCATCGACTTTTGGGAAGTGCCGCTCACGCTGGAAAATGTGGACCGGGTCCGCGGCTACGAGGCCGTGGCCATCAACGCGGGCTGCGCCGTGGACCGGGCGATGGCCCAGGCCCTGCGGGAGCGCGGCGTGCGCTTTTTGCTGACGCGCACCGCGGGGTACGACCACCTGGACGCCAGCGCCCTGGAGGAGGCGGGGATCGCCGCGGCCTATGTGCCCGCGTATTCCCCCAACGCCATCTCCGAGCACACGGTGCTGCTCCTGCTCTTTCTCCTGCGAAAGATGAAGCTGCAGCAGCGCCGCGTCGACGCGCAATACTTCTTCATCGAGGGCCTGCGCGGCCGGCAGCTGACGAGCATGACGGTCGGGGTGCTGGGGGCTGGGCGCATCGGCGAGGCCACGCTGCGGGACCTGAGCGGCTTTGGCTGCCGGCTGCTGGCCTGCGACGCGCATGAGAAGGAGAGCGTCCGCGCGCTGGCGCAGTATGTGGACCGGCAGGCGCTCCTGGCCCAGTCGGACGCCGTGATCCTGCACTGCCCCATGACGCCGGAAAACCACCACCTCATCGGGCGGGAGGCGCTTGCGCAGATGAAGCCCGGCGCGCTGCTGGTCAACACCGCCCGCGGCGGTCTGGTCGACGCGCAGGCCGTCCGGGACGCGCTGCGCGCAGGGCGGCTGGGCGGGTTCGCCATGGACGTCTACGAGCGCGAGGGGGAGACGCAGCGCCGCGACCTGCGCGGGAAGGAACTGCCCGACCCGCTGCTCCGGGAGCTGCTCGCCATGGACAACGTGGTCTTCACCTCCCACACCGCCTTCTACACGGACGAGGCCATCGGCAGCATCGTGGAGACCACGCTGCGCAATCTGCACGACCTTTCGGAGACGGGCGCGTGCTGCAACCGCATTTCGGCGGCAGGAGAGGGGGATGCGCGATGAACCCCGAAGCCTACGCGGCAAAGCGCCTGAAGGGCGTGGAGATGTCCGCCATCCGCCTGATCTCGGACCGCGCGCGGGCGCTGCGCGCCCAGGGGCACGAGGTCGCCCTCTTCAGCATGGGGGAGCCGGATTTCGACACCCCTGCCCCCATCAAGGAGGCCGCCAAGCGCAAGATCGACGAAAACCGCACGCACTACACCTCCAACCGCGGCGCAGCGCCCCTGCGCGCGGCCATCGCGGAGAGAATCCTGGAGGATACCGGGGTCCGCTACGACCCGGAGAACGAGATCCTGCTCACCTGCGGCGGCGCGGAGGCCATCAACAACGGGCTTGCCGCCTTCCTGGACGCGGGGGACGAGGCGATCGTCTTGGCGCCGGCCTTTGTCAGCTACCGCAACGGTATCCGCCTGTGCGGCGCTGCGCCCGTGGAGGTCGCCCTTCGGCCGGAGGCGGGCTTTCCGGTGTGCGAGGAGGATCTGGAGGCCGCGGTGACGGAGCGAACGAAGAGGATCGTCCTGAACAACCCCAGCAACCCCGCCGGAACTGTGCTCAGCGTCCGCAGCCTGGAGGCCGTGCGCCGCGTCGCGATGCGGCACGACCTGCTCGTCTTCTCCGACGAGATCTACAGCCGCCTCGTCTACGAGGGGACCTGCACCTCCATCGCGAGCCTGCCGGGCATGCGCGAGCGCACGCTGATGATGAACGGCTTCTCCAAGACCTACGCCATGACCGGCTGGCGCGTGGGGTACCTCGCCTATCCCGCGTGGATGGACGGCCTGCTCCTGCGCGTGCACCAGTACTCCACGACAACCGGCGTCACCTTTCTCCAGGAAGCCCTCGCCGAGAGCATGAACCGCCCGGATACGCTGGCGGCCGCGGAGCGGATGCGCGCCGCGTTCGATGCGCGGCGCCGGCTCGCCATGGCGCTGCTGGACGAAATTCCCGCCCTGCGCTACATTCGGCCGCAGGGGGCGTTCTACATCCTGATCGACGTGCGCGGCACGGGCATGGACGGCGGGCAGTTCGCCCGGCGCGCCCTGGAGGAGGCGCACGTCGCCCTGGTGCCCGCCGCCTCCTTCGGGGGCGATTGCGCCGGGTTTGTGCGCATGTCCTACGCCGCCGGCGAGGAGGAGATCCGCGCAGGGCTTGCGCGGCTGAAGGACTGGCTCGACGCCAAGAGGAGGGATTCGCATGTTGGATAAACGCATCTGCGGCGCGCGCATCGTCGATGGAACGGGGCGCCCCGCCTATGTGGGGGATGTGGGCATCCGGGCGGGGCGCATCGTCCTGCACCCGCAGGAGGAGGCGCGCCAGGTCCTCAACGCGCGGGGGCTGACCCTGACCCCCGGCCTCATCGACAGCCACTCCCACAGCGACCGCTACCTCGGCCTGGACCCGGAGGTCTACGCCCTGTGCAAGATCTCCCAGGGCATCACCACCGAGGTCGTCGGCCAGTGCGGGTCGAGCACGTTCCCCGCGCCCCGGCGCGGGGAGGGGCTGCTCCAGGGCTTCTTTGAAGCGCCCATGGACGAGGCCCACCTTGCGGAGATTGCGCGCTTTTCCGATTTTTCCGCGTACCTGGACTATGTCCGGGCGCACACGATGCCGGGCAACTGCGCCTTTTTGCAGGGGCATGGGATGCTGCGCCTGTCCGTGATGGGGCGGGAGAACCGCAAGCCCACGCCCGCGGAGATGGAGGAGATGAAGCGGCGCCTGCACGATGCCATGGAGCACGGGTGCCTGGGCCTTTCCTCCGGGCTGATC
Source organism: uncultured Clostridia bacterium (assembly GCA_904393115.1). Lineage (GTDB taxonomy): Bacteria > Bacillota > Clostridia > Christensenellales > UBA1750 > Spyradocola > Spyradocola merdavium. The sequence goes on from CAJFMX010000010.1 coordinate 74,414, forward strand.
TACGTGCCCAGCGTCTATGCCGATACCGAGGAGCTCGTCGAGCTCTGCCGCGTGATTCGCCCCTACGGCGGCATCTACGCCACGCACATGCGCAGCGAGTCCGACCACGTGGTCGAGGCGGTGCGCGAGGCCATCGCCATCGCGCGGGCGGCGGGCACCCCGCTGTTTCTTTCCCATCACAAGGTCTGCGGGGCGCGCAACTTCGGCGCCTCGCGGGAGACGCTGCGCCTGGTCGAGGCGGCGATCGCGGACGGGATGCGCGTGACGATGGACCAATATCCCTACACCGCCTCGCAGACGGGACTGGCGCAGTGCATGCCGCCCAAGTACTTCACGCGCGGCGGCGCGGCCTTCGCCCAGCGCCTGCGCGATCCGGAGGTGCGCCGGACCGTCCGGGCCGAGATGACGGAGGATCCCCCGAAATACAACAATTCCTACCAGAATGCGGGCGGCTTTGGCGGCATATTGATCCTGAACTGCCCCGGGACGCCCGAGGCCGAGGGCATGACCATCCGCGCCTACGCCGAGTCCATCGGCCGGGAGGAGTTTGAGACGTATTTCGACCTGATGGTCCGCAGCGGCTGCGCGGGCAGCGGCGCGTTCTTCTGCATGGACGAGCAGGAGCTGGACGCCATCTATGCAAACCCCAACACCGTGGTCTGCACCGACGGCTGCTGCGGCAGCCGGAGCGGACCGGTCCACCCGCGCACCTTTGGGAGCCTCGTGCGCGCGCTGTGCCGCTTCTCCAAGGAGAAGGGACTGGTTCCCTTTGAGGAGGCGGTCCGCAAGGAAACGCTGCTGACCGCGCAGCGCTGGGGCCTTGCGGGCAAGGGCGCAATCGCCGACGGCATGGATGCGGACCTTGTGCTCATGGACGAGAGCAGCCTTGCGGACCGCGCGGACTACCTGCATCCGCGCCGCCTCTGCGATGGGATCGAGATGGTGTTTGTCAACGGAGAAATCGTCTACCGGGACAAGAAGCTCACCGGCGCGCGGCCCGGGCGCGCAATCCTTCGAAAGACGTGAGGCGGATCGTATGACGGCTTTGGGCGACGTGTTGGAGCTGCAGCTCATTCTCTTCCTGGTCATGGGCGCGGGGCTCGTCTTGACAAAACTCGGCGTGATCACGGCCAGCGGGCGCAAGTGCCTGACGGACCTGCTCATCGACCTGATCCTGCCCTGCAACATCCTCTGCTCCTTCCAGATCGAGATGAGCCGGGAGATTCTGCTTGCGACGCTCTGGGTGCTGGGGATCGCCTGCGGCATACAGGCTGCGTGCTATCTCCTGGGCAAGTGGATCTTCTGCTTTGCGCCCGAAGCGCAGAAGAAGGTGCTGCAGTACGCGACGATGTGCTCCAATGCGGGCTTTATGGGCAACCCCATCATCGAGGGGCTCTACGGCGCGCAGGGCCTGCTCTACGGCTCGGTCTATCTGATCCCGCTGCGGTTTTTCATGTGGTCGGCCGGCCTCTCCTGCTTTACGAAGAGCACGCCCGGGGAGACGGTGAAAAAGCTTGCCACGCACCCGTGCATCCTCGCGGTGTTTCTGGGCTTTGCGCTCCTGCTCACGCAGTGGCAGATGCCCGCCTTCCTCGACCGGACGCTCTCCTACTTCAGCGCCTGCACGCTGCCGGTCTCCATACTCATCGTGGGGTCGATCCTCGCGGGCGTGCGCGTGCGCTCGATCTTCACGGGAATGACGGCGTATTACTGCGCCGTCCGGCTGCTCCTGGTTCCGCTCCTGACGCTGGCGGCCTGCCGGCTGCTGGGCCTGGACGCGCTGGTCACGGGCGTGTGCGTGGTGCTCTCCGGCATGCCCGCAGGCAGCACGACGGCAATCCTCGCCGAGAAATACGGCGGCGATGCGGAATACGCCTCCAAATGCATCTTCCTGAGCACATTGCTCTCCCTTGCAACCATCCCGCTGCTGTGCGGGCTGATGGCTGCGCTGTGACGCAAAAAAAGAAAAGAGGGGATTCTCCGATGTATCGCATCAACGCGAATTTTTTGAAGTATCCGGGCGCGTACCTGTTCCTGCAGGTGGCGAAAAAGCGCGAGGCCTTTGCCGCGGCCCATCCGGACAGGCGCATCATCAGCCTGGGCGTCGGCGACGTGACGCTGCCCCTGGCGCCGGCGGTGGTCTCCGCCATGGAAGCGGCCGTGCGGGAGATGGGCCGCAGGGAGACCTTCCGCGGCTATCCGCCCACGCCCGGCTATCCGTTCCTCAAGGAAAAGATCCTCGCGGGCGACTTTGCCCCCTACGGCGTGCACCTCGAACCGGAGGAGATCTTCATCAATGACGGCGCGAAGGGCGACCTGGGAAACCTGGGCGACATCCTCTCCGGCGACGACGTCATCGCCGTGTGCAACCCGACCTATCCGGCCTATGTCGATTCCAACGTCGTCTACGGGCGCTGCGGGGAGTACGATGCGGGGAAAGGCCAGTGGAGCCGCGTGATCTACCTGCCCTGCGTGAAGGAGAACGGGTTTGTGCCGGAGCTTCCCGCGGAGCGGCCGGACGTCCTCTATCTCTGCTTTCCGAACAATCCCACGGGCGCGGCCATCACGCGCGCCCAGCTGCAGCGCTTTGTGGACTATGCGCTCGAAAACGGCTGCCTGATCGTCTACGACGCAGCCTATGAGGGCTTTATCGAGTCGCCGGACGTGCCCCACACGGTCTACGAGTGCGCGGGCGCGAAGCGGTGCGCCATCGAGGTGCGCTCCTTCTCCAAGACCGCGGGGTTTACCGGCTGCCGCCTGGGCTATATGGCGATCCCCATGGAGCTGGAGGCGGACGGCGTCAAGCTCAACGCGCTTTGGCGGCAGCGTCTGGCCGTCAAATCCAACGGCGTGCCCTACGTCATCCAGCGCGGAGGCGAGGCCGTCTATTCCCCGGAGGGCCGCGCGCAAACGCGCGCGCAGATCGCCTACTACAAGAAAAACGCCGCCGCCATCCGCGACGGGCTGCGGCAGGCGGGCTATGAAGCCTTCGGCGGCACGGACTCCCCGTATGTCTGGCTGCGCACGCCGGGCGGGAGGAGCGCATGGGAATTCTTTGACCTGCTGCTGGAGCGGGCCAACGTCGTGGGCACGCCCGGCTCCGGCTTTGGCCCCAGCGGAGAGGGGTACTTCCGCCTGACCGGCTTTGGCACCTGGGAGGACACGGCCGAGGCGCTGGACAGAATCCGCAGCCTGTAGGCCCCCGCACAGCGGCAGGAAGGACGCTCCCCGGCTCCCTGCGGCCGGCACAATGGTGCCGGCCGCCCTTTTTTTGTGAAAAAAGCAGGAATTGCGCGGCGGAAACGGGAATACAAACACCGTTGCGCGCGCCTTTCACCGCCCGGCCGACGGCGGAGGCGCCGGAGAGATTCCGAAACCAGTTAGGGAGGAAGCGTACATGCAACGACCCATCCGATTCACCGCGGCGGGGGACATCCTCATCACGCGCCGCCTGCCCGCGGCGGGCGACAGCGCGCTGCGCGAGGCCATCGCCGCCTCCGACGTCCGGCTGGCGAACCTGGAAACCACCATCACCGACGGCACGCGGTATGCCTCCGCCTACTCCGGCGGAACCTGGCTGACCGCGGACCCCGGCTGCCTTGCGGACGTCGCCCGCCTGGGCTTCAACGTCCTCGGCTTTGCCAACAACCACACCATGGACTATTCCTACGGCGGCTTGGAGGACACGCTCCGGTTCCTGCGCCGGGAGGGCATTGCGGCCGCCGGCGCGGGGCAGAACCTCTTTGAGGCCGCGCGCCCCGCGATCGTGGAGACGCCGGGCGGCCGCGCGGCGGTCTTCGCCGTCTGCGCCACGTTCGAGGACGCCGCCCGCGCGGGCAGCCAGACCGAGAGCATGCCCGGCCGGCCGGGCCTCAACCCCCTGCGCGTGCAGACCGTCTACCGCGTGGCGCGCCCGCGCGCGCAGGCCCTGCGCGAGGCCGCGGCGCGCACGGGCGTGAACACCCTGCGCCAGGCCCACCGCAGCCAGGGCTTCCTGCCGCCGCTGCCGGAGGGGACGATGGAGTTTGGCCCCGTCCTGCTGGAGGAGGTGGAGAGCGAGGCGCAGGAGGGCCGCTTCAGCCGCGCGGACGAGCGCGACGTGCAGCGCACCCTGGAGGGCGTGCGCCGCGCCCGCGCCGCCTGCCAGGCCGTCGTGGTCCTGGTCCACTCCCATGAGATCAAGGCCGCGTGCGAGGAGGAGCCGGATTACTTCCTGGAGGACTTTGCGCGCCGGTGCATCGACGCGGGCGCGAGCGCCGTGCTCGGCAGCGGTACCCACCAGGTCCAGGGCATCGAGATCTACAACGGCTGCCCGATCTTCTACTGCCTGGGCAACTTCTTCTTTGAAAACGACACGGTGGAAAAGCTCCCGGCCGACTTCCTGGAGAAGTACGGCGTCTCCATCCACGCCTCCGCACAGGAGGGGCTGCGGGCCCGGGCCGCGCAGGCCACGGCGAGCCTGGGCGCGCGTCGGCCCGTGTACCAGACGGTGCTGCCCCGGTTCTCGATCCTGGACGGCAAGTGCGCGGAGCTGGAGCTCCTGCCGGTCGACCTGGGCCTGGACGGGCCGAAGTGGGAAAAGGGCGTGCCGCGCCTTGCGGACGCGCGCGCCGCGGAGGAAATCTGCGCCTACCTCAACCGGGTCAGCGCGCCCTACGGCACGCGCTGGCGCGTGCAGGGACAGGCCATCGTGCAAACGGAGGGAGAAACATGACGACGCCGACGGAATTCGTCGAACAAAACCAGGACCTGCTCCTGCAAACGCTCAAGGAGATGACCTGCATCCCGGCCCCGTCCCGGGGCGAGCACCGGCGCGCGGGCTACTGCCTGGACCGCCTGAGCGCCTGGGGCGTGCCGGGCCTGCACGTGGACGAGGCGGGCAACGTGGTCTGCACGGCCTTTGCCGCGCCGGAAGGGGAGAACGCGCTCTTTATGGCGCATTTGGACACGGTCTTTCCCGAGGAGACGCCCCTGATCATCCGCGTGGACGGCAGCCGGTGGAGCTGCCCCGGCATCGGGGACGACACGGTCAACGCGGTCCTGCTGATGCTGGCGATGAAGTACATGGCCGAGCGCGGGGGCCAGGGCGCGATCTTCGCGCTCAACACCTGCGAGGAGGGCTTGGGGAACCTGGCCGGCTGCCGTCGGCTGATGGCGGACTTCGCGCCCCGCCTGCGCGAGGTCGTGAGCTTCGACCTCTACCGGGACGAGGTCTACACCGGCTGCATCGGCTCGCTGCGGTACCGGATCTCGGTCGAGGTGCAGGGCGGCCACTCCTTCCACGACTTTGGCCGGCCCAACGCCGTGGCGGTCCTGGCCTCGGCCATCGACCGGCTCTACCGCTTCGCGCCCCCGCCCGGCACGCACACGACCTATAACGTCGGCACCCTCCAGGGCGGCACCTCGGTCAACGTCATCGCCCAGCAGGCGAGCGCCCTGTTCGAGTACCGGTCGGAGGACGCGCGCGCCCTGCGAGCGTGCGACAAGTTCCTCGAGGGCACGCTCGAGGGCTTCATGCGGCCGGACGTGCGCGTGCGGCTGGAGACGGTCGGGGAGAGGCCCTGCATGGGCGACGTCGACGCGCAGGCCATCCGGGAGATCGCTGCCGTGTGCAGCGAGGCCATCGAGGCGGAGACCGGGGTCGCGCCCGCCTGGGGCCGCGCCTCCACGGACTGCAACATCCCCCTGTCGATGGGGATTCCCGCGGTGTGCTGCGGCCTGTGCCGCGGCGGCGGCGCGCACACGCTGCAGGAGTGGATCGACATTGCGAGCGTGCCCGCCGGGGCGCGCGCGGCCCTGCGGATCCTGGAAGGGAGGCTGCACTGATGCAGAGGGAAGAATGCGTCATTCGCCCCGTCGTGCGGGACGAGACGGAGAAACAGGAGGTCCGGGACCTCCTCGCGGCGTGCGACAACGACTTTGTGCCCCCGCTCTCGGCGCGGTCGAGCACCACGCAGCAGAGCTGGGAGGGGGCCGCGGGCGGCGACGGCGTCGCGGCGTATGCAAAGACCCTGCTGGAGCAGAGCGTCGCGCTGTGGAAGCAGGACGGCCGGACCGTGGGCCTGCTCTCCTTCCGGCCGGAGTACGTCTGCGAGGCGCTGCCGGGCCGGCCCACGGTCTGTTACCTGTCCACGCTCTGCGTCTCGCCCGCCTGCCGCGGCCAGGGCCTTGCGCGCAGGATCTACGAGGCGGTCATCGCCTGGGCGCACGAGCAGATGCCGGGCCGGCCCATCGCGCTGCGCACCTGGTCCACGAACGCCGCGCAGCTCCGGCTCATGGAGAAGCTTGGCTTCGCCTGCGTGCTGCGCCTGCCGGACGACCGGGGCCCGGGCGTGGACACCGTGTACTACCGCCTGCCGTGAGCGCCCGCGCGGCGGGGGCGGACAAAATAAACAAGACGCGGCAGAATCGAAATGGTAGGAAACGATGCCCACCGGCGCCGAACCAACCTGAGACGAAGCCCGGATGCGTGCCGCACCTGCCGCGGGCGTGGACACCGTGTACTACCCCCGGATGCGTGCCGCACCTGCCGCGGGCGTGGACACCGTGTACTACCGCCTGCCGTGAGCGCCCGCGCGCCGGGGGCGGAGAAAATAAAAAAAGGGCGCGGCAGAACCGAAAGGGCGGGAAGCGACGCCTCGGCGCCGAACCAACCTGAGACGAAGCCCGGATGTGTGCCGCACCTGCCGCGGGCATGGACACCGCATACTGCCGCTCTGCCGTGAGCGCCCGCGCGCCGGGGGCGGACAAAATAAACAAGACGCGGCAGAACCGAAATGGTAGGAAACGATGCCCACCGGCGCCGAACCAACCTGAGACGAAGCCCGGATGCGTGCCGCAAAACAAAAAGGGGGAAAAAGACATGGCAGAACAGAAATGGTATGAAACGACGCACCGCTGGTGCCAGACCAACCTGACGGAGATCGACGCCGAGGTCTGCGACATCGAATTCTGGAAGCAGTATTGGCGTCAGAACCACATCCAGGGCATCATCGTCAACGCGGGCGGCATCGTCGCCTACTACCCCAGCCGCTTCCCGCTGCAGTACCGCTCCCGCTACCTCAAGGACCGCGACCTCCTGCGGGAGTTCACCGACGCCGCGCGGGAGATGGGCCTGCGGGTCGTGGCGCGCATGGACATCAACCGCGCCACAAAGGAATTCGTCGACGCGCGGCCGGACTGGTTCGCCAGGGACCGCAGCGGCGCGCCGTACGCCGCGGGCGGCCGGTTCCTCTCCTGCGTGAACTCCGGCTACTACACGGAGTACATCCCGCAGCTCCTGGAGGAGATTCTGACCACCTACCATCCCGACGGCATCACGGACAACTCCTGGCAGGGTCCGTCCGCCAAGCAGATCTGCTATTGCGACACCTGCCGCGAAAAGTTCCGCAGGGATACGGGCCTGGACCTGCCGCAGGCGCCGGACTGGGGCGACAAGACCTACAAGGTCTGGATCGAGTGGAGCTTCCGCTCCCGGCTGGAAAACTGGGAGCGGTTCAACGCCGTGGCCAGGGAGTTCGGCGGCGAGGACTGCCTGTGGATGGGCATGGTCAACGCCAACCCGGTCTCCGCGCACTGCGCGCTCTACGACCTCAAGGAGATCGGCGAGCGCTCGCCCATGCTCTTTACGGACCACCAGTCCCGCGACGAGCTCAACGGCTTTGAGCAGAACAGCCTCAACGGCATGCTGCTCCACTCCCTGGCCGGGTGGGACGCCGTCATCCCGGAGAGCATGGCCAACTACGTCCGCGGCGTGCAGACCTTCCGCCGCGCCTGCACCCCCAAGCTCGAGATGCGCAAGTGGATGCAGGAGGGCATGGCCGGGGGCATCTCGCCCTGGATGCACTTCATCGGCGCGCGCCAGGAGGACCGGCGCCAGTTCGAAAACGGCCGCCCCCTGCTCGACTGGCACAGCAGGAACGAGGACGCGCTCTACCACCGCACCCCCGTTGCGAACGTGGGCCTGGTGTGGAGCCAGCGCAACGTCAGCTTCTACGGCCAGGACGAGAGCCGGACCCTCTGCGCCGAGCCCTGGCGGGGCTTCACCCGCGCGCTGACCCGCGCGCGCATCCCGGCGCTCCCGCTCCACGCGGACCACATCGCCCGCTACGCCCCGGGCCTTGCGGTGCTGATCCTGCCGGAGCTTGCGGCGATGTCGGACGAGCAGATCCGGATGGTCGAGGACTTTGTCCGGCGCGGCGGCAGCGTGGTCTACACCGGCGCCACGGGCATGCTGGACGAGTGGGGCGAGGCGCGCAGCCGCTTCCCGCTGGACGAGCTGTTCGGCATCCGCCGCCGCGACGCGGCCCCCTTGCGCGAGCAGCGGCGCGCCTGCGAGAGCTGGGAGCAGTACGCCCTGCACACCTACCTGCGCATCCAGGCGCCGGACCACCCGATCCTGCGCGGGTTTGCGGATGCGGACATCCTGCCCTTTGGCGGGGAGTTCTACGAGGTCGCCTCCGACCGACTCAAGACGCTGGCGACCTTCGTCCCCGCCTTCCCGATCTACCCGCCGGAGACCAGCTTCATGGACCCGGAGCGGATGGATAGCGGCCGCCCCCTGATCCTGGCCGGGGAGACCGGCTTTGGCGGAAGGGTGGTCTACTTTGCCGGCGACATCGACCGCAGGTACTGCCAGTACAACCTGGGCGACCACGGCGACCTGCTGGAGCAGGCCGTGCGCTTTGCGCTGGCCGGGCAGGAGACGCTGCGCGTGCAGGGCAAGGGCTACGTGGACTGCCGGCTCTACCGCCAGGCAGACCGCTTCCTGCTGCACATGGTCAACCTCTCCGGCGCGAACCGGAACCCCGGCTTCCTGGAGGAGGAGTACGAGGTCGGCCCGTTCGAGATCGCCGTCCGCGCGCAGGAGTTCCCCGTGGCGCGCGCGCAGCTGCGCGTTCGCGGGGGGAGCGTCCCCGTGCGGCGCGAGGGGAACTGGTTCGTCCTTGCGCTCGACCGCCTCGAGAGCCACGAGCTGATCGTCCTCGAATAGCGCTGCCCGATCGGGCGCAGGGCGGGAGGGCCCGGCAGAAACGCCGGCGCCCTCCCGCCCTTTTTTGCGCGCATACGCGCGCACGCCGCGGGGAATCCTGAGGGGGAGGAAATCCGAGGGAGGGGAGCGGCATGGAGGTGCGGCGCAACGAGCGCCTGGGCCTGCTGGAGGTCTGGGTTCCGCGCAGCGAGCGCGGTCTGGAGGAGACGCAGCGGCGGCTGGACGCCCTCTGCGCGGCCTGCAAGGGAACTTGCACCGTCGCGGTCTTCTACTCCGGCGAGGAGGACCTGACCGAGCGGACGAGCTGGCTGCTCTGCGCCCACCAGAAAAAGCAGACCCAGCGCCCCGGCAGATGACACCCGATGCGGGCTCCAACCCCGATGCGAGCGCATTTTTTAGGATTCTTCTTTACCGTTCCCCGCGCATTTGGTACAATGGTTCTGAGAAGGACCCCGGCGTGGTGGAAAGGAGAAAAACAGAGATGGACTATCGCTTGGGAGATATGATCGCTCGCTATACCGAGGACGCGGAGGGCCGCGTGGGGCTGCTGCTGTTCCCCGCGGACTGCCCGGTCCCGTCCCTCACGGAAAAGAAGGCCGCACTGGACCCCCTGGTGCAGATCCAGTTTGCGGGGGACGTCTATAGCGGCGGCTATGCCATGGGCAACACGCTGCGCAACGGGGAGAGTACCCTGCGCATGCGCAAGAAGGAGCAGGAGCTGAAGCGCGAGGGCGACGTGACCCGCATCGAGACCCTGCTCGCGGACGACCGCGGCAACGAGGTGCTGCACACACTCACCTGGCAGGAAGGCGACCGCTTCGTCCGCACGTTCTGCGAGTATCAAAATAATGGAGACACGACTCGGACGTTGCTCCTGTTCTCCAGCTTCTCGCTGGAGCAAATCTCGCCGTACCTGCCGGGGGACGGCGCGGGCAAGCTGCGGGTACACCGACTGCAGTCCCGCTGGAGCCAGGAGGGCCGCCTGCTGACCCAGACGCTGGAGGAGCTGCAGCTCGAACCCTCCTGGGCGATGGGGGCCGTCCGGTGCGAGCGCTTCGGCCAGGTCGGCTCCATGCCGGTGAACCACTACTTCCCGTTCCTGGCGGTGGAGGACGTGGAGAACCACGTCTTCTGGGGCGCGCAGATCGCGCACCCGGCCTCCTGGCAGATGGAGATCTACCGCAGGGACGAAAACCTCGCCGTCAGCGGCGGCCTTGCGGACCGCGAGTTCGGCCATTGGAAGAAGAACGTCGCGCCCGGCGAGCGCTTCCGCACGCCGGAGGCCATCCTGACCGTCGCCCATACCGAGCGGCTGGATGACCTCTGCCAGCGGCTCGTGGAAGCGGGCGTGCGCGCGGCGGACGCGGGCCCCGCCTCCGAGCAGGACCTGCCCATCCTCTTCAACGAATACTGCACGACCTGGGGCGTGCCCTCGCACGAGAACATCGTCAAGATCCTGGAGGCCATCCGCGGCAGGGGTATCTCTTACTTTGTGATCGACTGCGGGTGGTACAAGGCGGACGGCGTCCATTGGGCCGTCAGCATGGGCGACTACATCCCCTCCAGGACGCTCTTCCCCGAGGGGATGGAAAAGACCGTCGAGGCCATCCACGCCGAGGGCCTCAAGGCCGGCATCTGGTTCGAGATCGAGAACGTCGGCCCGGCCGCGGCCGCCTACCAGGAGACGGAGCACCTTCTGCACCTGGACGGTGAGGTGCTCAGCACGCCTGGCCGCCGATTCTGGAACATGACGGATCCCTGGGTGCAGAACTATCTGCATGAGCGCGTCATCGGCACCTTGCAGAAGTACGGCTTTGACTACATGAAGATCGACTACAACGACACCATCGGCATCGGCTGCGACGGCGCGGAATCCCCGGGCGAGGGCCTGCGCCGGAACATGATGGCGACCATGGACTTCCTCGCGGAGGTCAAGCGCGAGGTCCCCGGCATCATCCTGGAGAACTGCGCCTCCGGCGGCCACCGGCTGGAGCCGGGCTTCATGGCGGCAACGAGCATGGCCTCCTTCTCCGACGCGCACGAGTGCCCGGAGATCCCGATCATCGCCGCCAACCTGCACCGGGCCATCCTGCCCCGCCAGAGCCAGATCTGGGCCGTCATCCGCAAGACGGACTCCTGCAAGCGCATCGCCTACTCCCTGGCGAGCACGTTCCTGGGGCGCATGTGCCTGTCCGGCGACGTCACGGAGCTCAGCGGCGCGCAGTGGGCGGTCATCGACGCGGCCATCGCCTTCTACCGGCGCATCGCGCCCATTATCCGCGACGGCCAGACCTACCACCAGAGCCCGGAGATCGCCCGGATGCGCCACCCCGAGGGCTGGCAGGGCATCGTGCGCCTGGGCAAAAACGGGGAGGCCTTCGCCCTGCTGCACACCTTTGGCGGCGAGGTCCCGGAGGAGATCCGCATGCCCCTGCCCGCGGGCACGCCGGAAACCATCCAGGCCGTCTATTCCGACACGCAGGAGCGCATGGAGATCCGCGACGGCGCGCTGGTCTGGCGGCCCACGGAAAACTGGAAGGCGGCCGCCGCGCTCCTGACGGCCGGGAAACCCTGATCCCAACCCGGCGGCCTTCGGCCCCCGGAGAACCATAAAGGAGGAAGCGTCGATGAAGAAGTCCAGATTCTCGCTCTGCCGCCGCTGCGGCAACCTGGTCGGCCGGATTCACGAGTCCGGCCAGCCCCTCTTCTGCTGTGGGGAGGAGATGGAGGCCCTGGAGCCCAACACCGTGGAGGCCAGCGGGGAGAAGCACCTGCCCGTCGTCACGGCGGAGCCGGGCGCGGTCCGCGTCTGCGTGGGCAGCGCCGCGCACCCCATGCTCCCGGAGCACTCCATCCAGTGGATCTACCTGCAGACCGCAAACGGCGGCCAGCGCAAGGCCCTGAAGCCCGGCGACGACCCCAGCGTCACCTTCCGCCTGGGCGAAGGGGACGAGCCCGTCGCCGTCTACGCCTACTGCAACCTCCACGGCCTGTGGGCAACGGAGCTCTAATCCTTCCAACCGACCGCAAAAGACCGCCCGCCGGGTTTTCCCCCGGCGGGCGGTCTTTTGCACAAGCGGCCGGAGCAAAACCGGTTGACAGGGAGGGAGGCGGTACGATACAATCAAGACAATCCAATTTGCAAGAGAAAATGCAGTTTTCCCGATCCGGGATGGATCGACAGCCGAAAATGGGGGGAGCGTGCAGGGATGAGCAGAATGATCAAGGACCACAGCGGGTCGTGGATGCTCTCTTCGGGCATCCTCACGCTGTATGCGCTGGCGGAGTACTTTGGAAAGACCCCGGGCTGCAACAAATCCCTGTGCCTGTCGTACGGGGAGCAGGGGCAGCACAGCGTCTACTTCGCGGAGGACGAGGTGGCGGACTCCGTCCGGGTCGGGTACGAGTTCGTCCACGACGGCGCCGCCTGCGGCGCGTACGAAGGCGAGGTCGCGGAGCTGCTGCACCGCATGGAGCGGTTTGTCGGGGAAGAGCTCCAGGACGGCGCGGACAGGGACCGCGCGGCGATCGCAGCGCTCTGGGAGGCGAGCAACCGGATGCGCTGCGCGTATCTCGCGCTCTACCAGCTGACCAACGAGAGCTTTGTCGCCAGGGCCTATGAAGAGGTGGAGGAATTCCTCTCCGCGCAGAGCGGCGTGATCGACAGGCAGGAGGTCCTGCAGTGCCTGTCCGCCGTGGACACGCGGGAGCTGTACATCTTCCGGGAGAGGGCGGACTGGCTCTCCCTCGCGCGCAGGTACCTGGATGCGGGCAAAGCGCTGGACGAGGACCTGCTGCGGCGCCTCGCGGAGCACGCCCGGCGCTACGGGTTCCTGCGGATGGGGCGCAGCCAGTTCATGGCCGGCGCAGATGCGGACGACTACCGCGAGAAGCTCACGGCGTACACGGAGGAGGACTACGAGAAGGAGCGCGCGCAATACGCGCTGCAGCTGGAATCCGCCGTGCACACGGAAGAGCGCGCGGAGCGGTGCGCGCGCCTCCTGGGAATGCCCCAGGAGCTGTACCGCGTGATTCGCCGCCTGGCCAAGCTGGCGCAGCTGCGGCTCCAAATGCGGGAGGTCTCGCAAAAGCTGATCGTCGCGCGCGAAAAGACCCTCATGCCGCAGGTGTACAGATGGATTCACCGCAATTTTGACGACCAGGAATTCCGCTTCCTCCTGCCGGAGGAGATCGCGGACATGGTCCGCGAGGAACAGCCGGAGCGCTTCTATCGGGAACGAAAGGCCGAGGTCCGCAAACGCCGGGAAGCGGTCTGCATGGAATTGCGCGAGGGGGAGATTCGGGTCACGTCCGGGGAGGCGGCCAGGGAACGGTTCCGGTCGTATCCAACGGCGGAGGCGGCGCGCGCTTCTGTATACCGGGGCATCCCGGTGTGCGGAAAGGGCGCGATTGTGGGCCCGGTGATTCAGCTGGACGAGAACGCGACCAGGCCGGAGGCGGCGCAGGGCCGCATCGTCCTGTGCAGGAGCCTGATCCCCAACATGGTCGGCGCGTGCGTGCGCGCGCTGGCCGTGATCACGGAGGAGGGTGGGTATTCCTCCCACGCGAGCGTGCTCTGCCGGGAGATGCACATCGCCTGCATCGTGGGGGCGAGGGGCGTCCTGGCCCTGCGCGATGGGGAGACGGTCCGGATGGACCTGGAGACGGGCGGGATTCAGCGCTGCGAGGCCGCGCCTGCGCCCGCGGCGCCGGGGAAACTCCCCTGTTTTGTCCCCCTCCGGGACGCGGAGGAGGCCATGCCCGTCGGCGGGAAGGCGCGGCAGCTTTGCCGGATTCGGGAGAGCACGCCGGACGCGTTCCTGATCACCACCGAGGGCTTCGCCCTGCTGGCGGCGGACCCGGAGGCCTTTATCCGGCAGCTTGCGGCGCGCCTGCGGGCGCTGGGCGCGGAGTCGGTCATCCTGCGCTCCTCCTTTGCGGAAGAGGACTCGCAGGAGAAGACCTATGCGGGGATCTTCGAGAGCTACGGGAATGTGGACGCGCGGGACGGGGACCGGATTCTCGGGATCGTCCGGAAGATGATCGCGGCCTATCAGAACGTCCCGGGCTTTTACCAGACGGAGCACGACGGCCTGGAGAACTGCTCGATCGTCGTGCAGCGGATGCTCTCGCCCACGATCTCCGGCGTGGCCATCAGCGGGTATGTCCACAAGGGGTACGAACAGATCCTGATCGAGTATGTGCTGGGGCACTTGTCCGTGCTCATGGACGGCAAGGTCACCCCCATGCGGAGCTTTTTCCGAAAGGCGGCGTACTATGAGCAGCCGGGCGCGCCCCGGGAGTGGATGCCTCCGTTCCTGGTCCCCTCGCATGCGCCCCTGCTGGACGAGCTGATCGACCACGTCGTCCGGCTGGAAGCCGCGTACACGGGCAGCATAGAAATCGAATGGGCGATGGACGGCGAAAGGCTGTACCTGCTGCAGGTCCGGAAGGAGCCCACCCGGGGATAGGAGGAGACGATGAAATTTCTCTACACCGTAAAGCGCACGGCGACCGCGGAAGTTCTGGACCGCTATGCGCAGCTGGGGGCCTCTGCGTTCCGCGTGAATTTCGGACGCGGGAGCCTCGAGGAAAACGCGCAGTGCGTCGAGCGCATCGCGCAGCGAGAAGGCGTGGAAGCGTTTCTCGACCTGCCGGGATGCAAGCCGCGGCTGGGCGCGTATCCAAACGGCAGGGAGACGTATGCCAAAGGGGAGGCGATTCTCCTCGAGGACGGGGCCGCGTGCAGTCATGCGGTGTGCTCGCTCTGCAACGACACCAGCGAGGGCTATGCGGTTGGGGATGCCATCGCCGCAAGCTCGGGGCTGAAACTGCGCGTGCGCGCGCGGACGCCAAGGGGCTGGGAGCTCACGGCGCAGAACGACGGGGACCTCTACAGCTATTGCGGATTCTTCAACATAGACCGGCCCCGGAAGCGCACGGCGCTGAGCGAGCAGGAGCGGGAAATCGCCGCGCGCCTGCATCGGAAGGCGTGCAAAAACCTCGTGGGGATCTGCCCCTCCTTTGCGGATGCGGCGCAGGTCCCCCGGGAAACGAGGCGGCTCTTCCCGGAGCAGAAGATCCTCTCAAAGATCGAGACGCCCTACGGGGTGGAGAACCTGGCCTCGATCCTCGGGGAGAGCGACGGGGTGATGCTGTGCCGGGGGGACTTGTCCCTCTTTTACGCGGAGGAGGAGATGTACCGCCTGGGGGAGCGCATGGCGCGGGCCTGCCGGGCGGAAGCGGGAAAGATCTTCATCGTGGCGACGGACTTCTTTTCCCACTTTGTGCAGGACGAGCGCGCAATGGAGGCGGACTTGCCCGTGCTGGAAAAGTACCTCGCGCTGCGCCCGGAATACGTTTTGATCAATGAAACGTCCTACTCCCCCCGCTGGGAGAAAATCGTCGGGAAATGCCAAGAATATGCGGGTTTGTAGAGGTGTGCAATGAAGGTTCGAATTGGTGCGGTCGTTGTCGAGTTTCTCTGCGATCGGGAGGAGATCCGCGATCACATTTCCCATCTCCTGCGGTATCACAAGGCCGGCGCAGAAGCCGCGGCCTGCACCGTGCGGTTCCAGCTGGACGAAACCCTGGAGCGGAATCAATCCGCGCTGGACGGGCAGGGCGCGTACTTGTGCCGCTACGCCCCCAATTTCCTGGAAAATGCGACGCAGCGGTTCTATTATCGCGTGCTGTTCCCGGTTTTGCAGCGGGTGTGCTGCGACCGCGCGCAGATGATGGTCCACGGCTCCCTGCTGGGGCTGGAGGATGGGAACAGCATCCTGCTGATGGGGCCGAGCGGCGGGGGGAAGAGCACCTGCGCGGCCGCGTGGCTGAACGGCGGGATGCCGCTCATGGGCGACGACACCATCTGCATTGCGGGCGGCCGGTGCTACCCCCTCAAGAGGGAGCTGCACATCGGCGAGGACAGCCTTGCGAAGTTCCCCCGGCTGAAGGGGACCCGCCACCTGGAGCCCTACATGCCCGGATACAGGAAGCTGGGCTATGACTGGATCGCCCTCTATCCGGAGCTGGTGCTGGAAGCGGCGCCCCTTCCCGGGTGCATCGCGGTCACGGCCGTGCGCCCGGATTCGCGGACGAGCAGCCGCGCGCTGACGGACCCGGAGCAAAAGCGGGCGGTCTTCCAGGAGAACGCGTCGGCCTACACCCCCGCCAGCTTTGCGCGCGCCTGGGAGGAGCTCGGCCGGATTCCCTTCGTCGAAATTGCCTGGGGGCGCGACATCTGGGAGTATCCCGGGATGCACGTCGGATACCTGAAAAACCTGCTGCGGTGAGAAGCCGGCGCGCGGAGCCGGGCCGCTGCCGTTGGGTTTTTGCCGGAAGGGCTTGCAGGAAGCAGGCGCTTCTGGCATCCTATAGTCAAGAAATTGACTGTAAAGAAATGGACCAAAGGGGATGGAGCATGACGAAGGAAGACGCTGCTGGTGGTCAACGTGCTCTTCTATGACGCCGTTTTCCACAAGGGCGGCATGACGCAGAAGGAGATCTGCCAGCGGACGTTCCAATCCAAACAGACGGTCAACCTGCTCGTCAAGAATCTTCTGGCCGAGAACTATGTAACCGTTGCCGAGGCGCCGGAGGACAAGCGGAACAAGATCGTCCGGATGACCGACGCCGGAAGGGCCTGCTGCGAACCCGTGGTGCGCCACATCACCTGGGCGGAGGACACGGCCATGTCCCTGTTCACGCCGGAGGAACAAGAGCAGCTCATCGACCTGTCCCGGAGATTCACAAAGAATCTGACCAGGCTGGTCCATCAGGAAGGGGAGGATCTGTAGATGGAGCTGTATGAAGCGATCCGCAAGAGAAGGACGGTTCGGGAGTTTCTGGACAAAGAGGTGGATTTCGAGGCGGTCAAGCGGATCCTGGAGGCGGGAAATCTGGCCCCCACCTGGAATCACAACCGCAACTGGAGCTATATCGTCCTGAAATGTACGGATACGCGATGCCCAGACAGTATACGATGCGCAAGGACGCGCCGTATGTGGTCATCCCCGTATTCCAGTGCAAGGAACGGAACGGCGAATCCGTATCCAAGCTGAATCCGTTCTCCACGATCTGGTGCGTGATCGAAAACATCTTCCTGGCGGCAACCGCAGAAGGGCTGGCTTGCTCCATGCGGATTCCCCTCAATGAAGAACACGACATCGTGAAAGCAAAGCTGAAGGTGCCGCCGACCTATAAGATCCCCGTTTTTATTGGGATCGGCTACGCGGACCCGAACGAGACGGTGCTGGAGCAGAATGCCGCCGATCTCGACAAACAGCTGCACGATGGCAGATGGTAATAAACAGAGATTCGAGGAATCTGGCAATGCAACCGGATCTGGCTGGAAAACCTCAACCTGCGGGGCAGCTACAAAGCGGTCATCCTGGACTACATCCGGGAAAGGCATCCGCAGCTTCTGCCCCTGTACCAGGAGATTTATTGCAGAGGGAACCGCGCCTATTGGGAGAGGCTGGATGCGGAGCTGAGGGACTATGCTGCCGGGCTCGGGCTGGACTATGTGACCAATGACGACAGCAGGAAGCGGCCGTTTGACGCGCCGCCGGTCCTCGTGAACTTTTTTTATCATGAGCAGATCAAAAAGTCTGCAAGGAAAGGGGAGGACAGTCATGCCGGAACTGCCGGAAGTCGAAGCGATCAAGCGGGTGATCGAGCCGCAGATTCGGGGGCTCGCCATTGAACGGGTCACGGTCAACCGGCCGGAAGTGATCGCGCACCCTGCCGCCGATGCATTCTGCCGGCGGCTTGCCGGCCAGGTTTTTGCCGGAACCCGGCGCAGGGGGAAATTCCTGATCCTCTGCATGGAAAGCGGCGACCGGCTCATCCTGCATCTGCGGATGACCGGCTGTCTGCTGGTGACGCCGGCAGACGCCCCGGAAGAAAAGCATACGCATCTTGTGTTCCATCTGTCCGGCGGCAGGGAGCTGCGCTTCTCCGACATGCGCCGGTTTGGGCGCTTCTGGCTGCTGCGGCAGGGGGAAGCAGATGCATATACCGGGATGGAAAAGCTGGGAGCGGAGCCCTTTGATCCCACCCTCTCCGGGGAATCCTTGTCCATGCGCCTGGGAAAGCGGAAGAAGACCATCAAGGAATGCCTGCTGGATCAGAGCGTGGTCGCCGGCATCGGCAATATCTATTCCGATGAAATCCTGTTTGCCGCCCGCATCCATCCAAAACGGCCCGCCAACACGCTGACCACCGAGGAATGGAACCGCCTCGCCTCCGTGATCCCGGAGCGGCTGGCCTTCTTTGTCGAAAAGAACGAGATCACACCGGAGGAGTATCTGGAGACAAAAGGCCAGGAGTACCGCAACACGCCGTTTTTGCAGGTCTACGGGCACGGCGGCGAACCGTGTCCAGTCTGCGGGGAAACGCTCTGCCGCACGGTGATCGGCGGCAGGAGCAGCGTGTACTGCCCGGTTTGTCAGGGGATGCAAATAGAAAAGGGATTTTGCGCGGAGGTTCATTTGGATCTGTAATGGCAAATGCTCTTTCCAGCGGCTGTCCATTTCCGCAGTGCGCCCTCTATAGAGCTGATACGGAGCGAAGGGCAGAGTTCCCGGATGTCCTGCTTCGTAAACCGGCCGACCTTCTCCAGGGTGGCCCGGCGAAAGAATGGTACGCATACCCTTACAGTCTCTTTTTTCTTAAATTTTACAAGGAAAATAAGGGAAAGCTTAACTTCTTGCACGGTGAACCGGAGCAGTAAAAAACGGACGATAGACAAAATCTCCCCTGATGCAGAAAGAGACAACTACAACAGGGGGGATTGCTGTGAGCAAGAGAAGTTACGCACATGTACAGGCATTGATCCCTGAGGGCCATGAATAATACGGTCTTTTCTCTGAAATACGCAGAGCTTCACACAGACAGGTCCAACAGCAAATGGGCAACGGATAGTTCTTGCATCCAAACGAAGCAAGGCGTGCTGTATCTCTCCCCAAGGGGGTTCACAGGGACCAATGCCCCGCCGCCGTCCGCTCAGATACGAAGTCCCGGTAGATACCCTCCTGGGCGATCAATTCCTCATGGGTGCCCTGCTGCACGATGCGGCCCTGGTCCAGCACCAGGATCTGGTCGGCATTGCGGACAGTCTTCAGCCGGTGGGCGATCATCAGCACCGTCTTCTCCCGGGTCAGCGCTTCCATGGCCTTTTGGAGCTGGTCCTCGTTCTCCGGGTCCACGTTGGCGGTGGCCTCGTCGAAGATGACGATAGGGGCGTCCTTCAGGAGGCATCGGGCGATGGAGATGCGCTGCTTCTCCCCGCCGGAGAGGGTGGCCCCGCCCTCGCCGATCACTGTGTCATACCCATCCGATAGGGCGGAGATGAAGTCATGGCAGCAGGCGTTCCTGGCCGCTTCCACCACCTGCTCATGAGTGGCATCGGGACGGCCGAACTTGATGTTGTTCTCAATGGTGTCGTGGAAGAGGTACACCCGCTGGAACACCATGCTCACCTGATTCATCAGGGACTCCAGGGTGTATTCCCGCACATCCCGGCCGCCGATGGTGATCCGGCCGCCCTCCACATCCCAGAACCGGGCGATCAGATTGCAGAGGGTGGTCTTGCCGGAGCCGGAGGGTCCCACGATGGCGGTGGTGGTTCTGTCCGGGATGGTAAGGGACACATCCTTCAGAATGGGACGGCTGCCATAGGAGAAGTTTACATGGTCAAACACGATCTCGTGGGCGTCTGGATGGAGCGCTGCGCCGTCCTGGTCCATTTCCGGGATCTCATCCACCTGGTTGGCGTGGTCGATGGAGCTGCCCACCAGCCGCAGGGCGGACACGCCGCTGCCCGCGGACTGGATCTGAGAGAAGATTAGGAAGGAGAGGATCACCGCCATCAGAGCGTTGGCCAGGGGCAGGCTGCCGCTCAGGTACAGCCACACAGCGGCCGCCAGAATCACAACGCTGAACAGGTGGAGGGTCATCTCCTGGGCCCAGATGTAGGGGGTGAACAGCTTTTCCACCGCCAGGTTGTTCTCCCGGCTGTCCTCCAGGGCCTGACGGACCCGTTTGTCCCCCTTGCCGGTGAGGTTGAAGGACTTGATGACGCTCATGCCCTGGAGCTGTTCCAGAACCGCCTCCACCAGCCGGGCCTCGTCCCGCTGGCGCTTGGGGGCGATTTTGGCGGACTGCTTCTCCATGCGGGAGAGGAGCAGCAGGTACAGCGCCATTCCGGCCAGGGCCAGCAGGCCGATGCGCCAGTCCCAGAACAGCGTGCACAGCAGCATGACGGCGGAGTTGATGAGCCTGCCCAGGATGGTGACCAGCACCATGGCCCCGGCACTCTCCACCTCGTCCAGGACGGTGGTGGCAATGCCGGTGAGTTCCCCCAGACTCTGGTCGTTGAAATAGCCCATGGGGATGCGCTTGAGCGTATCCCCCATGCTCAGGCGCTGGAGGCGCTTGTTGGCTGTCATGAAATACCCAGCATGAGTCTGCTGGAGCTGACTGAATCGATTCATGATCGCCCGGCCCAGAATGCTGACCAGCAGCAGAACTAGGGCCTGCCATGTCGGGGCAGCAGAAGAGGAGCCATCCACCAGGGCTAGGACCACCACATAGATGGCTGCGATTTGGAACATGTGGAAGATGGCATAGAAGAACCCCAGTACCATAGACTTGCGGATATTGCCCTGTTCTTCACCGGCAAAGCGCCAAATCTTTCTCAAAACCTCAATCATGCCAGTTCTCCCTCCTTTACGCCCATGTGTGCCTGCCACATCTCACGATAGAGGGAGCAGGTGTCCAACAGTTTCTCGTGTTTGCCGGTATCCTCGATGCGGCCATCGTTCACCACCACGATCTGATCCGCGCCGGTGATGGTGCTCAGGCGATGGGCGATGACCAGCACTGTCCTGCCTGTCACCAGTTTCCCAACCGCCTGCTGGACCAGGGCTTCGTTCTCTGGATCGATATAGGCTGTGGCCTCATCCAGCACCACGATGGGGGCATTCTTCAGCATGGCCCGGGCGATGGCGATGCGCTGCCGCTCACCCCCGGACAGGTGTGTGCCGCCTCCGCCTACTACGGTATCATAGCCCTGTTCCAGACCACGAATAAACACGTCGCACCCGGCGGCCTTAGCCACGGCCTCCACCTCCTGGTCAGTGGCAGTGGGGCGGCCCATACGGATATTCTCCCGGACGCTCTCATCAAAAAGGTAGTTGTCCTGGGATACGAAGGCCACCTGGTCATAGAGCTGGGAGAGTGGGATTTTTTTCAAATCCTGTCCGCCCAGAGTGATGGTGCCGGCGGACACGTCCCAGAACCCGGCGATCAGCTTGGCGATGGTGGACTTGCCGGAGCCGGAGGGCCCTACAAAGGCGGTCATGGTGCCGGCGGGGATGGTGAGCGACACGTCGTGAAGCACCTCTTTGTCCGC
>CAJFMX010000011.1 GCA_904393115.1 uncultured Clostridia bacterium
GGAATATGAAGCTGACTATTGCAAAGTTTTGAAAGAAAACCGCCCGGAATGGAATGTCATTTGTGCCGATGTCCACGATTTTGATGGGCGTCCATATAGGGGCGTAGATTTACTTGCTGGTGGCGTTCCTTGCCCGCCCTTTTCTGTTGCGGGCAAACAGCTTGGAAAAGATGATGAACGCGACTTGTTCCCGGAAGCGATCCGGCTTATTGGGGAAATTAAACCAAGAGCTGTCATGTTGGAAAATGTTCGTGGGTTCTTGGACCCTGGGTTTGATGAATACAGAGAGCATATCTTTTCCGAAATCAAGAAACTTGGCTATGTCACTCACATTAAACTGCTCAACGCATCCAATTTTGGAGTTCCGCAGCTGCGGCCAAGAGTTGTGATTGTTGGAGTACGGAAAGATCAGCTCGGCGCGTTTGCTTATCCCGAAGAAAAGTCGGACAGTGCGCCTACTGTCGGGAAAGTGCTGTACGACTTGATGGCTGAGAATGGATGGGAAAAAGCCAAGGAATGGGCGGCTCATGCCGATCGGATTGCCCCCACCTTAGTCGGTGGCTCAAAAAAGCATGGCGGGCCTGATCTCGGCCCCACACGAGCCAGGAACGCATGGGCCGAACTCGGAGTTGATGGACGGGGGATTGCCAACGAAGCTCCGTCTGCCGGATTTGAGGGAATGCCCCGTTTGACAAGCCGGATGATGGCCAGAATTCAGGGGTTTCCGGACACATGGACCTTTGGTAAACGAAAGACTTTGGCTTGCCGCATGATTGGCAACGCTTTTCCACCCCCGGTTGCCCAAGCAGTAGGAGAAAAAATTAAGGAGTGTCTTGAGTATGGATGCGCTGATTGCAAACGCGAGATTCCACTTTCACAAGCAGTTATTTGAAACAAATACGCTGACTTTAACTTCGGCCGGAGTGGCGTCCAACGCCGATACCAGTAGCCGCAGCTCCAAGGCAATAGCCCGCAGGATTGTTGATATTCTGGTAGATGAGCAGCATCATGCGGTTTCAATGGTTGATAAGATTTCCGGTCAGACGCTTGGTAAGCAATTTGAGACTTTGACTATGGATTTCTTGCGGGAAACTTTTCCAAATCTCCAAAACCTTCGCCCTGGGCGCTGGACAATCCTTCAACTCGGCAATAACAATAAGCTGAAAACCAGCGATTTTGCCCAGTATGAGCATCTGGCATACTTGAATGAGCTTACTGCGCAGAACGCTCAGTTGGCTGCTGCATTGGGAAACGATTACTTAGTTGCGCCGGATGTGGTCATCTACCGTGACCTATACGAAGATAGCGAAATCAATGCTGCCCAGTGTATCGTTGATGGCGATGTTAGCAAAATGGCGGATATTCGCAAGGCAAACGGCGGAAAACCGTTGCTTCACGCCAGCGTATCTGCCAAGTACACCATGCGGAGTGACCGGGCGCAAAATAGCCGGACTGAGGCTCTGAATTTAATTCGTAACAGGAAGGGACATCTGCCCCACATTGTTGTAGTGACAGCGGAGCCGATGCCAAACCGGCTTGCCTCACTTGCTTTAGGAACGGGTGATATTGACTGCGTTTATCACTTTGCCCTTTATGAGCTGATTCGTGCTGTAAAAGAAGTAGGGTCCGAGGATGCAGCTGAAACTTTGGAAACGCTAGTTCAAGGGAAGCGGTTGAAAGATATTTCCGACCTTCCGCTGGATTTGGCTGTATAATGGCTGATACGATCTCTTCTGACCGGAGAAGTAAAATCATGTCCCACATAAAGAGCAAGGATACCAGCATTGAGATGATGGTACGCCGCCGCCTCTTTGCAATGGGATACCGGTACCGGGTCAATTATAAGGCGCTGCCGGGCAAGCCTGATATTGTCTTTACCAAGAAGAGAATAGCCATTTTCATTCACGGATGCTACTGGCACGGGCATGACTGTGGAAGCCGGTACGCCCATACGAGTCAGTCAAACAAAACATATTGGGGACCTAAAATAGAGCGAACAAAGCAACGAGATCAGGAGCATATTCAAGAGCTGGAAGCCAATGGCTGGAAAGTGATTGTACTTTGGGAATGTGAGATTAAAAACCATTTAGAGTTAACAATAGCTGATTTAATCGAAAAGATTGAAAATTAATAATAAATCTGTATAGAAATCTGCCTTTAGCAATAAGCTCTATATTCGTGTCCATAAGAATACCCCTTGTAGATAATGTGAGATTGGTTCCGAGGTGAAACTACGATAATGATTACATCAATACTAATGAAAAATTGTGCTACATATCCGTCAACGGGGGTATCTATTGACAATTGTCAAAAAGTTAATTTCTTCTATGGACCAAACGGAAGTGGTAAATCGACTATTAGTAATTTTTTGAACAACCAAAATGATCCTCAATATTCTTCTTGTACAGTGCAATGGGAAAACGGCTCTGTACTTGATATTGCGGTATATAATCGGGAGTTTCGCACGCGGCATTTTCAAGAAGATATTGATGGCGTTTTTACTTTGGGCGAGGCTACCATTGAAGAAGTGAAAGCCCTTGAAGATTTAAAGCGAGATAGAGAGATAAAGAGTCAAGATTTGGCTGCTCGAAAAGCAGCGCTTGCTAAAAAAGTAGCGGAAGAGCAGGCGCACAAAGAAAATTTCCGCGATACTGTGTGGAATGTGATCCTTAAGCAGAATGAAACTGACTTTCAAGAAGTGTTTCGCGGCTTTAGAGGGAACAAAGAAAAGTTTATGAATGAGGTAATTAGGCGCTATAATATTTCTCATTCATCGTCTGAAACAAAAGATGATTTGCGAAAACGAGCAGCGACCCTTTTTGCAAAACGCCCAGAACGATGTGAATCTTTGTCCCCTCTGTCCGAGAAACTCTTGTCTATGATTGACGCTGTCGAAAATGATCCGATTTGGGAAAAAGTAATCGTTGGAAACAAGGATATTCCTATTGCTAACCTTATAGAATTTCTTGGAAATGCAGACTGGGTGAATAAAGGCCGTTCATACATTCGAGAAAATGGTGTATGCCCTTTTTGTCAGCAGAAAACAATTTCAGAAGATTTTAGGAAACAGATCGAATCTTTCTTCAGCGGTGAATATGATGCTAATATCGAATATATAAGAAAACTAAAGGCAGTATATGAAGAAGCTTCTAAGCAATTGCTAGATTATCTTCAATGTGTAGTTTCAAATGCACTTGCTGTATCAGTCGGAAATATTGATGTTAAAAGATTTAGTTCTTTGAACGATATTTTACAATCAAAATTTGCAAGCACTCTGGCTTCAATGTCTTTCAAAGAGAAAGAAGCCGGCACGAAAATAACTATAGCTCGAAGTTCTAGCGAAATAACTGAAATATTATCCATTATTTCAACAGCAAACACGGAAATAGCAAAACATAATCAAATGGTTGACCACATAAATGAAGAAAGGTTGGTATTGGTTGATGCTGTTTGGACATTTTTAATGGATGAACAAGAGGCGTTGATTGCTGGCTACTTAGGCGATATACCCAATTTCAATAAAGCCAAACAGGGAATGCAGAAAGGTATAGATATTTGCAAGCAACAGTTAGATGATCTAGACAACAAGATAATCGAGGCAGGAAAGAATATCACGAGTGTTCAACCAACTGTCGATGAAATTAATCGTTCCCTTAAGGCTTACGGTTTTACAAATTTTCGGATTGCACCCTCACCAAATAAAGAGAATTGCTATCAAATCCAAAGACTAGACGGAACACTTGCAACAACCACGCTCAGTGAAGGAGAAGAAACATTTATAACATTTTTATATTTTCTTCAACTCGCCAAGGGTTCAGTTGAGGAATCCAAAGTATCAGCAAAGAAAGTTTTGGTTTTAGATGATCCAATTTGTAGTCTTGATAGTACAGTTCTTTACATTGTAAGCTCAATGGTAAAATCTCTAATCAAGGAAATCCGAAATGGCATATCGGATGTAGAGCAAATATTTATTCTTACTCATAATGTGTTCTTTCACAAGGAAGCATCCTTTGTAGATGGACGAACAGCGGAACTCAATGATGTGAATTATTGGATAATAAGTAAAGATAATAACATATCATCTATACGAGCATTCGGAAAAATCAATCCGATTAAAACATCATACGAGCTTTTATGGCAAGAACTCAAAAACAATGAAAATGCTTCACTTGTAACTACGCAGAATATTATGAGGCGAATCATTGAAAACTATTTTAGCATTCTAGGGAAAAATGTTGACGATGCCATTGTTGATTCATTCGATACACCAGAAGATAAAATGATTTGCCGCTCGCTTATAAGTTGGATAAACGATGGTTCACATTCAATACCGGATGACCTATATATTGACAGCTATACTGATTCTGTTGACCGGTATAAATGTATTTTTCGAGAAATTTTTATAAGGATGCACCACGAAGCTCATTATAAAATGATGATGGGAGAGCCTTAAAATCTTTCGTAGTTCTTGTGATTTATGGCAACACCATGGCAACAAAAAATCAGATAGCCCAAACTATCTGGATAATGGAAACAATGCAAATACTCTGAGCTAAATCTCATAAGCAAATCCGTTTAGAATATGGCTGACGGGAGCGAGTGGGAATAATGGCTGAAACGGCTGGAAGCCGCATGATCCCTACATTTTTTGCTGCCTGCATTTGCCCGTGGCAGTATTTTGGCATGAAAATCCGGAAACGCAAAAGAGCCCTCGGCCACCAGGTCGGGGCTCTTTTTGCTGGACAAATATTTCTACGGCTGTGGAGTCCCGGCGGCAGGGATTGGGCGCACGAGCGGAAATACCCTCTGCCGCCTATAGCCAGGCGCCAGTGCATGGGGTTCCTGGTGATCTTTGGGCAAGCGGAGCGAAAAAAAGTTTGAAGAGACCCGAGAGAGCCTCCCCCCCTGCCGTCTGCAGGCAATACGACGAGGCAAAACCCTATCGCGGCGGAAAATGGGCCCTGTTTTCACCGACCGATGCGACGGAATTGGCGGCGGCCGAATCGAAAGCCGCCGCTCCGATCGCCCGCGGCGGAATAGTCCGCTTCGCAGAAAGGTCCGCACAGGAAAAAGCGCCGCGCCCTGTTTTAGACAGGGCGCGGCGCTTTGCGCGAGGGTCTCCCCTGCTCTGCGGTCAGGGCAGGGTGTTGCCCGCGGCCAGGTAGAGGTCGTACCACTCCTGGCGCGTCAGGACGATGTCCGGCGCGCGCAGGCAGTCGCGCAGGCGGTCCAGGTTCATCGTGCCCACGATCGGCTGCAGGCGCGCGGGATGCCGCAGCAGCCAGGCCAGCGCGATGGTCGTGTTGGAGACGCCGTACTTCTCGGCGAGCTTGTCGATGGCCGCGTTGAGCTCCGGGTACTTTTCGCTCCCCAGGAACACGCCGCCAAAGAAGCCGTACTGGAAGGGCGACCAGGGCTGGATCGTGATGTCGTTCAGGCGGCAGTAGTCCAGGACCGAGCCGTCGCGGTCCACGGCGGCCTCCTCGCCCGTGTTGACGTGGATGCCCGCGGAGATCGGCGTGCAGCAGGCCAGGGAGAGCTGGATCTGGTTGGCCGCGATCGGCATGGGCATGTACTTCTGCAGGAGCTGCATCTGCATCGGGTTCTGGTTGGAGACGCCGAAGTGGCGCACCTTGCCGCTGGCCTTGAGCTCGCAGAAGGCCTCGGCGACCTCCTCCGGCTCCATGAGCGCATCCGGGCGGTGCAGGAGCAGCACGTCCAGGTACTCCACCTTCAGGCGCTTGAGGCTCTCGTCCACGCTGCGCAGGATGTGCTCGCGGGAGAAGTCGTAGCGCTTGCCCGGGACGATGCCGCACTTGGACTGGATGATCAGCTCCTCCCGCGGAATGCCCGCGATGGCCTTGCCGAAGAGCTCCTCGCAGGTGCCGCCGCCGTAGATGTCCGCGTGGTCGAAGAAGTTCGCGCCGTATTCCAGCGCCGTGCGGACGTAGGTTTGCGCGCCGCGCTCGTCCAGCGCGGTCAGGCGCATGCAGCCCAGCGCGACCGCCGGCACCGCAAGGCCCGTCTTGCCAAGGGGAATGGTTCGCATGTCTCTCGTCCTCCTCGTCGGTTTAGTTGCCGAGCGCCTCGTGCGCCGCGCGGAGCTGCTCGCGGATGTGCAGGTGCTGGGGGCACTTCTTCTCGCAGGCGCCGCACTGCACGCAGGCGGCCGCGTTCTGGAAGTTCAGCCAGGGCTCCTTGCCGATGCGGGCGTAGTTGTCCCGGGCGAACTTGGTCAGGCCGTAGACCCGGTGGTAGTTCATCATCTTGAAGATCTCCGGGATGTTGATGCCCTTGGGGCAGGGCATGCAGTAATTGCAGCCCGTGCAGTAGAGGTCCGCCAGGCGCCGGTTCTCCTCGAGCGAGGCGGCGATGCGCGCCTCCTCCTCCGGGGTCAGGGGCTCCATGTTGCTGGCCACGGCGGCGTTCTCCTCCACCATGTCCATGGAGCTCATGCCGGACAGGGCGATGTTGACGTTCCTGTTGTTCATCACAAAGCGCAGGGCCATCTCCGCCGAGGACTGCACCTTGCCCGGCAGCAGGTCCTGGATGACCTTGGAGGGCGCGCCCAGGCGGCCGCCGCCCACCGGGCCCATGATGGTCACGCCCAGGCCCTGCTCGTGCGCGTAGGCGATGGCGTCCTCGTTTGCGCGGTCGAGCAGGTTGTACTGGCAGAGCACCGAGGCAAAGACGCCCTCGCCGCGCTGGATGATCTCGATCATGTTCTCCGGCGCATCGTGGAAGGAGAAGGAGATGTGGCGGATCACGCCCGCATCGCGCAGCTTCCGGGCGCGGGCCATGGGGCCGTCCGGCGTGTCGAGGCGCTCGACAAAGGTCTTGAGCGAGATGCCCCACATGTGGTAGAAGTCGATGTAGTCGGTGTCCAGCTTCTTCAGGGAGGTTTCGAGCTTGCGCTCCAAGTCGTCGCCGGAGGCCTCCTCGCTGGGGTACTTGGTGGACAGGTAGACCTTGTCCCGCCGGCCCTTGAGCGCCTTGCCCACGATGATCTCGGACTGCTTCTCACAGTAGCCCGGCGCGGTGTCGAAGTAGTTGACCCCGAGCTCCATGGCCCGGTGCATCATGCGGATGCTCTCCTCCTCGTCGAAGACCTTCTTGCCGTCGACCTCCCGGCTCGGGAAACGCATGCACCCAAAACCCAGGCGGGCGACCTGGATGCCGGTCCTGCCAAATTCCGTGTACTGCACAAATTCCGCCCCTTTCTAAAAGACGAGTATTCCGCAAAAAAAGCGCGGCGGCGCGTATCCGCACGCCGCCGCGCCAAGACGGTCAGTCGAGAATGCCGTGGATGGGGTTGTTGCGCATGGCTGCGCCGCGCTCGTAGTGGGTGGTCAGGTCGATGGCGCGGTTTTCGCGGCTGGCCTTCTCAAAGCCGGTCATGATCTCCAGGACGTGGAGGGTCTGCGTCCAGCTGGCGCGGGCCGCGCGGCCGTCCGTTATGGCCTTGGCCATGTCCGCAAGGCCCAGGGCGCGGCTGTTCTCCTTGTAGTCGAAGAGCAGCGGCATCTCCATCAGCCCGCCCTGCTCCGGGCGCAGGAGCTTGATCGGCCCGCCGAAGGTGTTGGGGTCCGGGCAGATGAGGGTGCCCTTGGTGCCGTAGACCTCCAGGCGCGCCTGCCCCTCGTTGTAGACGTCGAAGGTGGTGAAGATCGTGCCCACCGCGCCGCAGTCAAAGTCCATGATGCCGGTGACGTAGGTCGGCACGTCCACGGTGATGTCCGTGCCGCGCTTGGGCGCGCTGGTGATGGTGCGGTGCGGGAAGGTGGTCTTGGTGCGGCCCATGAGGCTGCGCACGCCGCCCAGCAGGTTCACCAGCGCCGTGACGTAATACGGTCCCATGTCCAGCATGGGTCCGCCGCCGCGCTTGTAGTAGAACTCCGGGTCCGGATGCCAGCCCTCGTGGCCGCGGCAGATCATGAAGGCCGCCGCGCCCACCGGGTCGCCGATGAAGCCGTCGTCGATGAGCTTGCGGCAGGTCTGGATGCCTGCGCCCAGGAACGTATCCGGCGCGCCGCCCAGGAACAGGCCCTTCTCCTTGGCGATCTGCACGAGCTCCTGCCCGAGCTCGAAGGTCGCGGCCAGGGGCTTTTCGGAGTAGACGTGCTTGCCCGCCAGCAGCGCGGGCTTGGTCACGCCGTAGTGCTCGTCCGGCCGGGTGAGGTTGAGGATGATGTCGACCTGCGGGTCGTCAAAGGCCTCGTACATGTCCTTGTAGATGCGGGGGACGTTCCACTTCTTGGCCGCGGCCTCCGCCTTTTCGCGCACGAGGTCGCACACGCCGGTCAGCTCGATCTCGTGGAAGGTCTCCGTGATGTTCTTCAGGTAAATGCCGCTGATGTCGCCGGTGCCGATCATCGCGATCTTGACGGTCTTGCTCATTTTCGTGCTGCCTCCCTGGTCTTAGTACATCTTGGCGGTGTTTTCAAACCGCGCGGTGGAGAGGTTGTGCTCCACGGCGTACTGCTTGCCCTGCGCCGCCCAGAGCATTCCGCGCTCCATGAGGAGCTCGGCTGCGGGCGACTTTTCGAACACGTCGTCGTGGTGGCCGAGGGAGTTGTAGAACACGCGGCCGTTGCCCCAGAACTTGGTCCAGGCCACGGGCATGTCCACGGGCTTGTTGGAGATGTGGTAGTAGGGCACGACCGGGAAACGCGTCGTGGCCAGGACCTCGATGGCGGGGTCCACGTGCAGGTAATAGTGCTCGGAGCAGACGGGGAAGTCCTCGATGCCCTCGACGATGGGCGAGGAGCCGTGGCGGATGTTGACCATGTAGTCGATTCCGTCGCCGCCCGGGTGCGAGACCCACTGGCCGCCGGTCATGAACTGCCACTCCGTGTCCTCGCGGAAGGCGTCGCACATGCCGCCGTGGCAGCCGGCCAGGCCCACGCCCGCGCCCACGGCGCGGGAGACGTTCTGCACGTACTTGTGGTCGATGGTGCCCATCGTCCAGCAGGCGACGATGAGGTCCAGCTTCAGCAGCGCCTCGGCGTCGTCCAGGACCGAGAGCGTATCGGAAATGGTGCAGGTATAGCCATGCTTTTCCATCAGGCGAGCAAAGCGCTTGCTCGTCAGCTGCGGCTCGTGGCCGTCCCATCCGCCCTGCACGATCAGGACGGTCTTTTCCGTTTTTTCCGTCATAAGTTACCCCTCCCTGTGGTTTCTTTCTCTTTGGGTTGATTTTGCCTGGGGTTCCGCTAGCAGGATAGCACACTTTCCGGCAAATTGCAATCGGCTGCCGGGCGGTTTTTTCGCCGGTTTTTTCCGCTCAGGGCTCTGGGATTTCCTGGCCCGGCGCCCAGATCAGCTCGCTCTCATAGGCGTGGGAGAACCGGTAGCCGAGCTTTTCCGCAAGGCGCAGCGAGGGCAGGTTCGCCGCGTCCCAGCTCGGGTAGAGGCCGCGGCTGAGGCAGTCCAGGATCAGGCGCGCGGCGCAGGCGGCGGCCAGGCCCTGGCGCCGGCAGTCCGCGCGCGTGTCGATCTGGATCTCGATGCCGCCGCGGTAGCGGCTGTAGCCCGAGGCGCCGGCGACGATCTCCTCCCCGCGCACGGCCACCACGCCCAGGCTCTGCGCGGCGTAGGCCTCGTAGGTCGGGTACATCGCGGTCATGTCGCGCGACCACTCCTGCGCGCGGGTGCGCGCGAACGCCTCCGGCCCCATGCGCCGCAGCGCCGTGTCCGCGGGCAGGCTTTCGGCCAGCGCGGCAAGGCGCGCGCGGTCAAAGGCCTGCGGGTCCTTTTTCGTGGCGTACCGCGCGACGCGGCGCCACCTGCCGGGATGGACCCGGCGCACGAGCGCGGCCCAGCGCTCGTCCTGGGGCACGGCGAGCAAGTAGGGATGCGCCGCGCCCGCGAGCAGGCCGCGCGCCAGGGCCTCCGCCGCGGGGTCCTGCGCGTCCCCGGCCAGGAAGGCGAAATCCCCGAGGCGCGCCACGGCCGCGCGCACCGGCGCCACGCACCCCGCGAGGACCTCGCCCATGCTGCCATCCAGGCAGCTCTCGATCAGCGTCTCCTCCCACGCGCCGAACAGCGGCCGCGCCGCCGCGCGCTGGGATTCGCCCTGCAAAACCATCGTCATTCGTTCCATCCTCCCCGTTTTTACACCATTATAGCAGTTTTCGCGCGGAAGTGCAAAAAAAGAAGGGCTTCGCAGCGCTTTGCGAAGCCCTTCTTGCCGAAGCGGGCGCGTCAGTCCTTGCCCACGATGGCGAACACCTTTGCGGAAGTCTTTCTGGTTGAAATATACGCGAGTCCCCCGACCTTTCGATCGGGGGAAAACTGTATTCACTTTTTACTTTCCTTAGCTTTTCTGCGTTCCTCTTTTGCGCGCGCCTTGTGTATTTTATCGATATAAAATTGAATCCTTTCTGGAGAATCAGGTTTTTTGATTCTCTGAATTGCATTCATTGCATCCTCGAACCTATTTGCTTCTAAATAAAGATTGGCTAATTTGTAATACTCGTTTGTTTTCAACCCATATGTTTTCTCCCTATTTTCCCAAAACAATATAAAGGATAGCATATCTCCTGTTTCATTGTAACGCTGAGTAGCATACTCTTCTTCCTTGAATTTCTCTTCCAACCTGCGCATCTCTGAGGTCCATTCTGGATGTCGCTTCTCTTCTTCACGCAAAAGTTGTTCGCGTTTATGC
This sequence comes from uncultured Clostridia bacterium, assembly GCA_904393115.1. Lineage (GTDB taxonomy): Bacteria > Bacillota > Clostridia > Christensenellales > UBA1750 > Spyradocola > Spyradocola merdavium. Next base: position 10,667 of record CAJFMX010000011.1, read on the forward strand.
GAATTTTCGGAACGTGCGCTTTCAATCTGTCTGCGTATATCCGCAACGATTGATTCCCAATCATTCGTATGCTCGTCATGCAAGCGGCGATTCACAACCCAAACATTAAATTCTGGGCCAAATTTTCCGTTTATAGTGGTATCTTTGGCCTTGTGCATATACGGAACATAAATGTTTTCCGCGAGCTCTTTTTCGCCCAATGCAGTAAGTTTGTACTTGCCTTTTTGTGAATCCATAATGATAAAACCACGAGATTCAAGTGTAGACAGACGGTAGCCAACATTTCGGATACCATACGAAAACCACCAAAATCCAGGATACCCGCTTTTGGGATTTGGATAGGATCCCAAAGAACAGTAGTACAGCAGAAGAATTTCAGAAACATACAATCCTCTGCTTGAAGGGAAAGAAATTTTTTTCAAATCCTCAAAAGTTAAAACCCTTTGTTCAAACTGTGTCCCTGGATGGACGACATTTGCATAGTATTCCGCTGGCCTGTAAAAATGCATTTCGCTTTCGGGTATAGGCGGTTCGGTAAGGGCGTCAGGTGGCTTTATATAGCTCGTTGCATTGGCTTTATTTCTCTTCTTCAGAATGGAATCAAACCATTTCATATAGCTACCCTCCTTTTTTAGGAGCATTCTAACACGTCACAAAGCAAATTGGATCTTTTTACACCAGTTTGGGGGAAATCCACTTCCCTATCTTCATGTCCCTTGCAAGGGGCGCGAAGAAGAGGTTGCTGTCCTCGTCAACGTCCAGCCCGGTGCCCTCTATGTCGAACGCAATACTCCCAGCTCAGAGTGTCTTGGAGATGCACCTTCCCGATTCGCGAGTTTCCTCGGAGATTGCAAACATCCTTATTCTCCTTCTCCATCGGACGCATGCGGATGCCCTTCCGCAAAAGACCGGAAGCGCGTCAGTCCTTGCCCACGATGGCCACGCGCATCAGGTTCGTCGAACCCGTGGTGTTGAGCGGGATGCCCGCGGCGATGACGACGGTGTCGCCGTTGACCACCGCGTCGATCTGCTTGGCGCAGTCGATGGCGTGCAGCAGCAGCTCGTCGCTGGAGCGCTGCATCCGCGCCAGCACCGGGAACACGCCCCAGGACAGGGCGAGCTGGTGCATGGTCTTCTCCACAGGGGTTGCGGCGACGATGATCTGCCGGGGGTGGAACTTGGACATGCGCTGGGCGGTCTGGCCGGACTTGGTCACCACGATGATGGCCTTTGCGCGCAGGTCGTTTGCGGTGGTGCAGGTCGCGTCGCAGACGGCGTTTGTGGTGTCCTCGTTGTCGATGTCGTACTTGATGCCGGCGTAGACGTCCATGTCAAAGGCGTCCTCCTCGGCCTGGGTGACGATGCGGCTCATGACCTTGACCGCGAGCGCCGGATACTTGCCCATGGCCGTCTCCCCGGAGAGCATGACCGCGGAGGTGCCGTCAAAGACGGCGTTGGCCACGTCCGTGATCTCGGCGCGGGTGGGGTTGGCGTGCGCGATCATGGATTCGAGCATCTGCGTTGCGGTGATGACGATCTTGCCCGCCTGGTAGCACTTCTTGATGAAGCGCTTCTGCAGGCCGGGCAGACGCTCAAAGGAGAGCTCGACGCCCATGTCCCCGCGGGCGACCATGATGCCGTCGGAATAGGCCAGGATCTCGTCGAAGTTGTTGACGCCCTCGATGTTTTCAATCTTGGAGATGATGCGCAGGTTCCGCGCGCCGTGGTAGTCCACGAACTTGCGCAGGGCGATGACGTCCTCCTTACAGCGGACGAAGGAGGCGGCGACAAAGTCCACGTCGTTCTCGATGCCAAAGAGGATGTCCGCCTTGTCCTGGTCGCTCAGGAACGGCAGCTCCAGGTGGACGTTGGGGACGTTGATGCCCTTGTGGTTGCTGATGCGGCCGCCGTGGATCACGCGACAGATCACGTCCGTCTCCGTGCAGGATTCGACGTTGAGCTCGATGTTGCCGTCGTCGATCAGGATGCTGTTGCCGGGCTGCAGCTCCCGCGGCATGCCCGCGTAGGTGACGGTCACGGCGTTTTCGTCGCCCTCGATCTCCCGCGTGGTCAGGGCGAAGGCCGCGCCCTCCTCCAGGAAGGCCTCGCCGTTCTTGAAGTCCTTGACGCGGATCTCGGGGCCGCGCGTGTCCAGCAGGATCGCCAGGGGCACGTTCTCCTCCTGCCGAACGCGCTTGAGGCGGTCCATCGTCTCCTTATGGTAGGCATGCGTGCCGTGGGAGAAGTTCAGCCGCGCCACGTTCATGCCGCTGTGGACCAGTTTTTTCAGCATTTCCTCGCTGTTGCTCGCCGGGCCGATGGTGCATACAATCTTGGTCCTACGCATCCGTATCCGTCATCCCTTTCCAATGCCAAATCTTCTTCAGAGTACATGATAGCGGCCGTTTTTGAAGGATCTGTAGAGGCTCTGTAAACTTATGCGGAATTTGCATAAAAAAAGTATTAGGATTCCCTTTGCGCAGGACTTCCGTCATTGCACACAATCCTCGTTCCGCTTGTTCGATCCGTCTACAATTCAGTATAGCAGAAATTCCCGCTTCCCGTCAATCGCGGGATGGAGAGGATTTCCAGCGCGCGGGGCGCAAAAAAAAGCGGGCCCCGGCGGCAGAGCCCGTTTTTCCCTCATCGCTTGGTGTGCGGCGTGAAGAGGACGCTGGCAAGGTAGCCGAAGACGATCGCCGCGGCGATGCCCGCGGCCGTGGCCGTCACGCCCCCGGTGAGCGCGCCGAGCAGGCCGCTCTCCTCCACCGCCTCGCGCGCGCCGGTGGCCAGGCTGTAGCCAAAGCCCGTCAACGGCACGGTCGCGCCCGCGCCGGCCCATTCCACCAGCGGCTCGTACAGGCCCAGCGCCGTCAGCACCACGCCCGCGGTCACGAACGCCACGAGGATGCGCGCGCTGGTCAGGTTCGTGTACAGCAGCAGGAGCTGACCGGCGGCGCAGATCAGCCCGCCGACCAGGAACACCTTGGCATACATCATCCTTCCTCCACCTCCAACGTCACCGCGTGCGCGATGGCCGGTATGCTCTCGCCCTGCTGGCTGGTGGTCGTGCTCATCAGCGCCCCGGTCGCCAGGAAGAGCAGGCGCCGGATCTCGCCCGAGAGCATCCGACGGAACAGCCAGCCGTTCAGGCAGCAGGCGGAGCACCCGCAGCCGCTGCCGCCGGCGTGCACGTCCTGCTCGGGCGAAAAGACCTCGCAGCCGCAGTCGATGTACCGCTCGTCCAGGGAGACGCCCTTCTGCTCACAGAGCAGGCACATCAGGTCGTAGCCCACGCAGCCGAGGTCGCCCGTGACGATCAGGTCGTAGTCCTGCACGCTGCGGTGCAGGTCGCGCAGGTGCGCCAGCAGCGTATCCGCCGCGGCGGGGGCCATGGCCGCGCCCATGTTGTTGATGTCCGTCTGCTGCTTGTCCACGACGCGGCCGATCGTGGCGGCGGTGAGGCGCAGGGGCAGGCCCTTTGCCTCGCCGCGGCCCAGGAGCGTCGCGCCCGCGCCCGTCACGGTCCACTGCGCGGTGGGCGTGCGCTGGTTGCCCAGCTCCAGCGGGAAGCGGTACTGCCGCTCGGCCGTGGCAAAGTGGGAGCAGGTGGCGCAGACCACGCGGTCCGCGTACCCGCCGTCGACCAGCAGCGCGCCCAGCAGCAGGGATTCCGCCATGGTCGAGCACGCGCCGTACAGCCCCAGGAACGGCGCGCCGAGCTGCCGCGCCGTGTAGCTGGCGGAGACGATCTGGTTGAGCAGGTCGCCGCCGAGGAAGGCGTCCACCGCGTCCGCGTACACGCGCGCCTTGGACAGGGCCAGGTCCACGGTGTGCTCGAGCATCTTGGCCTCGCCGCGCTCCCAGCTCTTCTCCCCGAGGGTATCGTCCGTAAACGTCTCGTCGAACGTGCCGGCCAGCGGGCCCTCGGCCTCCTTGGGCCCCGCCATGGAGGCGAAGGAGAGCACGCGCGGCCGGTTCTGCAACAGGACGCTCTGCGCGCCCCGCTTCTTTTCTGCCATATTCTTCTACCCTCCCTGCACGAGGCGGATGACGTAGTAGATCACGCCGTAGAGCACTGAGGCCGTGATGCCGTAGACCAGCACGGGCCCGGCCACGACGAACATCTTGGCCCCCACGCCCAGGACGTACCCCTCGCGCTTAAACTCCATCGCCGGGGAGACGACGGAATTCGCAAACCCCGTGATGGGCACGATCGACCCCGCGCCCGCGAACTTGCCGATGCGGTCGTAGAGGCCCAGGCCCGTCAGCAGCGCGGAGAGGAAGATCAGCGCCGTGGAGGTGAAAGCGGAGACCGCCTTGTCGTCCAGCCCCAGCGGGCCCGCGCCCAGGTCGTGGATCGCCTGGCCCACGCAGCAGATCAGCCCGCCCACGCCAAAGGCCTTCACCAGCGCCAGGGCCGTGCTCCCCGCGCTGCTGCGGGGCGAAACGCGCTGGACCAGTTCGTCATATTCCCTCGCTTCCGGCGTCTTTTCCCGATGCAAAGTCCTCACCCTTTCTCAAAATGCTCTCGATCCGCCGCAGAAACACGGCGTCGCGCATCGCGGGCCGCGCAAGGCCCCACCGCGCGAAGCGCCACCAGACCGCCGCCGTCAGCGCTGCGGCGCAGATCGCCAGGAGCATGTAGATCCATCCCCGCCGCTTTCGCACGCGCTCCGCCTCCTTTTGCCGCTTATTCTCCCCGGGCGCGCGCGTTTCATGCGTAAAAAAAAGCGCGCCGGATTTCTCCGGCGCGCAAAACGCGCGGGTTCAGAGCTCGACCGTGCGCGTCGCGATCCGCTGGGCAAGGGCAGGGTTGTGCGTCACGGCGAGGAGCCCCAGGGACCGCGCCTCGGCCGCCTCCAGCAGCGCGTTCCAGATCTGCGCCTGGGTGATGCCGTCGAGCATGGTGCTGATCTCGTCCAGGATGAGGTAGGGCGCGCCGCTGCACAGGGCGCGGGCCACGCAGAAGCGCTGCAGCTCCCCGCCGGAGAGCTCCCGCGGGAAGCGGTCCAGCCAGGCGCGCTCGATGCCCAGGGCCACGAGGTCCTCCTCGTGGATGGCGCCGCTCTCCTCCAGCACGCGGCGCAGGCGCCAGCGCGGGTTGATGGCCTTTTCCGGGTGCTGCCAGATGAGCTGCACCGGGCAGACGCCTGTTTCCGGCAGGGGCTTTCCCTCCAGCAGGATCTGCCCGGACTGCGGGCGCGCATAGCCGGCCAGGAGCAGGGCGAGCGTGGTCTTTCCCCGGCCGGAGGGCGCAAAGAGCGCGACGCGCTCGCCCCGCTCCACGCGCAGGCTCACGTCCTCCAGCACGAAGGGGCCCCGCCGGCCGTAGCGGAAGGAGACGTTCTTTGCCTCAAGCGCCATACAGACACCTCACTTCCCCGCCGCGGACCGGGCGCATGGGCGGCACGCCCGCCTCGCAGGCGGCCGTGCGGCGCGGGCAGCGCGGCGCGAACACGCAGCCCCTGGGCAGGTTCCCGGCATAGGGCTGGAAGCCGGGGATGGGCACAAAGCCGTTCTGCGGGAGCGCGCGCCACAGCGCCTGGGAGTACGGGTGGCGCAGCGCCTCCGCGCCCGCGCGGAAGTCCGCGGCCGGCGCGATCTCGACCGTGGTTCCGGCGTAGAAGACGGCCACGCGGTCCGCAAAGGCGACGGCCAGGTCCACGTCGTGCGTGATGAGCACGACGGCGCGGCCCTCGTCCGCCATCCCGCGGAAGAGGCGCAGGGCCTCCAGCGCCTGGTCCAGGCTCATGCCGGGCGTGGGCTCGTCCGCGATGAGGAGCTGCGCGTCCGCAAGCAGCGCGGTGGCCACCAGCACGCGGCGCGCCATGCCGCCGGAGAGCTGGAAGGGATAGAGCTTCTCCGTGCCCTCGGGCAGGCCCAGGCGCGAAAAGAGGCGCCGGCGCGTTTCCACCGGCCGGGGCGAGCGGTGGCCGTCCGCCTGGGGGCCGACCTTCATCAGGGGGTCCAGGTACTGCACGGACTGCGGCACGAGGGCGATCTCGCTGCCGCGCAGGCGCTTTTGCCGGTCCTGGGTGAGCGGCTCGCCCTTGTAGCGCATTTCGCCGCCGACCGTGGCGTTTGCCGGGAGCAGGCCCAGGATCGCCGAGGCGAGCAGGCTCTTGCCCGAGCCGGAGGACCCGGCGACCGCCACGACCTCCCCGGGGCGGACGGAGAGCGTCAGGTCCGAGAGGACCGCAAGGTCCCGCTGCGCAAGGCCCCGGTCGTACATGCGGAAGGAGACGCGCAGGTCCTGAATTTCCAAGATGGGTTGCAAGTGGGATTCCTCCTTCCCTTATTCCTGTGCGCTCCAGGGGTCCAGCACCCGGCGCACCTGTTCGCCCAGCCGGTCCACGAGCAGCACCAGCAGCACCAGCGCCGCGCCCGGGAGCACCGCGCTCCACCACTGCCCCGCGGAGAGGTAGCGCATGCTCTCCGAGAGGATGATGCCGATAGCCGGCTGCTCCGGCGGCAGGCCGAACCCCAGAAAGGAGACCGACGCCTCGTGCAGGATCGCGTGGGGGAAGAGCAGGATCAGCCCCACGAGGAACTGCGGCATAAGGTGCGGCAGCAGGTGGTGGACGAGAATCCACGCGCTGGACTTGCCGAGCTTTCGCGACACGGCGACGTAGGGCTGGCCGCGCAGCTGCAGCACTTCGGCACGGATGAGGCGCGCCAGGCTGCACCAGTGCGTCGCCGCGATGCCCACCAGCAGCCCCTTGAGCCCCCGGCCCAGGGCGAAGGAGATCAGCATCACCAGGATCGTGTGCGGCACGCCCATCACAAGGTCGATCCCCCAGTTGATCCCCGCGTCCACGCGCCGGGAGCCGATCGCCGAGGCGATGCCCACCAGCACCGCGATGCCCGCGCTGATGAGCGAGGCCGCAATGCCCACCGTCATGCTCGTGGAAAGGCCCTTGAGCGTGCGCAGCAGCAGGTCCCGCCCCAGCGCGTCCGTGCCGAAGGGGTGCGAAAGCGAGGGCGCCTGGCCGGCCTGCAGATAGCTGCCGGCGATGGCCTCCTCCGGGATGAGGAGGCCGAGCGCGTACACGCCCGCGAGCACCGCGGCCAGCAGGATCGCCAGCGCCAGGACGCGCGCGCGGCGGTTTGCAAGCGCCCTCATGCCTCCACCTCCCGGATGCGCGGGTCCACCACGCCGTAGAGCAGGTTGGCGATCAGGTTCCCCGCGCAGACGAACAGCGCGGAGAACAGCGTGATCCCCAGCAGCAGCGGCACGTCCCCGCCAAGGCCCGCCGCGGCCGCCGCGCTGCCAAGGCCCGGGTAGCTGAACACGTTCTCCGCCAGCACCGAGCCGCCGAACAGCTCCGCAAAGGAGGAAAACTGCAGCGTCAGCGCGGGCAGCAGGACGTTGCGCAGGTCGTGGCGGAAAAGGCGCGTTAAGGCCCCCTCGCCGCGGGCGCGCGCAAAGAGCGCGTACTCGCTGTTCTCCACGTCGATGACCTTCTGGCGCGTGTGCAGCGCGATGTTGGAGAAGGACAGAAAGCTCAGCGTCACCGCGGGCAGGATCAGGTGGTAGATCCGCTGGCCGAGCGTGACCTCCGCTTGGGTCAGGCCGATGGGGCTGGAGAACCCGGTCGGGAACCACTTCAGCCACACCGAGAAGATCAGCAGCAGGAGCAGCCCCAGCCAGAACGTCGGCACGGAGCTGAGCACATAGCAGACCTTCTTGAGGAGGCGGTCCGGCCAGCGGTCGCGGAACAGGCCCATCGCGCAGCCCACCCCAAAGCCCAGCAGCCCGGAGAGCACCCACGCGCTCACCATCAGCGCCAGCGAATTTCCAAACCGCTCGGCAAGGATCTCCGCCACCGGCCGCCGGTAGAGCGAGGAGACGCCCAGGTCCCCGTGCAGCACGGAGGAGAGCCAGGAGAGGTAGCGCTGCACGGGCGGCTGGTCCACGCCCCAATAGGCCTCGATCTGCGCCCGCTGCTCCGGGGAGACGGCCGTGCCCAGGCCCAGGATGTACTGCTGCACCGGGTCCACGGGCGAGGCCGTGACCAGGACAAAGGCGATCAGGCTCACCGCCAGCAGGAGCGAGAGGATCTTGACCAGGTTCCCCGCGAGGAGGCACGCAAGGCGGCCGACGGTTCCCTTCATGCTCTATCCTCCGTTTCTTTAGGCGTCCTGGGTCTCTTCCCAGGCCCAGTCCTCCAGGTTCTGCACCAGCGGCAGGCCGTGGCCATGGCCGTGGACCGGCTGCTCCCCGATGGAGAGGCCCTCGCGCACGTAGGTGACGTGGTCCAGGTTCACGATCCACACCCAGGGGCAGGCGCCCCGCATGGCGGTGCCGGTCGTGCCGTCCCACTGGGCGAGCTGCCAGTTCCGGTTGGCCTCCTCGACCGTCAGGGCCTCCATGGCCGCGTCGAGGTAGGCGTCCGTGGTCTGACTGGCGTAGCCCTCCGGGTTGTAGTAGTCGTCCAGGTACGCGCCCGCGGAGCGGTAAAGGTAATACGTCTCGTTCGGGCTGGAGGAGCCCCAGCCCATCATCACCGCCTCGGAGAACATGCGCCGGGCGATCTCGTCCCAGCTGGTGCCCTCGACGACGATCTCGATGCCGATCTTGCGCACCTGCTCAGCCGCGGCCATGGCCACGGCCTGGCGCACGGAGTCGTCCGCCGGGTACAGGCAGGAGAAGGAGGCGCGCACGCCGTCCCGCTCCAGGATGCCGTCGCCGTCCCCGTCCGCCCAGCCCGCGCCGGCGAGGAGCTGCTTGGCGTACTCGACGTCCGTCTCGATGGCGACCTCGGGGTTGTTCCAGGGCATGCCGTCGTTTTCGGAATAGGCGGGCCGGCCGTAGCCGTGCAGGACCGCGTCGGCGATGGCCTGGCGGTCGATCGCGTAGGCGATGGCCTGGCGCACCTCGAGGCTGCAGGTCACGTCGTTGCCGATGGGCGCGCCGCTGGCGGCGGTCTTGCCGGTGTTGGGCTCCATGGGCAGGGTGAAGCCGCGGTTGTCCGCCGAGCGGATGGCCTCGATGCGGTAGCCGGGCACCTCCTGGGCGAGCGTGGCGCTGGTGTAGGCCACGTCCACCTGCCCGGCCTGGACCGCGGCCAGGGCGGCGTCCTCGCTCATGAAGACGATGGTCACGTTCTCAATGGCCGGCGCGCCGCCGTAGTAGTCCTCGTTGGCCACAAAGACGATCTGCTCCTGGGGCCGCCACTCGACGAACGCATACGGGCCGGAGCCGATGGGGCTGCGGCCGTAGTCTTCGCCATAGGCGTGCTCCGGCACGATGCCGACCGAGGCCAGGGTGTTGAGGAAGATGGAGGTCGGCTGCGAGAGGGTGACGACCACGGTGGTCTCGTCCACGGCCTCGGCGGAGACCATGTAGCTCAGGTCCACGGATCCCTGGGCGGCCTTGGCCGTCTCCAGCGTAAAGGCGACGTCCTGGGCGGTGACCTTCTCCCCGTCGGTGAAGTAGGCGTCCTCGCGCAGGGTGAAGGTCCAGGTCAGGCCGTCCTCGGAGAGGGCGTAGTCCGTGGCCAGGTCGTTTTCAAAGTCGAGGTCCGCGGTGTAGCGCACGAGCGTGCTCTGCACGATGGGCGAATTGCCGTGGCCCCAGCCCTGGGTGGGGTCGAGCGTCTCGGGTTCGGAGCCGATGGCGATGACGACGCTGTCCCGCGCGCCCGCGGGCGAGGCGGCCGGGCTCTCCGGGGCGCTGCAGGCCGTGGCGGCCGTCAGCAGGGCGAGCGTCAGGAGCAAGACAAGGGCGTGTTTTGCGTGCATGGGGTTCTCTCCTTCTCCTTGCAGGGTGGTTTTGCGCGAAAACGCAAAAAAAGAAGGCCTACGTCTCCCCTTCGGGGGATGCGCATGCCTTCCTGAGCATACGGTGCGTCTGGAACTCTATTGGACGGTGTGCCTTCCGCGTCGGATGCGGTTCCCGGCGCTTCTTGCGCCGGCGCGGACGGCTTCGTGCCGCCTTGAGCAGTATACACCATTTCCGCCGCGAACGCAACACCGGGTTTTCGTCACGCGGGCCTGCGCCACCGCAGCAGGAGCGCGGAGTGCACGATGACCAGCACCGACCCCGCGTTGTGCACCAGCGCGCCGACGACCGGGTTCAGCACGCCCGTGATGGCCAGGGCGATGGCCGCGAAGTTCAGCGCCATGGAGAGGACGAGGTTGATGCGGATGGTGCGCATCATCCGCCGGGAGAGGGCCAGCAGGTGCGGCAGCTCCCGGATGTCGTCGTTGACCAGGGCGATGTCCGCGGCGTCCACGGCGATGTCGCTGCCGATGCCGCCCATCGCCAGGCCCACGTCCGCCAGCTTCAGCGCCGGCGCGTCGTTGACGCCGTCGCCGATCATGCAGATGGGCTTGCCCTCCCCCTGGCTCTGGCCGATGAAGCGGAGCTTCTCCTCCGGCAGGCACTGGAAGCGCAGGAGCGAGATGCCGACCTGCGCGGCGATGGCGCGGGCCGCGGCCTCGTTGTCGCCGGTCAGGAGCACGGGCTCCACGCCCTGGGCGCGGACGGCGCGGACCATCTGCGCGCTGTCCGGCCGGAGGGCGTCGGCCAGGGCGAGCAGGCCCGCCGCGGCGCCGTCGGCCGCGACGTAGATCAGCGTCGCGCCCATCTCCCGCTGGGCGGCGGCGGCCGCCTCCAGGGCCGCGGGGATTTCGACGCCGCGCGCGGCGAGCAGGGCGGGGTTCCCGGCCAGGATCTCCCGGCCCTCGACGCGCGCCAAGACGCCGCGGCCCGGCTCCATGGCGAAGTCCTCCGCCGCGGCCGGGGCAAGGCCGCGCCGCCCGGCCCCGCGCACCACGGCCTTGCCCAGCGGGTGCTCGGAGAGGGCCTCCACCCCGGCGGCCAGGCGCAGCAGCTCCGCCTCCGCCATCCCGCCGGGGACGGGCAGGACCGCGGTCAGCTCCGGCGTGCCGTGGGTGAGCGTGCCGGTCTTGTCAAAGGCGACGCGCTGCACAGTTGCCAGGCGCTCCAGCGCGTCGCCCTCGCGCACGAGGAAGCCGTGGCGCGTCGCGTTGCCGATGGCCGCCATGATGGCGGTGGGCGTGGCCAGCACCAGCGCGCACGGGCAGAAGACGACGAGGATCGTCACCGACCGCAGGATCTCGCGCGTAAAGACCCAGGTCAGCCCCGCCGCGGCCAGCGCCGCCACGACGATCCAGGTCGCCCACCGGTCCGCAAGGCCCACGATCTTGGCCTTGCCCGCGTCCGCGGACTGGACCAGGCGGATCATGCGCTGCAGGGAGCTGTCCTCCCCGACCTGGGAGGCGCGCATGGTGAAGGCGCCGAAGCGGTTGACCGTGCCGCTGAGGACCTCGTCGCCCGGCCCCTTGTCCACGGGCAGGGATTCGCCGGTCATCACGCTCTGGTCCACGCTGGTCTGGCCGGTCAGGATCGCGCCGTCCACGGGCACGGTCTCGCCCGGGAGCACGCGGAGCACGTCCCCGGCCTGGACGCGCTCGGCGGGGACGACCTCCTCGCCCCCCTCGCGCACGATGCGCGCCGTGCGCGGGGTGAGCTTGACCAGCCGCTCGATCCCCGCGCGGGCCCGCGCGACCGTCAGGTCCTCCAGCAGGCCGCCGAGCTGCATGATGAAGGCCACCTCGCCCGCGGCGAAGTCCTCCCCGATGCAGACCGAGGCGATCAGCGCCAGGGACACCAGCACGTCCGCCTTGATGTCAAAGGCCGTGACCAGGCCGACGACGGCCTCCAGCACGATCGGCACGCCGCACAGCACAATCGCCGCCCACGCCGGGTCAAACGGCAGGGGCAGGCCCAGCAGGCTCAGCGCCAGGCCGATCCCCGAGAGCGCCAGCAGGACGATGTCCTTCTTCGTCCCGCCCAGGTCCAGGAGCCGCTGCAGCCCCTCCATCGCTCGCTTCATTTTCTCTTCTCCCCTTTCGAGGCCATTATACCCATGGGGGTATATGTTTGTCAAGGAGAAAAAAACGCGCGCCCCACCGTTTTTGGGGGGCGCGCGTTCGCAGGGTTTAGGCGAGCTTTTCCTTGAGGAAGTTCACGGCCATGGCGATGTCCGCGGCGGGATCGGGGCCGACCTCGCGCTCGATGGTGAGGTAGCCGTCGTAGCCGATCTCGCGCAGGGCGGCCAGGTACTCGCCCCAGGGCACTACGCCCTGGCCGAGCGGCAGCTCCTGGAAGCAGTCCTCCAGGCGCAGGTCGCCGATGCCGCCGTCGGCAAAGAAGTCGTAGATGATCTCCGGATCGTGGTAGGTGATCATCCTGCCGTCCTTAGCGTGGGTGTGGACGATGTAGGGGGCCAGGGTCTTGACCGCGGCGACGGGGTCGTCGCCCGCGACCATGGCCAGGTTTGCCGGGTCGAGGTTGACGCACATGCTCCTGCAGCCGAGGCTGTCCAGGAACGCGCGCAGGGTCACAGCCTTTTCCGGGCCGGTCTCGATGGCGAAGCGGCAGCCGACCTTGTCGCCGTATTCGCCCATGGCGCGGCAGGCCTCCTGCATGACGGCGTAGCGCGGGTGGGCGGGGTCCGCGGGGACGACGCCGATGTGGGTCGTGACGACCGAGCTGCCCAGGTCCAGCGCCAGGTCCATGATGCGCAGGGAGCGCTCGACCTTCTTGGGGTTGTCCTCGGCGCGGGTGAAGGCGTGGCCGCCCATGTCCCCGCACAGGGCGGAGACCTCCAGGCCCAGGTCGCCGATGTAAGCCTTCAGGTCCCGGCGCGCCTGGGCGTCCAGCGCCTCGGGCGCCATCTCGCCGGAGACGGCGTAGATCTGCACGCCGTCTGCGCCAAGGTCCGCGGCCTTTTTGAGGCTCTCGCGCAGGCCGAGGCGGAAGCTGTCCGTGATGATGCCGATCTTCATTTAGAAGGACACCTCCTTGCCCGCCTTGTCGGAGTCGTACAGGCCCTGCATCATGCGGGCGGTGATCAGGTTGTTGTCCACGTAGGAGCGGATGTGCTCGCCCGTGCGGACGCAGTCCACAAAGGCCTGCAGCTCGCTGAGGAACATGTCGCCCTTTTCGATCTCCGGGGTCTCCGAGATGAGCTTGCCGTCCTTGGTGCCAAAGAAGGTGTAGCCGCCGCCGTAGGTCAGGCGCACGCCGCCCTTGTCGCCGAGGAAGTCGATGTAGGTGCTCTCGGCGGCCTGGATGTTCTCGGCCCAGGCGCCGTTGAGGCTGATGGTGGGGCCGTCGGTGCGGATGAGGCCGGTGACGTACTCCTCGACGTCGTAGGTGCCGCTGTAGTCCGGGGGACCGGCCCACATGTCCTCGTAGACGTAGTCCCGCATGGGGCTGCCGAGCTTGGAGTAGCACGCGCCGGAGACGGTCTTGACCTCCCGGATGTCGAGCACGTAGTTGATCAGGTCGAGGTAGTGCACGCCCCAGTCGATCAGCACGCCGCCGCCGGCCAGCTCCTTGGTCGTGAACGGGCCGCCCAGGCCCGGGATGGACCGGTGCGCGCGGAAGGAGCAGTAGACGTGGTAGACGTTGCCGAGCTTGCCGGCGAGCACATCGCCGCGCAGGGCGTTGACGGCGTTGTTGAAGCGGTTGACCACGCCGATGTTGAGGATCCTGCCCGTCTCGTGCGCGGCGTCGGCCATCTGCTGCGCCAGGTCGTAGCGGACGGAGGCGGGCTTTTCGCAGAGCACGTTCTTGCCCGCGCGCAGGCAGTCGATGGAGATGGGGTTGTGCAGGTAGTTGGGCACGCAGACGGACACCGCCTGCACGCGCGGGTCGCGGAGCATCTCGCGGTAGTCGGTCAGGGCGACGGTCTCCTCGTCGCCGAACTTCTCCTTGAACTTCTGCGCGCGCTCGGGGATGATGTCCACGCAGTAGGCGATGTGCGCCTCGGGAATCTTGGCGTAGGAAGGCCCGTGCGCCGAGTTTGCAATGGAGCCGCAGCCGATGACGGCAACCTGAATCTTCTCCATGGCAGTCTCCTCCTCCGAAGGTTGAATTTTGTCGGGATTGCTTTCATTATAGCCGCCCGGGGCGAAAATGTAAAGCGCAGGGGGCGGGTTTTACAGCGGGGTGTTGCCCGCGGCGATCTCCGGGAAGTTCGCCATGGAGTCCTCCTGGGTGATCGGGCGGATCACGCGGCAGGGGTTGCCCGCGGCAAAGCTCATGGGCGGGATGTCCTTTACGACCACGGAGCCCGCGCCGATGACGCAGCCGTCGCCGATGGTCACGCCCCCGCAGACGACGACGTTGGCCCCCAGCCAGACGTTGTTGCCGATGGTCACGGGCTTGGCGTAGCACAGGCGGACGGGCTTGCCGTCCGGCCCGCGCATGAGCTCGCGCTCCTTGGGCAGCATGGGGTGCACGGGGGTGACGATGGTGACGTTCGGGCCGAAGTCGCAGTGGTCGCCGATGGTCACGCGCCCGTCGTCCTGCACGGTCAGGTTGTAGTTGGCGAAGAACGCCTTGCCGATGCTCGTGTGGCTGCCGTAGTGAAAGAAGATCGGGCCCTGCATGCGCGCGCCCTCGCCCAGGCTGCCGACGATCTTCTTCAGCAGGGCCTCGCGCGCCTCCTCCTCGTCCTCAAAGAGGCGGTTGTAGAGCGCGCACAGGTTGTGCGAGCGCAGCTTCAGGGCCTTAAGCTCCGGGTGTCCGGGGCAGAAGAGCTGCCCGGCAAAGATCTTTTCTTCCTCCGTCATTGGGAATTTCCCCCTTCTGTCTTGTGTTTTTGCTCAGTTTTCGCTCTGGTAGCCGAAGAGCCGGCCCATGGCGGTGGTGACGGCCTCCAGGGCGCGGATGCTCTCGTTGAGCCCCTCGACGTCCAGGCTGGCGATGGCGCGCAACGAGGCCTCGATGTCCTCGGCGCTGGACTCGATCATGTCCGAGCCGTCCTGGACCAGCGCGTCGATGCCCGCGAGCGTCTCCTGCAGCTCCAGCGCGCGGACCGTCGCGTGCAGGTCGCTCACAGCGTAGGAGGCGTTGCCCGCGAGGATCTGCACGTCGTGCAGCGCAGCCGACGCCGTGCCCGCAAGGGCCAGGATCGAGATTGCCACCACCGCCGCGATCCCGGTGCGGATCCTCTGGTGCCAAAGCCCCCGGCGGGCCAGGGCCTCCTGGCGCCGCTGGCTCTCGAGCAGGGCGCCCAGCGCATCCCGCTCCTGCGTCCCCTTGTCCTTTTCTTCCCGGATTTCGCTCATTGTGCTTCCTCCCCTTCCGCCTGCAGCATCTGCGCGATGAGCAGGTCCACCATTCTTCCATAGGAGCGCACGCCCTCGGTCTGGCCGTTGGCCTTGAGGTAGGCGTCGTTGAGCTGCTCGTGCACCTCGGCCGCCTCGCCGTCGTAGGGCTCCCAGGCGGCGTTGTAGGCCCTAAGGTCCGCGACCACCGCGGGCGAATACGTCTCCCAGACCGCGGCGTAGGCCGCGGGGTCCGCCTCGCTGAGCGCGTTGCCCGCGTAGATGAGCGCCAGCAGCGTGCCCGAATAGCGGACGTAGGCGCGCGGGCTCTCCATGCAGACCGCATAGGCGATGAAGTTCGCCTCGTCCTCGCGCGCAAAGCCGCGCAGGTGCGCGCCCTCGTGCGCGGCGGTGGCCGCAAGCAACGCGTCGGACTCGTGGGCGTTGACGTGCGCCTCAAACGTAAAGGGCGAAAAGATCCCGGAAATCTGCAAATACGCAAGGGGCGTCGAGAGCAGCGCGAACTTCGGCGCGCCGTAGTGCCCGCCGAGCCAGGGATAGGCCTGCGCCGCGCTGGCGTAGGCCTCGTTCACGTGCTCGCGCAGCACGGTGCGCCGGTCCACGGACAGGGCGAAGGCCTCCCCGCCCCCGCCGAGCTCCGCGCGCAGGTCGTTGGCCTGGTCCGCCAGGCGCGCGACCAGCCGCTCCAGGGTATTGACTTCTACAGCCTGCACGGGAAGTCCTGCTATTTCGGCATAGGGCTTGCGCGAATAATTCAGCGCCCAGCCGAGGGAAAAGACCAGGTACCCGCAAAGGGGCACGCACAGCCAGCCGGCGACGAGCCGCCGCCACGCGATCCTGCGCCGCGCCGCCTGCACGACGCCCAGCGCGAGCAGCGCCGGCAGCGCAAAGAGCAGCACCTCGCTCAGCGACACCGGCAGCAGCCCCGTGACCGTGGAGAGCGCCTGCCCCCACAGCGGGTAGATCCCCCGGGAATAGACGCGCTCCACCGCCTCCGGATGCGACTGCGCAAGGCGCGTCAGCAGCCAGGCCGCAAGCGAGGCAATTCCAAGAAGCGCGGCCTTCCGAAAAGGGCGCCAGCGCGCACTTCTCCCCCTGGCGTCCGCTCCGTTCGCCTGCATTGTCATTCCCCCTTTGGTTTTCGCCTTGTTTTTTGCACAATGCCGGGGCAAAAACGATTCGCTGCCCGAACATTTCCGGCCCCGTGCCGTCTATTTTAGCACAAATATGTTAAAAATGAGTGAATTCCATCGTTTTTCACACTTTTCTCCCAAAAAACGATGGAATTTTCCGCAGGAGTTGTCTATAATGAGTGAGGATTACAACGACGGAAACGAGGCTGATCTTATGACCAAAGAATACCAGAATGAAGCTTGGGCTTCCTCCATGCGCGTGGCCTTCGACTTCAACCACATGATGGCGGACTACGCCGCCGACGCCCGCGCCGCGGTGCGCTCGGACCTGCGCAAGCTCGCCCACACCCTGGAGGGCCGCGAGCTTGGCAAGGTGCAGGACTCCATCGCCAAGCTGTCTGACCCGCCGGGACGGCTGCTGAAGAAAAACTTCATCGAGTACAAGGACCTCAGCCAGCTGGCGGACCGCCTTGCCGCCGCGCACAGCGCGGTGCAGGCCTCCCGCGGCGACATCCACAAGATGATGGCCTGGACCGAGCTCCCCTATAACCAGGCGGAGGTCATCTCCGACATCAAGGCCACGGCCGCCAAGGTGCGCGAGAAGTTCGACGCCTTCGTGGTGCTGGGCATCGGCGGCAGCGCGCTGGGCCCGGCGATGGTGCAGCAGGCCATGGGCGACCTGCGCCACAACGAGCTGCCGGCCGGGCGCCGCAGCGGCCCGCGCATCTACATCGAGGACAACGTCGACCCCGAGCGCATGGTCTCCCTGCTGAACCTGCTGGACCTGGACAAGACCTGCTTTAACGTCATCTCCAAGTCCGGCAACACCTCCGAGACCATGAGCCAGTACCTGATCGTGTCCGACCTGCTCAAGCAGCGCTACGGCAAGGCCTACGGCGAGCACATGATCCTGACCACCGACGCCTCCAAGGGCAACCTCAACAAGATCGGCAAGGCGGACGGCCTCAAGATGTTCGTCGTGCCGGACGGCGTGGGCGGCCGCTTCTCGGAGATGTGCCCGGTGGGCCTGCTGGCCGCGGCGGTTTCCGGCATCGACATCGAGGAGCTGCTCGCGGGCGCGGCGGCCATGGACGCGCGCTGCCGCGTGCCCGGCTACCAGAAGAACCCCGCGCTCTTTGCCGCCGGCGCCATGTACGCCGCGCTGGAGAAGGGCCTCAACATCCACGTCATGATGCCCTATGCGGACAGCCTGAAGTTCATGGCGGACTGGTATGCGCAGCTGTGGGCCGAGTCCCTGGGCAAGAACGTGCATCGCGACGGCACGCCCTGCGACGAGGCGCAGACCCCGGTCAAGTCCCTGGGCGTCACCGACCAGCACAGCCAGGTCCAGCTCTACACCGAGGGCCCGGACGACAAGGTCATCACCTTCCTCAAGGTGAAGAACTTCCGCCGCTCCATCACCATCCCCGTGGGCTGCGAGGAGTTCAAGGACGTCTCCTTCCTGTGCGGAAAGACGCTGGGCGAGCTCATGGAGGCGGAGTGCAAGTCCACGGAGTACGCGCTGCTCAAGGCGGCCAAGCCCTCCTGGTCCATCACCCTGCCCGAGGTCAACGCCTACACCCTGGGCCAGCTCATGTACTTCTTCGAGATGCAGACCGCCTACATGGGCGAGCTGATGAACGTGGACGCCTTCAACCAGCCGGGCGTGGAGGAGGGCAAGAACGCCGCCTACGCGCTGCTCGGCCGCGCCGGGTACGAGAACAAGGCCGCGGAGCTGCGCGCCTGCCCCGCCCCGGACTCCAAGTACGTGATGTAACCCCCTGGTCCCGTCTCCATCGCTTTCGTCTTGGCCCGCCCGCTCCCGCGCCTTGGGAGCGGGCGGGCCTTTTTTTGCCGCCGCTCTTTGTCCGTTCTGTAAATTTTCTTGGGAGCGAACGCTTTTCTTGGAAATTCGGCTTCCGCTTTGCCGCAAAATGGTGTATACTGAACACTGAAAAGGATATTAAGGAGGGTTTTACCATGGGTCTGGTATCTGCAAAGGAAATGCTGAACAAGGCTGTCGCGGGCGGATACGCCGTCGGCCACTTCAACATCAACAACCTGGAATGGACCAAGGCCATCCTGCAGACCGCGCAGGAGCTGCAGTCCCCCGTGATCCTGGGCGTCAGCGAGGGCGCGGCCAAGTACATGTGCGGCTACACCACCGTCGCCTCGATGGTCAAGGCCATGCTCGAGGAGCTGAACATCACCGTCCCCGTCGCGCTGCACCTGGACCACGGCACCTATGAGGGCGCCAAGAAGGCCATCGCCGCGGGCTTCTCCTCCATCCAGTACGATGGCGGCCACGCCCCCATCGAGGAGAACCTGCAGAAGACCGCCGAGTTCGTCAAGATCTGCGAGGAGAAGGGCCTGTCCCTGGAGGCCGAGGTCGGCTCCATCGGCGGCGAGGAGGACGGCGTCATCGGCGCGGGCGAGCTCGCGGACCCCGTTCAGTGCAAGACCATCGCGGACCTGGGCATCACGATGTTGGCCGCGGGCATCGGCAACATCCACGGCAAGTACCCCGCCAACTGGCAGGGCCTGAACTTCGAGGTCCTCTCGCAGATCCACAACGCCTGCTCCGGCAAGCCCCTGGTTCTGCACGGCGGCACCGGCATCCCCGCGGACATGGTCAAGAAGGCCATCTCCCTGGGCGTGGCCAAGGTCAACGTCAACACCGAGTGCCAGCTGGCCTTCGCCGCCGCCACCCGCAAGTACATCGAGGAAGGCAAGGACGAGCAGGGCAAGGGCTACGACCCCCGCAAACTGCTGGCCCCCGGCTTCCAGGCCATCAAGGACACCGTCAAGGAGAAGATGGAGCTCTTTGGCTCCATCGGCAAGGCGTAAGCCTGCCCCCCTCCGCACGCGCGCGGCGCGCTCTCCCCATTCCCTTTGGGGAAAGCGCGCCGCGCTTTTTTTCTATTCCCACTTGTCCTTCCAGTCGCCCCAGGCGCCCAGCGGGCGCTCCCCCGCGGCGAAGTAGGTCTGCCCGATGCTCACGACCGGGCCCGCCGCGCGCACGCGCTCGGCAAAGGGCCGTCCCTCCTCCGCCAGGGCCGCGTCGCCCAGGACGCTGCGGATCGCGCAGAGGTAGATCTCGCTCTTTCCCGCCTCGTCCAGGCGCAGGGTCTTTTCCACCTGGAGCTCCAGCGTCCAGGGGCTCTCCTCCGGCACGGGCACGGGGAGCACGGCGCCGCGGCCCGAGGGGATGCGCCGGGACTTGTCCACCGCGTAGCCCGCGTGGTTCCCGCAGAAGTCCGCCGCGGGCAGGAGCGCCTCGCTCACCACCGAGGCCGAGAATACGCCCTGCGCGCGGATGCGGTCCCGCGTCAGCTTGTCCTCGCCGATGCAGGCCACGAACCGCAGGCCCTCGTCCCACGCGTAGGCCGCCCAGGTGAAGAGCCCGTAGTTCGGCTGGCCGTCCTCGCGGTAGGTGCCGTAGAGGTACAAACATGCCGGGCAGAACGCATTGCCCGGCGGGAAGGAGATCTTCTTCATGTCCGCGCACTTCCTTTCTTCTCTTGCGAAGGGGGCGATTTGGGGGACGCCATATTCCGGCAATCTGCGGTTTTCTTTCTTCATGCCCCATTATATAGAGAGAAAGGCGGCCCGTCAAGGCCGCCTTCCCGCGCGCAGGGGTTAGAGCGCCGCGCCGTAGCGGGCGACGGCCTCCTCCGTCTTCCTCCCGTAGATGCCGTCAACGTCGAGCTTTGCGCCCCGGGCGTTGAGCGCCTTCTGCAGGGCCTGCACGCGCAGGCCGCGCATCCCGAGGCGCAGCGGCGCCTCCGGGTTGTAGCGCAGGAGCGCGCAGGCCTTGCCGCGGTAGAGCGTCAGGGGGTCTGTGCGCACGCCGTACCTGGTCGAGCGCGCGTGCACGATCTCTTCCCCGTCCACGACGATGGTCACGTGCGTAATCCGGTTGGCCCGCTTTGTGCTCTTGTCCGTGCAGAGGAACTGCAGGTCGCCTGCTTGCGTCGCCCGCTCCAGCACGGACGCGCCGCCCAGGGTCTTGCCGATCTGCGCGTACGTCTCCGGCCAGAGCAGCTCGAAGACGTCCGAATAGACCTCCTGGGACGAGTTCGGGATCGCGCTGCCCACGAGCGCCCAGCTGACGCCCTGCGCCGCATACGCCCGCGCCACCAGGCTCGAGCAGTCAAAGGCGTCGGCGGCCCCGCGGTCCGCCTGGCTGTAGCGGCTGCCGAGCTTGGTCATCGCCCAGAGGGCCGCGCCCTGCGCCACGCACGCCGCGGGCCGTCCGCCCTCCGGCTCCTCGGGCGCATCGGGCGCTTCCGGCTCCGGTGGAGCTTCCGGCTCCTGTGGGGCTTCCGGCTCCTCGGGCGAATCCGGGTCGCCGGGGACCTCCTCCGGGATGGGCGTGTCGTACCAGAGGCCGTTCTGCCGCATCATGCGCTCGACGTCGTCCACGCGCCCCTTGCGCTGGAGGGTCTTGGCCTGCTCGCTGTTCTGCCCATAGCGGTGCGCGAGCATGGCAAAGCGCCAGAGGTCGTCGCCGGCAAAGCCGTAGCGCTCCGCGCCGAGCTTCGCATAGAAGACGAAGATCGCGGCCATGCCGGCGATGGACTCCCAGGACGTTAAGTCAAAGCGAAAGCCCGCGTAGCGGTAGTAGTCCTCCGCGTACTTGGGCTGAAACTGACAGGGACCGACCGCGCCCGCGCTGGACACGACGCCCAGGCGGAAGTCGCTCTCGCACTCGACCGTGCCCAGCAAAATGCCCACCGGCACGCGATAGGTCACGGACGAGGCCTCGGCCACGTCCACCGCGGCGGCGGGGGCGGGGCGGCCGTTTTCCATTTTCCATTCCATCTCTTTTTTCCTCCCCTTTGGACACAAGTGTCCTCTATAGGATATGCGGCGGCCGCAAACGGGGTGATTCGCGCGCGGCCGCCGCGCTCCCCTTACGCCTTCCAGGACGTGGCGTTGAGGTAGGCGACCACGCCGTCGATCAGCGCGCCGGCCGCGGTCTCGTCGAGCGCGCCGCCGAGCGCGGCGAGCTGCTCGAGCACCCAGGCGCGCTTCTGCGGCCCGGCGCCCTGGTACCCGCTCCAGAGCGCCTCGGCCTTGCGCGCCAGCTCCACCACCGCGCCGATCGCCCGCGCCGCCGCGTCGCCCGTCAAATGCCCCTTGAGCCGCAGAAACGCGATCGCCCCGGCCGCGAGCGCCACAATCGCCAGGAGAACCCAGGTCATCCCGTCCATCGTCTTCCCCCTCTCTTGTCCCTACTCCATCCGCTTTGTCGGCAGGCCGTCGAGCTCGCGCACGAGGTTGGCGACCGTGCCGTTGCCGCCCAGCGCCCTGTACCAGCGGAACATCTCCTCGACGTTCTCCCGCGCCGGGATGGGATACTCCCCGCGCTCCCGGTAGTGGTTGTAGTTCCAGTAGAGCCGGTCGCGCAGCAGCGCCTGCAGGCCCAGGCGCACGGCGCGGTCCTCCTCCTTTGCGCGCCGGAGCTGCGCCGCCGCCCAGGCCGCGAGCGCTGCGCACGCCGCGGGCACCGCCCACCGCAGGACAAGAACCCCGATCTCCTCCAATGCTATGCCCTCCCTTCCCACTCGCTCTTCCCCTACAGGATAGGGCGGCGCAGGGCGCACCCCGTGCGCGATCCAGGCGCACAGGGTTCCGCCGGCCCCGCGCCAAAAAAGCGCCCTGGAATCCTCTGGATTCCGGAGCGCTTTCTCGCCCAAAGCACCTCACGCCTCCGCGACGTGGTCGCCCCGCCGCTCGTCCATGCTCTTCCCTCCTGTTCTCGTTTGGAAAAAGAAAAACACCAAGTACAGCTCTTCTTGCAAAGATTCTGCTATACTTGGTGTTTGTGGTGGTCCGTACTGGACTCGAACCAGTGACCCCATCGATGTGAACGATGTGCTCTACCAACTGAGCCAACGAACCGAACACGATCCCGTTCCCGGGAACGTGTATAATAATAGCATTTCCGCTCGGGATTGTCAAGGCTTTTTTTCAGAGAAATGGGAAGTTTATTCCACGGCAAAGCCCATGGCCTTCTTGCGCCGCTTGAGCCAGCCGCCCTGGAGGTAGTAGGCGATGAAGAGGACCGACGTCACGCCCCAGGAGACGGGATAGGAGTACAGCGTCCAGGCGACGGTGTTGAAGTGCGGCGCCACCGCCAGGATCCAGACCACGCGCAGCAGGCAGACGCCCACGCAGGTCATGATCATGGGCACGAGGCTGTCGCCCGTGCCGCGCAGCGCGCCGGAGAGGATCTCGATGCACACGTAGAGCACGAAGGTCGGCGCGATGTGCCAGGTGATGTCCACGCCCTCGGCAATGACGGCCGGGTCGCGGGAGAACAGGCCCAGGATGAACTCCCCGCCCGCAAGGAAGATCACTTCCAGCAGGATCGTTGCGATGAAGGCCATCGCAAGGCAGACGCGCACGCTGCGGTGCATGCGGTCAAACTTCTGCGCGCCGAAGTTCTGGCCGACAAACGTCGTGATCGAGACGCCGAAGGCGCCGATGATCATCCAGAACAGGCCGTCCATCTTGCCATAGGCCGTGTAGGCCGCGATCACCGTCGTGCCAAAGGCGTTGACGGCCGTCTGCACCACGATGTTGGAGAGGGAATAGAGCACGGACTGGAAGCCCGCGGGCAGGCCGATGCGGACGATGTCCTTCAGCAGCCAGCCGGTGATGGCGATCTTCTTGGGGAAGAGGCGGATGGCGGTCTCCGACCGCAGCAGCGTCACGATGACGAGCACGGCGCTGATGACCTGGGACAACACCGTCGCGATGCCCACGCCCGCAACGCCCATGTCCAGCACGAGCACGAAGAACAGGTCCAGCACGATGTTCGCCAGGCAGCAGACGATCAGGAAGTACAGCGGCCGCTTGGCGTCGCCCACCGCGCGCAGGATCGAAGAACCCACGTTGTAGATCAGCGAGGGGATCATGCCCGAGCAGTAGATTCGCACGTAGATGGCGGAAAGGTCGATGACGTCCTCCGGCGTGTTCATCCAGCCGAGGATCGTCGGCGCAAAGACGACGCCGATCACCATCAGGATCGCGCCGCCGGCGATGGACATGGCGATGCCCGTGTGCACGGTCTTGCTCACGCGGTCCTTGTCGCCGCTGCCCCAGAACTGCGCGATGATGACCGTGGCGCCCGAGGACAGGCCCACGAAGAAGCCAACCAGAAGGTTGATCAGCGTGCCCGCCGTGCCGCCCACGGCGGCCAGGGCTTCCGTGCCGACGTATTGGCCCACGACCACGGCGTCCACCGTGTTGTACATCTGCTGGAAGAAGGTGCCCAGCAGAATGGGAAAGAAGAAGTACAGGAGCTGCTTCCAGATCACGCCCTCCGTGATGCCGTTGACCGCTGCGATCTCTCTTTTTCTCATCGAATCTTCCCTCTACTTTTCCGATAAAAACTCCGGGCCGATTTTCGGTCCGCACCTTTTCTAATCTAGCACATTTGCCGGGCTTTGTAAACCTCTTTTGCGAATCAATTCCGGCCCTGCAGCGCAAACTTCTCTTTAAGAAAGGGAGGCGGAACCATGCTGACGATGTTCGTGCGGGCGTTTGTGCTCTATGTGCTGGTGATCCTGCTCATGCGCCTGATGGGGAAGCGGCAGATCGGCCAGCTGCAGCCGTTTGAGCTGGTGTTTTCGGTGATCGTCGCGGACCTTGCGGCCTCGCCCATGTCGGACGTGGGCATCCCCCTGCTCTACGGCGTGATGCCCATCGCCGCGCTGATGCTCTGCTACGCGCTGTTCTCGCTCGTGACGCTCAAGAGCGAGCGGGCGCGGGAGCTGCTCTCCGGCAAGCCCGCGGTGCTGGTGCAGCAGGGCGTCGTCGACGAGGACGAGATGCGCCGCCAGGGCATGACGCTGACCGAGCTCATGGAGCAGATGCGCGAGTGCGGCGTGGCGAACCTCTCGGACGTGGGCTGCGCGGTCCTGGAGATCTCCGGGAAGGTGAACGTCTTCCCCCTCTCCGAAAAGCGCGCGGTGACGCCCGGGGACCTGAACCTGCGCCCCGGGTACGAAAACCTGCCCCTGCCGCTGGTGCTGGACGGCAAGGTGCAGGAGGACAGCCTGCGCGCGGCGAGCCGCTCGGCAAAGTGGCTGCAGGCGGAGCTGTCCCGGTTCTCCGTGGACGTTCCCGGCACCTACCTTTGCCTGCTGGGCACGGACGGCGTGCTCTGCGTGCAGAAGAAGGGCGAGGGGCGGCTGCACTTTGCGCGCTCGCTCCAGCCCGGGCAGGTGAACTGGTGAGAAAGGAGGCGCGGCAATGCGCGTAAACCTCATCCTGATCGTCCTCGCCCTCGTGCTGCTGGGCGCGGGGATGCTGTGCGTGCTGGGCCTGAACCGCAGCGCGCAGGCGCTGCTGCAGGAGGCCGAGGCTGCGGCTGCGGCCCTCCCCGGCGACGCGGAGGCGGCAAGGGCGCACCTGGACGCCTTTGCCGCGCGCTGGGCGCGCACGGAGCGCGCCTGGCAGTTCATCGCGATCCACGAGGACATCGAGGAGATCTCCGCCGCGCTGCGCGAGGCGCAGGAGGCGCTGGAGCTGGAGGACACAACGGCGGCGGCGCTGGCCTGCTCGCGCCTGCCAGCCGCGGTGGAGGCGGTGCTGCAAAAAGAGGTTCCCTCCCCTGGGAACATCTTCTAGCCCATTTTTTCGAAAAGTTGTCCGATTGCAATCGGTTTTCCGCAAGGCTTTGCGCCCTGCGGAAAATTCTTTTTTCGTTTTTCTTCTTTTTATTGGATTTTGGGCTGCGCATCTGCTATACTGGTAAAAATTGCAGAGAGATGGGAGTGAGTCGCTTATGATGAATCCCGCGCATGCCCAGATGCTCCAGGACATCCGCTCCATGGTCGACCGGAGCGGCGTGCAGGACTTTCTGGACCCCTATCCCTTCCGGGACCGGCCGAGCCACATGTACCGCTGCTACTGCTGGGCCAAGCGCATCCTCCCCTGCCGGCCGGAGGCGGACGCGGAGCTGACCCTCGTTTCCACGCTCTTTCACGACATCGGCGTCATTGCCACCACGCGGGAGAAGCCCAAGGCGGACCACGACCTGCTCGGCGGGCCCATCGCGCGGGACTATCTCCTGCAAAACGGGTACGCGCCCGCCTTTGCGGACCGGGTGGCCTCGCTCGTCGTGCAGCACCAGGCGCGCGAGCGGATGCAGGACCCGGACACGCCCATCGAGCTCGTCATCCTCATGGAGGCGGATATGCTCGACGAGCGCGGGGCGCTGGGCATCCTCTGGGACGCCATGGCCGAGGGCGCAAAGCCGCTGCAGACCTACGAGGGGACGCTCGAGCGGCTGAAGATGCGCAAGCTCTACCGCCGCCCGGAGCGCAACCCCCTGGTGACGGAGAGGGGCCGCGCCTTCTGGGCGGAAAAGCAGCGGCTGCACATGGACTTCGTCCTGGCGCTCGAGCGGGATCTGGGGCTGACAGACGACTGAGGCGCGCCCTCTCCCCTTTTGCCGCGAAACAGCAGACCCTGCCGCAGGGCGGGGTTCGCTGTTCTCTTTACCACTCGATGAGGTTGGGCCGGTCCTTGTACCACCAGAGCTCGTTGTCCTCGACGTCGCGGGCCAGGAGCTTGTTGTAGTCCTCCGGCGGGGTCCAGGTCACGCTCTGCCAGACGGCCGCGTAGAAGGCGCGCTCGCTCTCGTCGTCGAGCCGGCGCAGGAAGGCCTCCGCCACGTCGGCCAGGGGCGCGCCGCCCGGCTGCGCGCGGACCGCGCTCAGGAGCTTGCGCTGGCAGGGGAAGAGCGCCTCCCGCTCCTGCAGGAAGAGGCGCAGGCCGCTGAGCGCGAGGTCCGCCGCGGTCTTGATCTTGAGGTAGGGCGCGTCCTGCCCGGACACGCAGCAGTTCCAAAAGTAGACGTGGGAGACCTCGAAGAGCGCGGCAAAGGAGAGCATCTTCTCCTCCTTCTCGGCCTTCTGGAAGACGGGGATGCGCGCGACGAGGTCCGGGATCTCCGCGTCCGCACAGTAGACCACGCGCGCGCCGGCCCAGGCGTTGCGCGCGGGCTCGCTGCCCTTGCGCGCGCAGGCGGCGAGGTAGTCCTTTGCGAAGTACTTGATGTCGTAGTAGCCGCCCTTGTAGAAGCGCTCCTCCACGATGGTCTCGCAGAGGCGGTTCTCCGCCTCCAGCGCCTTGCAGCGCGCGTCGGAGACGCAGACGAGCAGGTCGACGTCCGAATCCGGCCGGGCGCTGCCCCGCGCCACGGACCCGCCCAGGGCGATGCAGAGGATCTCGGGGTCCGCCTTTGCGCGGTCGAGGTAGAGCTGCAGGGTGTCGCGGTGGTGGGGGTATTGGAACATCCTTCTCCACTCCTCTGGTTTTGCTATGCAAAAAGGGAATTCCCCGCTTGCGGAGAAATTCCCTTTTTTATGTGTTCTTTTTTTTACAGCAGCATGGAGCAGCCATCCGCGCGCAGGCAGGCGCCGGAGATGTGCTCCGCCTCCTGGGAGGCGAGGTACACGCACGCCCAGCCGGAGTCCTCCGGCAGGCCGTGGCGGCCCAGCGGATACATGGGATACTTCTCATAGTACTCGCGCGGGGGCGTGAGGCGCGGCTTCTGGAAGGGGCGCGGGTTGCCGGTCTTGAACTCGATCTTGACGCCCGCGGGCATGATCATGTTCACGCGCACGCCGTACTTGGCGAACTCGATGGCGGCCTCGCGCAGGAGCATGTGCATGCCGCCCTTGGTCATGGCGTAGACCGGGTCAAAGTCCGTGGGGCGCTTGCCGTGCACGGAGGAGATGCAGGTGATGGAGCCGCGGGTCTCCTTCAGGTACGGCAGGACCGCGCGCATCATGTTGATGTATCCGCCCAGGTTGACGTGCATGAGCAGATCGTAGTCCTTGATGGGGTATTCGTCGAGCATCCACTGCTTCTGCAGGGCGGCGTTGTTGACCAGGCCGTCGATGCGGCCGAAGTGGTCATACGTGGCCTTGGCCATGGCCTCGGCCTGGGCGTAGTCGGACACGTCCGCCTGGTAGAGGAAGGCGCAGTCCTCGCCGCCGATGGCCTGGATCTCCTTGAGGGTTTCCTCGGCCATGGCGCGGTTGCTGTTGCAGTTGATGGTGCACTTGGCGCCGGCCTTGACAAAGCAGCGGACGATGCCCTTGCCGATGCCCTTGCCGCTGCCGGTGACGATAAAGACCTTTCCGGTCAGATCAAACGGTGCTTTCATGGTATTTCCGCCTCCCCTTTACGCTTTGAAGCCGTAGAACAGCTCGAAGCCGCCGTCCGCGCGCACGCTGGCGCCATTGACGAAGCTGGCATCGTCCGAGGCGAGGAACGCCGCGACCGCAGCGATCTCCTCGGGGGTGCCGGCCTTGCGGCGGGGGATGCGCTCCTCCATGTAGCCCATGGCGTACAGGGGGGAGAACGTGCTTTCAAACTTCTCGTCGTCGCCCTCGACGGCGCCGGCCTCGATGAGGTTGGTCTGGATGCCGCGGCGGCCGAAGAAGAGCGCGCACTCCTTGCAGAGCATGTTGATGCAGCCCTTGGAGATGGAGTACATCACCGCCGAGCCCGTGGGCTTGTCGCAGTGGATGGAGGACACGAAGACGATCTTGCCGCTGTGGTACTCGGCCATGTGCAGGCCGATGACGCGCGCGAGCACGAAGGCCGCCTTGGCGTTGTCGTTCAGCTGGCTCTCGAAGACCTCGCGCGTGAGGTGCTCAAGGTCGGTCTTGACGACGTTGTTGTTGTTGAAGATCAGCGCGTCGATGCGGCCGAAGGTCTTCTTGACCTCTTCGACCAGGGCCTCGGCGCCCTCGTAGGTGAGCATATCGGGCTGCACGACCATGGCCTTTGCGCCAAGGTCCTCAACCTTCTTGACCAGGTCTTCCTTGCCGAAGCCCAGAACGAGGTTTGCGCCCTCCTTTGCAAAGCGCAGAGCAAGCGCTTCGCCCTGAGCCGTGTCGGCCTGCGTCACATATACGGTCTTACCGCTGAAACGCATGTGAGTTCCCCCCAAACTTTTGTTTCTATAGGTTCATACCCAAGGCTTATTATGCCACATTTCCCTGGAAATTGCAATAAGGCCGCGGAAAAGTTTTTGCCCTGCGGCGGAGAATTTTTGCGGCGGAAGCATGAAAAAAGGGCGCCGAAACGGCGCCCTTTTTGCGGGTTTTGTCTGTTTTTTTAGGACCAGAGGCGATCGTGAGAGATCCAGTCGTTCCACTCGTCCGTGCTCTCCCACAGGCCGGGGATTTCGGGGTGGATGTGCTCGGCCAGGACCTCGTCGTCCAGCTCGTCGATGCCGATGCCGGGCTTCTCGGGAACCGCCATGAAGCCGTCGACGATCTTGGGCTTCTCGGTGTCCTTGACCATGTCGCTCCACCAATCCACGTCGTTGGAGTGGAACTCCAGGCCGAGGAAGTTGTTGGTCGCCGCAGCGACGTGCACCGCCGCCAGGCACGCAACGGGGGTCTCCGCCATGTGCAGAGCCATCGCCACGCCGCACTCCTCGGCGTAGTCGCCGATCTTCTTGGTCTCGTAGATGCCGCCGGAGGACAGGATGTCCGGGTGGATGATGGAGACCGCGCGGTTGTCCAGCAGGGGCTTGAAGTTCTCCAGCAGGTAGATGTCTTCGCCCGTGGCGATCGGGGTGGTGGAGGCGTTGTGCAGGCGGACGTACTGGTCCGTCAGCTGCCAGGGGATCATGTCCTCGAGCCAGCACATGTTGTAGTTCTCCAGGCGGTTGGCCAGCTTGATGCAGTCCTCCACGCCGATGTGGCCGAAGTGGTCGATGGACAGCGGGATCTCGTAGCCGATGACGGAGCGGACTTCCTTGACGTAGTTCTCCAGGTAGTCAAAGCCCTTCTTGGTGATGTGGATGCCGGTGAAGGGGTGGGCGATGTTGTTCACATCGTAGTTGCGGTTGGCCCACCAACGGGCGGCCGCCTTGTCGCCGCGGGCCTTGGCCTCGCGCGCCATCTTGGCGGTGTAGCCGTACTGCTCGAGGAAGCCGACGGGCGCGCACAGGCCGCCTTCGACGTCCCAGAGCTGGTTGATGCCCAGGTCCATCTTGAGCATCGTGTAGCCGTGCTTCTCGACGCGCTTCTTGAGGGCGTCGCCCATGTTGAGGCCGGTGTCCTTGCCGTCGACGTCGGTGTCGCAGTACATGCGGACCTTATCGCGGAACTTGCCGCCGAGCATCTGGTAGACCGGGATGCCGTAGGCCTTGCCGGCGATGTCCCACAGCGCGAGCTCCACGCCGCAGACGCCGCCCGCCTGACGGCTCTGGCCGCCGAACTGCTTGATGCGGCGGAAGATCTTGTCGATGTTGCAGGGGTTTTCGCCAATGAGGAAACGCTTGAGCATCTGCGCGTAGAGCTTGGACGCGCCGTCGCGGACTTCGCCGTAGCCGGTAATGCCCTGGTTGGTCTCGATGCGCAGGAGCGTGCAGTGCATGGGAGCGCCAACGATGTCAACAAACCGCATGTCCGTGATCTTCAGATCCGTGGGCTTGGAGTTGGTGTTGACATGGGCAAGAGTCTGTTCGTAATTCTCGGCCATTTTTCTTCCTCCCTGAAATTCTCTGTGTTTACCGGCCGGGCCGCAGGCGCGTAACCGGTCTTTACAGGCTCTATGATACACGGTTTTCCGGAATGTTGCAATAGTGTTTTCACAATTCGGTCCAAAGTTTCTCCATGTGAAACAAACCGCCCGGAATCTTGCGGCAGCACAACTTTCCGGTGCGCGGCGCCTAGGCCACGCTTTCCCCGATCCAGGCGGCGATGCGGTCGAGGACGCCCGGGTCGACGTGCCCCTCCTCCAGGTATTCGGCCAGGCTCCCGCGGTTTGCAAGGGCGCTGTCGTCGACGAAGAGGTGGTTGAGGTTCTCCAGCATCTCGGCCTCCCAGGGGCCGGCGTAGCCAGCGAGCGCTTCCTCCCAGGAGCGGAAGTCCTCCGTGTGCATCTGGAAGTCGTTCTCCCCCTGCAGCACGAGGATCGGGATGGACAGGGCCGCCAGCGACTCCTCGACCGGGTGGCTGTAGAGGTCCTGCAGGTACGGCGCGGGGATGCCGAAGACCGTGTCGTCCGCGTCGAGCTCTGAGAGGTTTTCGGCCTTGCGGTACTCGCGCTTGATGGTATTGCGCTGGGAGTCGTCCTGGGCCACGTCCATGTTCTGGTCGTAGACGACGTCCAGGTATCCGCGGGCCGTGCCGGCCAGCGAGACGATGCCCGCGACCTTGCCCCCGCTCTCCTGGGCGATGCGCGGGGCGAGCATGCCGCCCAGGGAGTGGCCCACGACCACGATGCGCTCCGCGTCCACGCCCGGCTGCGCGGCCAGGGCCTCGATGGCCAGCTGCGCGTCGTCGAGCACCTCTTCGCGCGCGGTCATGGCGTTGACCTCCTCCTCGGTGTAGGAGTTGCCGTAGGTATAGGTGCGCTTGTCGTAGCGGATGGAGGCGATGCCCCGCTGCGCCAGGCCGTGGGCCAGGTCCGCGAAGGGATAGCAGCCGCCGATGGCCTCGTTGCGGTCGTTCGCGCCCGAGCCGTGGACGAGCACGACGCCGGGCACCGGCCCCTCCGCGTCCGCGGGCAGGGTGACGAGGGCCTTCAGGGGCGTGTCCGTTCCCTCGCCGAGGGTGATCTCGATCTCCGTCACGCCCTCGGGCACGGCGACCTCATAGGGAAAGTCCTCCTCCGGCAGGCCGAACCAGAGGCCCGCGACGTTGTTGTCCGCGTCGTAGGTGAGCTGGATGCTGCACCCGCCGTGCGCACAGGCCACCTGGTAGACGACCGTCCCCTCGCCGTTGATCCAGTAGGGCTTTTGGCCCGCGACGGACACGGGGTCGCCGTAAGTCAGGCGCATGTTCTCCCAGGCGCTCTGCAAATCGCTCTCGCTCATCTGGTTGCGCAGGTCCTCGCTGCACAGCGCGGAGCAGGCGGCGTAGTCCCCGGCAAACAGCGCGGTCAAAAAGCCCTCGCCCATGCTGTAATAGGGCGCGGCGTCCGCCTCGTCCATGTCCTCGACGGTGGTCTGAAACAGCGCGCAGCCCGTGAGCGTGCCCAGCAGCAGCAGGGCCAGCACCAGGCAGACGATTCTCTTCTTCATTCGTCGCATCCTTTCCCCAGTCTTCCTTTCCGTGTTCGCAGACGACCGGGAGCAGCACGAGGTCCTCTTCCCCGGTGTTTTCGATGGCGTGGGTGGAGCCCTTTTTGCAGACGTGGCAGACGCCGGGGGCGAGAGGCTCCGGGACGCCGTCCGTCACGGCGCGGCCGCGGCCGGCGAGCACGAAGTTTACGTCCGTGCTCGTCTCATGCCGGTGCTCTCCGATGGAGGCGCCGGCGGGCAGGCGGCTCCAGAGCGCCTTGCCGCAGTCCAGCGGGCAAAGGCGCGCCGCGACCTGGCCGCGGCCGCCGTTGAGGTTGGGAACGAGGAGTTCCCGCTCCGCATTCCAATCGATGCGCATGGCGGCTCTCCGTTTTTTGCGCGCATCCCCCGGCGCGGCGCGCCGGGGGATGCGCACGAAGGTCGTCTGTGGTTTTTCCTTACTTCTCGTAGCGCTCGAGGATCTCAAAGCACATGCGCGCGTTGTGGTAGGGGCACTTCCAGCCGTCGATCTTGCTCTCGTAGCCGGAGAGGACCTCGCCGCTGTTGCCGAGCATGGTGAACCACTCGCCGTACTCGTGGTCCACGACGAAGCGGTCGATGTACTCGAAGCAGTTGAGCGAGGCGTCCAGGAACGCGTCCTCGCCGCTCATCTGCCAGGCGTTGAGGAAGCCGACGACGGTCTCGGCCTGCACCCACCAGGAGCGGTTCGTGTTGAGGTGGCGGGTGACAGGGTTGTACTCGTAGAGCATGGAGCCGTCGGGCAGGATCGCCTGCTCCAGGCACGCCTTGGCCATGGCCAGGCAGCGGGGCGCGGCCTTCTCCTCGGCGGCCTTGTCGCCCAGGACCTCGGCGGTCTCCATCATCAGCCAGGTGCCCTCGATGTCGTGGCCATAGGAGATCTCCGGGGAGGTGGCGCTCCAGTCGTCGCGGAAGAACATCTTGAAGTGGTGGATGCTGGGGTCGTAGACCTTGTCGAGCATGATGGCCAGGTGCCGGCGGGTCAGGTTGATCTGCTCCTCCGTGCGCAGCACGCGCAGCAGGCCGGTGTAGGCCTCGATCAGGTGCAGGTGGGTGTTCATGGTCCGGGTGGACTCGCCCTCGGGGTTGATGTTGGAGCCCTGGCCCTTGGGGTTGTAGGTCCAGTCGCGGGTCAGGATCTCGACGTAGCCGTCGTGCTCCGCGTCGTAGGCGTGCGCCTCGAGCAGGTCGCGGATGGCGACGGCGCGGTCGCGCGCGGTCGTGTCGCCCGTGGCGCGGCAGTATTCGCTCAGGGCGTAGATGGCGAACGCCTGGCCGTAGACGAACTTCTTGTCGTCCACGGGGTTGCCCTTGCAGTCGAGCATGAAGTAGCAGCCGCCGTACTCCTTGTCGAGGAAATACTCGCAGAAGTAGTCGTAGGCGCGGCGGGCGAGCTGCAGATACTTCTCGTCCCGGAAGATGCGGTAGGCGGAGGCAAAGGTCCACACCAGGCGCGCGTTGAGCACCAGGCACTTGGTCCCCTCCTTGACGGGCTTGCCCTCGCGGGTCACCACGCCGTAGAAGCCGCCGTTCTCCTCGTCGACGTCGTAGCGCATCCAGAAGGGCAGGATGTCCTCCAGGACTTCCTTTTTGGCCATTTCATAGAGTTTTGTGAATCTTTCGTCTTTCATCGCTTGAACCTCTCTCTTTGTCGTTGGGTCCGCCGCCTTCTATTATAGGCGGCGGGCCGGCGTTTGTACAGGGGGGGTCCCGCCCGGTCACCAGGCGAGGACCTCCTCCATGGCGATGCGCTCCCAGGCGGTCAGGTTTTCGGGGTTGCCGGAAACGCTGGAGATATCCTTTAAGACGATGTCCATGGAGGTGCCGCTGCGCTTTGCCGCCGCCAGCGCGCGCCGGATCTCCGCGCGGATGGCGCCCTCGTTCTCCGAAACGCGCAGCAGGAACGCGGGGTTGGGCTTCCAGGCCATGACGTAGCGGCTGCCCATGGCCTCGGCCGCGGCGTCCACGTCCGCCCACGGGGTGATGGAGACCTTGCGCAGGTTCGGGATGCGCGAGAGGATGTCGATCTGGTCGTGCAGCGGCTCGCAGCAGCCGTAGTAGACCATGCCAAAGGGCTTCATCGCCTCGATCTGGTATTCGATGTCGAACTCCTCGCGCATGTCCTTGGAGACGGAGGCGAAGATCTGCGCAAGGCCCCGGCCCCAGCAGTGGTCGAGGGTCACGCGGCTCCTGTCCTCCCCGGCCGCAAGGTCGTCCGAGAGGGCGGGCGTGCTGTGGATCAGCAGCTGGTCCGCCTCCAGCAGGCCCATCTGCTCGACCTTCTGCATCAGGCGCACGAAGATGTCGCAGAACCTGCGGGCGATGCGGTGCAGGAACTCCGGCCGGTCGCACAGCTCGTAGAAGAGCTGCTCCGGACCCATGAGCATCACCACGTCGTCCCAGGTCTTAAGCCCCAGGCCATAGCCCGTCTCCAGGCCCATGAGCTTGACCGGCAGGATGTCCCCCACGGCCTCGGCCGCCTTGGAGAACCTGCGCATCGTCTCCGCGTGGTCGTACTTCACCTCGGGGTCGCGCAGCTTTGCCAGGTCCCTGTCGTCCTTCAGCTGGTTCTCGTAGCGGTGGGAGTAGATGCCGCCGCTCTCCTTGCCGCGCTCCTCCTCGCGGACGTTCAGGCCCACGGAGGTGATCTCCACCGCCTTGGGCACGGGCAGGTAGGGCCGGAAGATGCGGTCCGCCTGCGCGTGCTCCCAGAGGTAGATCTCCCGCCGCAGGTAGGTCTCCAGCGCGGCGAAGTCGGGGTCCGTGCAGCGGGCGCGCAGCGCCTCCTCCTTGGCGAGTTCGTTCCAGGGGATCTCCTCGAGCAGGACCACGGGGCGGACCATGTGCCGGTCGTTGACCGCGCGGTAGAGCTTGGCGCGCTCGGCGTTGACCGGGTCGGCCGCGCACTCCGCAGCGCGCGCCGCCAGCGCGCGCAGGATTTCTACGCCTTGGTTCATCTGCAGGATTCCTCCTCTTGTAGATTCCAGTGCTGTGCGGCGCAAAGGAGCGCCGCGCGCTCGTTTGCGATTTCGCCCTCGACGACCCCGTCCAGCAGGGCGCGCAGCAGGCGGCCCACGCCCGGGCCCGCGGGGATGCCCGCGGCGGCGAGGTCCGCGCCCGTTATGGCCAGCTGCGGGATGCTGTAGGCGTCCCCGCGGGCGAGGGCCTCCTCCAGCGCCCCGGGCGGCCAGGCGCGCAGGCGCGCCAGCTCCGCCGCGCGCTCCGGCCCGATCTCCCGGAGCAGGCGCCGCGCCTGGGCGGGCGTCTCGGGCCTTGGCGCGCCAAAGTGCGCGATCAGCTCCCGCACGGCGCGCTCCGTGCGCTTGGGCAGGCGCAGCGCGGCCAGCGCCGCGCCCGGGTCCGGCGCCGCGTGCAGGGCGTGCGCCAGGCGCAGCGCAACCTCGGGCGGGACCGCGTCCAGCCCCTCGGCGCACAGCGGCGCGGGCAGGGCCTGCGCCAACACGTCCGGGAAGGCGCGCACGACCGCCCCCGCCGCCCGGCCGCACAGGAGCTTGCAGAGCTCCGCCGTCACGCGCTCGCGCGCGACGTGGGCCAGGTCCGGCGCGAGCGCGCGGGCGGCCCGGGCCGTCTCCGCCTCGATGGCAAAGGCGTTCGTCGCGGCAAAGCGCAGCGCGCGCAGGATGCGCAGCGCGTCCTCGGAAAAGCGGCGCGCCGGCTCGCCCACGCAGCGGATGCAGCCCGCGCGCAGGTCCGCCCGGCCGCCGAAGGGGTCGCACAGCCCCTGCCAGGGGTTGTAGGCCATGGCGTTGACCGTGAAGTCCCGCCGGGCGAGGTCGCGCTCGACCTGGCGCACGAAGTCCACGCGGTCCGGGTG
The DNA here is from genome assembly GCA_904393115.1 of uncultured Clostridia bacterium. Lineage (GTDB taxonomy): Bacteria > Bacillota > Clostridia > Christensenellales > UBA1750 > Spyradocola > Spyradocola merdavium. The sequence continues at coordinate 45,840 of CAJFMX010000011.1, forward strand.
GCGGTGGTCGGCGTAGGCGCCGTCCACGCGGAAGGTGGTGACCTCATAGGGCTCGCCGCGCGCGATCACCGTCACCGTGCCGTGCACAAGGCCCGTGTCCACCGTGCGGCAGTCGGAAAAGACGCGCTTTGTCTCCTCGGGCAGGGCGCTGGTGCAGACGTCGTAGTCCTTGGGCGCGTCCCCGCGCATCGCGTCCCGCACGCAGCCGCCCACGACATAGGCCGCAAACCCCGCGCCCGTAAGGCGCTCCAGCACAAAGCGCGCGCCCGCGGGAAGGTCCATGGAAAACCCGTCCACGCCTCTCCCCTCCCCTCAGCGCTGCGCCGCGCGGTCGGCGCGGTCCAGCGCCTCCATGTCGCGCAGAAAGTCCTCGCCCCACAGGCGCAGGTAGCGCGCCCGCGTGCGCTCGTTGGAAAAGAAAAAGGGCACCATGTGCCAGGCCGCCATGGCCGACACGCGCAGGCGCTCGCCCTCCGGCACGCAGGCGGGAAAGCGCAGGAACAGGATCGCATAGGCGGAGACGCACTCGTGCCCGTAGAAGTGCGCGGTCGGGCTCGGCAGGCCGTGGGAGTCGCGGAAGGCCTTGGTCCGCGCCTTGCCCACGTCGTGCAGGAGGCCCGCCAGCCACAGCGCCGCCTCCCCCGGCCGCTCGCGCGCAAGGCCGCGCGCAGTCCGCAGGCAGTGCATCCCGATGGAGTGCGCGTGGAACGGGTTGTCCTGGGAGAGGAAGACGAGGCCCTCCCTACCGAAGAAGAGGTCGCCCAGGTCCTGCAGGCGCGGCGGCTCCGCATAGACGAGCTCGATTCCCTCCCAGCCCTCAAAGGGCTGCGGCGGGCAGAAGGCGAGGACCTGATCGCGGATCTCCTCCGCCCGGTCGGGCGCGGCGGCGATGCACGCCGCCTCCGGCCGCGCGACGAGCACGGCGCGCGCCTGCGCGCCATAGGCCCGCGCGCGCTCGACGAGGTCCTTGCGGCCGCGGGCCTTGAGGTCCGGCGCGTCCAGCGCGCAGGAAATGCCCGCGCGCAGCAGGCGCAGCGCCTCCTCCCGCGTGTGCGCCAGCGGCAGGCCGCTGCGCGCGGCCCTCTCCGCCCGCCCGGAGCCCTCCAGGCCGAAGAACGCGGTCAGCTGCGGCATGGGCTTTCCCCCTTTCCTCTCATTTCCGGTGTTCGTTGTCCCTATTCTACCACCGCCGGCCGCCGCGCGCAATTCCCGGTTTACCTTCCTGGGCGCAAGTGCTATAATCAAGCTGAATTTGGAAAAAGAGAAGGGAGTGGTATCCCATGGTGACGAATCTGGACTACATCGCCTATCCCCTGCCCGAGGACATCGAGCGCCTGGTGCTGGGCGGCGACCTGGCCCGCGCCCGCCGCGTGATCGACGCGCGCATCGCCAGCGCCAAGACGCCCGACTGCCTCCGCGAGCGCCTGGAGTTCGAGAAGAAGATCCTGGACGAGATCCCCCGCACCTACGCGCTGTCCGAGGAGGACCTGCTGCAGGGCCTGCAGGCGCGCTACGAGGGCTTCACCCGCGAGGAGATGGAGCGCCTGCGCGACGAGGGCACGCTGGACTGGGTCTACATCGAGGGCCGCGTCCTCTACAAGAACAACGCGCTGGACAACGTGCTCAAGACCCGGCCGGAGCTGAATCCGCGCCTCAAGGACCCGGCGCTGCTGGCGGATTCCGACAAGAACGCCAAAATGCTCGACGAGATGATCGCCCGCATGAAGCGCGACGGCCACGCGCACCTGCGCTTCCGCGTGCGCGCGGAGCTGACCATCGACGAGCACGCGCAGCGGCCGGGCAAGCGCATCCGCGTCCACCTGCCGCTGCCCCTGAAGGACGGCCAGTGCACGCCCGGGGAGATCGTGACCGCGCCCGCGGCCCACATCGCGGCGGAGGACCATCCCCAGCGCACAGCGTACTTCGAGGCGGTCTACGCGCCGGGCATGGTCTTTTCCGCGGAGTACGCCTACGACATCGACGCGCCCTACGTCGATCCGGACCCGGAGGCGGTCTCCCCGGAGCAGCCGCACTTTGACACCGGGGAGGTCCTGCCGCAGATCCGGTTCACGCCCTACATCCGCGCGCTCTGCCGCGAGCTCCAGGGCGGGGAGACGAACCCCCTGCGCATCGCGCGCCGCTTCTACGACTACTGCACGGTGAACTGCTGCTACCGCTTTGTGCCGCCGTACTTCACCAAGACGAACATCCCCGAGTACTTCGGCGCGGGCCAGCGCGGGGACTGCGGCATGCACGCGCTGCTCTTCATCACCCTGTGCCGCTGCGCGGGCATCCCGGCGCAGTGGCAGGCCGGGCTCTACACCCGCCCGGGCGAGGCCGGCTGCCACGACTGGGCGCGCTTCTACGTCGCGCCCTACGGCTGGCTCTACTGCGACGCGTCCTTCGGCGGCTCGGCCTGGCGCGCCGGCAGCCGCGAGCGCTGGAACTTCTACTTCGGGAACCTGGAGCCCTTCCGCATGGTCGCCAACCGCGACCTGCAGCAGGACTTCGACCCGCCCAAGAAGTTCCTGCGCGCCGACCCGTACGACAGCCAGCTCGGCGAGGCCGAGTACGAGGACGAGGGCCTGACCCTGCACGACTTCACGACGCAGCTCACGGTCCTCTCCTGCGAGGTCGTCGACTGACCATCCGCCGCACAATCCCCTTGCGCGCAAAGCCTCTTTGCGCGCATTTTTTCTTGCTTTTTTCGCAGCGTCTGCTATGCTGAGGGGATCCCCGACAACTTCAGACTGCGGAGGTGTGCGCCTTGAAGAACCTGGCTCTGCTCCTCGTCCCGCTCCTGCTGGCCGCGCTCCTGTGCGGGTGCGGCGTTTCGGAGGAGGCGCTGCGGCCCTACCTCTCCCCGCCGGGCACGGCGCCTGCGCCGACGACAAGCCCGACGCCGACGGCCGCCCCGGCGCTTGCGCCGACGCCAAGCCCAACGCCGACCCCGCAGCCGACGGCCGCCCCGACGCCAAGCCCAACGCCCACCCCGCAGCCGGACCTCACCGCCCTGGATCTAAAGACGCTCTTCCTGACGGAGAACAGCGCGGTGACGGACTGGCCCGCGGCGGCGGAGCGCCTGCCGCGCCAGCTGGTCCTCGGGGAACCGGTGGCAAGGGACGCGCAGGTCGAGCCCCTCTCCCTGCCCGAGGGTGTGAACACGCGCGGCGAGGCCTTTGCGCTTGCCCTGCAGCACCTGCGCGATTCGGTCCCGGAGCTTGCGGACTGGGATCTGCGCGCCTTTTCCGCGTCTGTCATTCTGGACGCCTGGCCGGACCCGCCGCAGGCGGAGCTGACGGAAAAGCGGAAGTACATCTACGCTTCCATCACGAACCTGGAGATTCAGCCGCTCTACGATGGGATTCCGCTGAGCGACGCCTGGTATCACCGGGACGCCTCCTTCTTCAGCCGCGAGGAGACAGAGGAGCTCGGAGTTTCGCGATGCGACATCCACGAGATGGAGCCGGCGCAGATGGAGGCCCTGCCGCTGCTGACGGCCCCGGCGGCGCTCGGGGCGCTGGACGCCTACCGCCTGGAGGCGCGCCAGCAGCCGGACGCGGTCGTGTGGATGGAGCCGGTCTATGCGAGCATCGGCACGATCGACTCCGAGAACACCTACAGCCTCTACTGGCGCCTGTACCTGGACGACGGCACCGGCTACTACGTCAACGCCATGAGCGGCCGCGTCTGGTGCGACAGCAAGGAACATGATGAATACTGACGCGGGTTTTTGCGGGCGCAGCGGGGAGCCGCGGCGCCCGCTTCCGCCCCTGCCCGCCAAAAAGGCGAGAAAACCCGCGTTTTTGCCCGTATGGGAAAGAGAGGGAAAAATCTATGGCAAAAACGCAAAAAAACTGTTGACAAAAACCACCTGCTTGCGTATAATAGTCCATGTCGCCGAGAGATGCGGGACGCAAGAGATGCGAAAGCGGGACGAGGCGGTCAGGGGAGCATAGCTCAGCTGGGAGAGCACTTGCCTTACAAGCAAGGGGTCACAGGTTCGAGCCCTGTTGTTCCCACCAAAGAGATGGCGCGGTAGTTCAGTTGGTTAGAATGCCAGCCTGTCACGCTGGAGGTCGAGGGTTCGAGCCCCTTCCGCGTCGCCATGTATGCCTGGGTAGCTCAGCTGGTAGAGCAGCAGACTGAAAATCTGCGTGTCGGTGGTTCAACTCCGCCCCTAGGCACCATTTGCGGTAGTAGCTCAGTGGTAGAGTGCCACCTTGCCAAGGTGGATGTCGCGGGTCCGAATCCCGTCTACCGCTCCACAAAACTTACGATGCCCATGCTCCACAGCGTGGGCATATAAGTCTGGTGCCATAGCCAAGAGGTAAGGCAAAGGTCTGCAAAACCTTCATTCCCCGGTTCAAATCCGGGTGGCACCTCCACAAGAAACGCCTTGGGAAGCAGTTCCCAAGGCGTTTTCCGTATCTACCATTCCAAAAGGAGGTCCTCTCCCCCATGCAGCGCATCTGTTTCGTGTGCACAGGCAACATCTGCCGCAGCCCGATGGCGGAATTCCTCTTCCGGGATCTGGCGCAGCGCGCCGGGCTCGGCGGCGCGTTTTCGGTCGCCTCCGCCGCGGTGAGCGACGAGGAGTGCGGCAACCCCGTCTACCCGCCGGCGCGCCGCATGCTCTCGGCGCACGGCATCGACTGCCGCGGCAAGACCGCAAGGCAGCTCCGGCCGCAGGACGCGGAGGCGTTCGACCTGTTCGTGGGCATGGACGATTCCAACCTGCGCGGGATGCGCCGCATCCTCGGCCCCGCGGCGCAGGGGCGCATCCACCTGCTGCTCGAGTACGCGGACCGGCCCGGCCAGGAGGTGGCGGACCCGTGGTACACCGGGGACTTCGCCGCCGCCTGGGCCGACATCGCCGCGGGCTGCGCGGGCCTGCTGCGCGCCCTCTCCCCGACCCGCTAAAGAAACGCGCGCCCGAAGGCGAGTGCCCTCGGGCGCGTGTTTTTTTGGGGGGAGTTAGGCGGCGGCCTCCTCCGCCTCGATCATGGAGCGGAGCTGGGCCATGCCCTCGATGTACTGCACGTCGTTCTCCTCCGTGCGCAGGAGCGGGTTGGCGCGCAGCTCCTCGGGCTGCTCGACGACGATGTCGGGCGTGAGGCCCTCGCCGTTCCAGTTGCGGCCGAGCGGCGAGTAGGCGCGCACGGTCGTCAGGTGCAGGCCGGAGCCGTCCGAGGAGACGGTGTAGGTGCTCTGGCCGATGGCCTTGCCAAAGGTGGTCGTGCCCATGACGGTGGCCACCTGGTAGTCCTGCAGGGCCGCGATGAGCACCTCCGAGGCGCTGGCGGTGTTCTCGTCGCAGAGCACGACGAGCGGCAGGCCGACCATGTAGGCGTTGGACTCATACTCCTGGCGGTTGCCGTCGTGGTCCTCGGTGTAGAAGATCAGGCCCTCGGGCAGGAGCAGGTCCGCGATGGGCTGCAGGATGTTGTCCGCGCCGCCGCCGTTGCCGCGCAGGTCCAGGAGGATGCCCTTCATGTCGTTCTCCTGGCCGTACTGGATGGCCTCCTCAAAGGCGGTGTCCGCGTTTGTGGAGAAGGCGGAGAGCGTGATGCGCAGGATGCCGTCCTCGGTCATGTCGTACTCGACGTCCACGACCTCGACCTCGCGGCGCACCATGGGGAAGTCGATCTCCTCCTCGCCGCGCAGGACCGTCATGGTCAGCTCCGTGCCCGCCTCGCCGCGGACCAGGCTCGTCACCGCCGCGGTGTCCATGCTGCGGATGTCCTCGCCGTTGACGCCGATGAGCTGGTCGCCCACCTGCATGCCGGCCTCGCTCGCGGGGCTGTCCGGATAGATGCGGGTCAGGATCATGGAGCCGTCCTCCGGGTCGGTGGTGAAGGTCGCGCCGACGCCGACGTAGCGGCCGGAATCGCTCTCCTGCAGGGAGGCCATGTCCTCGGGCGTGAGGTAGTAGGAATAGGGATCGCCCAGGAGCGCGACCATGCCGTAGGCGGCGTTCTCGATGAGCTCCTCGGCGCTGACGTCGTCCACGTACGCGCTCTCGATGACGCTCATGAGGTTGGTCAGCTTGGAATACCGCTGCAGGGTCGCGTACTCCTCCTGCGAGATGACGACGGTTTCGCCCTGGTCCAGGCGCACGCTGGAGACGATCAGCAGCGTCGCGCCGGAGGCGATCAGGCCCGTCGCCAGGACCAGCACCAGCGTATAGATCAGGATGGGGAGTGCCTTTTTCATTCTCGTCTGTCCTCCGGGATGTGGTAGTGGTTTTTTGCAGATGCAAAAAAGGGAGGCGCGGCCGCGCTGCGGCTGCTCCCCCTATTGTAAACCCTCGCAGGGGTTTTGTCCATCGAATCCTCGCGCATTTTTGCGCGGCGGGCTTTAGAGTGCGGGCTTCTGCCCCTCGCCCACGTGGCCGAGCATGCGCAGCATCTTGAAGGTGATCGCGTCGTCGAAGGCGCGCAGGTCCAGGCCCGTAGCCTTTTGGACCTTGTCCAGGCGGTAGACGAGCGTATTGCGGTGGATGTAGAGCTGGCGCGCGGCCTCGGAGACGTTCAGATGGCAGTCGAAGAACTTGTCGATGGTCTGGACCATCTCCTCGTTGAACACGCGGGCGTTCTTCTTATTGAAGAGCATCTCGTAATAGCGGCGGGCGGTCTCCGGCGGAATCTCGCACATGAAGCGCTCGATCAGCAGCGAGCGGTAGCTGTAGACCTTCCCGCCCGGGCGGAAGGCGCGGCCGATCTCCAGGGCGCGCCGCGCCTCGTGCAGCGAGCGGTTCATGCTCCCCAGGCTCATCTGGATCTCGCCGATGCCGGCCAGCAGCTTTGCTCCCGTCTCCTCCCCGACGGTCTCCATCACGGCCATGACCAGCTCGTTGAGCTCGTCGTACTGCGTGCTCTCCATCGCGCGCAGGAGCACCGTGCTGTTGCGGCCGATGCGCACGATGAGGTCGTTCACGGAGCTGGAGAAGACCTCGCGCAGGGTCGAGGCGACGTCCTTGGCGTCCCCTTCGCTCTGGAAGAGCACGGCGCAGCGCTGGCGGTCCATCTCCAGGCCGTGCTCCAGGGCGAGGGTCTCCAGCTCCGTGCCGTCCAGGCCGTCCAGCAGCACGCGGCGCAGGACCTCGTCGCGGTCCATGTCCCGGTCGATGGACCGGGCGAGCGTGGAGAGCAGCGCGCCGGCGAGCTGCAGGATCTCCTGCCCGCCCGCAAGGTAGAGCGGAAGGCCCACGACCAGGCCCTTGAGGTTTGGCAGCCGCAGAAAGCGCATGGAGCCAAAGACCGCCATGTCCTCCTCCCAGGGGAGGGTCGGGATCTCCTCCTCGCGGATCTCGCGCGGGGAGGCGGGATAGACCTGTTCCCCCCCGGCGGTGTAGACGGTGACCGGCAGGTTGACCCCGGCCAGCGCCCTGTCGATCTGCTCGTAGAAGCGCTTGTCGATTCTCATGTTTCCCTTCATTCCTCCTCTCTTTTTTGCGGAGCCGGGAAAAAAGAAGTCGCCATGACAGGTTCTGCCATGGCGACGAAAGCTCTGCGTTAAGCCTTATCGGTTCAGGATCGTAGCCTCGGTGTCCACGTCGAAGAAGTGCAGGCGGTTGGCGTCCAGCGCGATCTTGATCTTGTCGCCGGCACGGGAGGTGGAGCGAGCGTCAACGCGGGCGATGAAGCTGATGCCGGTGTCGACGGTCTTGAGGTAGAGGTAGGTCTCGGAGCCCATCAGCTCGACGACCTCGACGTCCGCGTCGATGATGGAGTCGGGAGAATTCTGCAGGAAGAGCTCTTCGTCGTGCAGGTTCTCGGGACGGATGCCCATCTTGACGGTCTTGCCGACGTAGGAGGGATCGGTCAGCTTCTTGATCTTGCCCTCGGGGACCTTGATCTCGTTCTGGCCGAAGACCGCGTACACGTCGTTGCCGCGGCGCTCGAGCTTGACGTCGAAGAAGTTCATCTGCGGGGAGCCGATGAAGCCGGCGACGAACAGGTTGCTCGGGTAGTCGAACACGTTCTGCGGGGTGTCGACCTGCTGGATGAAGCCGTCCTTCATGACGACGATGCGGGTGCCCATGGTCAGAGCCTCGGTCTGGTCGTGGGTAACGTAGATGAAGGTGGTCTGCAGGCGATGGTGCAGCTTGGTGATCTCGGTGCGCATCTGCACGCGGAGCTTGGCGTCCAGGTTGGACAGCGGTTCGTCCATCAGGAAGACCTTCGGCTCGCGGACGATGGCGCGGCCCAGGGCGACGCGCTGGCGCTGGCCGCCGGAGAGCGCCTTCGGCTTACGGGTGAGCAGGTGCTCGATGTCCAGGATCTTGGCCGCTTCCTTGACGCGGCGGTCGATCTCCGCCTTGGGGGTCTTGCGCAGCTTCAGACCAAAGGCCATGTTGTCGTAGATGGTCATGTGGGGATACAGAGCGTAGTTCTGGAAAACCATCGCGATGTCGCGATCCTTGGGTGCAACATCGTTGACCAGCTTGTCGCCGATGTAGAGCTCGCCGTCGGAAATCTCTTCCAGGCCGGCGACCATGCGCAGCGTGGTGGACTTACCGCAACCAGAAGGTCCGACCAGAACGATGAACTCCTTGTCCTCGATGTCCAGCGTGAAGTCAGAAACTGCGGTGACTCCGCCGGCATAGATCTTATAGATGTGCTGCAAGGATAGGCTTGCCATAGTGAACTACCTCCTACTTTTTGAATGCCTTTTCGATTCGGCTTCGGTTTCACTGAAACCATTATATATGTTATGATTAAATTAATCTACTGATTTTTTGCACAAAATTGCATGAGGTTTTTTTTGCATCACAGCCGGAAAATTTCACGAAAGCCCACGATGCGGTACATTCATTTCCTTTTTGTTACATCTCTGTTACATCTGTCGCATTGCGGTCACCGGAGAGACCGCCGCGGCCCGCATCGCGGGGTATACGCCGCACACCGCGCCGACCAGGCACGAGAAGGCGACCGAGCACAATACCACCCAGGGCACCGGGAAGGCCGCAATGCCGATGACCCTTTCCCCGAGGTCCGTCAGCACAAACCCGAGCGCCAGGCCGCCCAGCGCCCCGAGGGTTCCGTAGCAGGCGGCCTCGCAGACGAATTGCAGGAAGATCTCCCTGTCGCGCGCGCCCAGGGCCTTGCGGATGCCGATCTCGCCCCTGCGCTCGCGCACGCCGGTGAGCAGCACGTTCATCACGCCCACGCCGCCCGTGAGCATGCAGATGACCCCCACGACCGCCAGCACCGTGGAGACGATGCGCAGAATCCGCTCGGCCGACTCGATCTGCTCGGCCATGGAGGAGACGGTGAACTCGTCCCCGGCGGCGTGCACCGGGCGCAGGGCGGCCTTGGCCTCCGCCGCCGCGGCGCCGACGGACTTGTTCCCCACCCGCACGATGATCTCGCTCATCCCCTCGTCCCCGGCCGTGAGCGCATAGGCGGACAGCGGCAGGTAGATCTTGGGCTTGCTGTCGGAGACGACGTACTCCGAGCGGTTGGCCGCCAGCACCCCCACGACCGTGTAGCGCGTCGTGCCGACGGTCACCTTCTGGCCGATGCAGTCCGCGCTGCCGAAGAGCTCCCCGGCGACGGCGTCCTCCAGCACGGCGGCGCGCAGCACGTTCTCCTCGTCCTCCGCGCGCAGAAAGCGCCCGCGCGCGAGCGTCAGGTTCTCGATCTGCGCGTAGTCCGCGGTCGTGGCGACCACGGCGCAGGCCATGGCGCGCGTCCCGTTTTTGGCCTGCAGGGCGGCGTAGCGCACGGGCGCGACGGCCTGGCCCACCGCCTGCAGGGCGCGCACGTCGTCCTCGTCCATGGGCAGGGCGTTGCCGGCCTTCGCCTCGACCCAGATGCGGTCCACGCCGAAGCGGTTCATCTCCCCGCGCACCTCCTGCACCGCGGCGATGCCCAGGGAGCCGATGGCGATGCACGCCCCCACCCCGATGGACAGCCCCAGCACCGTCAGGAACGCGCGCGTGCGGTTCTCCCGCAGGGAGGAAAGGGCCGTGCGCACCACGTCCGCGGCCCTCACGCTTCCGCCTCCCCGAGGATGACCTGCGTGCCCACCGGCGGCCCGGACAGGAGCTGCACGTAGAGCGCGTCGCACAGGCCCGTGGTCACCGGCACGCAGACCGCGCCCTGCTCCGTCAGGCACCGGATCGTGCCGTCGCCCTGCACGGCCTGCAGGGGCACGCTGGGGCCGCTCGCTTCTTCCAACAGGAGCGAAACCTCCACCTGCATCCCCGCCTCCAGCGCGGCAAGGCCGCCGCCCTCCAGGCGCAGGGCGTACTGCGCCGCCGCGCCCGGCGCGGCATCGATCGCGGAAATGCGGGCAGAATAGGTGCGGCCGCTGCGCGCGACCTCCGCCGCCATGTCCAGGGCCACGTCCTCCCGCAGGCTCTCCGGCAGCAGGGCGGTGACCGCCTTTTCGGCGGAGACCACGCGCCCCACCTCCGCGCCGGCAAGGACGCTCTTTCCCACCTGCGCCGAGAAGCTCTGCAGAATCCCGTCCTCCGGTGCGGTGATTGTGCACAGCGCCAGCGCCGCCTCGGCCGTCTCGGCCGTCTCGCCCGGCTCGCCCTGGGCAGCCGACCCGGCCCGGGTGCGCAGGAGCAGCGCGAGCTCGCCCGCGGCCGGCTCGATCTCCAGCAGCGCCTGCCCGGCGATCACGCGGTCGCCCTCCTGTGCGAAGACGCGCGCGACCGTGCCCGAGAGCGCGGGCGCAACGACGTGCGTTTGCGCATAGTCCACGCTGCCCACGATCTCGATCTCCTCAGCGATGTCCCGCACCTCCACCGCCGTGAGCTCGTATTCCGGCTCCCGCTCCGCCGTAAAGACCAGCCCTGCGCACAGCGCGAGCGCCGCAAGGATCATCAACCCCATTTTCATACCGCACCCCCCATTCTGTCAAGCACCTGTATTTTGCGCCGCCGGGGTGCGGTTCATGCCGGTTTGCTGCCGCAAAGATTTTACAACGGCGCGCCTTCTGTGGTATCATGGAAAAAAGGAAGGCGCGCAAAGGGGGCGCTGCGCCCCGTCCCCTCCGAATATAAGGAAGGGAGTCCGCGCGCAAAGGGGGGAAATTCATGCAGCCCATTGTCCTTCCGGACGAAACCCGGTATGCGGAGCAGATGCGCTCCGAGGTTCTGCCGGCCCTTGCGGCGTGCAGCCAACGCATTCCCTGCACGGGCGAGGGCGGCGCGGCGCTCAACGTGCGCCTCTACGCGCCCGCGGGCGCGCAGCGCAGCATCGTGCTCAGCCACGGCTTCTGCGAGAGCGAGGAAAAGCTCCGGGAGCTGAGCTGGCTCTTCCTGCAGCAGGGGTACGCGGTCCTGGCCTATGACCACCGCGGCCACGGCTTCTCCGCGCGGGAGGTCGCGGACCCGTCCGTCGTACACGTGCAGGACTTTGACGACTATGTGCGCGACCTCGCCCGCGTGGTCGAGGCGGCGCGCCCGCACCTGCCGCCGGGCCGGCCCGCGCTGTTCGGCCACTCGATGGGCGGCGGCATCGCGGCGCGGGCGCTGGAGCTCTACCCGGACCTGTTCTGCCGCTGCGTGCTGCACGCGCCGATGATCCGGGTCAACACGCACGGCGTGCCGGACCCCTTGGCCAAGGCGATCGCGCGCTTCTTCGTGGCGATCGGCCGGGGCGGCCGCCTCTTCTTCGCGCAGAAGCCCTACGCGCCCGGCGAGCGCTTCGAGGACGCCTGCTGCACGAGCCCGGCGCGCTTCACCTACTACGCGGACCTGCGGCGCGAGACGCCCGCCCTGCGCACAAACGGGTCGAGCTACCGCTGGATTCTGGAGGCGCTGCGCAGCGGGGACCGCCTGCTGCAGCCGGAGAACCTGGCGCGCATCCGCACGCCCGCGCTCGTGATCCGCGCGGAGCTGGACGACCTGGTCCGCCCGGACGGGCAGGACGCCTTTGTGCGCGGCGTCCCCTGCGCGCGCCTGGTCACGATCCGGGGCGTCAAGCACGAGATCTACCGCTCGAAAAACGACCAGCTCCTCCCCTACCTGGAGACGATCTTCCGCTTCCTGGAGGAGGAATAAGGGGCAAAAAAAAGGGGGGACGCCGTCCCCCCTTTTTTTCTCAGCTCCCGCTGGAGCGGTAGTGCCGCACGCCCGCGCGCCAGGCCAGCGCGCCGAGCGCCAGGAACGCGGCGCCCGCCAGGGGCGCAAGGTAGGCGCTCCACGCGGGGAAGGGCAGATCCTTCCCAAAGAGCACGGCGCTGGGCAGGTAGTTCAGGCACCCCAGCGGAACGACATAGAGGAGGAAGTTCCGCAGCCAGGCCTGGTAGATGTCCAGCGGATAGGCGACGGCCTGGAGGCCGCCATAGGTCAGGATGTTGAAGACCTCCAGCGACTCCAGCGTCCAGAAGCAGGCCGCCGCCTGCAGGAACAGCACCCCCAGAAAGAGCATCGTCCCGCCGATCACGCACGCGGCCAGCAGCAGCCCCTGCCCCAGCCCCAGGGGCTCGGGCAGCCCCGCAAGGCCCAGCGCGAGGACCGCCGCCCCCTGCAGCAGGCGCCCCACGCGCGAGATCTCCATGCGCGAAGCGAGGACCTGAAAGAGCGTGCCGCGCGGCCGCAGGAGCACCCGGTCGAAGTTCCCTTCGCGGATGGTCCGCGCGAACTCGTCAAACCCGCGCCCGATGCCCTCGGCCAGGGCAAAGGACAGGTTGACGATGCCGTAGAGCACCGCGACCTCGTACAGGCTCCAGCCCTGCAGCGCGCCAAAGGACGAGAACAGCGCCGCAATCCCCAGGAAATCCACGCACGAGGCGAGGAAGTTGCCCAGCGTCTGCATCGCGAACGACGCGCGATACTGCATCTGCGAGCGCACGTCGGACAGGGCCAGCACAAAATAGGTTCGGATCGCTTGCATCGTCTCAACCTCCCTGCACCATGCACTTGCGCGCGCCCGCGCCCACGACCGCGCGCCCCAGCGCCGCCAGCACAACCAGCCAGAAGAGCTGCAGCCCCACGACCTGCAGCGCCGCGCCCACGTCCACCGCGCCGATCAGGATGCGCAGCGGCGCGTCCAGCATGGAGGCGAAGGGCAGCAGGCGCAGCGCCTCCCGCAGCCCGGCGGGCAGCAGGCCCAGCGGCAGGATGTTCCCCGCCAGGAACGACCCGATCATGGGCAGGAACCGGTTGATCCCCTGGCCGGAGACGGTCCAGAAGTAGGTCCCGGTCAGGATCGTGGTCATCGCCGCGGAGACGAGCATCCCCAGCAGGAGCGACAGCGCGCCCAGCGGCAGCATCGGCAGCGCCAGGCGCAGCCGGAAGTCCCCCGGCAGCAGCAGCGCGGCGAGGAGCACCAGCGGCAGGTTGATCAGCAGCGGCGCCGTGCGCAGGGACATGGCCCTGCCATACCACATGGAGAAGAGGTCGCGCGGCCGGACCAGCTCAAAGGCGATGCGCCCGTCGCGCATCATGGCGTCGATGTCCCGCAGGCCGGACCAGGGCATCATGCGGTAGGTCCCCTGGCTGAGCCAGACATAGCCCACGGTCTGCGCGAGCGTCAGGTCCCCCTGGCCCGATCCGCCCGCGTAAAACGCCTGGTAGACCGACGCATAGAGGAAGCCGAACGCAAGCTGCGTCGCCACGCCCGCCAGCGCCGCCGAGCGGTACTGCATCTGCTGGCGCAGCGCCGTGCGCGCCAGCGCGAGGAAGGCCCTCATGCGCCCACCTCCCCCATCTGCCGGTAGAGCGCGGCCATGGTCTCGTCCAGGGAGGGCGGCTGGATCTGCACGTCCCGCAGGCCCGCGGTCTTGGCCAGGTGCAGCACCAGCTGATCCGCGGCCAGGCGCTCGGGGTCGAATTCGATCTCGACTTCCTCCCCGCGCCGGCTGCGCAGGGCGGCGCCCGGCGGCAGCGGGAATTCCGCCTTTCGCACCTGCGCGCGGCAGACGCGCTTGCCGCCCGCCAGGCGGCGCAGGTCGTCCAGGCTGCCGTCCAGCAGGAGACGGCCCCGGCCGATGAGCAGCACGCGGCGGCAGAGCGCCTCGACGTCGTCCATGTCGTGGGTGGTGAGCAGCACCGTCACCCCCTGCTCGCGGTTGAGGTCGCGTATGAAGGCGCGCAGGGAGAGCTTGGACACCGCGTCCAGGCCGATCGTCGGCTCGTCCAGGAAGAGGATGCGCGGCCGGTGCAGGAGCGAGGCGACCAGGTCGCACCGCATCCGCTGCCCGAGGGAGAGCTGGCGCACGGGCGTGCGCAGCAGATCCCCGATGTCCATGCGCGCGACGAGCCGGTCGCGCGTCTGCGCGTAGGCGCGCGCGTCCAGGTCGTAGAGGTCGCGCAGCAGGTCGAAGCTGTCCTGCACGGGCAGGTCCCACCAGAGCTGCGTGCGCTGGCCGAAGACCACGCCGATCTCCCGCACGTGGCGCACGCGCTCCCGCCAGGGCACGCGGCCGAGCACGTCCGCCGTGCCGGAGGTCGGCGTCAGGATTCCGGACAGGCACTTGACGGTCGTGGACTTGCCCGCGCCGTTCGGCCCGAGGTACCCCACGATCTCCCCCGGCGCGATGGAGAACGACACGCCCCGCAGGGCGTCGACGGCGGCCTTTTCCCGCGGCGCAAAGAGCGACGAGCGCCGTTTGCGCACAAAAAAGCGGACACAAAGGTCCTGAACGCGAATGATTTCCTGCATAAAAGATTCCCCCTTTCGACTCGAATCCGTCCGATGGTTGGTGAACGCCGCGGCAGGAACCGCGCCCCGACGGCAAAAGAGGGGTTCCCCCGGGAAGGGGCCCCTCTTTTTTTGCCGGGAATGGATGCAATTCGACGCCGCGCAGGCAGTTTCCTGCCGAGCAGGGGTTTTTTTTGAATTTTTTCGCCTCAAATGCCCAGGATGGCGCGGGCAAACCCGAAGTAGACGAGCAGGCTGACCGCGTCGACGACCGTGGTGATCAGGGGGCTGGCCATGACGGCGGGGTCCAGGTGCACGGCCTTTGCCGCGATGGGCAGCAGGCCGCCCAGACACTTGGAGACCATCACCGTCACCAGCAGCGAGAGGCTCACCGCCAGGGCCACCGCCGCGCCCGTCTGCGGCTCAAAGAGCAGGATGCGGCCGAAGTTGACCGCGGCCAGCGCCGCGCCGCACAGCAGGCTCACCGCCAGCTCCTTGTTCAGCACCCGCAGCGCGTCCCGCGGGCGGATTTCGCCCAGCGCCAGGCCGCGGATGACCAGGGTCGAGGACTGGGAGCCGCAGTTGCCGCCGGTGTCCATGAGCATGGGGATGAACGCGGCCAGCACCACCACGGAGGAGAGCACCTCCTGGAAGCCGTTGATGATGCCGCCGGTGAACGTGGCCGAGATCATGAGCACGAGCAGCCAGACGATGCGCTTCTTTGCAAGGGCGAAGGGGCTGGTCTTGAGGTAGGGCTTTTCGGAGGGGGCCATGGCGGCCATGCGCTCCATGTCCTCGGTGTTCTCCTGCTGGATGACGTCCATGACGTCGTCGGCGGTGATGATGCCGACCAGGCGCCCCTCCCCGTCGACGACGGGCATCTGCGTCAGGTCGTAGCGGCGGAAGGCGCGGGCCACGTCCTCCTGGTCCTCAAGGGTCTTGGCCGCGACGGGCTGGTCGCGCTTGATGTCGCGCAGGGCCAGCCCTTCCCGCGCGCGGATGAGGTCGAAGAGCCGCAGCGCGCCGGTCAGGCGCCGGGTGTCGTCGATGGTGTAGACGACGTCCACGGTCTCCATGCGGCTGCCCTCGCGGCGGACGACGTCCAGGGCCTCCCGCGCGGTGAGGCGGTCGTGCAACTCGATGAACTCCGCGGTCATCAGGCTCCCGGCGGAGTTCTTGGGGTAGTTGAGGAAGCGGGTGATGCGCTCGCGCGTGTCCTTGTCCACGCTGCGCAGCGCGCGCAGGACGACGTTTGCCGGCACCTCCTCGAGGAAGTTGACCGCGTCGTCCGTAAAGAGGCGGTCCATGACCTGGCCGACCTCGGCGTCCGAGATGGCGGAGACGATCTGCTCCTCCATCTCGGGCGGGAGGTACGCAAAGGCTGCGGCGGCCAGGTCCTTGGGCAGCACCCGGAAGACCAGGAGCCTGCGCTCGCCGTCCAGCTGTTCGAGGAACGAGGCGACGTCCGCCGGGTTCCAGGAGGAAAGATCTGCCTTGAGTTCGCGGAGCCGGTTGCTCCGGATCAACTGTTGAAGCCGCTCGTTGCGATCCATGGGAATTCGCTCCTTTCTTCTTCAGGGCGGCGTTTTTGCGCACGACAAAAACACGCGCCATCGAAAAAATCCGATTGCCCGTGGAAAGATAAAAGCAGGCCGCAAAAGCCGAGACTTTCCTCAGCGCCTACCGCAGGGTGCGGTCCCGCCGCAGAGGGGACCCGAGTGGCGGGCCGGCGCGGCGCAGCGGGGCGTCCCCGCGCGTCTTCGGGGCTGAGGCGCGGCTTCCTTGGCGCCGCATTTATCGTTCCCGTCCATTCGAGTCACCTCCTGTGGATGAATTTACAAAATAAGGGGAGACGCGCATTCCGCGTCCCCCCTATCGTATGCTCTGGGCACAGGGTTTGTCAAGCAATTTTTTGTGATTTTATCCGCGCGGGCGGTTTTCCTCGCGCATTTCCTTGAGGCGGCGGCCGGCGTTGCGCAGGGAATAGAGGAACGCCGCGGCGATGATGACGCCCATGGCGAGGAAGAAGTTCCCCAGCCACGCCGCGCCGGCGTTGAGCCGGCCCACGATGAGCATCAGCACAAAGCAGACGACGATCACCGCAAGGCAGATGTTGCCCTGGCGCTTAAACTGCCGGTCCTTCTCCTCGCGCTCCGCCTCCTGCTCGGCCTCGCGCTTCTTCTGCTTATTTTCCTTTTTCATGCTCTCTCCTCCTTGGTGCCGCGCGGGGCCCAGAGCGCGCGCTTGCGCTCGGCCATCTCGTCCACGCGGGCGATGTACTGCTCGACGCTCTTGAGGTTGGGCGCGCGCTCGATGCGGCGCGCCGCGGGGTACAGCCACTTGGAGATGGCCCCGGCCCCAAAGGCCGCGATCGGCGCGATCTCCTCCATGATGTCGATGTTGTAGAGCGAGGCCATGCCGGGCCGGCAATAGCCGACGTTCTCCAGGTTGCCGGCCATGTACTTCTGCCGGTAGAGGTAGTAGGGCGCAAGGCCCATGGCGGCCGCGGCCCCGGCGGCGAGGTCCACCATGCGCTGGGCGGCCATTTCGTCCGCGGCATAGTCCGTAAAGCGCAGCGCGGCCGCGCGCTTGAGGGCGAGCGTGTGGACGGTGAGGTTGTCCGGCGCAAGGCGCGCGACGCGCTCCAGCGTGCGGGCGACGTCGTCGACCGTCTCCCCGGGCAGGGCCAGGATCAGGTCCATGTTGATGTCGGCAAAGCCCATCTCCCGCATCCGGCCGTAGACGCGCTCGATGTCGGCGGCGGTGTGGTCGCGGCCGACGCGGCGGAGCGTTTCGTCGTTCATGGTCTGGGGGTTGAGGGAGACGCGCGTCGCGCCGGCGTCCCGCAAAAGGCGGAGCTTGTCCTCCGAGAGGGTGTCCGGCCGGCCGGCCTCCACCGTGAACTCGCGCGCGCCCGGAAAGCAGCGCAGCGCGCAGTCGAGGACGCGGGCGAGCTCCCCGGTCGAAAGGGCCGTGGGCGTTCCGCCGCCGATGTAGAGCCCGCGCACGCGGAAGGCGGAAAGGTCCTGCGCGACAAGGCGCATCTCCCGCATGATGGCCTCGACGTAGGCGCCCGTGAGCTTTGCGCCGTGCTTCATGTCCAGCGCGGCAAAGGAGCAATAGGAGCAGCGCGTGCGGCAGAAGGGGATGCCCACGTAGACGTCGATCTCGCCCGGGGCGGGCGCGGGGACGCTGGCCTGCTCCCGCGCGATGTCGCGCAGCAGCTGCGCCTTGCCGCGGTCCACGTCAAAGGTCTCCACCAGGGCCTCGACGGCCTCCTCCTCGCCCTTGCCGGCGGCGCGCTGCTCGGCGTAGAGGCGCGTGGGGCGGATGCCGGTCAGGCTCCCCCACGGGGGCTTGCGCCCAGTCCAGTGCTTCAGCGCCTGGTAGAGGGCGTTCTTCGCGCCGCGCTTGCGCTGGCGGCGCTGCTCGAGCGCGTCCGGGGAGTCCGGCGCGAGCGGAACGCGGGCCGAGACGCCCTCGACCCGGGCGACGTGCGCGCCGCCTGCGATCTCGTGGGAGATGTGGATCTCGCCTTCGCCCTCCTGGGCGATCTCGCACTCGCCCAGGAACAGGCGCGCCACGTCGCACAGGTCGTTCCAGATCTCCGGGCAGGCGGTTTGCAGGATCACGCGCCTCATGCGTAGTTCCCTCCCCGCTTCTCCCGGCCGATCGTCGTCTCGCACCCGTGGCCGGGCAGCACGGTGGTGCTCTCCGGCAGGGTGAGGAGCCGGCCGAGCGACTCCATCATGGCCTTGCCGTCCCCGCCGGGGAAGTCCACGCGGCCGCAGCCGCCGCAGAACATGGTATCCCCGGAGAGCAGGACGCTCTCGGCCTCGTCGTAAAAGCAGATGCTGCCCGGCGTGTGGCCCGGCGTGTGCAGGACGGTGAAGCCCTCAAAGTCCGCACCATCCTCCAGCAGGGCGGTGCTCTTCCGGCACAGGAAGGGCAGGCCGAAGCGCGCGGAGAGGTTGCGCGCGGGGTCCCGGAGCTGCATAAGGTCCATCGGGTGCAGGTAGACCTCGGACACGGGCAGGTCGTTTAGGGCGAGCATGTGGTCAAAGTGCGCGTGGGTGAGCGCGACGGCGTCCAGCTTCCAGCCGCGCTGGTCCAGGACCGCGAGGATCGCCTTGGCGTCCGCCGCGGGGTCGACGACGAGCGTCCGGCCGTTTCGCCGGACGATGGAGCAATTGGTGCGCAGGGGGCCGAGCGTCAGCGTCACGATCTCCATGGTCAAAACAGCCTCCTCGTGTCGTAGAGGATGGTGACCGGGCCGTCGTTGACGAGCTCGACCTGCATGTCCGCGCGGAAGACGCCCGTTCCGCAGGGCAGGCCCGCCTCCCGCAGATGGCGCACGACCTCCTCGTAGAGGGCGTCGGCCTCCTCCGGCCGCGCGGCCTCGATGAAGGAGGGGCGGTTGCCGCGCCGCGCGTCGCCCAGGAGCGTGAACTGGGAGACGACCAGCACCTCGCCGCTCACGTCCTGCACGGAGCGGTTCATCTTGCCGTTTTCGTCCTCAAAGATGCGCAGGTTTGCGATCTTCTGGGCGGCAAGGCGCGCGTCCTGCTCGCCGTCGCCCGCCTGCACGCCGACGAGCACGAGCAGGCCAGGGCCGATTTTCGATACGAGCTCGCCCCCGACGGAAACCTGGGCGCGCGCGACGCGCTGGACTACGATTCTCATGCGTCTGACTCCTTCCTTGCGAGCGCTATGTGCTCGAGCGATAGGCCTCGATGATGTCCGGATTCTTCTGGAACTGCTTCATCACCTGGGAGAGCTGCTCCTTGTCCTTGACCTCGAGGGTGAGGTTGATGACGGTGGTCTTGTTGCGCGTGGTGCGCGCGGAGATGGCCAGCAGCGGGATGTTCATCCCCGCGATCATGGTGGTCAGGCTCGCGATGATGCCGCTGCGGTCGTAGGCGATGAGCTGCACGTCCGCGTTGAAGCTGGAGGCGGCGCCCGTGTTCCAGGAGACCTCGATCATGCGGACGTTCTCCATGGAGGCGTCCTTGAGGTTGATGCAGTCCTTGCGGTGGACGGACACGCCGCGCCCGCGGGTGATGTAGCCGACGATGTCGTCGCCGGGCACGGGGTTGCAGCAGTGCGCAAAGCGCACGACCATGCCCTCCTCGCCCTTGACGAAGACGGCCTGCTCCTTCTTCTGCTTCTTCTTGAGGGTGGAGGGGCGCTCGGGCTTGGGCTCGGGCGGCAGCGGCGCCTCTTCCCGGGCGGCGCGCTTGTACTCCTCGTTCAGGCGCATGACGACCTGCATGGCGGTCATGCCGCCAAAGCCCACGGCGGCGTAGATGTCGTCCGCGGTCTTAAAGCCCTGCTTGCGCTGGATCTTTTCGAGGTATTCGGCCTTGAGGAGCTTTGCGGGGTCCAGGTTCTGGCGGCGGGCCTCCTTCTCGATCATGTCGCGGCCGAGCAGGATGTTCTCGTCGCGCAGGCTCGCCTTGAGGTAGGCGCGGATCTTGCTCTTGGCCTCGGTGGTCTTGACGATCTTGAGCCAGTCCATGGACGGGCCCTTGGACGAGGGCGAGGTCAGGATCTCGACGATGTCGCCGGTCTGCAGCTTTGTGTCCAGGGTCACGATGCGCTGGTTGACCTTGGCGCCCACGCACTTGTTGCCCACGGCGCTGTGGATGCGGTAGGCAAAGTCCAGGGGCGTGGAGTCCTTGGGCAGGTCGATGGCGTCGCCCTTTGGCGTGAAGACGAAGACCTCGTCGTCGGAGAAGAGCTCCTTCTTCAGGGTCTCCATGAACTCCTTGGTGTCGTCGACCTCGCTGTCGATGTTCATGAGCTGGTGGACGAAGTTGAGCGTCTCGTCAAACTGCGTGGACTTGCCGCCGTTTTTGTACTTGTAGTGCGCGGCGACGCCGTATTCGGCCACGCGGTGCATCTCGTGGGTGCGGATCTGGACCTCAAAGGGCATGCCCTGGTCGCCCAGGAGCGTCGAGTGCAGGGACTGGTAGCCGTTGGCCTTGGGCCGGGCGATGTAGTCCTTGAACCGGCCCGGCATGGGCTTCCACAGCGAGTGGACGATGCCCAGCACCGCGTAGCAGTCCTCCTTGGTGTTGACGAGCACGCGCACGGCGATCAGGTCGTAGATCTGCTCAAAGGAGAGGCCCTTCTTCTTCATCTTCTTGTAGATGGAGTAGAAGTGCTTCGGCCGGCCGGTGATGTCGGCCTTGATGTTCGCGTCGTCGAGGGCCTTTCGCAGCTTGTCGATGATGTGGTCGATGGCCTCCATCCGCTCCTGGCGGCGCATGGAGACGCGGTCGACCAGGTCGTAGTAGCTCTCCGGGTCCAGGTAGCGCAGGCAGAGGTCCTCCAGTTCCCACTTGATGGAGTTGATGCCCAGGCGGTTGGCCAGGGGCGCGTAGACCTCGATGGTCTCCTTGGCGGTGCGCACGCGCTTTGCCTCGTTGCAGAACTTGAGGGTGCGCATGTTGTGCAGCCGGTCGGCGAGCTTGATGATGACGACGCGGATGTCCTTGGCCATGGCGAAGAACATCTTGCGCAGGGACTCGGCCTTCTGCTCGTCCTTGGTGCGGAACTCGATGCCGTCCAGCTTTGTCACGCCGTCGACCAGGCGCGCAACGTCCGCGCCGAAGTTCTGCTCGATGTTGTCGTAGGAGGCCTTGGTGTCCTCGATGCAGTCGTGCAGGAGCGCGGCGACGATGGTGGTCTGGTCCATCTCCATGTCGGCCAGGATCTCGGCCACTTTGAGCGGGTGGACGACATAGGGCTCCCCGGACTCGCGCGCCTGCGCGCCGTGCATCTTGAGCGCGTAGTCAAAGGCCGCGTGGATGGTCTTGCCGTCCACCTTCGGCTCGTAGGCGCGCATCTTGGTCACGAGCGCGTCGACCTCCTTGTCGAAGGCTTCCTTGGTGTATTCGGTTGGCGGCACGGAAATCCCCCCCTCTTTTCGCCGCAGGGTCCTGCGGTCTTACTCCCCCGCTTTTAGTCGCCGGGGAAGGTCATCACGGCGTCCACGTCGTAGTCCCGGAGCTTTTCGCGGCCGCCCATGCCCTCCAGCTCAATGGCAAAGCGCACGGCAACGACCTTGCCGCCGAGCTGCTCGGCCAGGCGGCAGGCCGCAAGCGCCGTGCCGCCGGTGGCCAGCAGGTCGTCGGCCACGGCCACGCGCATGCCGGGCCGGATGGCGTCGCGGTGGATCTCCAGCGTGTCGGAGCCGTACTCCAGGTCATAGGAATAGGACACGGTCTCCGCCGGGAGCTTGCCGGGCTTGCGCACGGGCACGAACCCCGCGTGCAGCGCGTAGGCCAGGACCGAGGCGACCGTGAAGCCCCGGGCCTCGGGCCCGAGGACCAGGTCCACGTCCAGCCCCTGCAGGGACGCGACCATCTCCTGCATGAGCTGCTCAAACGCATCCGGGTTCTGGAAAAGGGTCGTCACGTCCCGGAAGACGACGCCCTCCTTGGGGAAGTCGCGCACGCTGCGCACGCAGGCCTTAAGATCCATCTTTTCCATTTTTGCACCCTCCCATGTCGTCGATGTGGATTTCTTCGCGCAGCCAGCGGCCCGTGGCCGTGGCGTAAAAGTCCCGCTTGCCCGCGACCTGCTTGAGGCGCACGGCAAAGGGGGATTCGGTCATCTCGATCAGTTCCATGTCCCGCAGCTCGAAGAGCGCGAGCTGCAGGCGCGGCAGCGGCATCTCCTGCCCGGGCGCAAAAAGCAGCGCGCGCAGCGCGTGCAGGCTCTGGCAGGCCGCCAGGCGCCGCGCGTCCTTGCCGCGCAGCGCCTTGTAGAGCGCGCGGACCTCGCCGATCTCCGGCGCGCAGGAGGCGATCTCCCGCTGCGCGGCCGCCTGCAGGGGC
This sequence comes from uncultured Clostridia bacterium, assembly GCA_904393115.1. GTDB lineage: Bacteria > Bacillota > Clostridia > Christensenellales > UBA1750 > Spyradocola > Spyradocola merdavium. The sequence goes on from CAJFMX010000011.1 coordinate 68,293, forward strand.
AGGGCGAGGACCACGGCGCTGGGGCTCGCGGCGAGCAGCCGCTCGACAAAGCCGTTGCCCATCGCGCCGTCGAGCAGCACGATGTTGCGGTAGCGCGCGACCTGCGCGCGGCTCAGGAACGGCGCGCTGCTCAGGAGGTTGAAGGCGCAGGGGTCGTCCGGCTCCGGGCCGGCGCCAAGGCCCACGCGGGAGAGCAGCCCCTCCTCGGCGAGGATTCCCCGCCAGAGGCGCGCGGTCTCCGCCGCGGCGTAGAGCAGGAGCGTGCCGGAAAGGCGCTCGCGCAGCAGGTGCCCGACCCGCTCGCGCGCCTTGTCCGCAGACACGGTTAAATAGCGGCGGAAGCGCGGCTTTGCTTCATTATACAGAACCATGGCCAAAAAATCACGCATTCTTTGTTCATCGCTCTGTTGCAAATTCGTAAAGAAGCCCTCCTCCGAGGGCTTGAAGGCCTTGACCGTCAGGCGAAGGCTCGTGCGGCCCATGTAGGTGTTGCGGTCCAGCGTCACGATGCAGTCCAGGCTCCCCGCCGCCTGGCGCGCGCGCCAGCCCATCTTGAAGGCTGCGGCGTCGGCCTGGGCGCCGTCCTGCTCCAGGCGCAGGCGCAGGTGCGCGTCGTTTGCGCCCATGGTCCGCGCCGAGACCACGCGCACGCCCCGCAGCAGGAACACCGGGATGCTGTTGCCCTGGCCCAGCGGCTCGAGACAAGAAAGGGAGTCCAGGAACGGCAGCGTCAGCTCCGGCAGGCGGACCTCCAGGTCGTAGTCCCGGCTGGGCACCCAGGGGCCGTCGTCCAGGGCGGACAGCACCTCGTTGATGCGGCGGGTGAACTCCTGCAGGCGGTCGGCGCGGAGTGTGAGCCCGGCGGCCATGTCGTGCCCGCCGTAGCGCAGGAACACGTCGCCGATGGCGTGCAGGCTCTCAAAGAGGGAGACGCCGCGGATGGAGCGCGCGGAGCCGACGTAGGTGTCGCCCTCGCGCGCCAGGACGAAGACCGGCCGGTTGTACCGCTCGACCAGGCGCGAGGCGACGATGCCGATCACGCCGGCGTTCCACCCCTCCCCCGCGCAGACGATGGCGCGGTCGTTCAGGAAGTCCGCGCCGCCGGGACCCTCGATCTTGCCGACGGCCTCCTTGAGGATGGCCTGCTCCTGGCTCTGGCGGATCTGGTTGTGCTTTTCGAGCTCGGAGGCGATCTTGCGGGCGAGGGCCCGGTCGCCCGTGCAGAGCATCTCGACCGAGCGCGAGGAGTGGCCGATGCGGCCGCCGGCGTTGATGCGCGGGCCGAGCGCAAAGCCGATGCCCGCCGAGTCGAGCCTGCGCCCCTGCAGGCCCGCGACCTCCATCAGGGCGAGGATGCCCGGGCGCGTGGTGCGGCTGGCGGCCTCCAGCCCGGCGCGCACGAGGGCGCGGTTCTCGCCCGTGAGGGACACGATGTCCGCCACCGTGCCGATGGCCACGATGTCCAGGTAGGGCCGCAGCGCCTCCATGCCGCCCAGGGCCTGCACGAGCTTTGCCGCCACGCCCACGCCCGCAAGGTGCGGGAACGGGTAGCCGCCAAGGCGCGGATTGACCACCGTGCAGTCCGGCAGCTCGTCCGCGGCGTGGTGGTGGTCCGTGACGACGACGTCCAGCCCCAGCTCCCGGCAGAGGCGCACCTCCCCGACGGCGGTGATGCCGCAGTCCACCGTCAGCAGCAGGTCGTACTTGGGCGCGAGGCTGCGGATGGCGGCCTCGTGCAGGCCGTAGCCCTCGCCGTGGCGGTCCGGGATGTAGTAGCCGACAGTGAGGCCGATCTTGCGCAGATAGAGCACGAGCAGGGCGGTCGCGGTCACGCCGTCGGCGTCGTAGTCGCCGTAGATGCAGACGCGCTGCTTTTCCGCCTGGGCCCGCCGGATGCGGTCCACCGCCTCGCGCATCCCGCGCAGCAGGAAGGGGTCGTGCAGGTCGTCCAGCGTGGGGTTCAGGTAGGCGCGCGCGGCCCCCTCGTCCGCGATGCCGCGAAGGACCATGAGCTGCGCGGTGCGCTCCGGCAGGCCCATGGCGCAAAGGGCCGCGACGGCCCCCGGGTCCGCTGCGGCGCGCGCGCGAAATTCGAGCATATCCCTCTCCCCTTCCCGTGTTGTTTGGAACGCCCAAAGGGCCGCCGCGCAGCATGACGCGCGGGGCGGCCCTTTTTCTGCCATTGGGATGGCGCGCGGCGCCGCGAGGCTCCGCCTGGTCTCTTGCCGTTTCTCGGGTTTAGGCCTTCTTGGGCTTCACCTTGCCCGCGCGGCGGCCGGCGGCGCGCTTAGCGTCGATGCGGTCCTGCCAGCGCCCCCACAGGGACGGCGCGACGAAGATCGAGGTGAAGTTGCCCGCGACCAGGCCGATGATGATGGGCAGCGCGAACTCCTTGATGGAGGAAACGCCCATGATGTACAGGGTGACGATGGTGATCAGGGTCGTGACCGTGGTGTTGATCGTGCGGGGCAGCGTCTCGCGCACGGACAGGTCCGCAAGCTCGGCGCGGGTCATGTCCTTGCGGGTGATGGTGCGCATGTTCTCGCGCACGCGGTCAAAGACGACGATCGTGTCGTTGATGGCGTAGCCGACGATGGTCAGGATCGCCGCGATGAAGGAGGAGTTCACCTGCAGGCGCAGGATCGCGACCATGGCGATCATCACGCCCACGTCCAGCAGGAGCGCGACCACGGCGGTGACGCCGAAGTGGAACTCAAACCGGAACCAGATGTAGACCAGCATCAGCGCGCAGGCGATGAGCACGGAGGAAACCGCGTTCCAGATGAGGTCCCGGCCCGCGACCGCGCCCACGCGCTCGGAGGAGGCGACCTCCGCCTGGGGGTAAGTCTGACGGATCGTGGTTTCGACGTTGGCGCGGATCTCGTTCTCGCGCTCGGCGTCGTTGGTGTCCGGGAAGCGCACGAGCGCCTCGGCGTCCGCGCCGGAGCCGGATACCGTCACCGAGATCTGCTGCTCGGTAAAGCCCTCGTTCACAAACGCCTCGGCGACGACGGAGGAGTCGAAGTCCCCGCCCATGTGGATGGTCATCATGGTGCCGCCGGTGAAGTCAATGCCAAGGTTCATGCCGCCGCAGGCGATGCCGACGATCAGGCCAAGGACGATGATGGCGATCGGCACGCAGACGGTGATCGGAAAATACTTGGAGAATCTCATCAGGCTCTGCCCTCCTTTGCGTCGCGGACGCCGTAGAGGCGATGGTTGGTGAAGTTCAGGCCCACCATCTGCCGGAGCAGGAAGCGGGTGACCACGACCGCCGTGAACATGGAGCACACGACGCCGATGGTGAGCGTGATGGCAAAGCCCTTGATGGTGCCCGCGCCGAAGATCATCAGCACAAGGCCCGCGATGATGGTGGTGATGTTGGAGTCCAGAATCGCGGAGAACGCGCGCTTAAACCCGCTCTCCACCGAGGCGCGGACGGTCTTGCCCGCGCGCATCTCCTCCTTCATGCGCTCAAAGATGATGACGTTGGCGTCCACGGCCATGCCGATGGACAGCACGATGCCCGCGATGCCCGGCAGCGTCAGCTGCACGCCCGGGATCACCGCAAGGAGGAACAGGTCGATCAGGATGTAGATCAGCAGCGCCAGGCTCGCCATGACGCCCGGCAGCCGGTAGATCACCAGCATGAAGACGATGACCAGCAGCACGCCGATGACCGCCGCGGTCATGGAGGTGGAGAGCGCGTCCTCGCCGAGGGTGGCGGAGATGGTGCGCACCTCGATCTGCTCGATGTCCAGGGGCAGCGCGCCGGACTGGATCAGCATGGCGAGCTGCTGGGCGCTCTCGGCGGTGAAGTTGCCCTCGATGTAGCCCTGGCCGCCGGTGATGGCCTGGTTGACCTTCGGCGCGGAGATGACCTCGCCGTCCAGCTCGATGGAGATGGTGCTGCCGACGTTCTCCGCCGTGGCCGTGGCAAAGGCCGCGGCGCCCTCGTCGTTGAGCGTGAACTGCACGACGGGCTGGCCGTCCAGGTATCCCATCTCGGCCGAGACGACGGCGCTGCCGTCCATGATGGTCTCGCCGTCCGCGGTCTTAAACTCCAGGTGCGCGGGCTGGCCGATGATGTTCAGGATCTCGTTGGGGTCGTCCACGTCCGGGATCTCGATGCGGATGCGGTTGGTGCCCTGCTGGGTGACCGTGGCCTCGGTAAAGCCCTGGTTGGTCAGGCGGTTGCGCAGCACCGCCATGGTGCCCGACAGCAGGCTGGCAAAGTCGGACTGGCCTTCGTCCTGCGCCTCATAGACGGCAGAGACGCCGCCGCGCAGGTCCAAGCCCTGGGAAATGCCTTCCACAAGGGGCTTGATCTCCAGCGCGCCGATGTTGAGTCCGAAGATCGCCAATGCGCCAAAGGCTGCAAGCAATATGACCACAACGATCATATTGACGGCACATCTCGTCTTCATGGTCTTAGGACCTCCTCGTTTTGTTGGCCGCGCAGCGCGCGGCGGTTATGCTAAGTTTACATTATAATCTTGCGGACGGGATTCGTCAATGTTTTTGCCGCGCGCACCGCAGAAAAAACCTTGCCCCGTCAGTCCTCCTGCCACTCGGCGGCCTGCACGGCGATGGCGCATTCCAGGCGCTTTTTCTCCATCTCGCACTCCATTTCATAGGGCTTGAGCAGGTCGCCGTGGAAGGCGTCGGCGTTGGCCGCGCACCCGCCGGTGCAGTAGAGCCGCGCCCAGCAGGAGGCGCACTTCTCCTTGTTCAGCACGTGGGCGGAGGCGAACTTCCTGCGGATGCCCTCGTCGATCTCGCCCGTCAGGACGCTGCCCATGGCGTAGCCCTCGCGCCCGACGAACTGGTGGCAGGGGAAGATCTCGCCGTCCGCGGTGACGGCGACGTACTCCACGCCCGCGCCGCAGCCGGAGAGGCGCTTCTTGATGCAGGGGCCGCCGTTTAAGTCCACGCAGAAGTGGAAGAAGGAGAACCACCGCCCGTCCGCGCGGCGCTGGACGTACTCCTTGTAGAGCAGGTCGTACTGCTCCAGGATCTGCGGCAGGTGCTCGGGCAGCAGCGAATAGGGCGAATCGGGCGACAGGACCACGGGCTCGACGCTCACCTGCTCAAAGCCCTGGTCCGCCAGGGCCAGCACGTCGCGGGAGAAGTCGAGGCTCTTGCGGGTAAAGGTGCCGCGGACGTAGTAGTCCTGCTGCTTGCGGGCGGCGGCGACCTTCTTGGCGTTGGCCATGGCGCGCTCCCAGGAGCCCTGGCCGTCCGCGGTGGGGCGCATGGCGTCGTGCGTCTCCTTGCGGCCGTCCACGGACAGCACCACGTTGCTCATCTCGCGGTTGAAGTAGTCGATGTCCTCGTCCGTCAGGGAGTAGGCGTTCGTGGTGATGGTGAAGCGGAAGACCTTGCCGTGCTTCTTCTCCAGCTCGCGGCCGTAGGCGACCAGCTCCTTGACCACGGGGAAGTTGAGCATGGGCTCGCCGCCGAAGAAGTCGACCTCCAGGTGCCTGCGGCTGCCGGAGCGCGCCACGAGGAAGTCCAGCGCCTTCTTGCCGATCTCCGCGGGCATGAGCAGGCGCTTGCCGTGGAAGGTGCCGGTGGAGGCAAAGCAGTAGCGGCAGCGCAGGTTGCAGTCGTGCGCGACCAGCAGGCACATGGCCTTGATGACGCCGGGGTCCGCGTCGGCGGGCGCCTTGTGCAGGTCCTCGTCATGGGAAAAGAGGGTGCCGCTCTCCTGAAGGGCACGGACCTCGCCGATCCCCTCGCGGATCTCCTCCTCCGGGAAGCGGCCGGCCAGCGCGCGCACGATCTCCTCCGGCGCGCTCTCCTCCCAGCGGGAGACGACCTCGTATCCCAGCTCGTCGAGCATGTGGACCGTGCCGGAGTCCACGTCCAGGGCCAAATAGCGCCCATCCACGCAAAAGGTATGTACCATTGAAATCCATTCTCCTTAAAAAAATAGCCTGACGCAGCGCGCGATGCGGCCGCGGTTCCTTACAGCAGACAAGAAGCCCCAGTCAACGCAACTGAGGCTCCGCACTCGATTTTCGAAAGGCGTATTTTCCGTTTAGCCGTTCTTGCGCGCGGGGTTGAAGACCTTCTCACCCTTGTTCTGGCAAGACTGGTTCGCCACCGTGCAGCTGGTCTTGCAGGCGCTCTGGCAGGAAGCCTGGCACTCGCCGCAGCCGGTGCCCGCGCCCTTGTTGATGCAGGAATTGGCCATGGTCTTGATGTGCTTCATCGCGATTCACCCTCCTTGTTCTCATAAATCTCAATTATTATACATGAATCCCGCCGCCATTGCAAGCAAGGCGGGCGGGATTCCGGGTAAATTCTTCGTATGCGCGCCTATTTCCGCAGGCTTCCGGCCAGCAGGCCGGACAAAAACCCCGCCGCAAGGCCGAGCCCGAGGTCCCCGGCCATGGCCGCAACGGGGAGCAGCTCCCCGGAAAAGGCGCAGTAGAGCGCGATCCCCAGCGCCATATACGCCCCGCCCACGGCAAGGCCCGCCGCGTACCCGCGCAGGGCGTTGCCCTTTGCAGCCACGAGCGTGCCAAAGAGGATGGACAGGACCTTGATGATCTGGTTGACCGAGGTCACGATCCCGACCCCTAAATCGAACAGCAGCACAAAGAGCGCAAAGAGCAGGATCAGCGCCGCCGAGAGCACCGCCGCAAACAACACCCCGCGCAGCAGCGCCAGGGGCGCCGAGCGCAGCACACTTCCCTTCATCGTCGTCATAACAACAGGACCTCCCCCGCAAGTCTCTTATTTGGACTGTATGCGGGAAGAGGTCCGTTGATTCCGATTCTGCTGCGCCTCCGGGTTAGATGAGGTCGTTCTGCGCGTCGGCGGGCGTGTCCTCCAGGGAGCGCACGGCCCAGCGGGCGATCATGGCCTTGGTGCTGTCCGGGCCAAAGGAGATGGTGATGACGTCGTCCTTGATGGCCGCGATGGTGGCGTAGAAGCCCCCGATGGTGGTGATGCGGTCGCCGACCTTGAGGTTGGCCAGCATGTTCTTGACTTCCTTGTCCTTCTTGCGCTGGGGACGGATGAGCAGGAAGTAGAACACGACAAAGATCAGCACAAGGGGCAGGATCTGAACCAGGATCGTTGCAATCTCTTGGGGCATTGGGTTTTGCACCTCCAAATTCTGTTACAGTTGAGTATACCAGAGGCCGCCGGGCATCTCAAGTTCTCTGTCAGGGGTTTTGGTTATATTTTTCAAAAAATTCATTTTTGTATGCGGCAAAGCGGCCTTCCTCGATGGCGGCGCGGACCTCGCGCATCATCTTGAGCAGGAAGTAGAGGTTGTGGTAGCTCGTGAGCCGCGCGCCGAGGATCTCCCCCGCCTTGATGAGGTGGCGGATGTAGCCGCGGGAAAAGGTGCGGCAGACCCAGCAGTCGCACTCCTCGTCCAGGGGGATCTCCTGCCGGGCGTAGACGTTGTTGCGGATGACCAGCCGCCCGTTGTGGGTAAAGACGGTGCCGTTTCGCGCGATGCGCGTGGGCAGCACGCAGTCGAACATGTCCACCCCGCGCTCGACGCCCTCGAGCAGGCAGTCCGGGGAGCCGACGCCCATCAGGTACCGGGGCTTTTCCCTGGGCATGTAGGGCTCGATCTCCTCCAGCAGCTCGTACATCATGGGCTTTGGCTCGCCCACGCTCAGGCCGCCGATGCCGTATCCCGGGAAATCCATGTCCGCCAGCGTCTTTGCGCTCTCGATGCGCAGGTCCTTGTAGAACGCGCCCTGCACGATGCCAAAGAGGGCCTGGTCCCCGCGCGTGTGGGCGCGCCTGCAGCGCGCGGCCCAGCGGTGCGTGCGGCTCAGGGCAGCCTTGGCCCGCTCGTAGTCGCAGGGATAGGGCGAGCACTCGTCAAAGGCCATGGCGATGTCCGCGCCCAGGGCCTGCTGGATCTCCATGTCGTATTCCGGGGTGATGAAGCACTTGCTGCCGTCCAGATGGGAGCGGAACTCGACGCCCTCCTCGCGGATCTTGCGCATCTCCGACAGGGAAAAGACCTGGAACCCGCCGCTGTCGGTGAGGATGGGGCGGTCCCACTGCATGAAGCTGTGCAGGCCGCCAAAGTCGCGGATCAGCTCGTGCCCCGGCCGCAGGAACAGGTGATAGGTGTTGGAAAGCAGGATGCGCGTGTCGATCTCCTTCAGCTCGCGCGGGCTCATGGCCTTGACGGTCGCCTGTGTGCCCACGGGCATGAAGATGGGGGTCGGCACGTCGCCGTGGGGCAGGTGCAGCGTGCCCCGGCGCGCGCGGGAGTGTTCGTCGCACACATGCACTTCGAATTTGCAGTTCAGCATGAAATCTTCTCCAGCCCTTCCGGGTAAAGTCACTGTGTTCCACTATAGCCGAACGGGCCCGGTTTGTCAAGGCGAGCTGCGCTTCTTCGAGAGACATCCGGCGTGCCGGATGCCGGAACGCGGTCCTCCGCCCCGTGCCGCCTTCCGGCGGCCCGGGGTTTCGGCCGGCTTATTGGGCCTACGGCCCAAACGCTCGGCCTCCAGGGGTGCTGACGCGCCCCCTCCGGCTTCGCCCCGTGCCGCCTTTCGGCGGCCCGGGGTTTCGGCCGGCTTATTGGGCCTACGGCCCGGGGTTTCGGCCGGCTTATTGGGCCCACGGTCCAAACGCTCGGCCTCCAGGGCTGCTGACGCGCCCCCCTCCGGCTTCGCCCCGTGCCGCCTTCCGGCGGCCCGGGGTTTCGGCGGGCGTACACGCCGCGCGCTGCGGATTTCAGAGGAAGGGGGCCCTTCCTACATCCCCGAAAGCGACGGAAAGGTTTCTCGGCAAGCGGAGGCCCGCTGCGCGCACCACGCCTCCCGCAGGATTCCGTACAGGTGCAGGTCCGCCCATTCCCCCGATGGCGCGCGCACCTGCGCACGCTGCACGCCCTCGCAGACCATGCCGAGCCTGCGCATAAGGCGCACGGACCGGCCCGCGTCGATGGTCTCGGCAAAGACCTTGTGCGCGCCGCGCTGCGCAAAAGCCGCGTCCAGCGCGGCGCGGCAGGCCTCCTGCGCGTAGCCTTGGCCCCAGTGCGCGCGGTGGAAGACCCAGCCCATCTCCAGGACCCCCGGCGCCTCCTCGCGCAGCAGGATGTAGCCGATTACCTTGCCGCTGTCCTTCCGCTGCGCGGCCATCGCGCCACGGCGCGCGATGCAGAACTCCGCGAGGAAGCGCCGTGTCTTCTCCCGGTCGTAGGGCGACTCGAGGAAACGCATGGTCTGCGCGTCGCCCAGGATCTCGTGCAGGTCCGCCTCGTCCTCCAGCGCAAAGCCGCGCACGGCCAGGCGCTCCGTCTCGATGCGCACGCGCTATCCCTCCTCTTCCGCGCCCGCGCGCAGGGTGACGGTCACGATCTCCGGCGGGTTGAACACGCGCAAGGGGAAGGCGCTGTTGCCAAGCCCGCGGCTGACGACAAGGCGCGTCTCCCCGCGCGCGTGCACGCCGCTGGTCAGCCGGGGCAGAATCCCCTGCCCCGGCGCAAAGAGCCCGCCGATCCCCGGCAGGCGGACCTGCCCGCCGTGCGCGTGGCCGGAGAGCACCAGGTCCGCGCCCGCCTCCGCATAGGCGGGCAGCAGCTCCGGCCGGTGCGAGAGCACGAGGGAGAACCGGTCCCCCGCCTGCGCGAGCAGGGCGGAAAGGCGCGCCTGCGTCTGGTCCAGGCCCTCGGCGAGCGTCCAGTCCTCCCCAGCGGAAAAGCCCGGGTCGTCCAGGCCGAGGAGCGCGATCTCCTCTCCCCCGCGCGCAAGCGGCATCCAGCCGTCCCGAAGCACCTGCACGCCGAGCGCGGCAAGGCCCGCCTCCAGCGCGGACAGGTCTTTTAAGCGCGCCTCGTGGTTGCCGGTGACATAGACCGCCGGCGCGATTTCGGCGAGCTGCCCGGCGAGCTCCAGCGCAAAGTCCAGGTCCGTGCGGCGGGAGTCGAGGAAGTCCCCGGTGATGCAGATGAGGTCGGGCGCGGCCTCGCGCAGGGCGCGCAGGAGCGCGGCGTTCCCCTCCCCGCGCGCCTCGTTGTGCACGTCGGAGACCTGGCAGAGGACGAACCCGTCAAAGGCGGCGGGGATCTTTTCGTCCCGGATCTCGACCCGCGCGTTCCAGACGCGGGCGTTGGCCCAGGCGTTGCCCGCGAGCAGCAGCGCCGCGAGCACCGCGAGCGCCAGGGCGGCAATCACCAGCGCGCGCATCATCCCGCCACCTCCGCAAGGCCGCGGGGCTTGGCCTTGCGCTCCTGCTTGCGCCTAAGAACCTCCAGGCAGGCAAGGCTCGCCTCGATGAGCGCATCGTCCGGGCCGAAGACCTGCGTCTTGTACTTCAGCGCGTCCACGAGGAAGCGCAGGATCATGTTGTAGGCGTTTTCGTCCCGCGCGCGCTCCATGGCGCGGTCCATGGCCTCGTCCATGTCCCGGTCCAGCTCCTCGCGCACGGTCATGAGCGCCATGTCGTTGTGGGTGACCATGGACAGGAAGGTGTACTGCGTCTGGTAGAGCTCCTCCTGCCCGGCGATGCGGAAGCGGTTGAGAACATTTAGGTTCCGCGAGGCGTTTTTGAGGAGGGGAAAATGCTGGGTGGCGACCTTGAGCGCGGTGCGGAACTCGTTCTGCGCGCGCTGGCCCATCTCCTCGACGGCCTTCTTCCCGCAGAGCTCGACGAGCTCGCCATAGGCGGGCTGCGTGCGGAAGTGGAAGACGGCCGAGCGGTTTTCGAGCATCATGGCGCGCACGACGTGGACGTAGGCCGGCTGCTCGGCGAGGTTTTTCAGGTCCACCGAGCACTCCAGCGCCGAGCGCAGCAGCACGCTCACCGGCGCGGCGTCGCGGGTCTGCCCGGCCAGGCGCAGCGCGCCGTCGAGCAGCTCGAGCAGGCGCGCGTAGTAGAGCAGAAAGTACTGCCCCCGCGCGTCCCCCGGCTCCGCGCGCAGGCCCGGCAGGTCCTCGCGCAGGATCTCGACCAGGCGTGTAAGCACTTTTTCGGTCGTGTGCATCTTTTCAACCCCTTTCAAATAGTGTATACTGGCCTCTGAAGCCGATGAGAATGGAGTGAAGAACGATGAACCTCTGGCAGGCCATCCTGCTGGGCCTGGTGCAAGGCCTCTGCGAATTTCTGCCCGTCTCCTCGTCCGGGCACCTGGTGCTCTTCCAGACAATCCTGGGCGTGGACGATCCCGGCATCCTCCTGGACACGCTGCTGCACGTGGGCACGCTGATCGCGATCTTTGTCGCGTTCTGGAAGGACATCTGGGCGATGATCCGCCGCCCGCTGTCCAAGCCCGTGTACCTGCTGGTGGTGGCGACGATCCCCGCGGTGATCGCGACGCTGCTGCTGGGCGATTTCTTTGAGACGGCCTTCACGGGCGAGTTCCTGGGCCTGGGCTTCCTGGCCACGTCCGTCATCCTGTTTGTGTCCGGCCGGCGCCAGGGCCACCGCCGGGAGGTCACCTACGCGGACGCGGCGGTGATGGGCTGCTTCCAGGCCTTTGCGATTTTGCCGGGCGTCTCCCGCTCGGGCAGCACGATCTCCGGCGGGCTCCTGCGCGGCGTGGACCGCGAGGAGGCGGCGCGCTTCTCGTTCCTGATGTCGATCCCGGCGATCCTGGGCTCGGTGGTGCTGCAGGTCAAGGACCTGGTCACGGGCGGGATCGAGACCTCGCTCACGCTGGGGCCGGTGATCGTGGGCATGGTCGTCGCGGCGCTCTCCTCGCTTGCGGCCATCAAGCTCATGCTCTGCATCGTGCGCCGCACGAACCTCAAGTGGTTCGCGCTCTACACGGCGGTGCTGGGCGTCCTGGTCTGCCTGGACCAGTGGGTGTTCCACATCTTCTTTTGACGGCCGCGCCCTTTAGGCGGGCGGGAGAAACTCCCGCCCGCCTATTTTCTTTGCCCGAGGAGCGCCTCGACCGCGCGGGCGACGCCGTCGTCGGCGT
>CAJFMX010000012.1 GCA_904393115.1 uncultured Clostridia bacterium
CCAGTTTCCTGTATCAATATTGAGATGCTCAATCCAAATATTTTTTCTGTTATCCTGTTTTCTGTCTTTGCCCCAAAATCTCATCTGTATTTCCTCCATAATATATTTCTTTTATTTCCTCCCCCTCTGTGAGGTTGGATTTTTCAGCAAGTCCGACTTCTGCGCAATCCGTTTCAGCCACTTCTTTTCCTCGGCTGACAGCTTTTTGTAATTCAGTTTAAGCCGCTTGCAGATAAACATCATCGCCGCCTGCTCCGGATCGCTGTCCGGGCGGGCGGCTTCCTCGGCGTTCTGCAAGAAATCTCCCAGAGGGTTGTCCTCCGGGAGACTGAAAATATCGTCTTTCTGCGCTTCCCGCAGGGGCGATTCTCTCTTAAATGATGTGCTTGGCCACGTCGAACTGCTGCATGGCGGCGCAGAGGTGCTCGCGCACGTACGCGCCGTCGATCGTGACGGTCTCGGGACCGTTTTCCCCGGCGGAGAAGGAGACCTCGTCCAGCAGCTCCTCGATGAGGGTGTGCAGGCGGCGCGCGCCGATGTTCTCGCGGCTGTCGTTCATCTCCACGGCGATGTGCGCCATCTCGCGAAGGGCGTCCTCGGTGAACTCCAGCTTCACGTCGTCCACGCCCAGCAGCGCCTGGTACTGCTTGATGAGCGCGTTCTCCGGCTGGGTGAGGATCTTGCGGAAGTCCTCTTCCGTCAGGGGCTTCAGGTTCACCTGCACGGGGAAGCGGCCCTGCAGCTCCGGGATGAGGTCCGTGACCTTGGCCACGTGGAAGGCGCCGGCCGCGATGAAGAGCATGTGGTCGGTCTTGACCGGGCCGTACTTGGTGTTGACCGTGCAGCCCTCCACGATGGGCAGGATGTCGCGCTGCACGCCCTCGCGGGAGACGTCCGGGCTGCCGGACTGCGAGCGGCCGGCGACCTTGTCGATCTCGTCGATGAAGAGGATGCCGTCCTCCTCCGCCTTGTAGATGGCTTCGCTGACGGCCTTGTCCATGTCGATGAGCTTGGAGGTCTCCTCCGCCTTGAGGATCTTGCGCGCCTCGATGACGGAGACCTTGCGGATCTTTTTCTTCTTGGGCATCAGGCCGCCGAGCATGTCATTGAGGGAGACGTCCGTGCCGGGCAGGGTCTCGCTGCTGGCGTTGTCCTCAACCTCGATCTCGATGATCTCGCCCTCCAGCGCGCCGCAGAGCAGGTCCATCTGCAGGCGCTCGCGCCGCTGCCTGCGGCTCTCGCGCTCCTCGGGCGGCTCGTCGGGCTTGCGCACCGGGCCGAGCAGCGCCTCGATGGGGTTGCGGTCGGCCTTCTTTTCGCCCTTTTCCTTGGCGATGAGCGCGTCCAGGATGCGCTCCTGGGCGTTCTGCTCGGCGGCGGCCTCCACGTCCTTGCCCATGCGCTCCTTGACCAGGCGCAGCGAGGTCTCCACCAGGTCGCGCACCATGGAGTCCACGTCGCGGCCCACGTAGCCGACCTCGGTGAACTTGGTGGCCTCCACCTTGACCAGGGGCGCGTCCACGAGCTTGGCCAGGCGCCGCGCGATCTCCGTCTTGCCCACGCCCGTGGGGCCGACCATGAGGATGTTCTTCGGGGTGATGTCCTCGCGGATCTCCGGGTCCAGGCGGGAGCGGCGGTAGCGGTTGCGCAGCGCGATGGCGACGGCGCGCTTGGCCTCGTCCTGGCCGATGATGTACTTATCCAGTTCCTCGACGATTTGCCTTGGCGTCATGGTGTTCATCTCTCTCACACCTCCTCGACCGTGATGTGGTCATTGGTGTACACGCAGATCTCCGAGGCGATCTCCATCGCCTTGCGGACGATCTCCTTGGGCGCAAGGTCCGTATTGCGCGCGAGCGCGCGCGCGGCGGAGAGCGCGTAATTTCCGCCCGAGCCGATGGCCAGCACGCCGTCGTCCGGCGCGATGACCTCGCCCGTGCCCGAGATCAGGAGCAGGTTGTCCTTGTCCGCGGCAAGGAGCATGGCCTGCAGCTGGCGCATGCCCTTGTCCATGCGCCAGTTCTGCGCCAGCTCCACCGCGGCGCGGGGCAGGTTGCCCGCAAACTGCTCCAGGCAGGCCTCAAACTTTTCGCTCAGGGCAAAGGCGTCCGCAACGGAGCCCGCAAAGCCCACGACGACCTTCCCCTCGTAAATGCGGCGGACCTTCTTGGCGCCGTGCTTCATGATCGTGGTCTCGCCCATGGTCACCTGGCCGTCGCCCGCGACGGCGGTCTTCCCATCTTTCTGCACCGCGACGATGGTCGTGCCGCGGAATGCGCTTCGATTTTCTTCCATAAGAGTTCGTCCTCCGTACCCGTTTCTGACAATAGCCTATCACATTTTCAACGCCGGAAAAAGAGAAATGTTGCGCGCGCCGGCGCAGCGCGGCCAACCTTTACAGTTCGTTCACGATTTCGCCGATCCTTTGCAGGGAGCGCGCGGCGATGGCGGCATACCGCTCCTTCTTGACGCGGATCTTTTTCCCGGCAAGGGGCGCGAGCAGGCCGAAGGTCGCGTTCATGGGCTGGAAGTTGCGGTTCGCGCTCGCGACGTAGCGGCCCATGGCGCCGAGCACCGTCTCGTCCGTCCAGTCCGTGCGCGGCCGGCCGCTCAGGTCCTGGAACAGGGAGAGGCCCGCAACCATGCCCGAGGCCGCGGACTCGATGTAGCCCTCCACGCCCGTCATCTGCCCGGCAAAGTAGAGCCCCTCCCGGAAGCGGAAGTGGTCGTCCAGCAGCGTCGGGGAGTTGAGGAACGTGTTTCGGTGCATGACGCCGTAGCGCGCGTACTCCGCGTGCGCCAGGGCGGGGATCATGCCGAAGACCCGCCGCTGCTCCGGGAACTTGAGCCGCGTCTGAAAGCCCACGAGGTTGTAGAGCGTGCCGGCCGCGTCGTCCTGGCGGAGCTGCAGCACGGCGTAGGGCATCTTGCCCGTGCGCGGATCAACGAGGCCCACGGGCTTGAGCGGACCGAAGGCGAGCGTCTGCCGGCCGCGAGCCGCCATGACCTCCACGGGCATGCAGCCCTCGAAGACCTTGTCCTGCTCAAAGCCGTGCACCGGCGCGGTCTCCGCCGCAATCAGCGCGTCGTAGAAGGCGTTGTACTCCTCCTCGGTCATGGGGCAGTTGATGTAGTCGTCCTCGCCCCGGCCATAGCGGGAGGCGCGGAAGGCCCTGTCCATGTCCACGGATTCCAGGGTGACGATGGGCGCGGCGGCATCGTAGAAGGAGAGCCCCTCCTGCCCGGTGAGGGCGACGATCGCCTGCGCAAAGGCGTCGCTGGTGAGGGGGCCGGTGGCGATGATGGTCGGCCCCTCCGGCAGGGCGGTGACCTCGCCCTCCACGACCGTGCAGAGCGGGTGGCTGCGCAGGGCCGCGGTCACGCCGGCGCTGAACGTCTCCCGGTCCACGGCCATGGCGCCGCCCGCAGGCACGCGCGCGGCCTCCGCGCAGTCCATGATGAGCGAGCCCACGCGCCGCATCTCCTCCTTGAGCAGGCCGACCGCGTTCTCGAGCCGGTCCGACCGCAGGGAGTTGGAGCAGACCAGCTCCGCAAAGCCGGGCATGTGGTGCGCAGGGGTGAACTTCTGCGGCTTCATCTCGTACAGCGCGACCTCGCACCCGCGCTTGAGGAGCTGCCATGCGGCCTCGCTGCCCGCAAGGCCCGCCCCGATGACGTTGACCTTCATCCTCTTCCTCCTTGTTTCTCTCCGTGCTCCGGCCGCTCCAGGCCCTTTGCGTCGTAGTATTCGTCGGAAAAGCGCAGCGCGCCCGCGTCGAATCCCGCCTGCAGCGCCTCGATGTAGCCGTAGGGGTCGTCCATGGGCGATAGATCCAGCCCTTGGGCGATGCGCTCCAGCGCCTGCCGGACCGCGGGGCGCAGGCGGTTTTCCATCTCCGTCTTGGACTGCACAAACGCCGCAAACTGCGCCCGCGTCATGTCCCCGGCCTCCGCGATGGCGGCCGTGCCGCCGGTCGCCAAAATGAGGCGCAGAAAATCGCGGAAGTTCCGCGCCACCGGGCGGACGTTTTCCTCGCCAAGGGGCATGGGATTGACGCAGAAAATTGTCTCCCCCATGCCGTCTATGCGGCAAAAGTGCACGCCCTCCACGTCCCAGCCCAGCGCGTGCGCGCCCAGCGGCGTGCAGAAATAGCCGCCCTGCTCCTCGCCCGGCGCAAAGCCGATGGCCTCGCCGTCCACGCCCAGGCGCAAAAACCGCTCGTATTCCGTCATGTCCGTTCCCTCCTGCAAAAAAGGGGAGGTGACAAATCGTCACGCCCCCTTTCTGGATTTTATTCCGCCTCGTCCTGCGCGGGGGTCTCCACCTCCACGCGGTGCTTGCAGCTCTCGTTCGTGCAGACGTGCCAGGAGATATCCTTCTTCCGGTCGCGCTTGAGCACCATGGGGCTGCCGCAGACCGGACAGCGGTCGTCCACGGGCATGTCCCAGGAGGTGAAGTCGCACTCCGGGTACCGCTCGCAGCCGTAGAACACGCGCCCGCGCTTGGTGTTGCGCACGAGGATCGCGCCGCCGCACTTGGGGCAGTGCGCGTCGATCGCGCGGACGATGGGCATGGTGTTGCGGCAGGCCGGGAAGTTCGGGCAGGCCAGGAACTTGCCGAACCGCCCCATCTTGTAGACCATCATGGCGCCGCACTTGTCGCACTGGACGTCCGAGACCTCGTCCTTGACCTCGACCTTCTCGATGTTCTTCTCCGCGGCCTCGAGCTGCTCGGAGAAGGGGCCGTAGAACTTCTCGATGACCTCGTGCCAGTCCTTGCCGTCCTCCTCGACCGTGTCCAGCTCCTCCTCCATGTCGGCGGTGAACTGCATGTCCACGATGGACTTGAAGTTCTCGGTCATCATCTCGGTCACCAGCACCCCCAGCTCCGTGGGGACCAGGGCCTTGTTTTCGCGCGTGACGTAGCCGCGGGCGAGGATGGTGGTGATGGTGGGCGCGTAGGTCGAGGGCCGGCCGATGCCCTTTTCCTCCATCGCGCGCACGAGGGAGGCTTCTGTGTAGCGGGGCGGGGGCTGGGTGAAGTGCTGCTCCGGCGCAAGGTCCGCCATGGTGACGCTGTCGCCGACGGCGACCTTGGGCAGGGCGGTCTCCTTCTCGGCGGGCTCGTCCTGCCCCTCCTCGTAGAGGACGGTGAAGCCCGCGAACTTCTTCTTCATGCCGCCGAAGCGGAACTGCGCGCCGCCGCCGGCAAGCTCGATGTTCAGCGTCTCGTAGACAGCGGGCGTCATCTGGGAGGCGAGGTACCGGTCGTAGATGAGCTTATAGAGCCGGTACTGGTCGCGCGTGAGGGACGCCTTGACCTTTTCCGGGGAATAGAGGGCGTGGGTCGGGCGGATGGCCTCGTGCGCGTCCTGCGCGTTCTTGCGGCCCTTGAAGACGTTGGGCGTCTCGGGCAGGTATTCCGGGCTGAAGTTGTCGGCGATGTACTCGCGCGCGGCGGTGAGCGCCTCGTCGGAAAGGCGCGTGGAGTCCGTGCGGATGTAGGAGATGAGGCCGACGCTGCCCTCGCCCTCGATGTCCACGCCCTCGTAGAGCATCTGGGCGATCTGCATGGTCTTCTTCGTGGTGAAGGAGAGCTTGCGCACCGCCTCCTGCTGCAGGTTGGAGGTGGTGAAGGGCGGCGGCGGGTTCTTGCGCCGCTCCCCGCTCTTTACGGCGGTGACCGAATAGGTCTGCCCGAGCAGGAAGTCGCGGACCTCCTTGGCCTGCGCCTCCGAGGTGATCTCGGTTTTTTCGTCGCCCTTGCCCACGTACTTGGCCACAAATTTCTGGTTTCCATCGGTGAATTTGGCGGTGATGGTCCAGTATTCCTGGGGCACGAAGGCGTCGATCTCGGCCTCGCGGTCGACGATCATGCGCGTTGCGACGGACTGCACGCGCCCGGCGGACAGGCCCTTGCGGACCTTGGCCCAGAGCAGCGGGCTGATCTTGTAGCCGACCAGGCGGTCGAGCACGCGGCGCGCCTGCTGCGCGTCCACGAGCTGCAAATTGATGGGCCGCGGCTTCTTCATCGCGGCCTTGACAGCCTGGGCCGTGATCTCGTTGAACTCCACGCGGCAGTCGGAAGCCGGGTCGATCTTCAAAATATTGGCCAGGTGCCAGGAGATGGCCTCGCCCTCGCGGTCCGGGTCGGTCGCCAGGATCACTTTGGACGCGCCGCGGGCCTCCTTGCGGATTTTCTCCAAGATCTCGCCCCGGCCGCGAATGGTGATGTAGCGGGGCTCGAAATTGTGCTCCACGTCCACGCCAATCTGGCTCTTGGGCAGGTCGCGGACGTGGCCGTTGCAGGCCTCGACCTTGTAGCCCCTGCCCAGGAACTTGCCGATGGTCTTGGCCTTCGCAGGGGACTCCACGATGACCAATTTATATTTGCTGCTGGCTGCTGCCATACTCTACCCCCGTAAACTCCATTGCAAATCAAGATTTTGTCGCATAGGTGCGACCTGCCGACTGGTCTATTATTCCCTTCAATTCCAGCATTGTCAAGAGCGAATTTAATTTTGCCGCGGAAAACTGCGTCCGCGCGATCAGCTCGTCGAAGGAGAGCGGCTCCCGGCGCAGGGCCTGCAGCACCCGTTCCTCCTCCTCGGTCACGGCCGGCGCGGCCTGCCCGGCCGGCACGGCCTGCCCGGCCGGCGCGGCCTGCCGCCCCGCCGCGGGCGGCCCGTCCTCCCCGTCCTCCGCGTCCGCCATCCCAAACGCCTGGAGCACATCGCGGCTGCAAAGCACCGTTTCCGCGCTCGTGCGCATCAGGCGGTTGGTGGAATAGCTCGCGGGCGAATCGATGTTGCCGGGCACGGTCATCAGCTCCCGGCCGTATTCCACGGCAAGGCCGGCCACCAGCAGCGTGCCGGACCTTTGCCCGGCCTCCGTCACCAGCGTCGCGCGGGAGAGCGCCGCCAGCAGCCGGTTGCGCGGCAGGAGCGTCGCCCGGCTCGCGCGCGTGCCCGGGGGATATTCGCTCACCAGCAGGCCCTTGCGCGCGATCTCCTCCTGCAGGGGGCCGACCGCCGCGGGGTAGGCGACGTCCAGGCCGTTTGCAAGGACGGCGATGGTCTTTCCGCCCGCGTCCAGCGCCGCGCGGTGCGCCACGCTGTCCAAGCCCTCCGCAAGGCCCGACACGATGGTAAGGCCCGCGCGCGCAAGCTCCGCGGCGAGCTTTTCCGTGATCCTGCGGCCATAGCTCGTGTGCCGGCGCGTGCCGACAAGGGTGAGCAGGCGCTCGCCCTGGAGCAGTCCGAGGTCGCCCCGGGCGTACAGCGCGCAGGGCGGGTCGTAGATGTCGCGAAGCGCCTCCGGATAGGCGGGGCTTGCGGGCGTCAGGATGCGCACGCCCGCCCGGCGGCAGGCCCGGACGTGGTCGTTGATCTCCTCCTGCCGCCGCGCCTCGAGCAGGCTGGCGGCCAGCGCCTCCCCCACGGCCTCGCGCAGCTCCGGCTCCTGCGCGGCGAGGAGCGCCTCCTCGCCCCCGAAGAACTCCACGAGCTGGCGCGCCCTTCCCGCGCCCAGGCCGCGCACGCGGCTCAGCCAGATCCAAACGCCCTCTGCCCTCGTCATGGTGCATCCCTACTTCCAATATTTTTCGTTCGTCCCCCGATAGGAAGCCGCCTCGGCCACGTGCTCCGCCTGCACGCGCGCCTCCCCAGCCATGTCCGCGATGGTGCGGGCAATGCGCAGCACGCGCGCATAGCCGCGCATGGAGAGCTGCAAGCGCCGCATGCACAGGGCGAGCGCGTCCCGCGCGTCCTTGGTCGGGTTGCAGATCTCCTCCAGGCGGTTGGCGGGCAGGCGCGCGTTGCAGAAGAAGTCCTCGCCCGCATAGCGCGCGTTCTGCGCCGCGCGCACGCGCTCGACGCGGCGGCGCACGGTCTCGCTGTCCTCCGCGGGCGCGGCCGCAGGGCCGAACACCTCGTCCGGCTCCACGGCGTCCATCTCCACCACCATGTCGATGCGGTCGAGCAGCGGGCCGGAGATGCGGCTCAGGTACCGCTGGACCTCGTGCGGCGTGCAGCGGCAGGTCCGCGTGCGCGAGCCGTAGTTGCCGCACGGGCAGGGGTTCATCGCGCAGACGAGCTGGAACCGCGCCGGGTACACGCACCGCGCGTTGACGCGGGAGATGGTCACCACGCCGTCCTCCATGGGCTGGCGCAGGGCCTCGAGCACCGCGCGCGGAAACTCCGGCAGCTCGTCCAGGAACAGCACGCCGTTGTGCGCCTTGGAGATCTCGCCCGGCGCCGCGGCGCGGCCGCCGCCGATGAGCGCCACGGCGCTTGTCGTGTGGTGCGGCGCGGAGAAGGGCCGCCGCGTCATCAGTCCCCCGGAAACCTCGCCGGATACGGAGTGGATGACCGTCGTCTCCAGCGCCTCCTGCTCGGTCATGCGCGGCAGGATGCCGGGCAGGCAGCGCGCGAGCATGGTCTTGCCCGAGCCCGCCGTGCCGATGAGCAGCAGGTTGTGCCCGCCGCTGGCGGCGATCTCCAGCGCCCTGCGCGCGGCGTACTGCCCGCGCACGGACGCCAGGTCCACCTCCGGCCGCACGTCCTCGGCAAGGTCTGCGTACCGGACCGGGGTGAGCGGCGCGATCTCCGCCTCCCCGCAGAGGAAGGCCGCGGCCTGCCGCAGGCTCTCGACGGGATAGAGCGCGATGCCGCTCAGGCACGCGCACTCCCGCGCGTTCTGCGCGGGCAGGAGCGCCCGCTCGATCCCCGCCCGGCGCGCCGCAAGGAGCATGGGCAGCGCGCCCGTCACCGGCGCGAGGGACCCGTCCAGGGACAGGGTGCCAAGGGCCAGCGCCCCGCGGAGCCTCTCCTGCGGGATGCGGCCCGAGGCCGCGAGGATGCCCAGCGCGATGGGCAGGTCGTACCAGGGCCCCTCCTTCTTGATGTCCGCAGGGGCCAGGTTGATCGTGATCTGCGCCACGGGGAAGGGAAAGCCGCTGTTGCGCAGGGCGGTGCGCACGCGCTCGCGCGACTCGCGCACCGCCGCGTCCGGCAGGCCCACGACATCCACCATGGGCAGGCCGTCGCGCACGTCCACCTCCACACGCATGGGGTAGCCCTCGATTCCCTGCCGGCCGCAGCTGGTTACGGTCGATAGCATCTCCCTTCCCCCTCTCTCTTTTCTCCTGCGCTCAGCCGCGCTGCTCCCGGAAGACCAGGAGCTTGTTGCCCACGAAGTTGACCGCCATGGACCCCACGACCGAGATGGCCTTGCCGATGTAGCGGTTCATCTGCAACCGCTCCTGCGTCAGCACCAGGATCCCCGTCGAGACCGCCAGCGCCGCCAGGTTCACCGCCAGGAAGCACGCGAGCTGGCGGCGCGTCATCGGCTCCCGCTGGGCAAACGTCCAGCGCTTGTTCAGCACCAGGCTGTTGCACAGGCCCAGGCTGTAGCCGATGATCTGCGCCAGAACGTAGTTTTCCGCAAAGAAGGGGATGAACAGCAGGAGCGTATAGGAAAGGTAGTCCACCAGGGTGTTGATTACGCCCACCAGGCCGAACTTTACGGCCTGCACAAAGAGCGCCTTGAGCTTTTCCACGATGCATGCCTCCCTTCTCAGTACAGCGTCCACGAGGGCAGCCAGTTCAGGAGCGACGCGTGCAGCTCCGTCATGGGCACGCCCGTGAGCACCGGGTAGAACAGCAGGAACAGCGCCAGCACCACGCCCATGAAGACGAACATGGCCGTCCTTGCCCACCGCTTCTTGTCGTACAGGTCCTCGAAGAACAGCACCGTGCACAGGACGATGAAGGGCACGGACGCAAAGTAGTGGTACACGAACGTCACGCGCGGCACGAGCACCCAGGGCAGGTAGTTGGCGCAGAACCCGATCAGCAGCCACCACAGGCGCGGGTCGCGCTTGCCGTAGCCCCGGACCGCGCGCACCGCCACCCAGATCAGGCACGCAAGGCCTGCCCACCACACCGCCGGGCTGCCCAGGGCCGAGATGGACGAGACCCACCCCACCGGCATGGAGTCGGAGACATAGTACCAGATGTTGCGGATGTCCAGCGGCCACTGCCACCACGGCGACTCAAAGGGATGGCTGTCGAACACGCCCTTGTGGTAGTTGAACATGTGCAGCTGGTAGTTCCAGACCTCCTTGAGGCCGTGGTGCGGCGCGTCGATGCGCAGGAACTGATAGTAGGAGCCGATGTAGATGGCCAGCGGGATGATCCCGAAGAACACCACGCAGGCGAGGATGGTCTTGACCGCCTTGCCTTTAAAGACCGCGGCGATGTGCTCGCAGGTTTCGCGGCGCTCGGCGGAAAGGTTGCCCGCCGCAAGGTCGCGCTTGGCCGCAAGATACTCCTGCACCCGCGTGCCGAAGATCCAGAAGAACAGCACCGCAAGGCCCGCGGCCGCGTAGATGCCGATCCACTTGCTCGCCATGCCAAGGCCCATGAAGAACCCGGACAGCGCCAGGGGCACGAAGGTCTTCCAGAGCTTGTCGTGGTAGAAGCTCATGTACGCGTAGCGCAGCAGGAACGCAAAGCTCAGGATGATGAAGAGCACCGGGTAGGAATCGATCGTGCCCAGGCGCGTCTGCGCAAGGTGCATGAAGTCGAACGTCATCAGGAACGTCCCAAAGAAGGCGAACAGGGGCCTGCGGAACAGCGTCTTGCACAGCAGGTACATCGCCGGCACCATGAGCACGCCCGCGAGCGTCCCCGCAAAGCGCCAGCCGAACGGCGTCATGCCAAAGGCCGCGATGGACCAGGAGATGAACACCTTGCCCAGCGGCGGGTGCGTGTTCTCGTACCACTCCATGTTGTGGAGCTGCTCGTAGGCGGTGCGGCCGTGGTAGACCTCGTCAAAGTACATGCTGTTCCTATAGGAGATCTCCGCCGGCACGATGGACTGCTCGTCGGCGAGGGCCTCGGCCGTGCAGGAGGCGATGGGCAGAATCGTCCCATCCTCCCCGAAGAGCGCGACCTCAAAGAGCTTGATCTCGTCCTTGGTCACCGTAAGGCGCACATAGCGCGCGTCCTCCTCCAGCGCCACGGAGTGCCACTTGAACATGTCGTGCACGCCCACGCTCTGCTCTACCGCGCCGGACCAGTTCGCGCCGTCTGTGCTGAACTCCACCGTGAAGTCGCCGTAGGGGATCTCCCCGTAATAGCGGAACTCCGTCAGGCGCTCTTCCTGCCCCAGGTCGAGGACCGCGCTGTCGCCCGCTTCGCCCGTCCAGAGCGTCTGCGGCGCGGTCATGTCCCCGAGCTGGTAGAACGCCAGCACCGCGTACACGAGCGTCAGCGCGCCCATGAGCAGCCAGTCCACGCGGCCCATGCGCAGGGAGGCCCGGTCCCCCGTGCCCGCGGCGTCCGGCAGGCGCGGCCCGACGACCTGGCGCCTGCACGGCGGCAGGCCGTCGTCCGTGGAGAGACGCTTGCCGCCGAAGCACAGGTCCGCAGCGGTGAGGAGCAGGCAGGCCAGCAGCGCGAGGTTCACCACCGCGACCACCGTGCCCAGCGCCTGGTTTTCCGCAAGGACGTGCTCGTTCTGCAGGACGATGTAGATGTTCACGGCGTTTGTCGCGCTAAAGCCCGCAAAGATCCCGTACAGCCGCCTGTCCGCGTAGAGCACGGCCGCCAGCAGCAGCAGCGCGAGCGCCGGGAACATGTACCGCTCGTGCATGCGCACGCCGAGGCAGAACGCGCCCGCCAGGATCAGCGCCGCGCAGAGGGGAATGGCGCGCCGGTCGCGGCTCTTGAAGAAGAACACGAGGCCCACAACGACGCTGGCCAGCAGGCCGACCGTCCCCCAGACCGCGTAGGGCAGGCCCAGGAGCGCCGCGCCCTGGTCCACCCAGTTCGCGCCCGCGGCAAAGAAGAAGTTCAGGGCGTTGACCGTGGCATACGGGTAGGAGGAGAGCGTGGAGAGGTACTTCTCCACGAGGAAGGCCGGCTCCTGGCGCACGAGGAAGGGCAGCGAGATCGCCGCGATCACGCCAAGGCACGCCGCAACGCCGGCAAGGAGCCGCTTTGCGCCGCGCCTGGGTTCCTCCAGGATCTCCAGCGCATAGCCGAAGAGCGGGATCGTGCCCAGCATCAGCGCCTGGGGCTTGACCGCCACCGCGACGCCGTAGAGGATCGCCGCGCGCAGCGTCTTCTCCTGCAGGAAGGCGTCCACCACCAGCAGGATCAGCAGGACCAGCACCGCGTCCATCTGCCCCCACATGGCGCTGTCCAGAATCGCCGCGGGCATGCAGGCATAGGCCGCGCCCGCCAGCAGCGCCCACTTGGGCTTGCCGGCGCGCAGCGCGATGCGATAGAGCAAGTACGCCGCCGCAAGGTCGCAGGCGATGGCCGGGAGCTTGAGCAGCACCAGGTACGGCGCGGTGTTCGCCGTAAGGCCCAGCAGATTGGCCACGAGCGCCTGCAGGCCCAGAACGTAGAGGTAGCCGGGCGGATAGTCGCAGAAGCCCTGCGCGTAGAAGTCCGCAGGCCCGACCTGCGCGAGCGTCTGTCCCCAGCTCGTAAAGCAGTTGATGTCCACCTCGTAGCCCGGGTTCACGGCCGCAAGGAAGAGGCGCAGCGCGCCCGCCGCCGCGAGGATCGCGCCAAAGAGACGCCCCGCGCGCGCTTTTTCGATCTCCACGCCGCGCAGGCGGTAGACAAAGGCGCAGACCAGCAGCGCAAACGCCGCCGCGACGAAGGTCTGCATCGGAATCCAGTCCGCGCCCTCCGTCTCGTCCGAGGCGGCGCTCACGGGCGCATCCTGCAGGCTCTGCACCGTCACGCCCGCGGGCACCTCGTCCACGGCCTCGACCACGACGTCGTCAAACCAGGCCGAGCCCACGTTCTCCTCGCCGTAGAAGCCCACGCGCAGGGCCACGGTGATCTCTCCCTGGAAGAAGCCGGTCTTTCCATACAATTCGACCGGCACCCACTGCCCGTCCGTGTCCGCATAGTCCTGCGACACGGCAAGGCTCCCGGAGACGGAGAGGTTGCCGCCCGTGCGCTCGGGGTCGCCGCCCTCCGCCTTCATGCGCGCGGAGATCCGGTAAGTCGTGTTGCCCCGGACGGCGACCGTCTGCTCCAGCCGCGCGTCGTTTTCCGAAAAGTTTTGCAGGCGCACGCAGCGGTTTCCGTCCACTTCCTCCGTCCAATAGGTGGAGACGGTCTCGTCCTGCGTCCAGGCCGCATAGGTCCAGCCCACGGGCAGGCCGCTCTCGTCCCATTGGGAAAAGTCGCCGTTTTGCACCAGGTTTTCCGCAGCCTGCGCGCCGAGCGGCAGCGCCAGCGCCAGCAGCAGGAGCAGGCAGCAGATCCAGATCTTTCGTCTCATGGTTTCATCCTCGTCATACAAAATATCTTCCGCGCGCGAGCGGAAAGGCGTTTTCGATGTGGCGCACGTCCAGGCGCGCGCCATCGAACCCGACCGAAACCACGTCAAACCGCGCAGGCCGGCCCAACAGGCCATGCTCCGCTAGATAAACGACGGCCGCGCGCGAAATGCGCCGCTGTTTTGCCGCGTCCACGGCAAAGGGCGCGTCGTCCCGGTCCTTGCGGAGCTTGACCTCGACAAAGACCAGCGTCTCGCCCTCGCGCATGAGCAGGTCGACCTCGTCCCGCCCGACGCGCAGGTTTGCGCCGACAAAGCGCAGGCCCTTTGCCTCTAAATAGGCCCGCGCGGCGCGCTCGCCCATGGCGCCGCGGTCCCCGTGGGCGCTCATTTCGGCGCAAAGGCCGAGCGGATGAAGAGCCTGCGGTGCGCGGGGCAGGGGCCGTAGGCGCGCAGGGCCTCGTAGTGGGCCTGGGTTCCGTATCCCTTGTGCTGGGCAAAGCCGTACTGCGGGTACTGCGCGTCCAGCTCCAGCATCATCCGGTCTCGGGTGACCTTGGCCACGATCGAGGCCGCGGCGATGGAATAGCTCACCGCGTCGCCGTGGACGATGCCCTCCTGCGGCACGGAAACGTCCAGGTCGCGCTCCGCGTCCACGAAGACGCGCGCCGGCTTTGCCAGCTCGATGGCGCGCTTCATGGCAAGGCGCGCGGCCTGCTTGATGTTGAGGGTCTCGATCTCCTCGACCGAGGCCACGCCCACGCCCACGGAGACGGCGCAGCGCAGGATCTCCTCGCAGAGGGCCTCGCGCTTCTTCTCCGCGACCTTCTTGCTGTCGTTGATGTCCGGGAGCAGGGGCTCGGGCGGCATGACGACGCAGGCCGCCACCACCGGGCCGGCCAGCGGCCCGCGCCCGGCCTCGTCCACGCCGCCAACGAGCGCGCCCGCCTCCCAGAGGGGCCGCTCGCGCTCGGTCATGCGCATGAGGCGCTCCTGCTTAGTCTCCCGTTTCCCTGCCATTTTCATCCTCCCCTTCGGGCGCTTGCACCGGGGCCTCCAGCGTCAGGCGGCCCATCTTGCCGCTGCGGAACTCGTCCAGGATCAGGGCCGAGGCGCGCTCGGTGTCCGGCCGCGCGCCGGGCAGGAGCCAGCCGCGGCGGCGGCAGGCCTCCTCCAGGAGCTGCTCCCCGCTCTTCTCCGCGTCCATGTCGATCTTAAGGCGCGCCTTGGCGCCCTCGGGCGCGCGGTCGCGCAAAAATTCCAGGAGTTCGGCGCTCAGCCGCTCGTTGTCCATGATCTCCCCGCGGATGGAGCCGAGGAACGCCAGGCGCCGCGCCGCCTCCTTGTCCTCGAACTTGGGCCAGAGCATGCCGGGGGTGTCCAAAAACTCCAGGTACGGGCCCACGACGATCCACTGCTTGCCGCGGGTGACGCCGGGGCGGTTGCCGGCCTTGGCGGCCGCGGAGCCGCGCAGGCGGTTGATGAAGGTGGACTTTCCCACGTTCGGGATGCCCACGATCATGGCGCGCACGGTCTTGTTCACGCCCTTGGCCTTCATGCGCTCCACGACCGGCCTTGCCGCGCGCTCCACCAGGGACACGGCCTCCTTCACGCCCTTGCCGGCGTTTGCGGAAAAGGAGATCGCGTCCCACCCGCGCGCGCGGTAGGCGCGGATCCAGGCGCGCGTCGCCTCCGGATCGGCAAGGTCCGCCTTGTTGAGCACGACCACGCGCGGCTTTGTGCCGAACAGGTCGTCAAAATCGGGGTTGCGCGTGGAGGCCGGCGCGCGCGCGTCGACCATTTCGATGACCACGTCCACGAGCTTGACGCTCTCTGCGAGCATGCGCCGGGCCTTGGCCATGTGTCCGGGGTACCACTGTATATCCAAACTGCTTTCCTCCATGGTCATTTTTCCCTACTACTATACACCGAGCGATTCTTCTCCGCAAGGCTTGCGGCAAAAAAGGCCGCATCCGGAGCGGATGCGGCCTTTTTGCTTCCCGTTTTACTTGGAGCTGTCCTTGACCTTGGCGGCCTTGCCGAAGCGGTCGCGCAGGTAGTACAGCTTGGCGCGGCGGACCTTGCCGCGACGGACGACCGTGATGCTGTCCACGCGCGGGCTGTGGATGGGGAACGTGCGCTCAACGCCGATGCCGTAGGAAACGCGGCGGACCGTGAAGGTCTCGCGGCAGGAGCCGTTGCGGCGGGCGATGACGGTGCCCTCAAAGGCCTGCAGGCGCTCGCGGTTGCCCTCGACGACCTTGACCTGGACGCGGACGGTGTCGCCGATGGAGAACTTGGGAATGTCGGTACGGAGCTGCTCCATTTCGATGGCGCGGATGATCTCGTTCATTGTTGTTTCTCCTTCCCTGTGTAGACGTTCATGCTCTTGCCGGATCGCGCGGAAAACAGCGCGGCGGTCGAAACAGCAGCGGACCGTCCCATTGATGGTCAACGGATGGTATTATACCATTGGAACCGGCAAAAATCAAGCAAATTCAAGGATTCTCCGGTAAATTTTGTGCGCTCTCGCCCTCCTGCGGCCGCTTTTTCTTGCGGCGCGGGCGCTTTGGCGGCATCTCCTCCCAGCCGAGGTAGACGCGGTCCTGCTGGGTCAGGGGCGCGCGCTCCAGCAGCTCGGGCCGGCGCTCGCGCGTGATGTCCAGGCTCCGCTCCCGCCGCCAGGTGCGGATGTTGGCGTCGTGGCCGGAGAGGAGCACCTCCGGGACCTCGCGCCCCTCGTAGAGGGCGGGGCGGGTGTACTGCGGGTACTCCAGCAGGCCATCGGAGAAGCTCTCCTCCTGCGCGGACTCCCCGCTGCCCAGCACCCCGGGGATGTGGCGGGAGAGGCAGTCGATGACGACCATGGCCGCCAGCTCCCCGCCGGTGAGCACGTAGTCGCCGATGGAGATCTCCTCGTCGATCCACTCGTCCACGGCGCGCTGGTCCACGCCCTCGTAGTGGCCGCAGAGGAAGATGAGGTTCTCCTCCTGCGCGAGCTCCCGCGCGCGCTGCTGGGTGAGGGTCTTTCCCCGGGGCGAGAGCAGGATGTGCCGCGCGGGGAAGTCCTGCACCGCGGCGCGGAAGCAGTCGTAGATGGGCTGGGGCGTCATCACGAGCCCCGCGCCGCCGCCGTAGGGGTAGTCGTCGCAGCGGTTGTGCTTGTTCTTCGTATAGGCGCGGATGTCGATGGGCTCGATGGAGAGGATGCCGCGCTCGATGGCGCGGCCCGTGATGCTCCGGCCCAGCACCGGCAAAAACATCTCCGGAAAGAGCGTCAGAATCTTAATCCGCATCGTCATACACCGCGATTTCCGAAAGGGCCGCGCTGTCCAGCTCCATGCGCGCGCCCTCGACGTCCACGGCGCGCAGCGCGCGCTTGAGCGCGGGGAAGCGGAAGGTTCTCTTCCCCCGGACCTCGTAGACGTCGTTTCCGCCCGCCTGCATCACGTCCGCAAGGCGGCCGAGCTCCCGCCCCGCCTCGTCGACGACCTGCATGCCGATCAGGTCCGCGATGTAGTAGCGGCCCTCGGGCAGGGGCGCCGCCTCCGCGCGGGGGACGAAGAGCTCCCGGCCGCGCAGGGCCTCGGCCGCGTCGCGGTCCTCCACGCCCGCAAGGCTGAGATACGCGTAGCCCTCCCGCGTGCGCGCGGCGCGCACCGCAAGCGCCTCCCCGCCCGTTTCGTCCAGGAACACGCGCGCAAGGTCCAGGAACCGCTCCGGATCGTCCGTGAGCGGGAGGACCTTGATCTCCCCGCGCACGCCCTGGGGCTTGATCACCTGGCCGATCATCAGATATTCCTTCATGAAGAACCTCCTTGCTTCCAACGCGAAAAGGGGGCATTCGCCGCGGCGAACGCTCCCCCCTTTCCCTCCCCGGCTTTCTTCGGGGATGCGCGAAGGGGCGGAAACTGCGCCCCTTCCTCTTCCATCCGCAGCGGCGGCATGTGCGCCGCAGGCGGCGTTGTTTCGCGGATCGCCGTCAGACGATTTCCACAAGCACGTTCTGACCGGTCTTCAGGCTTGCGGCCTTGACCACGGCGCGAATCGCCTTGGCGATGCGGCCCTGCTTGCCGATGACCTTGCCCATGTCCTCCGGAGCTACGCGGAGCTCCAGGATGAGCGCCTGGTCGCCGGGCACCTCCCGGACCTCGACGAGGTCGGGATGGTCCACCAGGCAGCACGCGATGTACTTGACCAACTCTGCCATGACTGCGCCCTCCTTCCAGTGCCGGAGCGTCGCGGGGAAAAACGCCTTACTCGATCGCGCCGCCCTTGCGCAGCACGGTCTTGACCGTCTGGGTGGGCTGCGCGCCCACGCTCAGCCAGTACTTGGCGCGCTCGACGTCCAGGGTGATGGCCTTGTCGTCCTTGACGGGGTTGTAGGTGCCGATCTCCTCGATGAACCGGCCGTCGCGGGGGGTGCGGCTGTCGGCCACGACCACGCGATAGAAGGGCTCGCCCTTCATGCCCATGCGCTTCAAGCGAATCTTCACTGCCATTGTAGGATACCTCCTGCGTATCGTTTGAATTTTTTTATATCATTCCAATCGCTTGGAATCAATATCTCTCTTAGAACTTGAACGGGAGCCTGCGCCCCTTCTTGCCCATCTTCCCCATCTTGCCGAACTGCTTCATCATGGCCTGGGTCTGCTCAAACTGCTTGAGGAGCTGATTGACCTGCTGGACCGTGGCGCCGGAGCCGGCGGCGATGCGCTTTTTGCGCGAGGCGTTGAGCAGCGCGGGGTTGCGCCGCTCCCGCGGGGTCATGGAGAGGATGATGGCCTCGGTGTGGCCGAGGTTCTTCTTCATCTCTTCCTCGTCGACCTCGGCGGCGATCTTGTTTCCGCCCGGGAGCATGGAGAGCATGTCCGCCATGCCGCCCATCTTGCGCATCTGCTGGAACTGGTCGAGGAAGTCCTCGAGGGTGAACTGGTTCTTGCGGATCTTCTGCTCCAGGTCCGCGGCGCGCTGCTCGTCGACCAGGGCCGTGGCCTTGTCGATGAGCGTCAGCACGTCGCCCATGCCCAGGATGCGGGAGGCCATGCGGTCCGGGTAGAAGGGCTCGATCTGGTCGAGCTTTTCGCCGACGGAGGAGAACTTGATGGGCTTGCCGGTCACGGCCTTGATGGACAGCGCCGCGCCGCCGCGGGTGTCGCCGTCCAGCTTTGTGAGCACGACGCCCGTGATGTTCAGCTTTTCGTCGAAGGTCTTTGCGACGTTGACGGCCTCCTGGCCGGTCATGGCGTCGACGACGAGCAGGATTTCCTGCGGCCGGAGCTCGCCTTTGAGGTTCTCCAGCTCCTGCATGAGCGCGTCGTCGATCTGCAGGCGGCCCGCGGTGTCGACGATCATCACGTCGCGCAGGGCGCGGATGGCCTCGCGCTTGCCCGCGCGGACGATCTCCACCGGGTCACCCTGCCCCATCTCAAAGACGGGGACGCCGACCTGGCCGCCCACCACCTGCAGCTGCTTGATGGCCGCCGGGCGGTAGACGTCCGCCGCGACAAGCAGGGGCTTTTTGCCCTGCTTGAGCAGCATGCCGGCTAGCTTTCCGGCCAGCGTGGTCTTGCCCGCGCCCTGCAGGCCGACGAGCATGATCACCGTCGGCGGGTTGCCCGTGAACTCGAGCTTGGCCTGCGTGCCGCCCATCAGCGCCGTCATCTCCTCGCGGACGATCTTGATGACGGTCTGGCCCGCGTTCAGGGTGGTGAAGATCTCCTCGCCCACCGCGCGGTCGGTCACGCGCTTGACAAAGTCCTTGACCACAAGGTAGTTGACGTCCGCCTCGAGCAGGGCCATGCGGACCTCGCGCATCGCGTCCTTGACGTCCTTCTCGGTCAGCTTGCCGCGGTTGTTGAGTTTTTGGAACGCCGCCTGCAGCTTTTCTGCAAGTCCTTCAAACGCCATAGACGCCCTCCTTCTGCATTTCCTCGAGTATGCGCCGGGCCGCGCCCGCGTCGCCGCGCTCCAGCGCGTCCTGCGCCAGGGCGACGGCGCGGTGGAGCCTTCTGTACTTTTCGACCAGGCGGAGCTTGCCTTCCATGTCGGTCAGCGTCTTTTCCGCCTTGCGCAGGGCGTCGTGCACGGCCTGGCGGGAGACCCCGAAGCTCTCCGCGATCTCGGAGAGGGAGAGGTCCTCCTCCACGCGCAGGCGCATCATCTCGCCCTGCTTTTCGGTCAGGAGCGGGCCGTAGAAGTCCAACAGCATCGCAAGCTCTGCGTTGTGCGCGGGTTCCATGCGCTCGCCTCCGTTCCCTGTGAAGCAAAACTGCTTGACACCTTGGGCATTATACACGCTCGCCCCCCGGTTGTCAAGCAGTTTTACTTTACGCCGTGATTTTTTCCGAATCTTTCCCACATTTTCGGGGGCCTTCCCCCCATCCTCTGCGGCGTCAGTCCCGCAGGGACAGGCGCATGTACCCTTTGGCGGGCGCAAACCCCAGACTGCGGTACAGCGGCTCCCCCATCTGCGTCGATTCGAGCAGCAGACTCCCTGCGCCGCGCGCACGCGCATCCTCGATGCAGGCGCGCACAACGCGCGCGGCCACGCCCTGCCGCCGATATTCCGGCGCCGTGTAGACGTTCATGAGAAACGCGCAGCGGCCCGTCGGGTTGGAACCCATGGGCAGCTCGTCATGGGAATCACCGTGCCCACCCCGGCAATCCGCTCCGCGTCCTGTGCACCCGCGCGGCGCAGAACGATCTGCGCGCGCGTCAAAAGATCGCCTCGGCGTACTCGCGGGCGTTGAAGACCTGCAGGTCCTCCTTCTTCTCCCCCACACCCACGAAGTAGACGGGGAGCTGCAGCTCCTCCTTGATGGAGATGACGACCCCGCCCTTGGAGGTGCCGTCCAGCTTTGTCAGCACGATGCCGGACAGGTCCACCGCGTCGCGGAAGACGCGCGCCTGCGTCACGCCGTTCTGCCCGGTCGCGCCGTCGAGCACGAGCAGCACGTGCACGTCCGCCTGGGGGAAGTCGCGGTCGATCACGCGGCGGATCTTCTTGAGCTCCTCCATGAGGTGGGACTTGTTGTGCAGGCGTCCGGCCGTGTCCACGATGAGCAGGTCCGCCCGCTTCGCCTTGGCCGAGGCCACGGCGTCAAAGACCACCGCAGCCGGGTCCGCGCCCTCGCCGTGGGCGACGATGGGCACGCCCGCGCGCTGCGCCCAGATGGTGAGCTGCTCGGTCGCCGCCGCGCGGAAGGTGTCCGCCGCGGCCAGGATCACGCTCTTTCCCTCGTCCTTGAAGTGGCAGGCGAGCTTGCCGATGGTCGTGGTCTTTCCCACGCCGTTTACGCCCACGACCAGGATCACCGACGGGGACTTGGGGCGGAAGGGCTCGGCCTGCATCATGTCCGCGACGATCTCCTTGAGGATGCCGCGCACGGCCTCCGGGTTCCCCTCGCGGCGGCGGCGCACCTCGTCCTTGAGGCGGGCGATGATCTCCTCCGTGGTCTTGACGCCGATGTCCGCGCCGATGAGCACGGCCTCCAGGTCGTCGTAAAAGTCGTCGTCCAGCTCCTTGTAGACGCCCGTGAGCTGGTCGATGGCGTGGGTGATGGACTCGCGTGTCTTGGTCATGCCCTCGCGCAGGCGGGCAAACAGCCCCTTCTTTTCCCTATTCTCCGTCATGGCTCTCCTCCTCCAATTGTTCTTCCAAATCGCGCAGCTGCACCGAGACCATGCGGGAAACGCCCTTCTCCTCCATGGCCACGCCGTAGAGCGCGTCGCAGCGCTCCATGGTGCCCTTGCGGTGGGTGATGACGATGAACTGCGTGTCCCGGCTGTACTGCTTGAGATAGTCTGCAAAGTTCGCCACGTTCGCCTCGTCCAGCGCCGCCTCGATCTCGTCCAGGATGCAGAACGGGGAGGGCCGGATCTCCAGCATGGCAAAGAGAATCGCAATGGCCGTCAGCGCCCGCTCCCCGCCCGAGAGCAGGGAGAGCAATTGCAGCTTCTTTCCCGGCGGCTGGGCCACGATGTCGATTCCGCAGGTGAGGACGTTCTTTTCGTCCTGGAGCTGCAGCTTTGCCGTGCCGCCGCCAAAGAGCCTTGTGAACGTGCGCGCAAAGTGCTCGTTGATGCGCTGGAACTGCTCGGCAAACTGTTCCTCCATCTTCTTCTGCAGCTCGTCCAGGATCTCCTGCAGGTCGCGCTGGGCCTTGCGCAGGTCCGCGCGCTGGCGCTCCATGTCGTCGTAGCGCCCGCGCGTCTCCTCGTACTCGTCCAGCGCGCCGACGTTGACCGCGCCAAGGCTGCGGATCTCGCGGCGCAATTCGTCGATGCGGCCGCGCGAAGCGGCCTCGTCGTAGTCCGGGTCGCACTCCGGCCGCGCGGTTTCCAGCGTCAGCTCGTACCGCTCCCAGATGCGGTCCTGGAGCTGCTTGAGCTCCGCCGCCCACCGCCCCTGGGCGAGCTGCAGGCGGTGCAGGCTCTCCTGCGCCTGCGCGGCGCGGGTGCGCTCGCCCTCCAGGCGCGCCTCCAGGTCGGCGATCCTGCCGCGCAGCGCCTCCCGCGCGCGGGACTCCGCCTCCAGCGTCTCGTTCTGCGCCGCAAGGGTTTCCCGCAGGCGGGCGAGCGCGGCCTGCTTTTCGGCAAGGCGCCCTTCGTCCGCGGCCATGCGCTCAAGAAGCGCATTCCGGCTGCGCTCGCGGATGGCGGCCGCGGCGCGCAGCTCCTGCTCGCTGCCCTGGAAGCGCTTTTCGTCGCGCTGGGCCATCTCCCACTCGGCCTGGCGGCCCGCCTCGTTGGCGCGCGCCTCGGCCAGATGCGCGCGGAGGTCTTCCAGCGCCTCCCGGCGCTGGACCAGCTCCGCCGTCATGCGGGCGATGTCCTCCTGCGTCGTGGCGGAGGCGCGCTCGGCGCTGCCCGTGCGCGCGTCCATGCGCCGGATCTCCTCGTCGATCTCCCCGATGCTGTCCCGGAGCTGCTCCCGCTCCAGCGCCGCCTTCTGCTGGCGGTCGCGGGCGGCCTCCTCCGCGTCGCCTGCGCGCTTTAGGCGCTCCTGCTCGCGGGCGACGGCGATGTCCTGCTGGTGCGCGCGCTCGCGGGCCTGGGCGACCTCCTCCTGGGCGCGCGCAAGGTCCCCGCCGATGCTCTCCACGCGCGCCTGCAGGGCCTCGCCGCGGCTCTTGAGCGTCTCGACGGCCGCGCGGTGCTCGTCGATCTCCCGCTGGCGCGAGAGGATCGAGGTGGAGCGCGCGCTGACGGAGCCGCCCGTCATGGACCCGCCCGAGTGCATGACGTCCCCGGCGAGGGTCACCAGGCGGAAGGCGTGCCGCCCGGCGCGCATGATGGCGATGCCCGCGTCCAGGTCCCGGGCGATGACGGTGCGGCCCAACAGGTTCTCCGCCACGGGGCGGAACCGCTCGTCGTACCCCACCAGCTCCGAGGCGAGGCCGAGGCAGCCGTCCATCTGCAGGACCTGCCGCTCGGCCGGGCTGAGCACGCGCCCGCGCACGGAGCTGAGCGGCAGAAAGGTCGCGCGGCCCATGCGGTTCTGCCGAAGGTACTCGATCATGACCTTGGCGTCCTCCTCGCGGGCGCAGACGAGGTTCTGCATCGCGCCGCCCAGGGCCATCTCCACGGCGCGCTCGATCTCCTTGGGCACGCGCAGCAGCCCCGCGACCACGCCGTAGAGCCCCGGCGCGCCGCGGAAGCGCCGCAGCACCTCGCGCACGGAGTTCTGGTATCCCTCGTAGTCGCGCTGCATCTGCTCGAGCATCTTCAGGCGCGACTGCGCCTCGCGCAGCGCGCCGGCCGTGCGCTGGATGTTGACGCCGAGCTGCTGGCTCTCCACCTGCAGGGCGGCCTGGCGGTCCATGGCGCGGTCGCGCGCGCCCTCCAGCTCGCCGCAGGTCTCCTGCGCCGCGCGCAGCAGCGCCTCGGCCTTCTCCCGCTCGGCCGACGCGGCCTCCAGGGCGCCGGCCCGCTCCTGCGCGCCGCCTTCCAGCGCGTCCAGGCGGGCCTGCAAGCCCTCGCGCGTGGCGGCCAGGCGGGCCTGCGCGCTCTTTACGTCGCTCAGGGCGTTGAAGGAGCGGATCATCTCCTCCTTGCCGCGCTCGATCGTCTCCTCCCGCGCGGCGACGTCCTGCGCGGCCTCCTCGGCCTGGCCCTCCAGGTCGCGGATGCGCGCGCGGATCTCCGCAAGGTCGCGGGCGTACTTCTCCTGCTTGCCGCGGCTCTCCTGCTGCTGGCGGGCCAGGGCGCTGCGCTGGGACTCGTCCTTTTCTTTCTCCTGGGCCAGGCGCTCGGCCTCCTTTTTCGCCGAGGCGATGCGCTCGCGCAGGAGGTTTGCGTCGCCCTCCTGGATCTGCGCGCTGCGCGTATCCTCGAGCACGCGGGCGTGCAGATCGGACAGGCGGGCGTCCGCGTCGAGGATGCCCTGCTCCATCTCGGCCCTCTCGCGGCGGCCGGCCTCCTCCTTCGCCTTTGCCGCCTGCATCTGCGCCTCGGTTTCGGCGATCTGGCCGTCCACCTGCTCCAGGTTTCCGGTCAGGCGGTCGTGGTTGTAGGCAAAGGAGCTGATCTCCAGGCGGCGCAGCTCGTCCGTGAGCCTGCGGTAGCGCCGGGCGTCGGCGGCCTGGCGCTCCAGGTCCGGCAGCCTGCCCCCGATTTCGCCCAGGATGTCCTCCACGCGCTCCAGGTTCTGGTTCGTGTTCTCCATGCGGCGCTCGGCCTCGGCCCGGCGCGCCTTGTACTTGGTGATGCCCGCGGCCTCCTCAAAGACGTTGCGCCGCTCCTCGCTCTTGACGGAGAGGATCTCGTCGATGCGGCCCTGGCCGATGAGGGAATAGCCCTCCTTGCCGATGCCCGTGTCGCGCAGCAGGTCGACGATGTCCTTCAGGCGGCAGGGGGCCTTGTTGAGGCAGTACTCGCTGTCGCCGTTGCGGTAGACGCGCCGGGTGATCATCACCTCGGCAAAGGAGACGGGCAGCGCCCCGTCCTCGTTGTCAAAGACGAGGCTGACCTCGCAGTAGGCCTGGGCCTTGCGCGTCTGCGTTCCGCCGAAGATGACGTCCTCCATCTTGGCGCCGCGCAGGGTCTTTGCGCTCTGTTCGCCCAGGACCCAGCGGACCGCGTCGGCGATGTTGCTCTTGCCGCTGCCGTTGGGCCCGACCACGCCCGTCACCCCGTCGGGGAAGACCATCTCCACGCGGTCTGCAAAGGACTTGAACCCGTAGATTTCCAATCTCTTCAGTCGCAATGCTCCGCCCTCACAGTCCCTGCCGGCTCAGCGCGTCGCGCGCGGCCTGCTGCTCGGCGTGCTTTTTGCTGCTGCCCTCGCCGCGCCCGGTGACGGCCCCGCAGAGCTCGACCTCCGCAAAGAAGGTGCGCATGTGCGCAGGCCCCTCCTCCCCGACGATGCGGTAGACGGGCGTTTCCCCGGTCACGGACTGCGCCAGTTCCTGGTACTCGGTCTTGTAGTCGTGCACGCGCGGCGCGTCCGCGATGGGCACGACCGCTTCGATCAGGCGGCGCGCATCCTCCATGCCGCCGTCCAGGTACATCGCGCCCAGGAGGGCCTCCATGGCGTCGGCCAGGATGGAGGGCTTTTCGCGCCCGCCGCCGCGCTCCTCGCCGATGCCCAGCAGCAGGTTTTCCCCCAGGTGCAGGCGGCGCGCGGCGACCTCCAGCGCGCTCTCCTGCACGCAGCGCGCGCGCAGGCGCGAGAGCTTGCCCTCCGGCAGGTCGGGGTACTGCTTGTAGAGCCGGACGCTCGTGCAGAGCTGCAGCACCGCGTCGCCCAGGAACTCCAGGCGCTGGTTGTGCACGTGCGTCTCCCCGGCGTAGGAGGGATGCGTCATGGCCAGCTTCAGCAGGGACTTGTCTCGAAAGGTGTAGCCGATGGCCTGTTCCAACTTTTCAAACATTGCCTGTCCTTTCCTCGTCCGGCATACATCAGCCAGGGGCGCGCCCGGGCTCATGTATGCCTACGCACCGAAAGAAGCCTGTTCCCCCGGTGCGTACGCGAATGATGCCGATTGATTTACTTCTGATTTTCCTCGATGTAGCGCATGGCGTCGGCGACGGTCTTGAGCTTGGTCAGGTCCTCGTCCGGGATCTCGATGCCAAACTCCGTCTCCATCTCCATCACCA
The DNA here is from genome assembly GCA_904393115.1 of uncultured Clostridia bacterium. Classification (GTDB taxonomy): domain Bacteria; phylum Bacillota; class Clostridia; order Christensenellales; family UBA1750; genus Spyradocola; species Spyradocola merdavium. The sequence goes on from CAJFMX010000012.1 coordinate 25,411, forward strand.
TCGCAACCACGTCCAGCGAATCCGCCTTGAGGTCCTCGATCAGCCGGGACTCCGGCTGGATCGTGGAGGCGTCGATGCCGAGCTGGTCGGCGATCATTGCCGCGATCTTTTCAAACACGCTCTTCTCCTCCTCTCCGTCTCTGTGCTGTCTATTTCGCCGCATCGCCCGCGGCCGCGCTGAGCTGCCCGGCGATGATGTCGACCACCTTGCCCTCGACCATGGTGCGCGCCTGCCGGATGGCGCAGGCATAGGCGTGCGCCTTGGACGAGCCGTGCGCCTTGACCACGGCCCCCGTCACGCCCAGCAGCGCCGCGCCGCCGTACTGCTCGTAGTCCAGCTCGTTCTTCAGGCCCTTGAGCGCGGGCTTGACGAGCAGCGCGCCCACCTTGGAGCGCGTGGAGGAGAGCAGGCCGTCCTTGAGCTTGCCGAGGATGAGCTGCGCCGCGCCCTCGGTGGACTTGAGCAGGATGTTGCCGGCAAAGCCGTCGCAGACGATCACCTGCACGCAGCCGGTGAGCGCGTCGCGCGCCTCGACATTGCCGTAGAAGTCCACCAGCGGGTGGTCCCGCAGCAGCGGGAAGGTCGACTTGGCCAGGTCGTTGCCCTTCTCGTCCTCCGCGCCGATGTTGAGCAGGCCGACCTTGGGCTTGTCCACGCCCATCACGCCGCGCATGTAGGCCTGGCCCATGAGCGCGAACTGGACCAGGTACTCCGGCTTGCAGTCCACGTTCGCGCCGCAGTCGATGAGCATGACCGGCTTGCCGGCCGCCGTGGGCAGCAGGGGCGCCAGGGCCGGCCGGTTGATGCCGCGGATGCGCCCGATGCGGAAGATTCCCCCCGCAAGCGCCGCGCCCGTGGATCCGGCGGTGACCGCCGCGTCCGCCTCGCCCGCCTTGACCGCGTCCATGGTCTTGACCAGGGACGCGTTGAGCTTGCGGCGGATGGCCAGCGTGGGGCTCTCGTGGTTGGTGATGACGTCCGGCGCGTCGATGATGCGCACGCGCGCCTCGTCGTGCGGCCGGCCGGCCAGGAGCTTGCGCACCTCCTCCTGCGCGCCGCAGAAGATGACGTGGATGTCCGGCATTTCCCGCATGGCCTCCAGCGCGCCGTCCAGCACGCAGTCGGGCGCGTTGTCCCCGCCGTAGACGTCCACCGCAATTCGGATCATGCTCGTTCCTCCCCTATGCAAAAATTCCTCTCTCATGATAGCAGAGAACGCGGTCAAATGCAAGATTGCCGCGTTTTTCGGCCCTCACCGGGCGCGGCTGCGCAGGAAGCGGGGCACGCCCATCTCCACGTTGCTCCCGATGACGCCGGTTGCCGCCGCCTTGAGCTCGGGCCTTGCGTTCGCCACGGCGTAGCACTCGTCCGCCACGCGGAACATGGGCAGGTCGTTCAGGTTGTCGCCGAAGCAGACGATGCGCGGGATGCCCGTGAGCTTCCGGAGCTTGTCCACGCCCGTGGCCTTTGTCGCGTCGAACCGGGAAATCTCCAGCCAGTACCACTCGGGCTTGTAGGCGTCGCTGGTAAAGCTCGTGTGGGCGAAGTCCAGCGCGCGGGCCTTGGGCTCGAGCGGCAGGAGCGTCTCCCGGCGCGCAAACGACGAAAGGTAGAACACCTCGCCCTGGAAGAGCTCCTCCATCGTCCCGACCGGCCGCAGGCGCGGGTCGCCCGCGCGGTCGCGCGCGTACTCGCGGATGCCCTCGCTCTCCAAGGACTTGAGCCAAGAGACCTTCTGCCTGCCGTCGATCTGCGCGTAGACCATGGGCGACAGGCCCGCGTCCAGGAAGACCCGGGCGACGCGCTGCATCTGCTGCGCGTCAAAGAGGCAGCGGTCGATGTCCCGGCCCGTGACGGGGTCCACGAGGAACGCGCCGTTGTAGGCGACCACCGGGTGTTTCAGGTGCAGCTGGCGCACGATGGGCGCAGCCGAGGTCCAGGACCGCGCCGTGGCGACCGTAAAGGGCAGCCCCGCGTCCAGCATCTCGTTGAGCAGCGGCACGGCCTCCTCCGGCAGGCGCGGCTGCGCGCCCAGGAGCGTTCCGTCCAGTTCCGAGACATAGAGCGTATCGCGGGCGAATTCCATGCACAGGCCCTCCTTTTTTCCGCGAAAAAATAGGCAAAAGCCCGACGGACCGTGAGTGGTTCGCCGGGCTGGTGTTTTCCAAGCTTACGCCTGCTTTTCTTCCTCGATCTTGATGACCTGCTTGCCGTCGTAGTAACCGCACTTCTTGCAGACGCGGTGGGCGAGCTTCATCGTCTTGCACTGCGGGCAAGCGACGATGCCGGGCATCGAGAGCTTCCAGTTGGCGCGGCGGGAGTTCCGGCGGGCCTTGGAGACTTTCCCCTTGGGTACTGCCATGGTTTTTACACCTCCTTATCGTCTTTGTCGTCGAGCAGCGCTTTCAATGCGGAAAACGCCGACCGCTCCAGCGCGGGGTCGCACCCGCAGGAGCCAAGATTCAGGTTCTGACCGCACAAGGGACACAGTCCCTTGCAATCCTCCCGGCAGAGGAACTGCATGGGGAGGTTTATGGCGATATTGGCCACCGTAAGATCGGTCAGATCCACCTCGGAACCTTCAAAAAGGTACGCGTCGGGATGATCCGGATCAGGCTGCCTGACAAAGATTTCGTCAAAGGGCACTTTCATGTCGAACCGCGCCTCCTCGAGGCACCGGGCACAGGGAGAAACCAGGGCCGCGGTCAGTTCGCCATGCAGCGCGACAGAATCGCCGATTCCGGTCATGTATCCGTGCAGGGCGACGTCGCCGGAAAACCCAATCTGGTCGGCCTGAAACTCCTCCACAGGCGCAGGGACCCGAAGGTCGAACTCCAGGTTTTCGCCCGGCTGCTTCAGAGCCTTTTCCACATTGAGCATCATACGCTGTCACCTCGCACACAACCATTTTCCAATTATAGAGGGCAAGCCCCGTTTTGTCAACGAATTTTTTGCGCGTAACAGAAATTTAGTCTGTTTTTCCGCGCGTCCTGCCTTACGCCTTCTTGCCGCAGAGCTCGAGGGTGTCGCGCGCGATGGCCAGCTCCTCGTTGGTCTTGACGACCAGGATCTTGACCTTGGAATCCGCGGCCTCGATGAACCCGTCGGAGCGGGTGACGTCGTTCTTGGCCTCATCGAGCTTGACGCCCATGAACTCCAGGCCCTCGACCGCCGCCTTGCGGATGTGGCCGACGTTCTCGCCGATGCCGCCGGTGAAGACGATCGCGTCCACGCCGCCCATGGCCGCCGCATAGCCGGCGATGTACTTCTTCAGGCGGTAGGTCATCATCTTGATGGCCAGCGTCGCGCGCTCGTTGCCCTCCTCCATCGCGGCGGTCAGGTCGCGCATGTCGGAGGAGATGCCGGAGATGCCAAGCAATCCGGACTTCTTGTTGAGGATGTTGGTCATCTCCTCAATGTCGATGCCGTCGCGCTTCATGATGTACTGCAGGGTCGCGGGATCCAGGTCGCCGGAGCGGGTGCCCATGACCATGCCCTCCAGAGGCGTGATGCCCATGGACGTGTCCACGCACTTGCCGTCCACGACCGCGGACAGGGAGGAACCGTTGCCCAGGTGGCAGATGACCAGGCGCAGGCCCTTGCCGTCCGCAGAGCCGAGCATCTCGGCCGCGCGCTTGGAGACAAAGCGATGGGACGTGCCGTGGAAGCCGTACTTGCGCACCTTCAGGCGCGTGTAGTAGTCATAGGGCACGGCGTACATGTAGGCGTAGGGCGGCATGGTCTGGTGGAAGGCCGTGTCGAACACCGCGACGTTGGGGGTATCGGGCATCATCTTCTGGCAGGCCTCGATGCCCTGGATGTTGGCGGGGTTGTGCAGCGGCCCGAGGATGATGTTGTCGTAGATGGCCTCCATGACCTTGGGGTTGACGACCTGGCTCTCGGTGAAGGACGCGCCGCCGTGCAGCACGCGGTGGCCGACCGCGTCGATCTGCTTCATGTCGGAGATGACGCCCTTCTCCTTGTCGGTCAGGGCCTTGACGATGTACTCCATGGCCTCGGCGTGGTTCTTGAGCGGCGCGTTGAACACGATTTCCCCCTTGGCGGAAGACTGCTTGACGTTGCTGCCCTCGATGCCGATGCGCTCGGCCTGGCCCTTGGCGATGACGCTCTCGTCGTCCATGTCGATGAGCTGGTACTTGATGGAGGACGAACCCGCGTTGATGACGAGGATCTTCATGTGCTTTCTCCCTCTTTTTTCCGAAATCAAGGGAAGAGGGACGGAGTTCTTCCGCCCTTCCCCCCAGATGTTCTATTTTTTGTCTTTTTTTACTTCTGCTGGGCCTGCACGGCGGTCAGCGCGCACAGGGAGACGATGTCGTCCACCGAGCAGCCGCGGGACAGGTCGTTGACCGGACGGGCCAGGCCCTGCATGACCGGGCCGATGGCCTCGGCGCCCGCCAGGCGCTGCACGAGCTTGTAGCCGATGTTGCCCGCCTCCAGCGAGGGGAAGATGAGGACGTTGGCGTGGCCGGCGACCGTGGAGCCGGGGGACTTGAGCTGGCCGACCTTCTCGACCAGGGCGGCGTCCGCCTGCAGCTCGCCGTCGACGTTCAGCTCCGGCGCGAGCTCCTTGACGCGGGCCGTGGCCTTGGCGACCTTGTCGACCATGTCGCCCTTGCCGCTTCCCTTGGTGGAGAAGGAGAGCATGGCGACCTTGGGCTCGGCGATCTCGGCGATGTCGCGGGCGGTCTTGGCCGAGGCGATGGCGATGGCGGCCAGCTGCTCGGCGTCCGGCTCGATGTTGACGGCGCAGTCCGCAAAGATCATGACGCCGTCCTGGCCGTAGGCCTTGTTCGGGATCTCCATGACAAAGCAGGAGGAGGCGGTGGTGACGCCGGGCTGGGTCTTGATGATCTGCAGGGCCGGGCGCAGGGTGTCGGCGGTGGAGTGAATCGCGCCGGAGACCATGCCGTCGGCGGCGTTCTTCTTCATCATCATGGTGCCGAAGAACGTCTCGTCCTTCATGGTGGCCAGCGCCTTTTCCGGGGTCATGCCCTTGGCCTTGCGCAGCTCATAGAGCGTGTCCGCGTACTCCTGCAGGCAGTCGGCCTTGGCAGGGTTGAGGATGGTGGCGCCCGTCAGGTCCTCGCCATAGGCGGCGATCTTCTCCTCGTCGCCCAGAAGGATGACGTCGCAGATGCCCTCCTTGAGCAGGATGGCGGCGGCCTTCACGGTGCGCTCCTCCGCGCCCTCGGGCAGGACGATGCGCTTTTTGTCGGCCTTGGCCTTGGCCTTAATGCGATCCATCAAAGACATTTTACTTTTCCTCCTTGCCTGTGTTACCATATAGAGTAGCCCCGCGGGGCTGGTTTGCGATGGGTCTTGCCGGTTTCCATTATAGCGCGTTTTGGCGGATTTGAAAAGGCAAAACTTGCGCAAACTCGCCTCCCTGCGCGGCAAAATGCGAAACAAAGCACAAAGGAGGCGCCGATTTTGGAGAAGGTTTGCGGCGTGATCTGTGAATACAATCCCCTGCACCGCGGGCATGCGCATCACCTGGAGCGCGCGCGGGCGCTTACGGGCGCGGATTTCGTCGTCTGCGCGATGTCCGGCCCCTTCGTGCAGCGCGGGGAGCCGGCGGTCCTGGACAAGTGGACGCGCGCGCAGGCGGCGCTGCTCGCGGGCGCGGACCTGGTGCTGGAGCTGCCGGCGCTCTTTGCGGTGCGCGCCGCGCCGGACTTTGCCTTCGGCGGCGCTGCGCTGCTGGCGGGCCTTGGGGTGGTGACGCACCTCTCCTTTGGGGCGGAGGATGCGGACCTTGCGCACCTGACCGACCTTGCCGCGCCGGAGAGCGCGGAGGAGTCCGCGCGCATCCGGGCCTACCTGGAGGGCGGGCACTCGCATCCGCAGGCGCGGGCGCTGGCGCGCGGCCGCCAGCTGCCGCCGAACGTGACCCTGGGCGTGGAGTACCTGCGCGCGCTGCGCCGCCTGGGCAGCGGCATGGAGCCCGTGCCCGTGCCCCGCGAAACCGCCCACAACGACGAGCGTCTGCACGCGCTCTCCTCGGCCACGGCCGTGCGCAGGGCGCTCGCGGCCGGGGACGAGGCCGGCGCGCGCCAGGCGCTCCCCCCCGAGGCCGCGGACCTGCAGCTGCGCGCCCTGCCGCAGCCCCTGCCCGCCCTCTCGTCCTTCTCCTCCATCCTCCTCTACCTCCTGCGCACGACGCCGCCCGAGGCGCTGCGCGAGCGCTTCGCCATCGCGGAGGGGCTGGAGAACCGCCTCTGCCGGGAGGCGCTCGCCGCACCGGACGCAGACGCGCTCCTTGCGGCGGTGCAGTGCCGGCGCTATCCGGCGGCGCGGCTGCGCAGGCTGCTCGTGCAGATCCTGCTCGGCCTGGACGCCGCGGCCGTGCGTGCGCATCCGGCGCCGGAGTACGCGCGCGTGCTCGGCTTCCGCAAGCGCGCCGAGCCGCTGCTGCGCGCCATCTCCCGGCAGGGGAGCCTCCCGCTCGTGACCAAGGTCGCGGACGCGCCCGCAGGCGGCCTGCTCTCCCTGGACCTTGCCGCGCAGGACGTGTGGGACCTGGCCGCGGGCCATCCCGGCCGCCGCGACTTCACCGAGCGCCTGCGCATCCTCGCCGACTGATCCGCCAAAACGCCGCGCGGCCGCCGCAAATGGTTCTGCGGCGTCCGCGCGGTTCGCGTGTCGGCAAAGCCGACGCGCCAAAGCCTGAAAAGCGGGCCTGCGGCCCGCCTCCCCGGCTTTTCGCCCTCCGGGCTCAAAACGCTCGCCTGCAGGGGCGCTGACGCGCCCCTCCGTGGGCGTACACGCCGCCGCTGCGGATTGCAGAGAAACGGGGAGTCCTATAAGCTGGCCGCGCGGCGTTTTCAGCCCTCTTTTGCGGGCGGGAACTCTTCGTGCAGGAGCTCCCGCTTTTGCCGCATGGCTTCGAGGATCTCCGGCATGCGGCGCTCGGCCTCCTCGCGGCCGATGCGGATGCACTCCTCCGCCTGCGCGATGGAGGCGGGGTTGATGTGGGAGAGCGCCGGCACGAGCGTAAAATCCGCCGTGCTGATGGTGTGCTGCATGACCTGCCACTCCATGATCTCCAGGGAGTGGAGGATGACCCGGGCGATGCCGTCGCACTGCGCGGGCTCCCCGCGGTAGCCCACGTCCACGGCCAGCACAAAGTCCGCGCCCATGGCCCGCGCCGTGGTCACGGGCACGCGGTCCACCACGCCCCCGTCGACATAGGTGCGGCCGTCGCGCTTATAGGGCTTGAAGATGCCGGGGATGGAGATCGAGGCGCGGATGCCCTGGTAGACGAGGCCCTCGCTGAGCACGGCGCGCTCGCCGCGCTCCAGGTCCGTGGCCACGGCCGCAAAGGGGATCTGGGTCTGGGCAAAGGTCTTGTTCCCGGTGAGCGTGCGCACCAGGAGCTCGACGCGGTTGCCGGCGATGATCCCCTCCGTGGGCAGGGCGACGTCGACCAGGTCCTTTTCGTCGATGGAGGAGCAAAAGCGCTCCATGAGCCGCAGATTCATGCCGCAGGCGTACACGCCGCCCACCAGCGCGCCCATGCTCGTACCGGCGATGAGGTCCGGCGCAAGGCCGTGCTTTTCCAGCGCCTGCAGCACGCCGATGTGCGCCAGACCGCGGAAGGCGCCGCCCCCGAGGGCCACGCCGAGGCGAAGGGGTTGCTCCTGCATAATGTCTCCTCCTCTTTTCATAGATTGCACTGGATGTACGCGGAAAGGGGGGCTGCGCATGCGCCAATGGCTGCGCAAACTGGTCCAGGGGTTGGTGCTGGGCGCGCTTCTTGCGCTGCTCTTTCTCTATCCGCAGGCCGCGATGCAGGGCGTGCGGGAGGGGCTCTCCCTCTGGGCGAACGCGGTGCTGCCCGCGCTCCTGCCGTTTTTCGTGCTGACCTCGCTTCTGTTGGAGGGCGGAATGCTCCGCCTGCTCGCGCCCCTGGCCGCGCCGCTGTGCCGCCTGTTCCGCATCCCGCGGGAGGCGGGCGGCGTGCTGCTTTCCGGGTGGCTCTCCGGCGCGCCCAACGGCGCGCGGCTGGCCGCCTCGCTTGCAAAGCGCGGGGAGCTGACCGGGCCGGAGGCTTCGCGCCTGCTTTCCGCCGCAACGGTGACGAGCCCGCTCTTCCTCGTGGGGACGGTGGGGCAGGCGCTGGGCAGTCCGGCGCTGGGCGGGCTGATTTATGGTATCCATCTGCTCGCCGCGATATGCAACGGCGTCCTCTGGCGGGGGCGCGGCGCGCACGCGGCGCGCGCGCCGCACGCCGCCCCGCCGCCCGCCTCCGCGGCGCTGCTGCACGTCCTGCCGGAGGCCCTGCGCACGAGCTGCCTGTCCGCGCTCTTCATCGGCGGGGCGATCGCGGTCTTCTCCGCGCTCTCGAGCGTGCTCACGGCGCTGGGCGCGGTGGAGGCGCTGCAGCGCACGCTGCTCTTCCTCCTGCCGCCGGAGGCGGTGCCGGCCCTGCTCGCCGGCGCGCTGGAGGTCAGCAACGGCTGCCAGCTCGCGGCGTCCTGCGCGCTGTCGCTCCCGGTGCGCGCCTCCATGCTGTGCGCGCTGTGCGCCTTTGGCGGGCTGTCGGTGTTCTGCCAGGCGCAGGTCTTTCTGGACGGCCTGGCGCCTGCGCGGACCTATCTCCTCGGCCGGCTGACGCACGCGGGCCTCTCCTTCGCGCTCTGCCGCGCGGTTTTCCTGTTCTTTGGGTCGTCCCTGCCCACGTTCGCCGCGCAGGGGGCGGCCGCCTCCCTCGCGCCCGCAAATCCCCTTGCGGTGCCGGCGCTGCTCCTGTGCCTGGGCTTTTCCCTGCTGCCCTGGAGGCGGCTCCTGCGCCCGCGCTGAGGGGGAATGCAAAAAGGAAGGGGCCTTCTCCCCCTCCCCGATCGATGCTGCGCTTCTATCTTCCGCCGCGGGCCGCGTTGTTGCCGTCCCCGCCGCTTGTGACCTCCAGGCGGTTCTGGTGGACGTCGTCCAGCACGCGCTTTAAGTGCTGCTCGACGTTGCCCAGCACGTCGTTGAGGTAGGCGGTGCAGCTGTCGGCCTCCTCGTCCGCCTTGGCCACGGCGTCCTTGACGATGGCGTTGGCGCGGCGCTGGGCCTCCTGGACGATGGCGTGGTTGCTGACCATCTGCTCGAACTGCTGCTGCGCGTCGGCGATGATCTGCTCCGCCTGGCGCTGGGCGTCGGCGAGGATCTGCTCGCGGTCGCGCACGATGACCTCCGCGTCCTTGACGTCGTCCGGAAGGGTGACGCGCAGTTCGCTGACGATGTCCAGGCACTTTTCCACATCGACCAGGCGCTTGCCCGTCAGCGGCACGGTCGCCGACTTGCTCAGCTCCTCGTCCAGATATTCCAAAAGAGCCATTACGTTCATTTCTCGTTCTCCTTTCGGGGGTTCTTCTGCGCGAGCGCGGAAAGCACCGGCGCAGGCACCAGCGCGGAAACGTCCCCGCCCAGCGCGTGGATCTCGCGCACGAGGGAGGAGCTGATGTACCCGTGCTCAGGCTTTGCCAGCAGGAACAGCGTCTCGATCTCGGGCGCCATGTAGTGATAGCCTGCCGCAAGCGTCGTCTCATATTCAAAATCCGTCACCGAGCGAAGGCCCCGGATCATGGTGCGCGCGCCAACCTGGCGCGCGACGTCCACCGTCGCCCCGGCGCTGCAGAGCACGCGGACGTTGGACAGGCCCTTTACGCTCTCCTCGATGCTGCGCACGCGCGCCTCCTCGGGCAGATAGGGCGTCTTCTTCGGGTTGCTCAGGACGGCAACGACCACCTCGTCGTACAGGGGCGAAAGCCGCTGGACGATGTCCAGGTGCCCCACCGTGAAGGGATCAAAGGAACCGGGATACAGCGCAACGCGCTTCATCTTCTGCGCCTCTCCTTTCACGCCCGCGCAAGGAAGTGCAGGCGGGACTTTCCGTATTTTCTGCTGTCCGCAATGCACAGGGCTTCCGGCACGGCAAAGGCCTCCTCCTGTGCGGTCTCTGCGACGATCACGCACCCGGGCGCGAGCGCATCCGCGGCCACAAGGCCCGCAAGCGCCTTGTCCACGAGCCCTTTGCGATAGGGCGGATCGAGAAACACGACGTCGAAGGACTCGCCCGCAAGGCGCGCAAGCGCGTCCATCGCATCGCAGCAGAGCAGGCGCGAGCGGTCCTGCGCGCGCAGGGCCTCGATGTTTTTTTGGATCACGGCGCAAGCCTGGCGGGAAACGTCGCAAAACACGGCGCTCTGCGCGCCGCGGGACAGGGCCTCCAGCCCCAGCGCGCCCGACCCGGCAAACAGGTCCAGCACCTTTGCGCCGCGCACGCGCGTCTGCAGGATGTTGAAGAGCGCCTCCCGCGTTCTGTCGAGCGTCGGGCGGGTGTTCTCCCCTTCCAGCGTCGCAAGTTTTCTCCCTCTGGCCTGCCCGGAAATGATTCTCATGCGTCAGCCTCCTCCGAATCAAACCTTCGGTCCTATCATCATACCACAAAAGCGGGTCCGTCACAACAAAAACCTGCTGGGTTTTGAAAGTTTCCCGCATAATCGGCGCGCAAGGGGTCAAACTATTCTTGCCGAAAGCGATTCGGCAGTATCGTTGGTCACTCCTCCTACTCTACACTAGAGGCCGCAAAGCCTCTTTTTTTTGCGCGTTTTTGCGCGGAAAAAAAGGGGCTTTTCCGGCAAGCCCCTTTTGGACCTAAGCGGTCTTTTTTTTCCGCCTGCGCGCGACACGGCGGCGCTTCTCCTTCTTGGCCTTTTCCATCATCCGCACCTGGCGCGCCCACATCTTGGGTCCGGCCATGTAGCCGATCCCCACGCACAGCGCGAAGACCACCGGCGCGGCCAGATAGAACCAGGGCAGCAGGCCGTCCACATATTGGAAGATGCCCAGCACCGCGCCCTGCGAAATGCGCACGCACAGCGTCACGAGCACCGGCGGTTCCTGCCCGCACGCGACCGCGACGACCGCAATCAGCAAAAGCGGCGCCATGCCGAGGAACCCCGCGGCCCAGCCCTTTGCCGGGCGGTACATGCGCGCCCGCTCCGCCGCGGTGATCTCGTGGCCGCGCTCCCTCTGCTGCCGCTCCATGAGCGCAGCGTACTTGCAGTCCTGCGTTCCGCGCTGGAGGCCGTCGTAGACCATGGCGGCCAGCACCGCCAGGGAGTAAACAACCGTCAGCGCGATGTTAAGCCACTCATAGTCGCCCATAAAGGATTGGATGAATACCAGGCTCACCAGCGTGAGCGTCAGCAGGAGCAGAAGCGTCGTGCCTGCAAACTTGGCGATGTCCTTCATTCCCGTCTCAACCTCCGATGCGTAGAATGCCCGTCTCGCATGCGAGCGCGTCCATGAACACGTCGTGCGCTCCCGTGGGCACGGCGCCGACGATGCAATCAGTATAGCATATTCCGAGCAAAAATGCGTGAACTTTTCCCAAATATCGATCGTAATATCCGCCGCCGTATCCGAGGCGGCCGCCGCGGCGGTCGAACGCCAGGCCCGGGCAGAGCACAAGGTCGATCTCCTCCGGCGGCACGACCTCGCCCCGGGGCTCCAGGATGCCGAAGGCCCCGGGCGCAAGGTCCTCCCTCGCGCGGAGGCGCACCGCGTCCATCTCCCCCTTTTCCCGGCAGACCGGTAGGCACACGGCCTTGCCCGCGCGCAGCGCCGCCTCGATCGCGGGGAAGAGGTCCGCCTCGCTGCCGGTCGCGGCATAGGCAAAGACGCAGTGCGCGCGCGCAAACTCCGGCAGCGCCTGGACCTGCGCGCAGATCTGCGCGCTCCTGCGAGCCCGGTCGCCGACCGCCGCGCGCACGCGCCGGGCCTCGGCGCGCAGGGCGCGCTTATCCATCCGCTTCCCCGCCCTCCTGCCCGGGATAGACGCGGGGCACGCGGGCGGAGATGCCGGTCATGATCTCGTAGGGGATGGTTTCGGCAAGGCCGGCGAGCTCCTCGCTCGTGATCTCCTCCCCGCCCTGACGGCCCAGGAGCACGGCCTCGTCCCCCGGCCGGACAGAAAGGCCCGTGACGTCGAGCATGATCTGGTCCATGCAGACCGATCCGACGACCGGCACGCGCACGCCGTGCACCAGCGCCTGCGCGCGGCAGGAGAAGGCGCGGCGGTAGCCGTCCGCGTAGCCGATGGGCAGCGTCGCGATGTCCGTCTCCCGCTGGGCGCAGAAGCGGCGGCCGTAGCTGACCGTCTCCCCGGGCGCGATGCGCTTGACGTGGGAGACGCGCGTGACAAGGCGCATGGCCGGCCGCAGCGGCAGGGTGTGCATGGGATCGAAGCCGTAGAGCGCGATCCCTGCGCGGATGCGGTCGTACCGCGCCTGCGGATAGCGCACCGCGGCGGCGGAGGCCGCGGCGTGGCGCTCCGGGCGCAGGCCGTATTCCGCGGCGACGGCGAGCATCCGGTCAAAGCGCTCGAGCTGCTCGAGGGTAAAGTCGCTCTCCGGGTCGTCCGCGGCGGCGCAGTGCGTCATGGCGCCGGTGATCTCGACGTGAGGACAGAGCCGCGCCGCCTCCAGCAGGTCGCGGAGCTCTTCCTCCGTGCGCACGCCGATGCGGTTCATGCCCGTGTCGATCTTCAGATGCGCCTTGGCGTGCACGCCGAGGGACTTTGCCGCCCCCTCCAGCGCCAGCAGCGCGTCGCGCGTGAAGACCACCTCCGTGATGCCGTATTCCGCGGCGGCGAGGGCGCCGGGGCCATCGGTCGCGCCCAGCATGAGGATGGGCGCCTCGATCCCGGCCTCCCGCAGCTCGATTCCCTCCTCGATCAGGGCCACGGCGAACATGTCCGCCCCCGCGGCGCGCAGCGCGCGCGCGACGGGCACCGCGCCGTGCCCGTAGGCGTCCGCCTTGACGACGGCCAGCGCTGGGCTTCCGCCCGCCGCGGCGCGCAGCGCCCTGTAGTTGCTGCAGATCGCGTCCAGGTCGATCTCCAGCCTTGTCGGTCGTATGGTGTGCATGGGGATACTCCTTTGCTTTGCGGAAAGATTTGCGCGCGGGCTCCCTTAGAGGATGCCCTCGCGGATGCAGGCCTCCATGAAGTCCGCCTGCTGCGCCCGCGGCACCGCGCCCATGTGCGGGTCCGCGCCCAGGAGCAGGCACTGCTTGTCGCCCGCCGCGTGCTTCTCCCACCGGGGAAGGCCCTCGCCGTTGGGGTCGCCGGTCTTGACAAAGTTCGCCCAATAGTCCATCATGCGCTCCGAGGCCCGGTAGTCCTCCTCGCGCCAGGGCCGCCAGCCCGTGTAGAGCGTGCCGAACTGGTAGACCAGCTCCGCCGAGTGGAAGGGCCCGACCACGGTGCCGTCGGCGTTGGGCAGGGTCTGCACAAAGGAATAGAGGTAGGCGTCGCAGCCCTGCGCCATCTGGTACTCGGCGGTCATGCGCATGCCGGCGAAGGTGCGCGCCGTGCGGGCAAAGCTGACGACGCGGCCGGCCTGCTCGTCGTTCTCCGCGGGGAAGACCTTGCGATACTCCTCCGCGCGCGCGCCGAACTCCTTGGCCGACTCCAGGTAGTTTGCATAGTCGTCCGGCTGCGTCTCGTGCAGGCAGTCCTCGTCTGCCGTGCAGCCCATGATGACGGGCACGCGGTTCTGCCGCCCGGCGGCAAAGCGCGTGATGTAGTCCTCGGGGATGACGGCGCCGTCGATGATGGGCCGGAACCAGAGGCCGCTCTCGTCCGTCGCGTCCAGGATCTGCTGGGGCGTGCAGGCGCGCATCTCGGCCAGGTTCCGGCAGCCCAGGGCCGCCTGGAGCTTTAAGCCCTGCGCCTCGGCGTCGGCGACGGTCGCGCCGGCCATGGCGCGGCCGAAGGCGGAAGCGCTCTGCCCGATCGCCGCGCGGAAGAGACCGCGGGTCTGATCGGTCGCGAGCATGGCGGAAACGGACATGGAGCCGGCGCTCTGGCCGTCGATGGTGACCTTTTCCGGGTCGCCGCCAAAGGCGGCGATGTTCTCGTGCACCCAGCGCAGCGCGGCGATCTGGTCCATGAACCCATAGTTTCCGGAGGTTCCGCCCTGCTCGCGCGTCAGCTCCGGGTGGGCCATGAAGCCCAGCGCGCCCATGCGGTAGTTGATCGTGACCACGACGATGCCCTTTGCCGCGAGCGTCTCCCCGATGAACTGGAGCGCGCCGCCGGACCCCTCGCGGAAGCCGCCGCCGTGGATCCACACCAGCACGGGCAGCTTCTCGCCGGGCTTTGCCGGGGTCCACACGTTCAGGGCGAGCCCCTTCGCCTCGTCCATCACCTTCTCATTGGGATAGAACTCGATCTGATAAAAGGAGCCCTTGGGCAGGGTGACCTGCGGGCAGTCCGGGGCGTAGCGGGTGGCGTCGCGCACGCCCGGCCAGGGCTCCACCGGCTGCGGCGCGCGCCAGCGGTTTTCGCCCGTGGGCGGTGCGGCGTAGGGGATCCCGAGGAAGGCCCAGACCTCCGGCTTGCGCTCGCAGCGCTTTCCCTGCAGCTTGCCGTCCCGAATGGACGCGATTCCGTTTGTCTCTGTGAACATGTTCTGCACCCCTCTTCCAAATGGTTTCATGCTCTTTTATTGTATTCCTCCCGGCGGCTTTCGTCAAGGCGGCGAAAAAAGCGAAGAAAGGGGAGCGGAAAACCGGTTTTGGTTTTCCGCTCCCCTTCTTTGGCGCGTTCACTAGTTGTTGATGCTGTGGCGGGATACCGCGCGGAGCCTGGCCATGGCGTGGGCGAGGTTCGCCTTGGTGATGAGGAACTCGCGCTGGCTCTGGGCCTGGCGGAGCTTCTCCTTCTCGCGCGCCTCCTCCTCGCGGGCGAGGCGCTCGTCGATCTCCTCCGGCCACTCGGCCATCTGGCAGAGCAGCAGGACGCGCTTGCGGTCGACCATGGCATAGCCGTCGGCGGTGACGCACTCGCGCCACTCGTCGTTCTGCTTGATGCGCACGGTGCCGCTCTTGAGCACGAGCACCAGCGGCGCGTGGCCCGCCATCACGCCCAGCTCCCCGTTTTCGCCGGGCAGAATGACCATCTGCACGGGCTCCTTGAGGAACTGGCGCTCCGGGGTGGTGATTTCCAGTTCAAACTCTGCCATGGCGCACTATCCCTTCCGCATGGCCTCGGCCTTGGCCTTGGCGTCGTCGATGTCGCCCACCATGAAGAAAGCGGCCTCGGGCAGGTCGTCCACCTCGCCGTCGACGATGGCGCGGAAGCCCTCGATGGTCTTTTCCACGGGGACGTACTTGCCGGGGTTGCCGGTGAAGACCTCCGCAACGAACATGGGCTGCGAGAGGAAGCGCTGGATGCGGCGCGCGCGGTGGACCGTCTTGCGGTCCTCCTCGGAGAGCTCGTCCATGCCCAGGATCGCGATGATGTCGCTGAGCTCCTTATAGCGCTGCAGCACCTCCTGCACGCGGCGCGCGATGCGGTAGTGCTCCTCGCCCACGACGCGCGGGTCGAGGATGCGGCTGCCCGAGGCGAGCGGGTCGACCGCCGGGTAGATGCCGTTCTCCGCGACCGCGCGGGAGAGGACGGTGGTGGCGTCCAGGTGCGTAAACGTGGTGGCCGGCGCGGGGTCGGTCAGGTCGTCCGCGGGCACGTAGATGGCCTGCACGGAGGTGATGGACCCCTTGTCGGTGGAGGCGATGCGCTCCTGGAGCTCGCCGACCTCCTCGGCCAGCGTCGGCTGGTAGCCGACGGCCGAGGGCATGCGGCCCAGCAGCGCGGAGACCTCCGAGCCCGCCTGCACGTAGCGGAAGATGTTGTCGATGAACAGCAGCACGTCCGTGTGCTTCTGGTCGCGGAAGTATTCGGCCTGCGTAAGGCCCGTGAGCGCGACGCGCATGCGGCTTCCCGGCGGCTCGTTCATCTGGCCAAAGGCCATGACGGTCTTGTTGATGACGCCGCTCTCCTTCATGTCGCTCAGGAGCTCGGCGCCCTCGCGGGAGCGCTCGCCGACGCCCGTGAAGATGGAGTAGCCGCCGTGCTCGGTGGCGATGTTGCGGATCATCTCCATGATGAGGACGGTCTTGCCCACGCCCGCGCCGCCGAACAGGCCGATCTTGCCGCCCTTGGGATAGGGGGCGAGCAGGTCGATGACCTTGATGCCGGTCTCAAAGACCTCGTTTGCGGGCTTCTGGTTGACGAAGGCCGGCGGCTCGCGGTGGATGGCCATGGTGTCCCTGACCTCGATGTCGCCCAGGCCGTCGATGGGCTCGCCCATGACGTTGATGGCGCGGCCGAGCATGGTTTCCCCGACCGGGACCGTGATGGGCGCGCCGGTGTTTTCCACGGCCATGCCGCGGTATAGGCCCTCTGTGGCCTTCAGGGCGATGCAGCGCACAACGCCGCCGCCCATGTGCTTTTCCACTTCCAGCGGCGTCTTAAAGGCGCCGTCGGTCACATACAGCAGGTCCCGGATGGCCGGCATCTCGTCGATGGGGAACTGCACGTCCACAACCGCGCCGATGACCTGCGTGACCAATCCCTGGCTCTTCTCTTCCATATCTCCCTACCCTTCCAGCGCGTCCGCGCCCGAGATGATCTCGGCAAGCTCGTTTGTGATGGCGCTCTGGCGGGCGCGGTTCAGCTCGTGGCTGAGCTTGTCGATCATTTCGTTCGCGTTGCGCGTTGCCGAATCCATCGCGTTCATGCGGGCGCACTGCTCGCTTGCGAAGGACTGCACCAGCACGCTGTAGATTATGCCGATCAAGTACTGCGGAATGAGCAGCTCCATCAGGTTCGTGATGGAGGGCTCATAGATGATCTGGTCGTGTTCCTCGTCCCCGGTGACCTTGGCCTCCACGTCGTCGAAGTCCTCCACGCGCACGGGCAGCAGGCGGACGACCTCCGGCCGCTGCACCATGGTGGAGATGCGGTGCGTGTAGACGACGTAGACCTCGTCCAGCATGCGCTTGTTGTAGAGCTCCAGCACCGTCTCTGCGATCTGGTGCGCGTGGTAGAGGGTCGGGTCCTGGATGACGTGGGTGAACTCGATGTCGATCGTATAGCCGCGGCGCTCCAGGAAGTCCCTGGCCATCTGGCCGATGCAGAAGATGTTGCTCTCCTCAAAGCCCTTCATGTGCTCCACGGCCAGGTTCATCACGTTGCTGTTGTAGCCGCCGGCAAGGCCCTTGTCCGCCGCGATGATGATGTGCGCGGCGCGGTTTCCCTCCGGCGCCTGCAGGTAGCGGTGCGACTGGCCCTCCGCGTGCATCAGGACGTCCTTGATGGTCTGGCGCACTTCTTTGAGGTAGATGGCGTTGGCGTCATAGCGCGCCAGACCCTTTTTCATCTTGGAGGTGGAGATCATCTGCATGGCCTTTGTGATCTGCAGCGTCTGCGAGACCACGCGCATGTGGTGGCGGATATCGGCTATGCTCGCCATGTTCTTCTCACCTCTTGAAGTATTCCTGCGCCGCGTTGACGATGCTGTGCTCCGTCTCCTCGTCGACCTCGCGGCTCTGCTCGATGCGCAGCAGGATCTGCGGATAGTGCTTGCGCACAAAGTCGATGAAGTCCACCTTGAACTGCGCGATCTCCCTGGCCGGCACCTGGGTGACGAGCCCGCGGGTCATGACGTAGAGCAGCACGACCTGCTCCTGCATGGGCATGGGCGCGTACTGGTCCTGCTTGAGGAGCTCGGTGAGCTTTTCGCCCTGGGCGAGCAGGTCCCGCGTCGCGGTGTCCAGATCCGAGCCGAACTGCGCGAAGACCGCCAGCTCTCTGTACTGGGCAAGGTCCAGGCGCAGCTGGCCGGAGACCTTGCGCATGGCCTTGGTCTGGGCGTTGCCGCCCACGCGCGAGACGGACAGGCCGCCGTTTACGGCCGGCCGCACGCCGGAGTGGAACAGCTCGCTCTCCAGGAAGATCTGGCCGTCGGTGATGGAGATGACGTTGGTCGGGATGTAGGCCGAGATGTCGCCGGCCATGGTCTCGATGATGGGCAGGGCCGTCATCGAACCGCCGCCCAGGCGGTCGGAGAGCTTGGCCGCGCGCTCCAGGAGCCTGGAGTGCAGGTAGAAGACGTCGCCGGGGTAGGCCTCGCGTCCCGGGGGACGGCGCAGCAGCAGGGAGATGGCGCGGTAGGAGACGGCGTGCTTGGACAAGTCGTCGTAGATGATGAGCGCGTCCTTGCCGTTGTACATGAACTCCTCGGCCATGGCGCAGCCGGCGTAGGGGGCGATGTACTGCATGGGCGCCGTGTCCGAAGCCGTGGCCGCCACGATCGTGGTGTACTCCATGGCGCCGTACTCCTCCAGGGTCTTGCGGACCGAGGCGATGGTCGAGGCCTTCTGGCCGATGGCCACGTAGATGCACAAAACGCCCGTGTTCTTCTGGTTCAGGATCGTGTCCACGGCGATGGCGGTCTTGCCGGTCTGCCTGTCGCCGATGATGAGCTCGCGCTGGCCGCGGCCGATGGGGACCATGGCGTCGATGGCCAGGTATCCCGTCTGCAGCGGGGTCTTGACCGCGCCGCGCTCGATGATGGGCGGGGCCTCGGCCTCGATGGGGCGGAACGCCTTGGCGCGGATGGGCTCGCGGCCGTCGATGGGGCGGCCCAGGGGGTCGACCACGCGGCCGAGCAGGCTCTCGCCCACCGGCACGGAGACGACGCGGCCCGTGCCCTCGACCTTGCTGCCCTCCTCGATGTCGTCGGTCTTGTCCAGCAGGATGACGCCGACGTTGTCGCGCTCGAGGTTGAAGGCGATGCCGAACTTGTCCCCGTCAAAGCGCAGCAGTTCGTTGTTTCGGCAGCCGTTCAGGCCCGAAACGTGCGCGATGCCGTCGCCGACGGAGAGCACGTACCCCACCGGCAGCACCTCGGAGCGGGTGCGGAACCCGCTCATGCGGCGCACGCGCTTTTCCAGCTCTTCCATGTCGACGCTGGAGAGCTTGCTCTTTCTCTTCTTCTTGGGCTTGCCGTCGCTGTCCAGGACGATCTGCCCCGCCTCGTCGCGCTCGTCCTCGACGGTCGCGACGGTGTTGAGCCCCTCCAGCCACTCGAAGTTGTCCGCATCGGAGGCAAAGTCGATGTCTCCGCTGTCGTCCTTGATGGTGAGCCTCTTTTTGATGGTGCCGTCGTAGACGCGGCCGTCGATCTCCACGCGGATGCCGCCGATGAGGGACTTGTCCGTCTGGGGGACGAGCTGCACCTGATCCTGAAGGCTCTCGGAGAACTTTTCCTCGACGTGGTGAATCTGCTCCGGCGTGAGCTTCACGGGGGCGTACAAAAAGCCTTTTAGCATATCACTTCACCTCGGAAAGGAATTCCTCCATCAGCTTCTGATGGTCTTCGGGCTTGATTTCGCGCTCGAGGATGCGGCTGGCCAGGGCGACGGAGAGCTCCATCACCTGGTCGTGCATGGCCTCCAGCTGGCGGCGCTTTTCCTCCTGCGCCTCCTGCTTGGCGTTCTCGATGATGACGCCGGCCTGCTTCTGCGCCTCCTCGCGGATGGACTTGGCGTCCTTGTCCGCCTGCGCCATGATCTGTGCGACCTGGGTTTCGGCATCGCTGCGCGCCTTGTGCAGGATCTCGTCGCCCTGCGCGCGGATGGCGTCGGCCTCCGCCTTTTCGGCGTCGAGCTCCTCGCGCTCCTTGGCAAAGCGCTCCTGCCGGCTCTTCATGAACTTGGCGACAGGCTTGTACAGCAAGAGGCGGAAGACGATGTAGAGGATGACGATGTTGACCAGGTGCATCAACAGACTGACCGGATTGATGATTGCGCTTAATCCTTCCATGTCTCTGTTTCTCCTTGTGGTCCGTTACATCAGGAAGATGATGATCAGCGCCACGACGAAACCGTAGATGGCGGTGGACTCCGCCAGAACCATGCCCAACATCATCGTCGAGCGGATGTTGCCGGCCGCTTCCGGCTGGCGGGCGACCGCTTCGACGGACTTGCCGGTGGCAATGCCCATGGAGATACCGGCACCCATGCCGGTGAGAACCGCGAGACCAGCGCCGATGGCGAGCAGACCGTTTTCCATATTGTTTCTACCTCCAAGTGTTTGTTTGTCGCTTATTCGATGGCTTCCGATACGTAGGAGAGCGTAAGCGTGATGAAGATGTAGGCCTGAATGGCCGAATCGAAGAAGTTAAAGTACAGGGACAGCGCCGCCGGAATCGCAATCGCGAAGTACTGCAGCGCGCCATAGATCAGCTCCATGACGATCATGCCGGCGAGGATGTTGCCGTAGAGTCGGCACGCCATGGAGATCGGGACCGCAACGTCGGTGAGGATCGGGATGATCGGGATGGGCTTGACGTAGTGCTTCATGCGGCCAAAGAAGCCCTTTTTGCGAAAGCCCATGTAGTTGATCCAGAAGAAGGTGCCAAGTCCCAGCGCCAGCGTCATGGAAAGGTCCGTCGTGGGCGCGCGGATGCCGATCAGCTCCACCATGCAGCACCCGAAGATGTACAGGCCGATCGTCGCGCAGTAGGGCGCGATCTCCTCCCACACGCTGCCGACTTCCGTCTTGGAGTACTTCTGGATGGTTTCCACTCCAAGCTCCAACAGGTTTTGCAGTCCCTTGGGCACTTCGGTGAAGTTCTTGGATTTGATCTTGACCGCTATGGCCAGCGCGATGAGCACGACCATGACGCCCCAGGCGACCACCACCGACTGCCCTACATTGACGTCGCCAATGTAGAATGCTTCCGGTGTGATTTCCAGCTCCATTTCATCATCTCCTGCCGTCCAAGTAGTTTTTTAGGAACATGACGCCCAGCATCAGCAGGTCCCCCGCCGCCGCAAGCACCATGAACCACAGCGACACCAGCGCGGCAAGGACCAGAATGATTAGGTGCGTCAGGGGCTTTAAGAAGACCAGGAGCAGGACGTGCTTGCTGTCCAGTCCCTTTTTGAGAATCCTGCGGGTCATGAAGAAGTTGAAACCGCCGCCAAGCAGACCCCACAGCAGCCCCAATGCGTCCGGGAACCATTCAAATGCCCCCATCGCATCGCCTCCCCTTGTGCGTCTCTCCAAGCATCATACGCTCAACGTTCTATTTTGTAAAGACCCTTTGGACGATTAACGATTATTTTTCATTCATGATCGACACGTTCTGTTCATAGATTTTCTTACATCTATTATCTTCCGAAACTGCCGCTTTTCCCGCGCCGGCTCGCCCGTCGGCCCCGAAGATTCCCCCTTGACAAAGCGCTCCGTTGCCCCTATATTGTAAACCGTAAACCTTCAATTGGTTTACAATAAAAGGAGGAATCCGCATCGTGAAACACGGTTCAACCAAACGCTTGATTCTATGCGCCCTGTTCTGCGCGCTGATCGCCATCGGCGCGCAGATCACCATCCCCGTGCCCTACGGCGCCTTTACGCTGCAGCTTCTCTTCGTTTTGCTGGCCGGATTCCTCCTGCCTGCGCGCGACGGGTTCCTGACGATGCTGGCCTATCTTCTGCTGGGCCTCGTGGGCGCGCCGGTCTATGCCGGGTTTTCCGGCGGGCTCTCCTCCCTCGTGTCGCCGACGTTCGGCTTTGTGCTGGGGATGGCCGCCGCCTGCCCCGCGGTGTCCTGGCTGTTTCGCCGCCTGCGGGGGCGCGTGCGGCCCTTCCCGGCCGCGGTGCTGTCGGGCCTTGCCGGCATCGCGATGACCTACCTGTTCGGCGCGGTCTACGGGTACTTTGTGATGACCCTGGTGCTGAACCAGGCGGTCAGCCCCTGGTTCGTCGTGTGGACCTTCTGCCTGATGTACCTGCCCTTTGACGCGGCAAAGCTGCTGTTTGCGGCGGTGGCCTCGTCCGCGCTTGCGCGACGCCTGCCCCGCTGAGCGGCGCAAAGACAAACGGGGGGCGCGCTGCCGATCCGCAGCGCGCCCCCGCTCGCTTTCTCTTTAGCGCTTTTTTTCCGCAACGCGCCTTGTGGCCACGACGTTTGCGCCGGTGCCTGCGACGTTCTCGACGATGCGGTCGCCCACGCGCACGGGCGCGCGGACGCCCGCCCGGCGGATGGCCGCCAGCACCTCGGGGATGCGGGCCTTGGGCACGGGCGCGTCGGTCTTGACCGAGCACATGAGCTGCTCCCCGTGCTGCACGGGCACGGAGGAGGTGACGGTGCGCATGGGCGCGGTGAACTCCTGCACGCCATAGGCCTTTCCGCGGGGACAGGTGTTGCCCTGGACCTGGACCGCGCCGTCCTCGTCTTCCCAGACGGTCAGCCGGCAGCCCACCGGGCAGGAAATGCAGACGAATTCCTTCTTCATGGCTCAGCCCTCCTCCACGCGCACGACGACGTCGCCCGTGACGTCGCCCAGGTCGATGACGGTCTTTTCCATCTCGCCGGGCGTCATGATGCGCTTCTTGACGGATTTGATCTCCTTGCCGCCGCTTGTGACGGTCAGGCGCGCGGGCTGGAAGGCGGCGCTGACGCGGAAGTAGAGGGCGGCCTTGCCCTCGCCCTTGACCAGGCGCTGCGGCACGACGTAGCGCGCGCCGCCCTCGGGCAGGACGCGCACGGTCTCCGCCTTCTGCAGCGTGCCCAGGGCGAACTTGGCCGCGTTCTCGCCGGCGATGGCCGCCTCCTCGCTGACGTTGTCGACCAGGTCGTGCACGTGGAGCACGTTTCCGCAGGCGAAGATGCCGGGCACGGTGGTCTGGCGCTCGGCGTCCACCTGCGCGCCGGAGGTGACGCGGTCCATCTGGGCGCCGGTTCCCTTTGTCAGCTCGTTCTCCGGGATGAGGCCGACGGAGAGCAGGAGCGTGTCGCAGGGAACGAAGCGCGCGGTCTCCATCTTGGGCGCGCGCGTCGCGGGATCGACCTCGGCGATCGTCACGCCCTCCACGCGCTCCTTGCCGTGGATGTCCACGACCGTGGTGTTGAAGTGCAGGGGGATGCCGTTGTCCTCCAGGCACTGCACGATGTTGCGGTTCAGCCCGCTGGAATAGGGCATGATCTCGCAGACCATCTCGACCTTTGCGCCTTCCCAGACCATGCGGCGCGCCATGATGAGCCCGATGTCGCCCGACCCCAGGATCACCACGCGCCGCCCGGGCATCATGCCCTCCATGTTGACCAGGCGCTGCGCGCAGCCGGCGGTGTACACGCCCGCCGGGCGCGTGCCGGGGATGTTCAGCGCGCCGCGGGTGCGCTCGCGGCAGCCCATGGCCAGGACCACGGCCTTGGCCTGCACGCGCACCATGCCGTTCTCGCCGGAGACGGCGGTGAGGCGCTTGTCCGCGTCGACGGACAGAACCATGGTGTTGAGCATCACCTCGATGGAGTCGATCTTCTCCACCTCGTCAATAAAGCGCTGGGCGTACTCCGGGCCGGTCAGCTCCTGGCCGAAATAGTGCAGGCCAAAGCCGTTGTGGATGCACTGCTGCAAAATTCCTCCGGGGAACGCGTCCCGCTCCAGCACCAGGACCGAGCGCGCCCCGGCCTTGTGCGCCGCCAGCGCCGCCGCAAGTCCCGCCGGGCCGCCGCCGACGACGGCCACATCGACATTCCGCATCATTTACCTTTCCTCCTGCCTGGTGCGCCCGACGATCATGCGGGAGGCGCCGCCGTTCTTGGTGATCTTCTCCATGGGGATTCCGCCGTACTTCTCGATCAGCTCCATCACGCGCGGCGCGCAGAAGCCGCCCTGGCACCGGCCCATGCCCGCGCGGGTGCGGCGCTTGACGCCGTCCACCGTGGGCTTGCCCAGCGTCCGCTCGATGGCGTGGGCGATCTCGGCCTCCGTCACGGTCTCGCACCGGCAGATGATGCGGCCGTAGCGCGGGTCCTTGGCGATGGCCTGCTCCCGCTCCTCCTCCGTCATGGTGCGGAAGGGCTTCGCGTGCTCGCGGATGGGGTTGAAATCCGCGCGCTCGGGCAGGAAGAGCCCGGCGCGGCGCAGGGCCTCCACCGTCTCCAGCGCGATGGCCGGGGCGCTGCTCAGGCCCGGCGAGCAGATGCCCGCCGCCTGGATGAGGCGGGGGTTTGCCGGGGAGACGCCCAGGATGAAGTCCCCGGTCGAGGGAATGGCGCGGATGCCCGCAAAGGCCGTGATGGGCTGGTTCAGCGGCACGCCGGGCATGGAGCGCCGGCCCGTCGCCTTGAGGAAGTCAAGCCCCGCCTGGGTGACGGAGGTATCCTCCTTGCCGGAATTGTCCACGGCCGTGGGGCCCACGAACGCGTTCTCATCCACCGTGGGCGAGACGAGCACGCCCTTGCCCAGGCGGCTGGGCGCCTGGAAGATCACCCGCTGCACAAAGCCGGAGGCCGCGCGGTCCAGCAGCATGTACTCCCCTTTTCTGCCGGAGATGGAGAAGCTGTCGTCGCCCATGAGGCGGGAGATCTCGTCCGCGTGCAGGCCCGCCGCGTTGACCACGTAGCGGGAGCGGAAGAGCACGTTCTTGTCGTTCTCCACCTCCACCGCGTCGCGCAGCGTCGTGATCTTTTCCGCGTGGAAGTCGAAGTAGAACTCCACGCCGTTGTCGTGCGCGTTCTCCGCGCAGGCGATGGTCATTTCGTACGGACAGGTGATGGCGCCCGTCGGCGCCCAGAGCGCGCCCACGACCTCCTCCGAGATGCCGGGCTGCTTTTCCATCGCCTGGGCGCGGTCCAGGATCTCCAGGCCGGGCACGCCGTTTTTCACGCCGTTGTCGTAGAGCCTGCGCACCTGGTCCATGTCCTCCTGGGAAAAGGCCAGCACCAGCGAGCCGATCCGCTTGAGCGGCACGCGGAGCTGCTCGCACCACTCGTCGTACAGGGCGTTGCCCGCGACGTTGACGCGCGCCATGTTGCTGCCCGGCTCACAGTCGTACCCGGCGTGCACGATGGCGGAATTGGCGCGCGAGGCGCCCATGGCCACGTCCGCGCCCGCCTCGAGCACGGCCACGCGCACCTTGTAGCGGGACAGTTGCCGCGCAATGGCGCAGCCGATTACGCCCGCGCCGATTACGACCACATCATACATACTCTCTTGCCCTCCCCAAAGCTGTCTTTGTTCCTGTATCATTGTAAACGCTCCTCCCCCTTCTGTCAACGACTCGCTTTTTCGATTTTTCCCAACAAAAAAGGACGGCGAACGCCGTCCTTTTTCTGCAATCGGTGTTTTTTATTCCTGGCCCATGGGCTTTTCGAACACGACGACCTTGGGCATCATGGGCGTGATCTCGATCTCGGATCCGGAAACGCGCTCCACGCCCTCGCCCATCCGGGAGAGGAAGTCCTCCGCGCCGGAGACCGCAACGGTCAGGCCCGGCGTCTTGTAGTGCATGGGGATGGTTGTGCGGGGCTGGATGAGCTTGACGAGCTCGGCGGCCTGCTCGCCGTCGATGGTGTAGTTGCCGCCAACGGGCAGCAGGAGCACGTCCACCTTCTGCAGCGCGCCGAGCACGTTGTGGTCCGGGATGCAGCCAATGTCGCCCAGGTGCGCCACGCGCGTGCCGTCCATCTGGATGACAAAGACGATGTTGTGGCCGCGCTTTGCGCCCTGCTCGTCGTCGTGGGCGGTGTTGTAGCCCATGATGGACAGGTCTGCGATCTTGTGCATGCCCGCGTCGTCCACGATGGCGGGCTCGCCCTTGACGGCCTCGACCGCGTTGTGGTCGTGGTGGCCGTGGGACACGGTCACGATGTCCGCGCGCACGTCCGGGAAGCGCAGGCCGATCTCCCCGTAGGGATCGGTCACGATGGTCTTGCTGCCGAGAATGCGAAAGCTGGAATGTCCAAGCCACTGTATCTTCACTGTCAATTTCCTCCCTTGTTCGTCGAGTGGATCTGTCTATGCAAAACGACCTGCCTGGCCGCAGCAGGCAGCATCGAGAGCGTTCTTCCCTCGCGGAGGCACTCGGCGTACAGCGCGCCCATCTGCTCCAGGAGGCGTTCGGCAGCGCGCGCCGCGCGCCGCGGGTCTTCGTCCAGGTCCAGGCAAAGGCGGCAGAGCCTGGGCGCGTCCTCTCCCCCCAGGGCGAACCCGTGCGAGAGGATCTGGTACAGGAGCGTGTCCTCCGGGGACCGCTCCGGCCGGACGCGCAGGCGCGGCGTCGCCGCATCCATCTCCCGGAGGATGCGCGCCTGCGCGGCGTCCGCAAGCGTCACAAACGTATTCGCCCCCTCGACCCTTGCAACAAAGTCCGGGTCCGCCACCGGCCCTGCGCCGTAGAGGCGGAAGTGGCCGCGGGCATAGGGCGGCGGCAGCACGAAGGGGCGCGCGCCCGTCTCCTCCTCCAGCCGGCGGCAGAGGCGCGCGAGTTCCTCCCTCACGCGGTGTGGTGGAACTGCACGCTGACGCGGTTCAGCCCGACGTATTGGTTCTGCACGTGCATGTGGTATTCCAGCTCAATCCGCCCCTCCGCCTCGCCCATGGCGTACATCACGCGCGTGGGCAGGGCTTCCATGTCCAGCCGGCCAAAGGGCGTGGAGTAGGTGCTGACGTACTTGCAGCCCTGCTTGAGGATCAGGCGCATGCTGGCCTCCCCCTCGCGGGAGAGCATGACGGTGTCGCCCTTCAGCTCGATTACGGCCTGGCCCGTCAGGCCCGAATCCCCCGTCTCCTCGTATTCCAGGACCGCGGCGTCCTTGGTCTTGTGCAGGGTCGCGGCCGTGGTCAGTTCCATGACCGCCTGCTGGCCGTCCTCCTGCACCTGCGTGGATGTCATCTGCAGGATGACCTTCTGATCGTCCATGATCTCCTCCCATTTCAGCATCAAAAGCTACGTCTAGCGTACCCCATTGCAGGGAGGATTGCAACACCTTTCCCAAACTCTTTACACAATTCCACCATCTGAAACAGCATTGTTCACAATTTCTGCACATTCAACGCGCTTTGCTCCACTTGCCGCGCTAAACGACGGCCTCTCCCTCCTCCTCGACGACCACCTGCAGGATCTCCTCGGCCGCGCCGGTTTCGGCGTTGAGGTAGACGAGGTACTCCTGTCCGTCGGCCGTGCCGCGCAGCTCATAGCAGAGGATCTCCTGGCTGTAGTGCGGGATGAGCGCCAGCCTCGTGGACGAGATCTCCAGCGAGGGCGCCAGGGCGACCGCTTCCTCCGGCTCCATGCGCGCGGCGGAGAAGTCCCGCTGCACGTGGTTGCGCAGGTAGTTGTTCGCCTCCACGCCGACGACCTGCCCCGTCTCCAGGGAGACCTGCACCTTGATCAAATCCGGATAGAGGCGCACGCCGTCCTGCACGGGCACGAAGTTGAACGTCACCATGCCGAAGTTCACCTGGTAATAGGCGGGCTCCACCTCGCCATACTGCCGGCTCTGCAGGAAGGCGAGCGCGCTTGCCCGGCAGGTGTCCACGCTGTGGTTCGTCTCCCCGGGCGAGAACTCCGGCACCATCATCAGGACGTGCCCGCCGGTCTTTGTCACCTGCAGGTGGATCACGCCCGCATCCGTCGTGTTCACCGCGATGCCGTAGCAGGGGATCTCCCCTTCCACGCCCTGCTCCGGCGCGATGGACTCGATGCGCTCCGGGCCGATGTAGGCCTTGGCGATCTCCAGCGCGGCGTCCTCGTCCACGCTCTGCGTCCCCAGGGCCTTGGGCGGCGTGCGCGCGGCCTGGGAGAAGGCGCCGTCATAGATCAGCGAGGGAACGGGCGTGGAGGGCTTGGCAAATTCCGCGTAAGGGTCCCCTTCCTCGTCCGGCTGGGCCGGCTGGGTCGAGAGGGCGGCGCTGGCCACGTCCTGGGCGCTGAGGCCCTGGACGGCGTAGTTGAGCGCGCGGCAGCGCTCCAGGAGGGATTCCAGCTGGTCCTCGTCCTCCTGGGAGATGCTCTCGCCCTTGGCCACCTTCTGCGCCAGCGCGCCGGAGAACTCCGAGAGCCGGTTGACAAAGGCGAGCACCTCCTCCATGCTCTGATGGGACCCGGGCAGGGAGGCGAGCTCCCGCCCCGCGCCGTCGGCCTGGCGATAGACCTCGGAGAGCAGGATCACGTCCTGCTTGGCGCCGTCGGAGACCGTGAGCTTGCCGAGCTTGACCTCCAGGTCGTCCATCTCCCCGACCAGCTGGAAAAAGGAGCGCTCATACATGGCCTGCAGCTGCATCCGGTAGCGGCGGTGGCGGACGTTCTCCACAACGCCCCAGACCACCGCGCCGGTGAGCACCACGGCCAGCACCGCGATGACGGCGTTCTTCCATCTCTTGTCCATGCTCTTCCTCCTCGCGCGTCAAATGGCAAAGTAGTGCTTGCCGATGACCGTCATCACCGTGCGCGAGTAGATCCACGAGGACGTGGTGCGCGCGGGGTTGTAGTAATAGATGCAGCCGCCGGTCGGGTCCCAGCCGTTCATGGCGTCCTGCGCGGCGCGCACGGCCTGGGCGTCCGGCTCCATGTTGATCTGCCCGTCGGCGACCACGTCAAAGGCGCCGGATTGGTAGATCACGCCGGAGATCGTGTTGGGAAAGGAGGCGTGCTCCACGCGGTTGAGCACCACCGCCGCAACGGCCACCTGGCCAAGATACGGCTCCCCGCGCGCCTCCGCGTAGACCAGGCGCGCAAGCAGGTCCAGGTTCTTGCTGCGGCCGGTGCTCGTCGAGGCGCCGCCGGACGACGAGGCCGCGTTGATGCCCAGCGCCGCAAACGTCGCGTCCCCGACCACGCCGTCCGCCGTAAGGCCGTTCTTTCGCTGGAAGTGGACCACGGCCTCGTAGGTGTCCTGGCCGAACACGCCGTCCGCCGCACCCTTTAGGTACCCCCACTTCTGCAACTTACGCTGCACTTGCCGGACCATCTCCCCGCTGCTCCCCCAGTAGAGGCTCGTCGCCGCCGCTGCCGGCACCGTCGCCGTCAGCAGCAGCAGAATCGCAAGAAGCAGCGCCGTCTTCCGCATGTTCCTCAAACGCATTTGCAATCTCCTCTCTGATCCCTCGCAGCCAGTTTGCCAGGCTGGATTCAAACCGGATCTCCCCTTCGTAGTCCTCGCCGGAAAAGCACAGCGGCGGGTACATCACGCACCACCAGTTGCGCCCCTTGGCGTCACCCAGCAGAATGCGCAGGGCCTGATAATCGCCCGCCGGAACGACCTGGCCGCCGTACACCCGCTCCGGGAAGGGAAAGACGCCAAACTCCGTGCGGACCTCCTGCGCAAAGCCCATCTCCGCGGCGGCGCTCTCGGCGGTCCGCTGGGCCAGGTCCAGGTTGTCCTGCACGATCTGCGCCGCCTCCGCCCCGGAGGACGCGCCCTGCAGCAGCGGCGTAAAGGCCGCAAGGATCGCGTCGCGGACGTGAAGCTTGATCTCCTGCTGCGCCTGCGTGTCGTCGTGGGCGAGGATGTGGATGCGCACGAGGTCTCCGCTGCGCACGGCGCTCTGCAGGTCCGTGGGATGCTCCCAGCCCACGGCGTAGACGGCCGCGCAAAGAAGGACGAACGATAGGCATGCAAAAAGCCAATGCTTCACGGTTACTCACCCCTTTCCCCGTGTAGCATTGGCTTGTTTTTCCGGTTTTATGCGGTTGTTTGCGGCGCGATCAGAGGAATTTTACGCCCACGTCCACGCTCTGCGCGGCGCAGCACTCCGGGTAGACGCGCTTTAGGTCCACGGCGGTTTCCGCCGCCCGCTCCCAGGAGTCGAACAGGCCGAACACCGCCGAGCCGCTGCCCGACATGCGCGCGTGCAGCGCGCCCCGCCCGCGCAGCAGCGCGAGCGCATCGGCGATGCCGGGCTGCCGCTCCAGGGCGACGGATTCGAGCACGTTCCCCATGCAGGCGATCAGGCTGCGGACGTCCCCCGCCTCCATGGCGCGGGCCGCGCCGGCCGTGTCCGGGTGCCGGGAGACCTTCGCCAGGTCCAGCGCGCCGAAGATCTCCTTGGTCAGCAGCCCCTCGCAGGGCTTGAGGATCACCAGGTGCAGCGGCAGCCGGCTGCGCACGGGCGCAAGGTCCGTGCCGATCCCGGTCGCGCGCTGGCAGCCCCCCGCGATGCAGAAGGGCACGTCCGCGCCAAGGCGCGCGCCCAGCGCCTGCAGGCGCTCCGGCGGATACTGCAGGTTCCAGAGCGCGTTTAGGCCCACCAGGGCCGCCGCCGCGTCGCCGCTGCCGCCGCCCAGGCCCGCCGCGACGGGAACGTGCTTCTCCAAGGCAATTTTTGCGCGCGGCGCAATGCCGGCGTCCTCCGCCAGCAAGCGCGCCGCGCGCAAGATCAGGTTCTGCGGGTCGGGGCGCAGGGCCCCCTCTATCGTCAGCTCCAGGTCCTCCGCCTCGCGCAGGCGGAGCGTGTCGCACAGGCTCACGGACTGCATGAGCAGGTCCACCTCGTGGTATCCATCCGCGCGCCGGCGCAGCACATCCACCGTCAGGTTGACCTTGGCGCGCGCCTGCAAGCAATACTCCCTCACAATGCCTTCCCCCAAGCGTTCTCTTCTGGGGAAAGCATAGCACACATCCTAAAACGAGGTCAAGCGCCGATAGACCAGCACGGGCGATTTTCCCTCGGGATTTCGCTGGCGCAGCTCCTCCTCCGCGATGCGGTAGCGCCGCGCGACCTCCCAGAGCGTCTCCTCGGGCTTGGGGTAGTAGAGCACCGCGCCCACGGGCAGGGCCACCGGCTCGCCCTCCTCCGCGATCTCGGTCACGACGGCCACGTCCGCCGTGCCCACGCGCTCGGCCCGCAGCGTCAGGGGAATGCGCACCTGCGCCTGGCTCTGGGAGACGCGCTCGGCCGTGACGTAGCCCATCTCCACGGCGCGCACGTCCGCCCGGCCGTCGACCTCCGGAAACTCCAGCGCGAAGGGCACCTCGCGCTCATAGACGGCAAGGGGCACCTCGCCCCCGGTTCGGTACAGGAGGCTCACGCGCATCAGGCCCTCCGCCTGCGCGCTCTCCTCGCCGACGATGTCCAGCGCAACGGGCGCGGCGAACGCGCCGAGGATCTCCCCAAGGCCCGGCGAGGCCGCGGGCAGTTCGACCTCCAGCAGCAGGGTCTGCGTCTGCTCCAGCTGCTCGTCTTCGTGGATGAAGCGCACTTCCTCCTGCACGGCGGCAAAGGGGTCCTCCGTCAGGGGGTAGGCGTCGGCGAGGACCTCCGTCGCGGCCGGCTCCTTGGCCTCCGCCTCCAGCTCCAGGATGTACTCGATGCGCAGATTCCCCTCCTGCACGTCGTCGTCCTGGTTGAACACGACCTCGCTCTTGAGCCCGCGCACGTGCGCGGTGACGATCGCCTGCACGCCCGGGCGGAAGCCTTCGCCCTCGATCTCCTCGGAAAAGGGGATCGTCTCGCTCTGCCAGCCCACGGGGCCGCCGGCCTCCGCCCCGGACAGGAGGCTGTCCACCGTGACCGAGCCGGTGACCTCGACCTCCCCGTCCTCGACCAGGACGTTGTCCACCTGCACCCGCGCGCCGGAGTTGACCACGCGCGTATAGGCCGGGTCCGTAAGGGGGAAGTTCTCCGCAAAGGCCTCGCGCTCCTGGGCGCGGACCGCCTGGTTGAGCGTCTCCAGGCGCGCGGTCTTGACCGCCATGGCCACCGGCGCATCCACGCCCGTGGCCAGCGCCTCCACGGCCGGCTGCACGACAAAGCCCTCCAGGCACAGCGTCGCGGAGAAGTCCATCCGGCCGTCCTTCTCCTCCGCGCCGGCGCTGCACACCGTCGCGCGGACGGTTGCGCGCATCTTGGGCGCGGCCTCCTCCACCTGCAGCACAGCGCTGAAGCTCGCCTGTGCGTCGCGGGAAAAGAGCTCTCCCGCCTGCGTCAGGTACAGCGCGGAGAATTCCGTCGTTCCCTGCACCGCGACGCCCCCGGTCTGCACTTCCACTGTGCCGATGGACGGCAGGGCGCGGCAGCTCACGAGGGAGACGTTGCGGTCCCCGCCCGAGAGCATGACCGAGGTTTCGGCCGTCGCCTGCGCGCTCCCCTGGCCGACCAGGCGTTCCACGGGGATGTTTTCCTTGAGCAATTTGCCTGCCATATCGATCCTCCTTACCCATGTTGAGCCCTTACCCGTACTCAATGGATCTATATGGCGGCACGCCCTTGGTTATGCGCTCTTTTCGATGGAGAGCCGGTCGGCGATCAGCGCGATGAATTCGCCGTTTGTCGGCTTTTCGTGCTTGACGTAGAGCTTGGAGCCGAAGAGCATGTTGATGTTCTCCATCTGCCCGCGCGTCCAGGCGACGTCGATGGCGTGGCGGATGGCCCGCTCGACCTTGGAGGAGGTGGTGTTGAAGTTGAGGGCGACCGTCGGGTAGAGGTCCTTGGTGATGGCGTTGATCATCTCCCGGTCGTTGACCACGAGCTTGATGGCCTCGCGCAGGAAGTGATAGCCCTTGATGTGCGCCGGAATCCCCATGGACAAAAAGATGTTCGCAATGCGCTCGTCCAGGGAACAGTTCGCCGGCTGCGGCGCGCGCACGGGCGCGTCGGCCTGCACCTCCACCGGCTGATTCCGCTCCACGATGCGCTGGTAGACCGCGCTGAGCTCAAAGGGCTTGAGGATGTAATAGTCGCTGCCCAGATTGATGGCGCGCTGGATGAAGTCGTCCCGCATCAGCGCCGTCACGGCGATGATGTGCGGGCGGTGCGGCAGATTCTCCTTTTGGATCTGTGCCAGCACGCCGAAGCCGTCGAGCCTGGGCATGACCATGTCCAGCAGAAGGACATCCACCGGCTTGCTGCGCAGAATGTCCATGACCTGCAGCCCGTCCTCCGCCGTGCCCACGACCTCGATGTCTTCCTTGTCCTGAAGATAGGAGCTGAGCACTTCCAGCACGACCGTGCTGTCATCCGCAATAAGAACCTTGATCTTTTCCACCAGAAGACGCCTCCTCATCAATCGTTCTCGGAGCGCTTTCTCCCTCGCCCGATAAAAGATACTTTCCGTATAAATTTCAGCAGGCATGTTTGAAAGTTGCTCCCTTTTCAGATGAGAGTATTTTAGACCAAATTCCTCCGCTCGTCAACTGGTTTATGTGCTTTTTTGCGGATTTAGCGCGCAAACAATCATGCATTACTTGAAATTCTCTTGCTGTGTTCCCCTTTCCGCTCTGCGGCGCTTCATCTTTTCCGAGGAAATGGCGAAGAAAAAACTACTGTCGGGATTTGTCAAATTTTGTCAAAGGCGGCCTTCCCCTTCGTTTCATTCGACAGAATCCCGACGCAGTCGACATCATTCCGCCCAGCGCATGGCGCGCAGCACCGCGCGGTGCCACTGCTTGAGGCGCGCTGCGCGCTCGTCCTCGACAAACTTCGGCTGGAAAACCTTTTCTGCGCGCCAGATCGCGCGGACCTGCTCGCGGCTCTCCCAGAATCCCACGGCAAGGCCCGCCAGCAGCGCGGCGCCCAGGGCCGTGGTCTCCGTCACGGCCGGCCGCACCACGGGAACGCCCAGGATGTCCGCCTGGAACTGCATCAGGAACTCGTTCGCGCTGGCGCCGCCGTCGGCCCGCATCTGGGAAAGGGGCGTGGCGCTGTCGCGCGCCATGGCCTCCATGACGTCCGCGGTCTGGAAGGCGATGGCCTCCAGCGCGGCGCGGACGATGTGCGCGCGGCCGGCCCCGCGCGTCAGGCCCACGAGGGTCCCGCGGCCGTACATGTCCCAATAGGGCGCGCCCAGGCCCGTAAAGGCCGGGACGAGGTAGACCCCGGCCGTATCCGGCACGGACAGGGCGACGGCCTCGGACTCCGCCGCCGAGCCGATGAGCTTCATCTCGTCCCGGAGCCACTGCACGACGGCCCCGGCGACAAAGACCGATCCCTCCAGGGCGTACTCGGTCCTTCCGCCCATGCGCCAGGCCACGGTTGTCAGCAGGCCGTTCTGCGAGGCGACGGCCTCCTCGCCGGTCTGCATGAGCAGGAATCCGCCCGTGCCGTACGTCGTCTTGACCATGCCCCGGTCGAAGCACGCCTGGCCAAAGAGCGCCGCCTGCTGGTCGCCCGCGATGCCCGCGATGGGGATCTCCGCGCCGAGGATCTCCTTGTCCAGGGTCCCGATCACGCCGCTGGAGTCCACGACCTCGGGCAGGATGGCGCGGGGGATCTCCATGCGCTCGAGCAGTTCGTCGTCCCAGGCAAGGGTGTGGATGTTGAAGAGCATCGTGCGCGAGGCGTTGGAGACGTCGGTGACGTGGACGTGCTCGCGCGTGAGGTTCCAGATCAGCCAGGCGTCCACCGTGCCAAAGAGCAGCTCCCCCGCCTGCGCGGCGACGCGCGCGCCCGGGACGTTGCGCAGAATCCACTGGATCTTCGTGGCGCAGAAGTAGGCGTCCGGCACAAGGCCCGTCTTTTCGCGGATCATGGGCTCCGCGCCCTCGGCCTTGAGGCGCTCGATCTCCTCGGCCGTGCGCCGGCACTGCCAGACGATGGCGTTGCACACGGGCTTGCCGGTCTTTCGATCCCAGAGGATCGTGGTCTCGCGCTGGTTCGTGATGCCGATGGCGGCGATCTCCTCCGGGGCGATGCCCGCCTTCTTCACGGCCTGGCGCAGGGCCTCGACCTGCGAAGAGAGGATCTGCTGCGGATCGTGCTCGACCCAGCCGGGCTTGGGATAGATCTGCGGGAACTCGATCCCGTGCGCGGCCACGACCGCGCCGCTGGCGTCGACGACCACCGCGCGGGAGCTGGTCGTGCCCTGGTCCAATGCGACGATGTATTTTTTCACTCTGTTCTGCCTCCCCGTTTTTTTCGTTCTGCATCGGGTCTTTCTCGGTTTCATTATAGCAAAGCGCTCCCGTGTCAACAAGCCCGGACGGCGCATAGGATGGACGGAGGGCAAAGGCCCGCAAGAAAGGAGCATCTGCCATGGAACGATCGAGTACATACGCAGGCGGCGCTGCCGCCAAGGCCGCGCGCACGCGCGAAGGGGACCGCTGGGTCGCCCTGCGGACGCTGCGCAACCCCACGACCACCATCCAGGACGCGGCGGGCGCGCCCGCCGGGCCGCCGGAGTCCGCGCCCGCCCCCGAGCGCCGCCCCGTGCTCTACGAGGCGGTCGTCCGGCGCCACCTGGAAGCGCGCCAGCGCATCGGCAACCCGTAAACGGAAAGCGCGCAGGGCGTTCGCCCTGCGCGCTTTTTGTCGTGCAAGATTCGGGAGGTTATTCCTCTTCCTCGTCGAGGTTGCCCGCGGCAAGGTCTGCCATCGTGGGCAGGATGGAGTCCACCTGGTCCTTCTTGCAGATCAGGTCCACGCTGCCCTCGCGGCGGACGCAGTAGTTGTTGATGTCGTAGGGCAGGTACTCCACGGTGATGGGCTCGGTGCCGTTGTTGAAGGTATAGGTCACCGTGAGCACGGGCGTCTGGCTCTCGTCGACGAGCTCCTCGTCCACAAGGCCCGAGATCGTCACGCCGATGATGGTCTGGTAGGCCGTCTTGAAGGCGTCCTCCTGCACCTCGGCGCCGTCCAGGAAGAAGGTCTCCAGGTAATCGGGCGAGCCGTTGGCCAGGGTCTTGAGCGCCCCGTCCTCGTCGTACTGCTCCTGGCGCTCGATGGTCATGGTGTAGGCGGTCGCGCCGTCGGTGACGTCCACGCGGTCGACCTCCGTGATGCTGATGATGTTGGTGAACATATCCAGGTAATGGGTCACCTGGAAGTCCTCTGCAAACGCGAGGTAGGACGTGCTGATGGTGAATACGTCGTTGGTGTCGTCAATGGTGCAGTAATAGTGGATGTCGTCGCCCTCCACCAGGTCGCCCAGGTGCAGCGTGCGGGAGGAGCCGTCCAGGTCCGTCACCGTGATGGAGAACCAGGGGGTATCCAGGCCGTAGTCGGCGAGGTCATCCACCGTGCCCAGGTACTCATACAGGCCGCAGTCGCTCACGCTCATCACCAGCTCGCTGACCGCGCCGCTGTCCAGCCAGAGCGTGCGCGGCTCGGTCATCTGCCAGGTGCCGGTTGCAAAGGTGGTGGGGTTCTCCGCGGGCTGGAAGGTGATGCGGTCCTGCCCCTCCTGCTCGATGACGACGGAGGCGGTGTTCGTGATGTCCGTGCTGATCTCCGGCATCTCCAGGCTGCGGTAGCGCAGGAGCGAGCCGCCGAAGATGTTCGCAAAGTAGGGCCGCAGGATGTAGACGTCGTTTTCGCCCTGCACGCAGGCGTAGATCTGGCCGGTGAGGGACTGCACATCGCCCAGCTCCAGCACCAGGGAGGTATTGTCGCTGTAGTTGACCGTCAGCGTGCAGGAGGGGGTGTCCAGGCCGTAGGTCGAGAGATCCTGCGCATCGGCCTCCACGAGCTGGTCAGCCTCCATGTCCGCCGCGTTGACAAAGGCAGCCGAGCAGGTGCTCTGGTTGAGCTGCGCATCGTCCATGATGTCCACGTGGAAGACCTCGTCCGCAGTGCCGTCCTCGGCGGTGACCTCCTCCTTGGTGATGGTGAAGGTGTTTTCGCCGTCGATGTGGATGCTGACGACGTCCTCCGTGACGTGGTCGGAGAGCGCGACGGCCTGCGACTCGGTCTGCACGTTCTCCTCCTCCTGGTTCAGCAGGCCCGGCAGGAAGAGCGCCAGCACCGCCGCAAGGACGATGACCGCGCCGGCCGTCACCAGGACGGCCAGGCGGTTGACGGGCTTTTTCGCCTTGTGTTCCTTTCGCAGGGAGGCGCCAAGGTCAATCTTCTCCACCGGCTCCTCTTCCTGCAAGTCCTCGGTTCTGCGGGGTTCGTCTGCCATTTACAGGTGCCTCCTTTTCAGCCAGACCACAACGCCCGCCGCCAGCACCACAATGGGCATGAGGAACACGCCGACGCCGGCCATGGCGTACATCTCCGCCGTGCTCGTAAAGCGCAGGCTGTTGGTCATCAGGTTCTTGCCGATGATGGTCACGGTATCCGTCTCGCCGTTCATCCAGCGGATGGCGCCCAGCAGCAGGTCCGTATTGCCCGAAATGCCGTAGAAGGTGGAGGAGGTCACGAATCCGGCGCTGCCGAAGACCACGATCTTGGCGCCCGCGTCGTTGCCGTCCATATCGATTTCGCGCAGGGCGATTCCCACGTTCAGCGGGCCGCTCAGGTCGCCTTCCTCCTGCTCCACGACCGTGGAGTTCAGGTCCACCTTGGCGTAGGAATCCGCGGAGGTCGTCAGGATCGCCTGGGCTTCAATGTCGTCGTGCTCGATGGCCGGCAGCGACAGGGAGGTCGCATAGGGCAGCACCGCGACCTGCTCGTTCTCGGTCAGGCCCGCGGTCACGGCGTGGTCCTCCGCCGTGGGCACGATGTAGGCCGGGCTGCGGTAGTAGGCGTTCTCGTTGCCCTCGATGACGAGGGTGTGATCCACGGAGATGCCGTACAGGTCGAGCAGCGACTCAAACCCGGGCAGCTCCGGACAGGTGGCGTCCGTCAGGTACAGCATGTAGCCGCCGTTCTCCAGGAAGGAGCGGATGGCCACGCGCTCGTCCTCGCTCAGGTCCGTCTGCGGGGCGGCGATGATGAGGATGTCACCCTGCTTGAGCTTGTCCATGTCGGTGAGGGAGATGCTGTCCACGACCAGGTTCTCGCCCTCGATGTAGTCCACAAGGTAGCTCAGGTCGCTGACGGAGGCCTCCTGGTGGCCGGTGAGGAAGTAGGCGTTGTTGATCTCGTCCGCCGTGACAAAGGAGATGGCGTTGGTCAGCTTCTGCTCGCCGATGAAGGAGCGCAGCGTGAGCTGGTAGGAGCTGGTGTACCCAAACTCATACATGTCGTACTGGTCGATGACGCGGTAGCGCGAGCCGTCCTCGTTGGTGACGATGACGGAGTTGACCGAAAGGCTCTCGCTGGTGAACTGCTGGGCAAAGGTCGGGTTCTGGATGGGGTCCACGACCGTCACGGTGATGTAGTCCGGCGCCAGGCGGCGGTAGTTTTCCAGCAGGTTTTCCACGGTCTGGGACTCCGAACCCGTCTGCATCAGCGCGTAGATGTGCACCGGCTCGTCGATGGCCGAGACCACGCGCTCCGTCTGCTCCGAGATGGTGTAGAGCCGGTTGCTGGAGAGGTCGTAGGAAAGGCCCCAGACGTTGTCCAAGGTCGAGATGACGATGTTCAGCAGGATCGTGATGACGATGACCGCCACAACAAGCAGCGTGGCAAAGCCGCCGTGGCGCAGCCTTCTGGAGCTGAACAAAGAGGTCTTCTTCTGCTTCTGCTCGTTTTTCTGCTCATTGCTCATGGTCTTAACCCTCACTCCATCTTCTCTTTTCGGTCGTGTACACCGTCAGCAGCAGGAAGACCCCCGCAAAGCTGATCATGTAGATCACGCCCGTAAGGCTCAAAATTCCCGAAGAGAAATCCGTAAACCGCGCAAAGAGGGAGACCCACTCCAGCGCCGTGCACAGCCAGGACAGCATCGTCACGCTGGACATGGACGCAATGATCGAATCCAGCAGGTACAAAAACAGGATCACCACAAACGTGCTGATGGCCGAGGCCACCTGGTTTTCCGAAAGGTTGGACATGAACAGGCCCACCGCGATCAGGCAGCAGCCCATCAGGAAGAAGCCCAGATAGTTGACAAACACCTCAATGGCTGAAACGTTGCCGTAGACCGAGAGGATGATGACGTACAGCCCGGTGCACACCAGCGTCAGGAAGAACACCGCGCACGCCGCGAGGAACTTGCCGCAGACGATCGACCACAGCGACAGGGGCGAGGTCAAAAGGAGCTGGTCCGACTTGGACCGCCTCTCGTCGCTCATCAGGCGCATGGTCAGGATCGGCACGATCAGGATGAAGATGAACGAGACGTTCGAAAAGAGCGTGCCGACGGAGGAGCTGGCGCTCAGCACGTTGCCAAAGGCGAAGAAGATGCCCGCGATGACCAGGAAACAGCCCATAAACACGTAGCCGATCGCGGAATAGAAATAGGATTGCAGCTCGCGCTTGAATACCGCCAGCATCGTTAGATTCCTCCCTTATCTTCGCTCGTCAGCTGCAGGAAGATGTCCTCCAGCGTGACGTCCATGGGCTTGAGCATGAGCAGCGAATAGCCCGCCGAAAGGATGGCGTTGACCATGGGCCGGCGCACGTCCGTCTTGCTGTCGCTCTCGACCACATAGTCCATGCTGCCCAGTTCCTTGCTGCCCAGGGCCTCGACGTACTTGACGCCCGGCACGTCGTGCAGAAGGCGCTGCACCGGCTTTTCCGGCCCGACGACGCGCACCGTCAGGCGGATCGCCTCGCCGATGCCCTGCGTCAGGTTCGCCAGCGTGTCCTGCGCGACGATTCGGCCCTTGTTGATGATGACCACCCGGTCGCACACATCCGCAACCTCGTGCAGGATGTGCGAGGAGAGCACGACCGTGTGGTTCTGCCCAAGGCCGGAGATCAGCTTGCGGATCTCGATGATCTGCTTGGGGTCCAGGCCCACCGTGGGCTCGTCCATGATGACCACGTCCGGGTTGCCCACCAGCGCCTGGGCAAGGCCCACGCGCTGCTTGTAGCCCTTGGACAGGTTCTTGATCAGCCTGTGGCGCACGTCCGTGATCTTGACCAGGTTGTACAGGTCGTCCAGGTGCGCCTTCTGGCTCTTCTTGCGCACTTCCTTGATGTCGCAGACGAACTTGAGGTACTCCTCCACCGTCATGTCCATGTAGAGCGGCGGCTGTTCGGGCAGGTAGCCGATGCGGCGCTTGACCTCTCGCGGCTGCTCCAGCACATCCATGCCGTCCAGGGTGATCTGTCCCTCGCTGGCGGAGATGTAGCCGGTGATCATGTTCATCGTCGTGCTCTTTCCCGCGCCGTTGCGGCCCAGGAAGCCCAGCACCTCTCCCTTGTTGATCGTAAACGAAATGTCGTCGACCGCGCACTTGGCACCGTAACGCTTGGTTACGTGCTTGAGTTCGATCATGCTCTTGCCCTCCTTAATCCTCGCCCGCGCAACCGTTCACGGACTTAACCTTTCCTCAACAGTATACCGGTCCGCTTTGAACAGGCTATGAACAAGTTGTGAATTCACGTTTTTCACAACCTTAACAAACTTGGACAGTATACCGCATTTTTTGTTCGCTGTCAATTCACCAAAAAGAGTGCGTTCCTTTCACGGACGCCAAGGGGCCCCGGCGCAGCGCGCCGGGGCCCCTTGGCGAATCTTTTGGCGCGCTCACTCCTCTGCGCGCTCCGATTCAGGGTCCACATATTGCCAGGATTGCCAGTATCCGTCCTTCCACTCGTAGCCCGCCATGCCGGGCGGCGGCGTCTCCTGCCAGGCTCCGGGCAGGAGGTAGCCCACGCCGACCACCCATCCCTCGCCGACCTTGGCGCCGACCAGGTAGTGGTCGATCTCCTCGTAGGCGTCCCCCAGGGGCACGCGGATGTAGACCGTGTCCTCCTCCCCCGGGAAGGGCGTCACCTCCTCGAACCGCTCGAAGAGGTCGTGCAGCGGCCAAAGCGCCTGCGGCCAATAGGCGCTGCGCAGCAGGGCGGGGATCTCGCGCCGCTCCTCCTCGGGCAGGGGCGTGCGCAGCGCGTTCTCCGCCTCGGTCATGGGGTCCATCTGCGCCGGCAGGTCGTAGAGGTCGGTCTCCTCCGCCGCGGGCAGGTCCCCGGTTTCCGGCTCGGCCGTCGCGGGCTGCGCCGGCTCTTCTGCGGGCGCCACCGGGGCGGGGGCCGCCTCCGGGGCGGGGGCCGCCTCCGCCGCCGGCGCTTCCGGGGCAGGCGCCTCCTCCGCGGCCGGGGCCTCCGGCTGCGGCGTTTCCGGC
This sequence comes from uncultured Clostridia bacterium, assembly GCA_904393115.1. Taxonomy (GTDB): domain Bacteria; phylum Bacillota; class Clostridia; order Christensenellales; family UBA1750; genus Spyradocola; species Spyradocola merdavium. The sequence continues at coordinate 65,911 of CAJFMX010000012.1, forward strand.
GCCTGGGGCGTTTCCGACGCCCGAGGCGCTTCCAGGGCCTGCGGCGTTTCTTGTGCCTGGGGCGCTTCCTGCGCCTGGGGCGCTTCTGGCTGCGCCGGGGCCGTCTCCGTCAGCGGCGTTGGCGTTGGGCACAGGAAGCCGGCGATCGCCTCGCGCACCTGCGCCCAGTCGATCCAGCCGCCGCGCCCCACCGTCCCGGCCAGGGGGATCTGCGCCTCGCCGCTGCTGCACACGGCCACCAGCAGCATCTGCATCTGCCGGAAGTCCGTGGGGCTGAGCGCGGCGGCGATGCCGCCCTGCCCGCGCGCGTCCATGTTGAGCGCGCCCAGGGGCAGGAGCCCCTCCTGCGTCAGGCCAAAGGCATACGGCGCGGCATTGCGGCCGAAGCCCTGCACCACCAGGTTGAGTTTGACGCTGCCATCGCGGGTCTCCGCCCGCGCGTATCCCGACTCCCGGCCGCTGCCCAGCTGCCTAAGGAGCACAAACGTGCGCTGTACCTCTCGATTCATGCTCTCTCCGCTCCTCCCGCATGTCCGTTTGTCCCATTTCTATGCGGGGGAGCGTCCGCCTTATTCCGCGCAGCGCCGCCCGGGCGGGAAGGAACGGCGCGCCCTTTCCGCAGATTCGGCCGGGAGCGCCTCAGGTGGTTTCGCGCCGGATGACGCGGCCCTGCAGCACATAGTGATTCTGTTCGGGGGTCTGGCCCTCCATCATGCTGACCAGGGAGTCGATGGCCAGGTCGCAGAAGGACTCCAGCGGGTCGCGGATGGAGCTCAGGCGCTTGAGGTTGTAGCGCGCAAAGAGCGTGTCGTCATGGCCCAGAACGCGGACCTGCTCCGGGATGGAGATGCCGCCCTCGATCAGCGCGCGCATGCAGCCGATGGCAAAGCGGTCGTTGTTGGCGCAGATGCCGTCAAAGTCCAGGCCCTTCTCGATCCATTCCTTGGCGCTGCGGTATCCGTGCTCTTCCTTAAAGCCGTTGACGATGACCATGTACGCCTCGGGGTTTTCGATGCCGTGCTCGATCAGCGCGCGGGAAAAGCCCTTCTCCCGCCCCTGGAGCAGGTTGGTCGCCAGGGGCCTGCGCGTGGGGAAGAGGATCCTGCGGCATCCGCGCTCCAGCAGGTGGTTGGCCGCCATGTAGCCGCTGTGCACGTGGTCGGTCTCGATGACCACGGTCCTGTCGTCCAGGTCCTGCAAATAGCTGGGCGTGCGGCCGATGTAGACCTTGGGCAGGGGGCCGATCTCCGCGCGGTGGTCGACGCGCGCGCCGAACAGGAAGATCAGGCCGCTGACCTTGTGCTGGCGCAGGAGCTGGATGTAGGCCTCCTCCCGCGCGGCGTTGCCCCGCGTGCCGCAGATGAAGGTGGCGTACCCCAGGTCGAAGAAGCGCTCCTCCAGGTCCACGACGATCTCCGCCAGGTGCTGGTTCGCAAGGTCCGGGTAGAGAATGCCCACCGCCGGGATGCGCTTTGTGCGCATGGACTGGGCGGTGATGTCCGGGCTGTAGTGATAGCGCTCGATCACCTCGCGCACGCGCGCCTCCGTTTCCTTGGAAAACCTTCCATTTTTGTGGATCACGCGCGAGACCGTCGCAACGGATACGCCCGCGATCTGCGCGATCTCCCGCAGAGAAATCGGCTTTTCGCCTTCCATGCCGCACACACCTCCTCTTTTCCAACGCTATTCTAGCAAAAAACGCGCGCGCCTTCAAGCCAATTTGCGCCTTTGCTTTGACAGCCCCGGCGCTTTCTGCTATCCTTTTGCCCATGAAGGAGGGAAACCATGAAGCAAACCCGGATTTTTCTCTGCATCGCCCTCATGCTCTGCCTGCTGTGCGGCTGCGCCGGTCCCGCGCCCGTGGTGGAGCTGCGTCCGTCGCCTTCGCCGGGCGCGACCCCATCGGGCGAGACCCCGTCGCCCGCGCCCCTGCCCAGCGCGCAGACCGCGGCCCCCAGCGCCGCGCCGGAGCCTTCCCCGCTCCCCTCTGCGGCGGCGACGCCTGCCGCCTCCCCGACCGCCGCGCCCACGCCCGCCGAGGCGACGCCTGCGCTCACGGCCACGGCGCCCGCGCAGCCGCCCACGCTCTCCCGCGTGATGGAGGGCCTGGGTCGGGATCTTGCGACCCTAACGTACGATCAGCTCGTGCTGGTTCTTGCGGACGGCTCCGCCTGCCGCGTCTACGCCTATGACAAGGGTGAGGACGGCATCTGGGTAAAGGCGCTGGGCTTCTCCGGCTTTGTCGGGGAAAAGGGCGTGTCCTCCGCCAAGCGCGAGGGCGACAAGCGCACGCCCGCGGGCATCTTCCGCCTGGGCTTTGCCTTTGGCAGCGAGGAGACGCCCAATCCGGACTACCCCTTCCGCGCGGTGACGCAGGAGAGCTTCTGGGTGGACGACCCGGACTCCCGCCTCTACAACCAGTGGGTGGAGGGCGAGGCGGAGCGCGACTGGTCCTCCGCCGAACGGCTCGCCAACAGCCCCACGGCCTACGCCCTTGCGGTCGTTGTGGAGTACAACTACGGCCAGGAGGCGGAGCCGGGCAAGGGCTCGGCGATCTTCCTGCACGTGGGGGACGAGCCCACCTCCGGCTGCATCGCGCTGGAGAAGGCGGACCTGACGGCGCTGGTGCAGTGGCTGGACGAGGACGCCTCCCCGCGCATCGTCATCGCGCAGGACGGCTAGGCACGCGCCTTCCTGCGCACGGCGTAGGCGAAGAGGTACTGCTGCGCGATGCCCCCGCAGTCCCCAAAGCGCGCCATGGCCTGGCGCTTGAGGCTCGCGCGCGTGCCGTGCAGGCCGTACCAGCCGCAGAGCACCTTCTCCATCCAGGTGTCCACGGGAAAGGCCGCGCGCTGCCCGCAGGAGAAGAGGAGCACGCAGTCGGCGACCTTCTCCCCGACGCCCCGGAACTCCCGGATGCGCCGGCAGGCCTCTTCGTAGGGCAGGTCCCGCAGGCAGGCCCCGTCGAACCCCGCCGCAACGCGCTCGGCCGCCTCGTAGAGGTAGGGCGCGCGGTATCCCGCGCCGATGCTGTCCACCCAGGCCCGCCCCGCATCCAGCACGTCCTGCGGCCCGGGAAATGCGTGCAGGCCGTTCTCGTCCGCGGGCATGATGGCGCAGAAGCGGTCCACGATTCCCTCGATGCGGCGCATGTTGTTGTTTGCCGAGAGGAGGAAGCTGCACAGCACCTCAAAGAAGGGCTGGTTCAGCAGCCGGATGCCGCGGCAGTCCCAGAGCGCGCCGCGCAGGTGGTCGTCCATCACGGGCGCGAGGAGCGCGGCATAGTCGCTGTCCAGGTCGAAATACGCGCGCCAAAACGGCGCGTCCTCCTCCGCCGCGCCCAGGAGGCAGAGCGCGCCGTCCCGCACCTGCGCGCGGACGGCGCGGCCGAGCACGTTTCCCGCGAAGCTGCCGTCCCCGCGCCGCTTCCAGCGGAAGGTTTGGCCGCAGTGGAACGTGTTTTCCAGATCGATTTCACAATTTTCAAAGACGAGCATGATTTCTTCTCCTGAAACTGCAAAAAAACCCGGCTGCGGGGCGCAGCCGGGTTTTTTTCTTGTCGGATTGCGATTACTGCGCAGCGACAGCCTCTTCCCTGGGGTAGACGCTGACCTGCTTGTCGTCGCGGCCCTTGCGCTCGAAGCGGACCACGCCGTTGGCGGTCGCAAAGAGCGTATCGTCCTTGCCGATGCCGACGTTCATGCCGGGATGGATCTTGGTTCCGCGCTGGCGCACGAGGATGTTGCCGGCCAGAACGAACTGACCGTCCGCGCGCTTGACGCCCAGGCGCTTGGCCTCGGAGTCGCGGCCGTTGCGGGTGGAGCCCATTCCCTTCTTGTGAGCGAACAGCTGAAGATTCATCATTTTGATTCCACCTCCGATCCAGTGTGGAGTATGCGGACGTACTGCGGCACGCCCGAAAGGATGTCCTCTAGCCCGATGACCATGGTCGTGAGGATGACCTCCGTCTCCCGCGTGGGGTGCGGGACCTCCACCTCCAAGAGGGGAGCGTCCCCTTCCCGCCAGCGGGCCCGGGTATCGGGTGCAAAGCGTTTGAGTCCCATCATGGCGGTCTGCGTGATGGCCGAAACCGCGGCGCAGACGATGTCCTCTCCCTCCTCGGCATAGCCCGTGTGGCCCTTTGCCGAAAAGCCGACAATCTTGCCGCCCTGATGGCGAATGGTTACCGTCGTCATGCCTTAGCCAATGGTGATCTCCACCTTGGTGAAGGGCTGGCGATGGCCCGCGCGGCGGCGGTAGTTCTTCTTGGACTTGTACTTGTAGACCAGGATCTTGGCGGCCTTGCCGTGGCCGAGCACCTTGCCGGTGACGTTGGCGTCCTCCACAAGGGGCGTGCCGATCTTGGTCTCGCCGTCGTTGTCGAGCAGGAGAACGTCGAACTTGACGGTCTCGCCCTCGGCGGCGTTGAGCTTCTCGACGAAGATGACGTCGCCGTTCTGCACGCGGAACTGCTTTCCGCCGGTCTTGATGATCGCAAACATTTCTGGTAGCACCTCCTCTACCCAATCTCGCTGATACGGGTTGCGCAGCCCGGGGTTCCGGGGCGCGCGATTGCCGACCCTGCTCAAGCGGCGCAAATAGTATAGCATCCTCCCCAGCTTCTGTCAAGGAATCGGGAGGATTTGCGAAGTTTAAGTTTTGTCGCGGCGCGCTCCCCCGTCCGGAAACGCGCGGCGCAGGGCGCGCTCGACGAAGAAGATGCTCCCGAGCATCGCGGCGCACTGCGCAAGGCAGATCCCCGCGCCCACGGTGCCCACCGTCCCCTCGCCCCTGCCGAGCACGCAGAGCATGCCGAGCGCGGACGCGGGCAGCAGCGCCGCGCCAAGGCGCAGCCAGAGCCGGCCGCACGCCCTGTGGGCAAAGGCCCAGGTCGCCTCGTTTTTCATGGACATCGGGGTCCTGTAGCCCACAAAGTGATTGATCTTCCTGGGCGGATGTTTGCCGAACCAGCCGCCGATTCCCAGCATCATCAGCGGCAGCAGCAGATTTGCCGCAAAGAGAATCCACCAGGTCTGCATGGCGCATCGCCCTCCTATTCGAGGTATTCCAGGCCCCGGCAGCTGCCCTTGGGCTTTGTCTCGACGTGGAAGTCGTTGGGGCCCTTGCGCGCGTCGGGCTGGAGGTACACGCCCCCCGCCGGCGCGAGGGCGCGCGCCGCCCCGAGCACCTCGGCGTTGGCGCTGAGCACGATCTCCCCCTCGGTTCCGGAGGCGCGCAGGCGGCGCACGTCGCGCAGGGCGCGGCGCGCGGTGTGCTCGGGCTGCAGGACGCGGCCCGTGCCGCCGCAGCAGGGACAGGCGCGCTGCAGCCCGGCGCTCAGGGGCGTGCGCATCCGCTTGCGCGTCATCTCCACAAGGCCCAGGGACGTAAGGCCCGCGACGTTGACCTTGTTCCGGTCGCGGCGGAAGGCCTCGCGCAGCACCTCGACGAGCTTCTGCCGGTTCTCCTCGCTCTGCATGTCGATGAAGTCGATGACGATGATGCCGCCGATGTCCCGCAGGCGCACCTGCCGCGCGATCTCGCGCGCGGCCTCGCAGTTGAGGCGGAAGACCGTGTCCTGCAGGTCCCGGGAGCCGACGAACTTCCCCGTGTTGACGTCGATGACCGTCAGCGCCTCGGTCGCCTCGATGTACAGGTAGCCGCCGTTTCGGAGCCAGACCTTCTTCTGCAGCGCCTTTTCGAGGCGGCTCTCGATGCGGTAGGCGTCAAAGAGCGGCAGCCCGCCCGCATAGCAGTCCACGCGCTCGGACAGCGCCGGCGCGAACACGCGCAGCGCGTCCCGCACGCGCTCGGCCTCGGCCGCGTCCGCCAGCACGATGCGGTCCACGTCGCCCGTGAGCAGGTCGCGCAGCGTCCGGGTGATCAGGTCCTCGTCCCGGTGCACGCAGCAGGGCGCGCGCCCCGCGCGCACGCGGCCGACGATCTGCTCCCACAGCGCGGTGAGCTCCCGCACGTCCTCAAGGAAGTCCTCCCCGCTGCGGCCCTCCGCGGCGGTGCGCACGATCAGGCCCATCCCCGCGGGCTTTACGCGCTCGGCCTCGGCCTTGAGGCGCTGGCGCTCCCCCTCCTGCGCGATGCGGCGGGAGACGCCGACATAGTCCATCTGCGGCGCGAGGACGACATAGCGCCCGGGCAGCGTGATGTGCGTCGAGAGCCGCGCGCCCTTGGTCCCATCCGGCTCCTTGACGACCTGCACAAGCAGGTCCTGATTGGCGACGACGCGCTCCTGCCGCGCCGCGGGGACAAGCGCCTCCTGTCCGGGGAAGGCGAGGTCGCGCTTGTCCGGGCCCTCGTCCCCCAGGTAGAGGAAGGCGTTCTTCCCCGTGCCGATGTCCACAAAGGCGGCCTGCATACCGCGCAGCACGTTCTGCACGCGGCCCTTGTAGATGTTGCCGGCGAGCTTTTCCGCGCCCTCGCGCTCGAGGTAGAACTCGCACAGCTCCTCGTCCTCCAGGATCGCCACGCGGGTCAGGCCCTTTTCCCGGTCGATCAGGATTTCCTTTTTCATTCCTTCGCCGCCTCAAAGAGTTCCACGCGCTCGCCCTGCGCGCCCTGTGCGTACAGGCCCGTGCGCAGGCAGGCATAGCGCTCCCCCGCGCCCAGCGCCTGCAGCAGGAGCTCGGCCTTGAGGCTGTTGGCGTTCGTCTGCTCCAGGATCATGGTCAGCTTGGAATTTTCGCCGTCCCATTCGCAGGCGAGCGCGTGCACCATGGGCCGGATGTTCACGGGCTTAACGCCCTTCTTGCTGCGCTTTTCCACGATGACCTCGCCCGAGGCGAGGAACCCTTCGACCTTCGCGCGCAGGTCCAGGCCCGGCACGCGGACCTCGTAGCCCGCCTCCGCCATGCGCGCGGTGAGCGCGGGCGCGTGGTCGTCCGCCAGGCGCGCCCGGCGGATCTTGAGCCCCTCGGGCAGGCAGGCGTTCAGCCGCTGGGCGAACGCCTCCGGGGCGACGGCTTCCTCCAGCTCGACGTCCATCAGCTCGCAGCGGCTCTGCGCGCCCACGGAGAGCGCCGTGGCAAAGGCGAGGTTGACGTGGGGATTGTATCCCTGCGAATAGCGCACGGGCAGGTCCGCCCGGCGCAGGGCGCGCTGCATGGTGCTCTGCAGGTCCAGGTGGGAGAACCAGCTCATGCGGCCCAGCTTCTCAAATTCCGCGATCATTCGCACGACTTGCACACCCCCTTGCAGAACTGGTTGATGCCGCAGCCGTGGCAGTGGATGCGGCAGTCCGGCGAGACCTCGCCGCGCAGGGCCTTCTCCCACTCGCGGCGAAGGAACGCCTTGGTCACGCCCGCGTCGATGTGATCCCAGGGCAGGGGCGCGTCCAGGGCGAAGCGCTTCTGCGCGAACTGCGCACAGGTGAGGCCGCAGTCGGCAAAGGCGCCCATCCAGGCCTCGAAGTCAAAGGCCTCGGTCCAGCCGTCGAACTTGCAGCCCCGCGCGTGCGCCGCGCGCAGGACCGCGCAGAGCCGCCGGTCCCCGCGGGCAAAGGCCGCCTCCAGGAAGGAGAGGTGCGGCTCGTGCCAGTTGAAGTTCACCGAGCGCATATGGAGCTTCTCCTTGAGGTAGTGCTGCTTCTCCTGCAGTTCCTCGATGGAGTTCTGCGGCTCCCACTGGAAGGGCGTAAAGGGCTTGGGCACGAACGAGGACGCGCTCACGCCCACGCGCAGGCCCTTCTGCCGCTGCTCCTTGGGCACGGCGAAGTAGGCGTCCAGCACGACCTGCGCCAGGTGCGCGATGCCGTCCAGGTCCTCCTGCGTCTCCGTGGGCAGGCCGATCATGAAGTAGAGCTTGACCCCGCTCCAGCCCTTGGAGAAGGCGTCGTGCACGCTGTCGTAGAGCTGCTGCTCGGTCACGCCCTTGTTGATGACGTCGCGCAGGCGCTGCGTGCCGGCCTCCGGGGCAAAGGTCAGGCCCGTCTTGCGGACGGACTGCGTCTGCTCCAGCGTCTCCCCGAGCACGGAGTCGATGCGCAGCGAGGGCAGGGAGATGGCGACCTTTTTGCAGCCGTGCTCCTCCACCAGCGCGCGCGCCAGCTCCGGCAGGTGCGAATAGTCGCCCGTGGACAGGGAGGAAAGGCTCATCTCCTCGTAGCCCGTGCTGGCCAGCAGCTTGCGCGCAAGGTCCGTCAGGCGCTCGAGGCTGCGCTCGCGCTGCGGCCGGTAGAGCATCCCCGCCTGGCAGAAGCGGCAGCCGCGCGTGCAGCCGCGCGCCACCTCCAGCATGACCCGGTCGTGCACGATCTCCGTGAAGGGCACGATGATGCGGTCCGGGTAGTCCGCGTGGTCCAGGTCCGGGATGCAGCGCTTGCGGATGCGCGCGGGCACATCGTCCCGCGTGCGCACAAGGCCCGCAAATTCGCCCGCCCCGTCGTACTGCGCCTCGTAGAAGCGCGGAACGTAATTGCCCTCGATGTTGGCCATCTCCAGCAGGAACTCCTCGCGCGTGCCGCCGCGCGCCTTCCAGGCGTCGTAGTGCTCGCACAGCTCCAGGATCTGCTCCTCGCCGTCGCCCACCATGAACAAGTCCACAAAGTCCGCAAGGGGCTCGGGGTTGAACGCGCACGGCCCGCCGCAGACGACAAAGGGCGCGTCCACCGCGTCCCGCTCCCTCCAGGTCATGGGGATGCCCGCAAGGTCCAGCATGTTGAGGACGTTGGTATAGCTCATCTCGTACTGGAGCGTAAAGCCCACCAGGTCAAAGTCCCGCACGGGCGTGAACGTCTCCAGGGAATAGAGCGGGATCTGGTTCTCCCGCATGGCGCGCTCCATGTCCATCCAAGGCGCAAAGACGCGCTCGCAGTAGAACTCCTCCCGCTTGTTCAGGATATGGTAAAGGATCTTCATGCCCAGGTGCGACATGCCGACCTCGTAAGTATCCGGAAAGCAGAACGCAAAGCGAACCCGAACCGCTTCCGGATTCTTCTTCACCATGTTGACCTCGCCGCCCGTGTAGCGCGCAGGCTTCTGCACGCCGGGAAGGAGCGGCGCAATCGCGTCGTAAAGCATGGATTTCCCTCCTCATTTGCATTCCATCTGATTTTACACGCATCCCGCGGAAACTGCAAGCGCGCAAGGTAAAGAAATGCGCGCAAAAAAGCGCCCGTTCTCTCCCAGCCCTTGGGAAGAACGGGCGCCCAAAAAGCCTCTCAGCCCTCGACCAGCTGGATGGCCGCCTTGTCGTCCAGGTCCGCGTAGAGGATCTTCATCAGCCCTTCCGCATAGCGGTCCAGCGTCAGGAAGCTGATGTCCACATAGCGCTCGATCTCCTCCTGGTTGGGGATGCGGTTCTTGGCGTAGAAATAGGTCTTGTAGCGCACTTCGCCGTCGTCCAGATCCATCTCCAGGTTGCCGTTGCGCAGGCCGTAGTTGGCGCGCGTGATGTAGCGGCAGACGACGTCCCGCTTGTCCTCGCGCACGTGCGTGGGCAGCATCGCGTAGGTGGTGACGTAGTCCTCGCCGATGCGGATGTAGATCTTGGAGGAGTCGATCTTCTTCAGGCCCATCGTCATGGTAAAGAGGTTGCGCTCTTCCTCGAACTTATAGTGCCACTCCTGGCTCTGGAGGTAGTGTTCCACCGCGACTGCAAGCATGTTCATATGAGGTACCCCTCCTTTTTTTCTTGTACTGCTATTATACACGCTCGCACCCGCGGCGTCAAATCCGGCCGGGCCTGCGCCATCCGTCATACGGGTCCATTTTCCTGCATTTCTGCTGCGAATTTCGGAATTCTGTCCAGCTGCGGCCCAGCCGCGCGGTTTTCCTTCGCGAAAAAACAATTGACAGAATGTAAAAAAACTGTTATTGTTAACGAGGTTAACGAGTGAGGAAATTTCCCAACGGAAAAAGAAGGAGTGAGTGTTGTGTCTCAGGTTAGCTCGAACACCGGCAAGAATCTCTCCATCGCCGCCCTGGTGTGCGGCATTCTCGGCATCGTCGGCGGGTTCATCCCGGTGGTTCAGTATTTCACCACCGTGCTGTCCATCCTGGCCATCATCTTTGGCGTGATGGGCCGCAAGCGCATGGGCGGCAAGTCGGGCCTGGCCACGGCGGGCCTGGTGCTGGGCATCGTCGCGCTGGCCCTCTCCGTGCTGGGCATCATCTGCGTGGTCTGCGCGCTGGGCGGCCTGGCCGCCATGGGCGCCGCCGCGTAACCCCCTTTCCTGCGATCCCGTACAAAGGCCCTGCGCTCATCAGGGCCTTTCTTTTTGTCCGCCCCGCAAAAAAAGGGCGCGAAGGAGGCGCTTTTCCCCATGTATCCCATCGTCACGATCTTCGGCCGGCCCATCGGCACCTACGCGCTCAGCTCCGTCGCGGGCATCCTCCTGGCCGGCTGGTATGCCTGCTGGGCGGCAAGGCGGCGCGGCGTGGACGACAACGAGATCATCGTCCTGCTGCTGGTGAGCGCCGTGGGCATCCTTCTGGGCAGCCACGTGCTCTACGCGCTGACCAACCTGCCCGCGCTGCTCCGCTACCTGTCCGCGAGCGCCAATCTGTCCCTCGGGGATTGGTTCCGCGGCCTTCTGCCCTACGTGGGCGGCGCGGTGTTCTACGGCGGGCTGCTGGGCGGACTGGCGGCCGGCGCGCTCTACCTGCGCATCCGCCGCCTCCCCTTTGCCGCGTATGCGGACATCGCGGCCCCGGCGATCCCCCTCTTTCACGCCTTCGGGCGCATCGGCTGCTTCCTGGGCGGCTGCTGCTACGGCATCCCGTGGGAGGGCGGCATCACCTACACGCGCGCGCTGTCACCGGAGGCAAACGGCGTTGCGCGCTTCCCCGTTCAGCTCCTGGAAAGCGCGCTGCTCTTTGCGCTCTTCTTCCTGCTGGCGGCGCTGTTTCGCCGGGGCGCGCTGCGCGGAAAGCTCCTTGCACTGTACCTCGCGGTCTACGCCGTGCTGCGCTTCCTGCTGGAATTCCTCCGCGGCGACGCGATCCGGGGCGTCTACTTCGGCCTATCGACCTCGCAGTGGATCAGCCTGGCGATCCTGCTCGCGCTCGGCGTGGCCGCCCTCGCGCGCGCCTGTGCGCGCAGGCGCGCCCGCGCGTCCGCCTGACTTCGCTTCTGTGTGCGCGCCCTGACCCAGGGGGCGCGCTTTTTTGTACACGCCGCCGAGCAGCTCCGTCTCCCAGGCGCAGCGCGCGGCGCGCAGGTCCTCGTCCAGGTACACGATGCGGTACAGCGCCCCGGGGAGCAGGCGCGAATAGACCTCCGCGTCCGTCGTTCCCTCGCGCACGGCGATGGTGCGCACGGGCAGCACGCGGCGCCGGCGCAGCTCCTCGCCCCGGCCGGCCATGACCTGCAGGACGGAAAACGGCGTGCCCCGCATCTCGCGCCCGGAGGCAAAGATCACGTATCCGCCGCACAGGAGCAGCGTCAGGTTGCACTTCCCCACGGCGTGCAGGGCGAAAAGGCCCAGCACCATCAGCGCAAGCCCCACGGCGATGCCCGTGCCCGAGGCGATGCGCTGCGCCCGGGCCAGGCCCGCCCGCCGGCGCAGCAGCGCGCAGAGCACGCGGCCGCCGTCCAGGGGAAAGGCCGGCAGCAGGTTCGTCAGCGCCAGCACGAGGTTGATCTCGATCAGGCGCGCCCAGAAGGGGAGGAACTTCGGCAGCACGTAGGCGGCGCAGCCGCAGAGCGCGGCAAGCGCCAGGCTCGTCGCGGGTCCTGCCAGGGCCACGCCCACGGCGGCCCCCGTGCCGAGCTGCTCCACGCCCCGCACATACACGACCCCGCCAAACGGCGCGATCTCCATCCCCTCCACGGCCAGGCCCAGGGCGCGCGCGCAGAGCGCATGGCCCCACTCGTGCACGAGCACGCAGCACAGGCCCGCCCACAGATAGGCGGATTCCCCCAGCAGCAGGCTGAGGGCTGCCAGCGCGATCAGCCAGGGCGAAAGGCGGACGCGGCTCATTGCAGCCAGTCCTCCGGCGCGACGGGGATGTCGCCGTCCAGCACCTGCACGCGGATCTGGCTGGCCTCGCCCGCCTGCGCCGGCACGCCGACGCTCTGGCCCTCGTGCACGCGCTCCCCGGCGGCCACGCGCACGCCCCTGAGCGGCTCGGCCACGCCCGTCAAGCCGTTGTCATAGGCGATCTGCAGGCGGTAGCCGCCGTCCGCAAGCTCCGTCACGCGCTCGACCTCGCCCTCGCCGCCGGCGAGCAGCACGCCCTTGCCCTCGAACAGCGTCCAGCCCTCTTCCGTCAGCAGGGGCGAGGCGGACGCCAGCGGCGCGCTGAGCGTCTTTTCGCCCGCGTTCCAGAAGACCATGACGCTCTCGGGCACGAAGTTCCCGACGAACTCCAGCTTTCCGATGGATTCGCCGATGTCCATCTCCGTCGTCGCCGCCTGGCGGATGTCGGCCAGCGCAGCCTGGACCGGCTCCGAATCCATGGATTTCAGCCCGCAGATTGCCAGGAACAGCACTGCGCACACCGCGAGCTGCGCAAAAAAGTGGTTCGGATAGACGATCTCTTTTTGTCCATAGCGCAGCCAGTTGCGCGCCTTGCGCAGGAGGCGAGACGTCGGCCTTCTCCTCGTCCTCACCAATGAAAACCACCTCCACACAGCTTTGTACACTGTATGAAGGCGGCGTTTTCTATAGAACCGTGCGCTGCTGCCGCTTGACGACGTTGAGCACAAAGCCGATGGCGGCCATGTTGGCCAGCATGCTGCTGCCCCCGTAGCTCAGGAACGGCAGCGGAATGCCCGTGACGGGCATGATGCCGATGGTCATGCCGATGTTCTCGAAGATGTGGAACAGGAGCATGGAGGCAACCCCTGCGATGACCAGCGACCCAAACCGGTCCGTGACCTTATAGGCCAGGTAGAAGAGCCGCAGGATCAGCACGAAGTACAGCGCGATGATGAACATGCACCCGACAAAGCCCACGGATTCCGCCGTGACGGAGAAGATGAAGTCCGTGTGCTTTTCCGGCACGAAGTCGAGCTGGCTGATCGCGCCCTCCTGGAACAGGCCCTTGCCCGTAACCTGTCCGGAGCCCACGGCGATCTTGGAATAGCGCACCTGGTAGCCCGTGCCGCTGGTGTCGCGCGAAGGGTCCAGGAAGCTCAGGATGCGCTCCTGCCGGAACTCGGACAAAAAGGGATAGATCGCGACGCACGCCGTGCCCCCGGCGAGGACCATGCCCACGATGATCTTCCAGCCCAGGCCGGATACGAACAGAATCCCCGCAAAGATCGCCACAAAGACGAGCGCCGTTCCGTAGTCTCCCTGCGCGACGACCAGGCCAAAGGGGATCGCAAAGTGGAGCAGCACCGGCAGGAAGTCCTTGAGCTTGGTGATGGGGCCGTCGTGCCGCGAGACGTGCCAGGCCAGCGTGAGGATGATGGCGACCTTGCAGATCTCCGAAGGCTGAAAGCTTCGGCTGCCGCCCAGCCAGGAGAACCACGCGCGCACGTTGCCTCGGCCCGCGCTCTGGAAGAGCACCAGCACCAGCAGCAGGATCGCCGCGCCGAATATGTAAGGGGAAAGCTCCCCGTAGATTCGGTAGTCAAACAGCATGATGAGGACGATGGCGGCCAATCCAATCCCCACCCACAGGAGCTGCCAATAGAAGGAATCGCTTGTCAGGCGCGACAACACGCCAAAGAGGCCCTCTCCTTCGCCCACTGCATAGGGGTCCATCGTGGCGTTGGCGATGGCGATCAGCCCGATGAAAATCAGCGCCGCCGTCGTCAGGACCACGATGAGATCCAGTTTTCCCCGATTGCGGTCCACAAGGGACAGGGACCTTCGTCTGTTTCTGAGCATCTCTACCCTCCCGGAGTCCAGCGTCTCTCAAACCATAAACGAATGAGCTTCCATCTTGTTGCGGAACTGCACAAAAAAAGGAAACAGCCTTTGTCCTCTCGACAAAGGCTGTCTTTGGCTCCCCAGGTAAGACTCGAACTTACAACACCCCGGTTAACAGCCGAGTGCTCTGCCATTGAGCTACTGAGGAATATGGAATCCGGCGATGATCTATCCTCCCGGGCCGTGTCCAGCCAGGTACTTTCGACGCTGAAGGGCTTAACTTCTGTGTTCGGAATGGGAACAGGTGGGACCCCTTCGCCATTATCACCGGAAATTGGATGGCGTTTTGCTTTGCTTTTCTTGCTTCGCGCACCCTCAAAACCTCATACCGCTTCGCTTCCGCGTTCATCGAGTTCCGCCTGGCGCTTTCCGCTTTCGCTTCTTTCGCGCCGCATTCGCTTTTTCTTAGATCAAGCCCTCGACCGATTAGTATTGACAAGCTTT
>CAJFMX010000013.1:0-10237 GCA_904393115.1 uncultured Clostridia bacterium
ATCATCAGAACGCTGTGTAAATACAAAGGGGTGGAGATACTGGAAGGACATATGATGCCGGATCATGTACATCTACTGTTAAGTATACCACCGAAAATGAGTGTGTCAAGCTTTATGGGATACCTGAAAGGGAAGAGCGCGCTGATGATGTTCGACAAACATGCAAATCTGAAGTACAAGTTCGGGAATAGGCACTTCTGGGCAGAAGGGTACTACGTTTCGACAGTGGGTATCAATGAGGCCACGATCAAGAAATACATACAGGGCCAGGAGAAGCACGACATCGCAATGGACAAATTGAGCGTCCGAGAGTACGAAGACCCTTTTAAGGGTGGCAAGTAATACGAACGCCCCTTAAGGGGCTGCAAAAGTGACAAAGGCAATGGGCTTGAACTTTTGCAAAAAGTGAAAGCCAGCGCCTTGAGACGCTGGCCGGTAATCATTGGGCTTTTAGCCCTTGTGCAAACCACCCGAGAAGGGGGGAGGACTATACTAAAGGGGAAGTCAAGCGAAAGGACGGGAGAACGATGAGAGAGAAGAATTCGGAAGAATTTGCCAAGGTGAACCTGTTCGGCCTGGGACAGGCGAACACCGCATTTGCGAAGTACTTCATCGGGGATTCGTTTTTGAACCCCCTGACCGCGCCGGGGGAGAGCGCCGTGGGCCTGGCCAACGTCACCTTTGCGCCCGGCTGCCGCAACAACTGGCACATCCACCACGCCAAGCGCGGCGGCGGCCAGATCCTGATCTGCACCGCGGGCAGCGGCTGGTACCAGGAGGCGGGCAAGGCGGCCGTGAGCCTGGAGCCGGGCGCGGTGGTCGTCATTCCCCCGGAGGTCAAGCACTGGCACGGCGCGAAGAAGGACAGCTGGTTTGCGCACATCGCGGTCGAGGTCCCGGGCGAGGAGACGGGCAACGAGTGGCTGGAACCCGTGGACGACGCGGCCTACGGCGCGCTGGAGTAAAGGGGAGAGCAGTATGGAAACCAGAACCTTGGGCAACAGCGACCTGCGCGTGTCGCGCATCTGCATGGGCTGCATGGGGTTTGGCGATCCCGGGCGCGGCCAGCACGCCTGGACCCTGGACGAGGAGCACTCCCGCCAGATCCTCCGCCGCGGGCTGGAATTGGGCGTGAACTTCTTCGACACGGCCATCGCCTACCAGAGCGGCACGAGCGAGCAGTACCTCGGCCGCGCGCTGCGCGACTTTGCCCGGCGGGACGAGGTGGTCGTGGCGACCAAGTTCTTGCCGCGCACGCCGCAGGAGATCGAAGCGGGCGTCAGCGCGCGGGAGCACATCGAGTCGAGCCTGAACACGAGCCTGAAGAACCTGGGCATGGACTATGTGGACCTGTACATCTACCACATGTGGGACTACGCGACGCCGCTGTACGACATCCTGGAGGCGCTCGACCGCGTCGTGCGCGCGGGCAAGGCGCGCTACATCGGCATCTCGAACTGCTTCGCCTACCAGCTGGCCAAGGCCAACGCCCTGGCCGCGCGCGAGGGCTTTGCCCCGTTCGTCTCCGTCCAGGGGCACTACAACCTGCTCTTCCGCGAGGAGGAGCGCGAGATGGCGCGCCTTTGCGCGGAGGACAACATCGCCATGACGCCCTACAGCCCGCTGGCGGGCGGCCGCCTCTCCAAGCGCCCCGGAGAGACCTCCAAGCGCCTGGCGGAGGACGACTACGCCAGGCTCAAGTACGACGCGGCGGCGGACCTGGACCGCCCGATCCTGGAGCGCGTGGCGGAGGTGGCGGACAAACGCGGCGTGAGCATGACGGAGGTCGCGCTCGCCTGGCTGCTGACAAAGGTCACCGCGCCGGTCGTCGGCGCGACGAAGCTCTCGCACGTCGAGGGCGCGGCCCGCGCGGTCGATCTGCGCCTTTCGCAGGAGGAGTGCCGGTACCTCGAGGCGCTCTACCGGCCGCACGCCCTGGTGGGCGTCATGGCGCAGAACACGCCCGCCGCTGCAAAGCAGCCGCACGTTTGGTCCACGGGCGATCAGCAGATCGCGCAGCCCTGAGCGACGAGGAAAGGAAGCGATTTTTTCATGGACGAAAGGCGATTGGACCCGGAGTTTTCCGAGCGCATGGAGGCGTTTTTGCAGGAGGTGCGCAGCGAGCCCGGCCAGGAGCTGCCGGCGCGCACGCGCAGCCTGGCGGTCCTTGCGGCGCTGCTCGGCTGCCAGGGCCTCGACGAGTTCCGGCGCGCACTGCCCGAGGCGCTGGAGGCGGGGCTTGCCCCCGTGGAGGTCAAGGAGGTCGTCTACCAGGCGGTGGACTACCTCGGCATCGGGCGCGTGCGGCCGTTCCTGACGGCGGTCAACGAGATCCTGCTGGCGCGGGGCGTCGCGCTGCCGCTGCCCGGCCAGGCCACCACCACGATGGAGGACCGCCTGCAGAAGGGCGAACAGGCGCAGGTGGACATCTTCGGCGAGGGGATGCGCGGCGCCTGGAAGCAGGGCCACGTCAACCGGTGGCTCGCGGCGAACTGCTTTGGCGACTACTACACGCGCGGCGGGCTGGACCTCAAGGACCGGGAGATGATCACGTTCTGCTTCCTCGCGGCGCAGGGCGGATGCGAGCCGCAGCTCACCGCGCACGCCGGCGGAAACATGAACCTGGGCAACGACGAGGCGTTCCTGACGCGCGTGGTCTCCCAGTGCCTGCCCTACATCGGCTATCCGCGCAGCCTCAACGCGCTCGCCTGCGTGCGCAAGGCCGCGGAAGCGCGCAAAAACTCCTGAAAACCGCAAAAAAAACAAGCGCCGGAGCAGAGATCTTCTGCTCCGGCGCTTGTTTTGGCACCCCCGGCTGGGTTCGAACCAGTGGCCTGTCGCTTAGGAGGCGACCGCTCTATCCAACTGAGCTACGGGGGCGTATGCAAGCCGTATGCGGACCGTTTCTATTATAGGCGAAGCCCGGCACATTGTCAAATAGAAAAGTGCGGCGCCCGCAGGGGACGCCGCACCGGGGAAGGGGACTACAGTTTGTCCGGCGTGTAGAGCACCCAGGTATCCGGGCGCATGTAGTGGCGCTTGGCCGTGCCGCCAAACCAGGCGAAGTCGTCGTCGCCGGCGCCGTTTGCCGCAAGGATCGCGCGGATGCTCGCCTTCATCTCGTCGATGTAGGCCGCAGGCACGCCCTCGACGTTGTGGCCGGTGTGCAGCTCGGTAAACGCCGGGCGGATCGGGTCCAGCGCGTTCAGGCTCTCGAGGTAGTCCGCGAGCTTTGTGGATTCGCCAAGCTGCATCCAGAGCTGGCCGTTGATCGCGTCGCCGGAGAAGAGATAGCCCGCCTGGCGGTCCAGCAGCGCGATGGAGCCCCGCGTGTGGCCGGGGATGTGCACAACCTCCAGCGTGCGGCCGCCCAGGTCCACCGTCTCGCCCGCCTCGATGGGGCGAACCGGGCAGGAGGGCAGGTGCAGCGGGTGGTTGGCGAAGTGCGCCTTGTACAGGTCCATGTCCGCCGGGTGCAGGTACGCCTCGTCAAAGTAGGCGTTGCCCCAGATGTGGTCGCAGTGGCCGTGCGTGTTGAGGACGATCAGGGGAAGATCCGTGATCTCCCGCACGATGGCCTTCAGGTCCTCGTGGCCGTTGACCGTGTCGATGACGGCCGCGCGCTCCTTGCCGCGCACCACGTAGCAGACGGATTCGCCCGCGTCGTCAATGCAGGTGATCTCCGGGGTCAGGGAATGCAGAACCGCTCTGCGCTTCATGGCAGAATCCACCTCCGTCTTTCTCGTTTTCCTCCAGTATACGCCCGGCGGCGCGTTTGTGCAAGGGCCGGTCAGAGCCGCTCCTCCGGCGCGCCGGGGACGGTCACGACCGCGCCCTCGACGTGGCGCTTGCGCATCTTGTTCTTCGCCTTGCGGTTTTCCACCGTGTCCAGCACGATGGAGAGGTCGTAGTTCTCCGCGTCCGGGTAGAGCTGCTCCTTCTTCAGGTGCGGGGAGAGGCGCTTCTGGTTGACGGTGTAGCGCCGGTCCGCGACCTTGACGACGACCTCGCCCTTGGCGTTGGCCGGCTGCGCCACGATGCCCGTGCGGTGCAGCGGGTGCACGTACACGCTGTCGCCCACGGCAAAGGCGCGCTTCTTGGGCGTCCCGGCGGCCGGTGCGGCTGGCGCGGGCGCGGGCGCTTTGGGGAACGCGACGGGCGCGCCCGGGCGGGCGGCGGCTTCCGCAGGGCGGGGCCCTGACGCAGGGAGCGGCCCTGACACAGGGAGCGGCCCTGACGCAGGGCGGGGCCCCAACGTGGGGGCGGCGCAGAGCTCGGCTGCGCGGGCGAGCACGCCTGGCTCCAACCCCAGCCGCCGCGCGATGAGCAGCGCGCAGCTCTCGCCCGGCTTGCCCAGCTCCAGCCGGTAGAGCGGGGAGAGCGTCTCCGGGTCAAAGGCCATGCTCGCGTTGAGGAAGCCGGGCGTCTCCTCCGCAAAGGTCTTGATCTCCGGGTAGTGCGTGGTGGCCAGGAGCAGCGCGCCGCGCGCGGCCAGGGCCTCCAGCATGGCGGTGGCCAGCGCCATGCCCTCCTGTGGGTCCGTGCCCGAGCCCAGTTCGTCCAGGAGCACGAGCGAGCGGTCCGTGCACAGGCGCAGGATCTCCACCCAGCGCTGCACGTGCGCGGAGAAGGTCGAGAGGTTCTGCGCGATGCTCTGGCCGTCCCCGAGGTCGCAGAGCACGTGGTCCACCAGCGGGAAGAGCCCCTCTTCGCAGGGCACGTGCAGCCCGGTCTGCGCCAGCAGGCAGAGCAGGCCCACGGTCTTGAGGGAGACGGTCTTTCCGCCCGTGTTCGGGCCGGTGACGACCACGCCCGTCTCCGCGGGCGCAAGGCCCAGGAAGATGTCCAGCGGCACGCAGGACTCCCGGGGCAGCAGGGGATGCCGCGCGCCGCGCAGGCGCAGGGCGCGGCCGGGCTCCACGCGCGCGGGCACGCCGCCCATGCCCCGCGAGAGCGAGGCGCATGCAAAGAGGAAGTCCAGTTCCGTCAGGACCTCCGCATTCTGCCGCAGGGCCGGAACCTCCGCGGCAAAGGCGGCCGTCAGCGTCGCCAGGATGCGCTGCACCTCGTTTTCCTCCTGGATGAGCAGCAGGGCCGCCTCCTCCCGCAGCGCGGAGACGGAGGCGGGCTCCACGAACAGCGTCGACCCGCTGGCCGAGGCGTCCACAACCGTGCCCGGCAGGTCGCGCCGCCGCTCGCGCTTCAGCGGCAGGACCAGGCGGCCGCTGCGCTCGGTGACATACCCCTCCATGAACCAGTCCGGGTGCGCGCGCAGCAGGGATTCGAGCTTGCCGCGCATCCGCTCCTGCGCGGCGGCGCGCTGGCGGCGCAGGGCGTGCAGCGCGGGGCTGGCGCGGTCGTCCACCTCGCTGCCGCGCAGGCAGCGCTCCACCTCGTGCAGCAGGTCCGGCAGCGGGGCGAGGGAGAGGCCGTAGGCCGACAGCGCCGGCGCGGCCGAGGCCATGCGCTCCAGGTAGAGCTGCATCCGCCGGCAGAGGGAGAGAAAGCTGCCCAGGTTTTGCAGCTGCTCCGGCGAGAGGATGACGCCCAGGGCGAGCAGGGGCAGCGCCGCCTCCGCCCCCTCCAGGGAGCTCAGCGGCGGGGTCGCGGCGTCCAGCATCCGGCAGGCCTGGTCGATCTGGTCGGCGCGCAGGCGGATCTGCGTCAGATCCTGGAGCGGGCGCAGGGCGAGGGCGCGCTCCCGCGCCGCGCGCGTGTGCGTGAAGTCCGCGAGCTTTTGCAGGATCGCGTCGTATTCCAACATGTGCAGGGAAGGTTCCATGGGGATTCACCTCGTTTTCGTTTTCGCAAAAGGGGGGGGAAGCGCCGCGGCGCGGGAATCCCCCGGGGCGAAAATTACGCGCGCCAAAACGCGAAAAGACCGCGGCAAAAATTGCCGCGGTCCCCGAAGACGAGCGAAACTGCGTCTGCGGAGGATGCGCGTCATCTTTTGCGTCCCTGGGGCCCGCGCGCCAGTTTGGCCGCAGAAACTGCGTACAACAAACATACCGCGCGGCAGGGCCGCTGCGCGGGACGCGAAGGGCAGCGATTCAGCTGCTTACAGGTTCGCAAAGACCACCGACATGCAAAATCCTCCTACAAAACAAGAGTCATCCTTAGGATAGCAGAGTCCCGCGCCGCTGTCAAGCGCGTCCCTTGCCGAGCGCGGCATCCAGCCAGTCCGCGATGTGGCGCAGGAGCCCGACCTGCGAGAACTCCGCCGTGGCGTGGTCCGCGCCCTCCACCGTGCACAGCTCGCAGGGCACGCCCGCGCGCTCCAGCGCCTCGTAGAGCGCCTCGGACTGCGCAAAGGGCACGGTCGCATCCCGGTCCCCGTGCAGGATCAGGAAGGGCGGGGCCTCCGGCGAGACGTAGCGCAGGGGCGTGGCCAGGTCCACCTGCTCCGGCACGCTCTGCGGCCAGGCGCCAAAGAGCTTGACCAGGCAGTCCGTGGGCCGCATGGCGGAGGCGTCCGCCGCGCCGTAGGCGGCGAGCATCCCGGCAAAGTCCACGACGCCGTACCAGTTGACGACCGCCTGGACCGCCTCGGACACGCCGGCCCACTGCGCGCCCGTGAACTCCGCCTTGCCGGGCGTGAGGCCCGCCAGCGTCACCAGGTGGCCGCCTGCGGAGTCGCCCATGAGCGCGATGCGGTCCGGGTCGGCGCGGAACGCCCGGGCGTGCTTGCGCACAAAGCGCAGGGCGGTCTTGACGTCCTGGATCTGCGCGGGAAAGGGGGCCACGCCCGTGACGCGGTACTCCGCCAGGCACACGATGTAGCCGCGCTCGGCAAAGTAGGACAGGTCGTGCAGGCGGTTGGCGGGGTCGCAGCACTCCCAGCCCCCGCCGCAGATCCACAGGAGCACCGGATACCCGGGCGCCGCGGGCTCGGGCACGGGATAGACCACGTGCATGTGCAGCGCCTGCGCGCCGCCGCCGTAGAAATCCGGAACCGTGCAGTAGGGCAGGTTCAGCGTCGTGCGCACGACCGGGTCCAGGGAGGAAAAGCGCAGCGTCGTTCTCATGAAAACCGCCTCCTCGTCAAAAAAACTCACCGCCATTATAGCACGAGGGGGCGCATTTTTGCAACGGCGGGGCGTTGCGGCGCGCGGGCGGGCATGGTACAATGGGGGCATACCACAAATACTCCATGGGAGGGAAACTGCAATGCTGATTCGCAATGCAACCATCTATACAGCCGTCGCGCCGGAGCCCTTTGTGGGCGACGTGCGGGTCTGCAACGGAAAGATCCTCGCCGTCGGGCCGAACCTGGAGGCGCCGGGCGAGCCGGTCGTGGACGCCACGGGTCTGAACCTCTACCCCGGCTTTGTCGAGGCGCACGGCCACATCGGCCTGGACGGCTACGGCGTGGGCTTTGAGGGCAAGGACTACAACGAGATGAACGACCCGCTCGTGCCGCAGCTGCGCGCCATCGACGGAATCGAGCCCCGGGACCCGGCGCTCCTGCAGGCGGCGCAGGGCGGCGTGACCACGCTGTGCACCGGCCCCGGCTCCGCGAACGTGCTGGGCGGGACCTTCGCGGCCATCAAGACCGTGGGCATCCGCGTGGACGACATGCTGCTCAAGGCGGACGCGGCCATGAAGTGCGCCTTTGGCGAGAACCCCAAGCGCTGCTACCGCGAAAAGGGCATCTCCACCCGCATGACCACCGCGGGCAAGCTGCGCGAGATGCTGCTGCGCGCCAAGGACTACCGCCGCCGCATGGAGGAAGGGCGCGACCCGGCCTTTGACATCAAGCTCGAGGCGCTGCTGCCCGTGCTCACGGGCGAAATGCCCCTGAAGGCGCACGCGCACCAGCTCAACGACCTGTTCACCGCCATCCGCATCGCCAAGGAGTTCGACGTCAAGCTCACCCTGGAGCACTGCACGGAAGGGCACCTTGCGCCGGAGCTGCTCGCGGCGGAGGGCTACCCCATGGCGGTCGGCCCGAGCCTTACCCACGCCAGCAAGTTCGAGCTGCGCAACAAGACCTTTGAGACGCCGGGCGCGCTCGCGCGGGCGGGCGGCCACGTCTCCATCATCACGGATTCGCCGGTGATCCCGCAGCAGTACCTGCCGCTCTGCGCGGGCCTTGCGATCCGCAGCGGCATGGACCCCTACGCCGCGCTGCGCGCCATCACCATCTGCCCGGCCGAGCACATCGGGGTCGCGGACCGCGTCGGCTCCATCGAGGTCGGCAAGGACGCGGACCTGGTGCTCTGCCGCGGAAACGTCATGGATGTCGAGAGCGAGATCCAGTGCGTGCTCATCGAAGGCTGCGCCGTGCCGGGCCTGCCCCTGTGCCCGAGGGGAGGAGAAAAGAATTGAAGGTCGTAGTGGCGATGGACTCCTTTAAGGGGAGCCTGACGTCCCTTGCGGCGGGGGCGGCGGTGCGGGAGGGAATCCTGCGCGCCGACCCCGCGGCCGAGGTGCTCGTGCGGCCCCTGGCCGACGGCGGCGAGGGCACGGTCGAGGCGCTGGTCTCCGGCATGGGCGGAAAGCTGCGCACCGTGCGCGTGACCGGTCCCCTGGGCGAGGGCGTGGACTGCGCCTACGGCGTGCTCGGGGACACGGCGGTCATCGAGATGGCCGGCGCCGCGGGGCTGCCGCTCGTGCCGGCGGAGGAGCGCGACCCCCTGCGCACCACGACCTACGGCGTGGGCGAGGTCATCGCCGACGCCATCGCGCAGGGCTGCCGGCGGTTCCTCGTCGGCATCGGCGGCAGCGCCACGAACGACGGCGGCGCGGGGATGCTCCAGGCGCTCGGCTTCGGCCTGCTGGACGCGGAGGGAAGGGACATCCCCCGCGGGGCGCAGGGCCTTAAGAAGCTCGCAAGGATCGAGACGGCGGGCGCGCTGCCCGCGCTCGTCGGCTGCCGCTTCCGCGTCGCCTGCGACGTGACGAACCCCCTGTGCGGGGAGAAGGGCGCCTCTGCCGTCTTCGGCCCGCAGAAGGGCGCGCGCCCGGCGGACATCCCGCGCATGGACGCCTGGCTTGCCGCCTATGCGCAGATCGCGGCCAAGGCCTTCCCCGGCGCCGACCCCGAGGCCCCCGGGACGGGCGCGGCCGGCGGCCTGGGCTTTGCCTTCCGCACGTTCCTCTCCGGAGAGCTGGAGCCGGGCGTGCAGATCGTGCTGGAGGAGACGCGCCTTGCGGAGGCGCTCGCGGGCGCGGACGTGGTCGTCACCGGTGAGGGCCGGCTGGACGGCCAGACCGCCATGGGCAAGGCGCCCGTGGGCGTGGCGCGCCTGGCCAAGGCGCGGGGCTGCCTGGTCCTGGCGCTGGCCGGCGGCGTCACGCGCGACGCCGGGGCCTGCAACGGCGTGGGGATCGACGCGTTCTTCCCCGCGGTGCGCGGGGTGACGACGCTCGCCGAGGCCATGGACCCGGAAAACGCGCGCGCAAACCTCGCCGACGCCGCGGAGCAGGCCTTCCGCCTGCTCGCCGCGGCCCGGGCGTGAGCCGTTTTCCCAAGAGAAAAAGAGAGAAACGCCCCGGCCGGTGCATGCAAGCGCACCTGAAGGTTGACGGATTCGGCCTTTAGGCCGAATGCGTCAACCGAACCCCGGGCCGCCGTTCGAAGGGACCGCGCCAGCAGACCTGAAGGCCGAGCGTTTGGGCCAAGGGCCCAATCAGCCGGCCGGAACCCCGGGCCGCTAACAGCGGCACGGGGCGAAGTCGAAGGGTCCGCGTAAGCGGACCTGAAGGCCGAGCGTTTGGGCCAAGGGCCTAATCAGCCGGCCGGAACCCCGGACCGTCGAAGGCGGCGCGGGGCGAAGTCGAAGGGTCCGCGTAAGCGGACCTGGAGGCCGAGCGTTTGGGCCAAGGGCCCAATAAGCCGGCCGGAACCCCGGACCGTCGAAGGCGGCACGGGGCGCAATCGGAGGGTCCGCGTAAGCGGACCTGAAGGCCGAGCGTTGCCAGCCGGAACCCCGGGCCGTCAAAGACGGTACGGGGCGCAATCGGAGGGTCCGCGTAAGCGGACCTGGAGGCCGAGCGTTTGGGCCAAGGGCCCAATCAACCGGCCGGAACCCCGGACCGTCGAAGGCGGCACGGGGCGCAATCGGAGGGTCCGCGTAAGCGGACCTGAAGGCCGAGCGTTTTGCGCCCGAGGGGCGAAAATAAGCCGGCCGGAACACGGAGCTGGCGAAGACAGCGCGGGGCGCAATCGGAGGGTCCGCGTAAGCGGACCTGGAGGCCGAGCGTTTGGGCCAAGGGCCCAATCAACCGGCCGGAA
>CAJFMX010000013.1:10287-125309 GCA_904393115.1 uncultured Clostridia bacterium
CCAGCGGACCTGGAGGCCGAGCGTTTGGGCCAAGGGCCCAATAAGCCGGCCGGAACCCCGGGCCGTCAAAGACGGTACGGGGCGAAGCCGAAGGGTCCGCGTAAGCGGACCTGGAGGCCGAGCGTTTTGCGCCCGAAGGGCGAAAATAGGCCGGCCGGAACACGGAGTTGGCGAAGACAGCGCGGGGCGCAATCGAAGGGTCCGCGCCAGCGGACCTGGAGGCCGAGCGTTTTGCGTCCGAAGGGCGAAAATAAGCCGGCCGGAACCCCGGACCGTCGAAGGCGGCACGGGGCGAAGTCGAAGGGTCCGCGTAAGCGAACCTGGAGGCCGAGCGTTTTGCGCCCGAAGGGCGAAAATAAGCCGGCCGGAACACGGAGCTGGCACAGCTCCGTGCGAAGACGAAAGGAGGAACCCCACCATGTTGGATCTATTGCGGACGCCGGATCGCGTCAAGTTCTGTTTTGCGGATGGAGAGACAGCGGCGCAGCGTGCGGGCGGAAGCTTCTCCGCGCGCGGGGCGCGCCTTGCGGCCGAGGCCGCCGAGGGCGAGGTCTGCATCCGGCTGGAGGAGGCGTCGCGGCCGCTCTGCCGGGCCATGCTGCGCTGGGAACAGAAGCTGCCGCCGCTGCGCGTGCTGGGCGACGCCTGGGAGCGCGGCTACGGCGATATGGAGTGGCGGGGAATGGCGCCCGAGCGCGCGCTGCCCTGGTTCTTCCTGGTCAGCGACGGCGCGCAGACCGCGGGCGCGGGCGTCGCGGTGCACGCGAACGCCCTGTGCTGGTTCCAGGTGGACGCGCACGGCGTGACGCTCGCGCTGGACGTGCGCTCGGGCGGCGCGGGCCTCGTGCGGGAGGCGCCGCTGGACCTGTGCCGCGTGCGCCAGATCGCGCCGCGCGCAGGGGAGAGCGCCTTTGCCGCGGGCCGCAGGCTGGCCGAGGCGCTCTGCCCGGCGCGCCGCCTGCCCGCCGCGCCCGTCTACGGCGGCAACAACTGGTACTACGCCTACGGCAAGAGCAGCACGAAGGAAATCCTCGAGGATGCCGCGCGCGTCGCGGCCTGGGCCGACGGCCTTGCCAACCGGCCCTTCATGGTGATCGACGACGGCTGGCAGGTGGAGCACGGCGGCGGCTACAACGGCGGCCCCTGGGACCGCAGCAACGCGGACTACCCGGACATGGCGGCCCTGGCCGGCGGCATGAAGGCCCTGGACGTGCGGCCCGGCATCTGGATCCGCCCCCTGCTCACGCGCGAGGAGACGCCGGAATCCTGGAAGCTGCGCCGGCCCATCCCGGAGAGGGAGCTGCACGGCGGCTGCGTGCTGGACCCGAGCGTCCCCGAGGTGCTCGAGCACGTGCGCGGCATGTTCGCCCGGCTGGAGGGCTGGGGCTACGAGCTCATCAAGCAGGACTTCTCCACGTTTGACCTGCTCGGGCGCTGGGGATTCCAGATGGGCGCGCAGGTGACGGACGAGGGCTGGTCCTTCGCCGACGGAAGCAAGACCACGGCCATGGTCATCCAGGACCTGTACGCCGCCATGCGCGCGGGCGTGCGGGACGAGACGCTGCTCATGGGCTGCAACACGATGCCGCACCTCTCGGCCGGGGTGTTCGAGCTCAGCCGCACCGGGGACGACACCAGCGGCCGCTTCTGGGAGCGGACGCGCCTGATGGGCGTCAACACCCTCGCCTTCCGCATGCTGCAGCACGACGTGTTCCAGTCCTGCGACGCGGACTGCGTGGGCCTGACGCGGGAGGTGCCCTGGGCGAAGAACGCGCAGTGGCTGGACCTGCTCGCCCGCAGCGGAACGCCGTTGTTCGTCTCCGCCGCGCCGGAGGCCGTCGGGCCGGCGCAGGACGCCGCCCTGCGCGAGGCATTCCGCCGGGCCTCCCTCCCGCACGCGCCGGCCGAGCCCCTGGACTGGATGGAGACGACCTGCCCGGCGCGCTGGCGCACGGACGAGGGAGAGATCGAATACGACTGGGACGACGACTTTGGCGCAGAGCCGCTCAAGCGCTGAGGCGCAAAAAAGGACCGGGACCCGCAAAGCAGGGGCCCGGTCCTTTCGGCTGTAGAAAACCTTTCTGTCGTTTTCGAGGATGCAGGAAGGGGATCGAGACCATTCCTCTGCAGTCCGCAGCGGCGGCGTGTATGCCGCAAGGCCGCGGGCCAAAGGCCAGTTTTCCGGTATTCGGCGCGTTGTGCACGCAGCGTGTCGGCTTTGCCGACACGCGCAAGGACCGGGAACCCCCAAAATGGGGCCCCGGCCCTTTTTGTGTCTCTCAGTGGAAGTCCAGCGCGATGGAGAAGGCGTGCGCCTGCCCGGCGGGCAGGGCGACGATCCCCTTCTTTTCGGCCAGGACGCCCGTGGTGTGGATGTCGTCGTCCAGGCCCTCCCAGGGCTCGATGCAGACGTAGGGCGCGCCGGGCTTGGCCCAGATGC
The DNA here is from genome assembly GCA_904393115.1 of uncultured Clostridia bacterium. GTDB lineage: Bacteria > Bacillota > Clostridia > Christensenellales > UBA1750 > Spyradocola > Spyradocola merdavium. The sequence continues at coordinate 12,728 of CAJFMX010000013.1, forward strand.
CGACATAGGGCGCGCCGCCGAAGTGGACGCGCGTCCAGTGGGGCGAGGCGGCGCTGTGCACGTCCACATAGGGCGAGCGCAGCCCCTCCAGGATGTAGGCGTCGCGGTCAAACGTGTGCGGGAGGAGGTTATAGCGCGCCTCCGCGTGCAGGAAGGGCGTCTTCTCGTCCGCGACGAGGCCGTCCGCCCCGAACTGCCAGGCGTCGATCGTCTCCACCTCGGGGAAGCGCAGCTCGCCGTCCACGCAGGCGATGGCCGGATGCGCGCCGAGGGAGAAGTAGAGCGGCGCGGCCGCGTCCAGGTTCTCCACCTCGTGCCGCACGCGGATCCTGCGCCCCTCCAGGGAGAAGGTCACCCGCAGCGCCCAGCGGAAGGGGTAGTCCGCCGCGTGCTTCGCCCAGTCGTCCAGCACAAAGGTGAGCGACGATGCGTCCTGCTTTGCGCAGCGGAAGACCTCTCGCCGCGCAAAGCCGTGCTTGGGCAGCGAATAGGTCTGGCCCGCGTGGGTGTAGCGGTCGCCCTTGAGCTTGCCCACGATCGGGAAGAGCAGGGGCGACCGGCCGGACCAGACCGCCGGGTCCCCGCTCCAGAGGAATTCATAGCCGTCCGCGCGGTCCGTCACCCGCGTGAGCTCCGCGCCCAGGTCGTTGACCTCCACGGCGAGGCAGTCGTTTTCCAGTTTGTAGAACATGGGTCATTCTCCTTTCCCAGTCAGAAGATAGCGGTCGCTGAGCGCCTTGCTGCGGCGCGCGCACTCGCGGATGGCGATGGGGTGGAATCCCGGGATGGCGGAATAGAGCGTGTCGTGCAGGGGCTCCGTCCAGTGCGCGGGGATGGCCTGGGCGCCCAGCTTCGCGCCCAGGATGCTGCCCACGGTCGCGCCGTTGCAGTCCGTGTCCCAGCCGCCGAGCACGGCGGTGGTGATGCCCTTCTCGTAGTCGTCGCCGGCGAAGAGGAGCACCGCGGCGCACAGGGCGGCGTTGTTGTTCGTGTGCACGGGATCGTAGTGCTCGAACGCCTGCCAGAGGCGATCCAGCAGATCCTCGGCCGTGGCGGAGGAGCGGGCGATGGCCATCGCCTGGCGGACGTCCTGCGTCAGGCGGCAGTTGCGCGGGATCTGCGCAAGGCCCGCCTCCACGATGCGCTCCGCATCCCGCTCGCAGAAGGCGGCCGAGATCATCGCCGCGCAGAACATCGCGCCGTAGACGCCGTTCTTCACGTGGGAGAGGACCGCGTCGCGGTAGGCCAGCTCCGCAGCCTTCTCCGGGTCGCCGGCCGCGGCGTAGGCGTAGGCGTCCACGCGGATCTGCGCGCCGATCCACTCGCGGTAGGGGTTGCGGTAGGTGCGGACAAAGTGCAGGAAGGCCTCCTCCTGCGCCGGGTCCCCGCGCTCCGGCAGAAGGTCCGGCATCCGGGAGAGGTTGCGGTACGCCTGGCGCTCCGCGGTGCAGGCCATGTTGTAGGGCAGGGTGTTCAGCCAAAGGTCCGCCACGTCCAGGGTCGTGAAGTCCAGGCCCTTTTCCTCCAGCAGCTTTAGGCCCAGCACCGTGTAGCGGATGTCGTCGTCCGACTCCATGAAGGAGATGGTCTCCCGCTCGCTGGCCGTGCACCAGGGCGAGAGCGCGATGCCCAGGTCCTGCGCGGCGCGGGAGGCGTGCGGCGTGTAGCCGCGGATGGGATAGGCGTCCGCGCCCTCGAACCAGCGCTTGACCAGCTCCCAGCCGCGCACGCCGTCCTTGCCGCCCATGAAGCACCCGGTCTCCACCGGCTTGCCCAGCGCGCAGCCGCAGGCGCGGCCCAGCCATGCGCCCAGGAAGCGGTCCTGCGCGATCGGGGACGCGGGCTTGGGGAAGACCGCGTGCGCCGGGCGCGCGGCGCGGATGCCCTCCAGCGTCTGCGGCTCCTCATAGGGGAAGTCCGGCGCGATGGGCAGGGCCATCAGCTCGTCGTACAGGGATTCGACCGCCGCGGGGTCGGCGCCCAGGCGCGCAAACCGCTCCGCAAAGCCGCGCACGTCGCAGCCCTCTTCCTCGCGCTGCTTGATCTCCATGCGGAGCAATTCCTTCTGTGTTGTCCAACCGGCCATAGAGCAAAACCTCCCAAATGCGTGCTGTGTGTTTTGGAATCCAAGGCCATTATACAAAAGGCCGCCACCGCTTTCAAGAAGGAGCTTGACAGGAGGTGTCTATTCGTGTTAGACTCCAACTGTCGAACGATATTAGACAAAATGGGAGGGGATGGGCATGGAACCCTATAAGCTGGGCGAGATGGAGCGCCGCCTTGCGGAGATGCTCTGGGAGCGGGCGCCGCTGCGCACGCGGGACCTCGTCGCGGCCTGCGCCGAGGCCTTTGCCTGGAAGCGCACGACCACCTACACAATGCTCTCGCGCCTGTGCGAGCGAGGGCTGTTTGCGATGGAGAAGGGCGAGGTGCGCGCGCTGGTCACCCGGGAGGAGTTCCAGGCCGCGCAGGGCGAGCAGTTCGTCAACGAGAACTTCGCCGGGTCGCTGCCGCGCTTCCTGGCGGCGTTTGTCCGGCGCAAGAAGCTGACGGAGACGGAGATCGACGAGATCGAGCGCCTGATCCGCGACCACAAGGAGGAATGAGCCGTGCAGATCCTGACGGAAGCCTTTTTGCAGGCGCTGAATATGAGCTTTACCGCGGGGATCGTGATCCTGTGCGTGTGCCTGGCGCGCCTGCTGCTGCGGCGCGCGCCGGCGGTCCTGCGCTACGCCCTCTGGGCGGTGGTGCTCTTCCGGCTGTTGTGCCCCGTCTCCTTTGAGAGCGCGCTGGCGCTCCTGCCGACGGATCCCGCGCCCGTGGGGGCGGAGATCCTCTACGCGGCGCAGCCCGAGGTGCACACCGGCATCGCCCCCGTGGACGAGGCGGTCCGCGAGGCCCTGCCTGCGGCCGAGCCGACGCACAGCGTGAACCCCCTGCAGATCGCCTCCGCCGTGGGCGCGGCGGTCTGGGCGGCGGGCGGCGCGGGGATGCTGCTGGCCGGGGTGCTCTCCCTCCTGCGCCTTCGGCGGCGCCTGCGCGGCGCGCGCGGGGCGGAGGCGGGCGTCTGGGTGGCGGCGGGCCTGCCCACGGCGTTCGTGCTGGGGGTCGTCCGGCCGCGCATCTACCTGCCCGAGGGGCTGAACGACCGGGAGCGCGGCCTGATCCTGGCGCACGAGCGCGCGCACATCCGCCGGGGGGACCCGGCGCTGCGCCTGCTGGCCTGGCTCGCGCTGTGCCTGCACTGGTTCAATCCGCTGGTCTGGCTGGCCTTCGCCCTGAGCGGGCGGGACATGGAGGCCGCGTGCGACGAGGCCGTGCTCCGCAGGCTCGGCCCCGCCGTCAAGCGCGACTACTCCGCGGCGCTGCTGCGCGTGGCCACGGGCCGGCGCATCTCCCTGGCCGCGCCGCTGGCCTTTGGCGAGGGCGGCGGGGTCAAGGGCCGGATTCGGGGCGTGCTGCGGTGGAAGAAGCCGGTGCTCTGGATCACGGCGGCGCTCGCGGCGCTCGTCGTGGTGCTCGGCGTGGGCCTTGCGCTCAACCGGCCGCAGCCGGCGTCCTACCTGCGCGCGGGCGGGGCGCTCTACCGCAAGGAGGCGGCGACCGTGGAGCGCCTCCCGGAGGGGAGCGAGGCCGCGGGCCTGGTCTCCTCCGTGCTCCACAGCACGGACGAGATCCCCGCGCAGGAGGGCCAGGCCACCAACCTGGACGAAAAGTACGCCGGCTGCGCGATCTACCGCGCGGGCGACCGGGCCTACGTCGAGGACTACGGCGGGTTCTACCTCGTCTTTGCGCGGGAGGCCGAGGACCTCGGCGACGCGGCGGAGGAGATCCAGCGCGCGCTGGGCCTGGAGGGCGCGGAGCTCCTGCTCGTGCGTCAGGAGGACGCGGGGCGGCTCGCGGTCTTTGCCGCGGGCGAGGAGGTGGGCGCGTGCCTGCTGCCCTCCGGCGAGGACGCGGACTTTGCGCCCCGGCCCGGCGCGGGCGAGGCGGCGGCCCTGCGCCTTGCGGCGTTCGACGTGCTCGTCTGCGGGGACGGCGGCCTCGTGCGCGCGGAGCGGGAGGACGCGAGCGGCCTGGCGCGCGTGGAGGGGTCCGCGGGCGCGGAGGGGCCGACCGTCTTTGTATTCCCCGGCGCGGCGGACGGCGAGGCCGTCTATCGCTTCTACGACGAGGCCGGCGAGCGCGAGGACCTGCGCCTCACGGTCCTGGCCGAGGACGCGGCCGCGGCGGCCGATTCCCTCGTGCTGTCGGCGGAGCGCATCGAGGGCGGGGCCGTCGCCTGGCGGAAGGAGGCCCTGAACGCGGCGGAGCAGACCTTCCTGGACCGGATCTATGCGCGGTCCCTGGCGCTCTCGGCCGCATGGGAGGGCCTGGACGAAGCGCAGATCGCGCAGACCGATCGCGTCTGCCTGCGCCTGCGGGACGGCGGCAAGGCCTACGTGTACCTGCTGAACGAGGAGATCCCCGTGCTTCAGCACGGCGCGCCGGGCCTGTACACCCGCATGACGGCGGCGGACTTCGCGCTGCTGCACGCCTGGGCGGACGGGGAGGAAAACCCCGTGGTTTGGCGCGCGGAGCGCCTGTACTTCGGCCAGGAGGCGGGCGCGCTCTCCGCGCTCGACGCGGACGCGGCAGCGCTTGCCGCGCAGCTCGAGGCCGCCGCGGCGGGGGCGAGCGCGCCCGGAACGCCGGTCGCCCAGGTGGAGACGGCCTATCGCTTCACGGCCGCGGAACTGGCGGGCGAGCGCACCGCGCTCTTCGTCTATGCGGCGCAGGGCCGGGCCTTTGTCCAGCGCGGAGAGGATGGACCGCGCGCCGAGCTGGACGCGGACCTCTTCGCGGACGCGGCGGCGCTCTTCCCCGGGGCGGAGGCGGTCGAGGTGCTGGAGGGCGACCTAGACGGCGACGGCCGGACGGACCGCGTGGCCTGGGACCTCACCTCCCGCGGGGGCGGCACGATGACCGTCAACGCGGCGCTGGGCAGCGGCCAGCTCGTGCGCGGCGCGCTGGAGGGGATCCACCCGGGCCAGCTCCTGGTCGCGGACGTGACCGGGGACGGCCGGGACGAGATCCTCGCCCTGTGCGACCTGGGCGGCGTCGGCGGCGCGGGGAGCTGGGACCTGGCCGTCTGGACGCTGCAGGACGGCGCGCTCTCCAATCTGCCCCTGCCCGCGCAGAATCCGGAGGAGCCGGCCTCCGGCTGGAACTCCGGCTATGCCTTCGAGCCCCGGTACGTGGACGGCTTCCGCGTGCGCGTCACGGGCGAGCGGCTGGACGTCACCTACGAGATCCCGGAGGAGATGCGCGACGCCTACGTCGGGAACGGCTTTGGCGCGGATGGAAACGCCCTGCTCTCGCAGAGCGGTAGCGCGGACGGCGTCAGCGCCATCGAGGTCGCGCCCGGGACCGGCGGCGCGGCGGAGGTCCGCCTCTGGCAGTACCTGTGGGTCTACGGCCATTCGGACTGCGTGGGCTACGCGGTCTCCACCCTCGCCTGGGACGGCGCGGCCTTCCAGCTCCTGCAGCAGGAGGTGGTCCCCAGCTTCCCCGGATGAGCGGGGATACAAAACGAGGGAGGCGCGGGCAGATCTGCCCGCGCCTCCCTCGTTTGCTCAGCGCGAAAAGTCCGGCGGCTCGACCTGCATGTAGTGCAGCGCGTGCTCGGTGATCTTTTCGAAGGTCTCGTCGCTCAGGTCGTGCTCGATCTTGCAGGCGTCCGCCGCGGCGGTCTCCTCGCTCACGCCCAGCTTCCGCAGGAACTGCGTCAACAGGTAGTGGCGCGTATAGATGCGCACGGCGATCTCCTCGCCCGAAGGGTTCAGGGTGATGAACCCCTCCTCGTCCATGGTGATGTAGCCGTTTTCGCGCAGGCGCTTCATCGCCACGCTCACGCTCGGCTTGGAATAGCCGAGCTCGTTGACGATGTCGATGGAGCGCACCTGTCCCTGGCGCTTGGACAGCCTGAGGATCGTCTCCAGATAGTCCTCGGCGGATTCGTGAATCTGCATGGGCCCGTTTCCTCCCCCCGGCAGCAAAATCTTCGTGTGCTTCGTTTAGAGTACCACAGAAGTTGCCCTTTTGCAAGAAAACTGAAAATGCCCCTTGACAGATGCGGTTAGCGGTGGTAAACTACAGCTGCTTCGAGGGTTAGTAAAAGCTAACCCGAGTTTTTCGACTGGCGGTTGGTCAAGACTAACCGCGTGGGGGAGGGAGGACAATGATGCCCCTGACAATGGCACAGCCGGGCGAAACGGTCGTCATCCGCAAGATCACCGGCAAGGACGAGGTGCGCCAGCACCTGGCCGAGCTGGGATTCGTCGTGGAGGAGCCGGTCACTGTGGTCAGCGCCATCGCCGGCAACCTGATCCTCAAGGTGAAGGACAGCCGCATCGCGCTGGACAAAGAGATGGCTTGCCGCATCATGATTTAGGAGGAGGAGAGAGCATGAAGACACTCAAGGACGCCAAGGTCGGCCAAACGGTCGTGGTCGCGCGCCTGCACGGCGAAGGCCCTGTCAAGCGCCGCATCATGGACATGGGCATCACCAAGGGCGTGGAGATCCTCGTGCGCAAGGTGGCGCCGCTGGGCGATCCCATGGAGCTCAACGTCCGCGGCTACGAGCTGAGCGTGCGCAAGGCCGACGCAGAGATGATCGAAATCGCTTGACCGAAGGGCGGCGGGGACCGCCTTTTTCCAAACAGTTTGGTTAGGAGAGACTAACGAGGAGGAGCAAGGGCTTATGCGTATTACAATCGCCCTGGCGGGCAATCCGAACAGCGGCAAGACCACGCTGTTCAACGACCTGACGGGCAGCTCCCAGTACGTGGGCAACTGGCCGGGCGTGACTGTGGAAAAGAAGGAAGGCCGCCTCAAGGGGCACAAGGACGTCGTCATCCAGGACCTGCCGGGCATCTATTCCCTGTCGCCCTACACGCTCGAGGAGGTCGTGGCGCGCAGCTACCTGGTCAAGGAGAGGCCGGACGCGATCCTCAACATCGTGGACGGAACGAACATCGAGCGCAACCTGTACCTGACCACGCAGCTGATCGAGCTGGGCATTCCGGTGGTTGTGGCCATCAACATGATGGACCTTGTGCGCAAGAACGGCGACAAGATCGACATCGTTAAGCTCGGCCAGGAGCTGGGCTGCCAGGTGGTTGAGATGAGCGCGCTCAAGGGCCAGGGCAGCATGGAGGCCGCAAAGGCGGCCGTGGCCGCGGCGCAGGAAAAGAAGGCCGGCGAGCACCCGCACGTCTTCACCGGCAGCGTCGAGCACGCCATCGCCCACATCGAGGAATCCATCTCCGGCAAGGTCGATGACGCGAGCCTGCGCTGGCACGCCATCAAGCTCTTTGAGCGGGACGAGAAGGAACTGGAGGAGGTGCAGCTCGACCCGGCGCTCAAGGCGCACATCGAGGCGCACATCGCTGACTGCGAAAAGGAGTTGGACGACGACGCGGAGAGCATCATCACCAACCAGCGCTACGCCTACATCAGCCGCGTCGTGGAGCGCTCGGTCCGCAAGAAGGCCGCAAAGCACGCGCTGACGGTCTCGGACAAGATCGACCGGATCGTCACGAACCGCATCCTCGCCCTGCCCATCTTCGTGGTCGTCATGTGGGCGGTGTACACCATCGCCATGGGCGGCACGCCCGTCTCCATCGGCACCATGGCCACGGACTGGACGAACGACGTCCTGGTCGGCGAGTGGATCTGCGGAAACCTCGGCGCGTGGATGGAGAGCATCGGCTGCGCGCCGTGGCTGACGGGTCTGGTCGTGGACGGCATCGTCGCCGGCGTCGGCGCGGTCATCGGCTTTGTGCCGCAGATGCTGGTGCTGTTCTTCCTGCTGTCGATCCTGGAGGACGTGGGCTACATGGCGCGCATCGCGTTCATCATGGACCGCATCTTCCGCCGCTTCGGCCTGTCGGGCAAGAGCTTCATCCCCATGCTGGTGGCCACCGGCTGCGGCGTGCCCGGCATCATGGCCTCCCGCACGATTGAAAACGACCGCGACCGCAAGATGACCATCATGACCACCGGCTTCATCCCCTGCGGCGCGAAGATGCCCATCATCGGCCTGTTCGCCGGCGCGCTCTTCGGCGGCAGCGGCTGGATCGCCACCTCCGCCTACTTCATCGGCGTGGCCGCGGTCATCGTCTCGGGCATCATCCTGAAGAAGACCAAGCTCTTTGCGGGCGACCCGGCGCCCTTTGTCATGGAGCTGCCCGCCTATCACATCCCCTCCGCCAAGAACGTCCTGCACGCGACCTGGGAGCGCGGCTGGAGCTTCATCAAGCGCGCGGGCACGGTCATCCTGGCCTCCTCCGTCGTGCTGTGGTTCCTGCAAGGATTCGGCTTTGTGGACGGCGTCTTCGGCATGGTCGAGGACAACAACACCTCGCTGCTCGCCTCCATCGGCAACGTGGTCGCGCCGATCTTTGCGCCCCTGGGCTTTGGCACCTGGCAGGGCGCGGTGGCGACGTTCACGGGCCTCATCGCCAAGGAGAACGTCGTCTCCACCTTCGGCGTGCTGTACGGCTTTGCCGAGGTCGCCGAGGACGGCGCGGAGATCTGGAGCCTGCTGGCCGGCGACTTCACGGCGCTGACCGCCTACAGCTTCATGATCTTCAACCTCCTGTGCGCCCCCTGCTTTGCGGCCATGGGCGCCATCAAGCGCGAGATGAACAACGCCAAGTGGACCTGGATCGCCATCGGCTACATGTGCGGCTTTGCCTACGTGGTCGCCATGATCGTCTACCAGCTGGGCATGCTCTTCAGCGGACACTTCGGCGTGGGCACGGTCGTCGCCCTGCTGCTCCTTGCGGGCCTGATCTACCTGCTCCTGCGCAAGAACAAGTATCAGGACGCGCCCCTGAAGGCGCCGGCCCGCTCCGTCGCGGCGCGGTAATCGCCACAAAAAACTCCCCTGCTGCGGCTTTGGCCCCGGACAGCCGGCCCGGGGCCCTTTTGAAAAACGGAAAGGAGGAAGGACCCATGCTCGCCTACCTTGCACAAAACCTGCCCACCCTCATCGGGGCGGCCATCGTCCTTGCGGTGCTGGCCCTGGTCACGGTCAAGATGGTCCGCGACCATCGGGCGCACAAGGGCGGCTGCGGCTGTGGCTGCGACGGCTGCCCCAACGCCGGGGCGTGCCACCCCAAGTGAGCGCCGCGCTGGAGTTGACGGGCACGCATGTGAAGTACCTGCTGGTCATCTACGAGATCGGCCAGGCAGGACAGAGCGTGTCCTCCGCGGACGTGGCCAAGCGCCTGGAGGTGTCCAGGCCCTCGGTCACGCGGATGCTGAACGTGCTGACGGAGAAGGGCCTGACCGAAAAGGCGCGCTACGGCAAGATCGCGCTCACCCCGGCGGGCGAGCGCGTGGCCGAGCGATGCGTCTGCCAGATCGAGCGCATGGCCCGCCTCCTCCCCCAGACGGGCCTGCGGCTCACCCCCTCCGAGCTCCGGCGCGCGGCGGCCGCCATGGCAGGGGCGCTGCCCGCGCGATGTTTCCTGGACTAAGGCGAAAAAAGAGGCGGATGGATTCCGCCTCTTTTTTTCACGCGCGGGAGGGGGTGGCGGGGAGCCAGGGTTTGTGTTATGCTTAAGACGGAACAAAAAAAGAGCTCTGCCGCGCGATCGCGCGGCGGAGGGGGAGGATATGGAAATGGCTTTGCAGCTTACGCCCTATGCCGCGCCGGACTTTGCGGCCCTGGGGCTCAACGGGGCGCCGGACGCCCGCTTTGCGCGCGCGCCCAAGGACGGCGTCGCGCCGGAAAACTACCACGCGATGAGCATTTTCCCGGAGTATTTCCGCGTGGGCGGGCGCTGGATGCTCGCCGAGGAGTCGCGCATGGACTGCGTCGCGGTGCTGGAGGGCAACCGCATCGACGTGCGCGAGCCGCGCCGCCTGCGCGCCGGGGACGCGGTGATCGTCGGCCGGAGCGAGGACGGCAGCGAGGGCATCCTCGTGTGGCCCAACGGCTTTGACGCCGGCCGGAAGCGCGGGGACGTCTTCGCCTTCCGCCAGGGGCGCAGCCGCGAGACCGCCTTCAGCCGCGACTACGACGAGCTCTACGACGTGCTCCGCCACGACCGCGAGCACGGCAAGATCGTCTGGGTGCTCGGCCCGGCCTTCGCCTTTGACAGCGACGCCCGCCGCGCCTTCTCCAAGCTCGTGGAGAACGGCTACGTCTCCGCGCTGCTGGCCGGCAACGCCCTGGCCACGCACGACCTGGAGGCCGCCTACCTGCACACGGCCCTCGGCCAGAACATCTACACCCAGGAGAGCGCGCCCCTGGGCCACTACAACCACCTGGACACCATCAACCGCGTCAAGTACCACGGCTCCATCCCCGCCTTCCTGGAGAAGGAGCACATCGACAACGGCATCCTCTACCAGTGCGTGCGCTGCGGCGTGCCCTTTGTGCTGGCCGGGTCCATCCGCGACGACGGCCCCCTGCCGGAGGTCTACGGCAACGTCTACGAGGCGCAGGACGCCATGCGCGCCCAGGTGCGCACGGCCACGACCGTCATCTGCATGGCCACCATGCTCCACACCATCGCCACCGGCAACATGACGCCCAGCTTCCGCGTGCTCGCGGATGGGACCGTGCGCCCGGTCTACTTCTACTGCGTGGACATCTCGGAGTTCGCCGTCAACAAGCTCAGCGACCGCGGCAGCCTCTCGGCCCGCGGCATCGTGACCAACGTGCAGGACTTCGTCGTGACGTTGGCCAAGGGACTGGAAATCTGGTGAGGAGGGGAAATCCGTGTTCCAACACATCACCGTCTGCCTGGACATGCGTGGCTGCCCCAACCGCTGCCGGCACTGCTGGATCGGCCACGCGCCGAACGCACGCCTGCCCAAGGAGGCCCTGATCGCGCTTGCGGAGGCGTTCCGCCCCTTCGCCAAGAGGCTGACGGTCTACGACTGGTACCGGGAGCCGGACTACGGGGACGACTACCGGGAGATGTGGGAGCTGTGCGGCAGGCTTTCCGACGCGCGGCCGGAACACTTTGAACTGGTCAGCTTCTGGCGCCTGGCGCGCGACCCGGACTACGGGCCGTGGCTGGCCTCGCTCGGCGTGCGCCGGGCGCAGCTCACGCTCTTCGGCGGCCGGGCGCGCACGGACCAATACACCGGGCGGGCGAACGCCTTTGCGGAGATCCTCCAGGCCGTGGAGGTGCTCCTCCAAAACCGCATCGCGCCGCGCATCCAGGTCTTTGTCAACAAGGAGAACCTGGGCGAGCTTGCGCAGGTGGAGGCGCTGGTGCGCGACCTGGACCTGGAGGCGCGGTGCCGGGCCTTCGGCGAGGACTTCGACCTCTTCCTGCACCCGGGCTCCTGCGACGGGGAGAACGAGAAGCTCTACGACATCCGCGTCACCCCGGAGGACCTGGAGAAGATCCCGCCCGCCCTCGCGGCGCGCACGCTGCGGTACCTGCAAAGGGAGAGCCTGCAGCAGGTCTTCGGCAGGACGGAGCAGGCGCTCTGCGCGGAGCTGCGGGCGGATGCGTCCACCGCGAGCCTTGCGGAGCCCAACCCCGTCTTCTACGTCGACGCGGCGTTCAACGTCTATCCCAACTTCACCGCGCCCGCGCCGGCCTGGCGCCTGGGCAACGTGCGCGCCGACGGCGTGGAGGCGGTCCTTGCAGCCTATGCGCAGGACGGGAGCGCCGCGCAGCGCGCGCGCCGCACGATCCCCCTGTGCGACCTGGCGGCCGCGCAGGGGGACGGGCAGAGCCAGAGGCTCTTTGGCCGGGACGACTACATCACCTACCTGCTGAACCGGGCCTGCCGCTAGGCGCAGCCCTCAGCGCTGCGCCCGGCGGTACATGCTGTCCTGCTCGGTGATCTTCCGCTGGACGGTGCAGGGATTGCCGAAGGCGAGCACGCCCGCGGGGATGTCCTTTGTCACGACGCTGCCCGCGCCGATCACGCTGCCGTCGCCGATGGTCACGCCGCCGCAGATGGTGACGTTCGCGGCGATCCAGACGTCGCTGCCGATGCGGATGGACCGGCCGTACTCGTAGTCGTGCAGGCTGCCGTCCGCGTCCACCTGGATGCGCCGCTCCTCGGGCAGGAGCGAGTGGATGCCCGTGGCCAGGGTACAGTACGGGCCGACGAAGACGTTGTCCCCGATCTCCACCTGCCCGCCGGCGATGAAGCTGAAGTAGACGTTGGCGTAGAAGTTCTTTCCGATGCGGATCTCCCGCGCGTTGTCCAGGAAGACCGGCGCCTCCAGCGTGCGGTAGAGGCCGAAGTCCTGCCCGGGGAAGAGCTCCTGCAGCAGGGCCTGCTTCTTCTCGCCGTCGTCCGCGCCCAGGGCGTTGTACGCCTCGCAGAGGCGGTGGCTTTCGCGCTGGGCCGCGCCCAGCTCCGCGTCCATGCAGTCGTAGATCCTGCCGGCGCGCATTCTTTCGTATTCGGTCATCAGGAACCCACCTTACGCGTGCAGATGCGGGGGGCGCCCGGCGGCGCTCCCCCTCTTGATTGTAGCACGGACGTCCCGCCTTGCAAATCCCCGCGGCGCTTTGACGGCGGGGCAGATATGCGCTATAATAAAAGCAGCGCCCCGCGCTTTCTATGGGGCGCAGAGAGAGAACAGACGGAAAGGGAGATGGATCACCAATGAAGATCGTGCTGCTGGAGTCCCTCGGCATCTCCGACGAACTCCTCGCCACCTACGCCAAGAAGCTGGAAGAAAAGGGCCACGAGTTTGCGGCCTATCCGCGCGACATGGACGTGAACGTCCAGATCGAGCGCGCCAAGGACGCGGACGTCCTCATGATCGCCAACATGCCCCTCAAGGGCGAGGTCATCCGCGCCTGCAAGAACCTGAAGTTCATCGACGTGGCCTTCACGGGCGTGGACCACGTGGACCTGGAGGCGGCCAAGGAGATGGGCGTCAAGGTCTCCAACGCCTCCGGCTATTCCACCCAGGCCGTGGCGGAGCTGGCGCTGGGCATGATGCTCTCGCTGCTGCGCAACATGCCCCAGGTGGACGAGCGCTGCCGCGCGGGCAAGACCAAGGACGGCCTGGTCGGCTCCGAGCTCAAGGGCAAGACCGTGGGCATCGTCGGCGCGGGGGCCATCGGCCAGAACACCGCGCGCCTGTGCAAGGCCTTCGGCTGCCGCGTCATCGCCTATAACCACCGGCCCAAGCAGGTCGAGGAGGGGCTGCTCGAGTTCGTGGACCTGGACACCCTGACCCGCGAGGCGGACATCATCTCCCTCAACTGCCCGCTCAACGACAGCACCCGCGGCATGTTCGGCAAGGAGCGCATTGCCATGATGAAGAAGAACGCCCTCCTCATCAACGTGGCGCGCGGCCCGGTCGTCGACTCCCAGGCCCTGGCCGACGCCCTGAACGAGGGCCGCATCGGCGGCGCGGGCATCGACGTCTTCGAGATCGAGCCGCCGCTGGACCCCGCGCATCCGCTGCTCCACACGCCCAACACCATCGTCACCCCGCACGTGGCCTTTGCCACGCAGGAGTCCATGGCCCTGCGCGCGGAGATCGTGTTCGACAGCCTGGACAAGTTCCTGGCCGGCAACCAGATCAACGTCATTCTTTGATCGAATCCCCAAAAAGAGGCCCGCTTGGGCCTCTTTTTTTCTCCGATTTTCTTGACAGGGGTCCCATCATTCGATAAAATGGGAGAACACCGCGAAAAATTTCATCTGCTGAGGAGGGGAAATCCATGCCGATTGTCAAGGGACTCGAATGGACGTTCAACACGAGGGCAGAGCTCTACGACCGCATGCGTCCAGGGTATCCCAAGGAGCTGTACCAGGACCTGTTCGCGTACAAGCCCGTGGAGGCAGGCAGCCGCGCGGTGGAGGTCGGGATCGGGACGGGCCAGGCGACGCGGCCGGTGCTGGAGACGGGATGCCGGGTGACGGCGGTGGAGTATGGCGCGGAGCTGGCGTCGATCTGCCGGGAGAAGTTCCGGGACTTCCCGAATTTTTCCGCGGTGACGGGGAAGTTTGAGGACGCGGCGCTCGAGGAAGGGGCGTGCGACCTGGTCTACTCCGCCTCGGCGTTCCACTGGATTCCGGAGGAGATCGGGTACCCGAAGGTCTACGGGATGCTCAAGCCGGGCGGGGCGTTCGCGCGGTTCGCAAACCACCCGAACCGGGACCCGAACCGCCCGGAGATGCACGAGGCCCTGCAAGAGGTGTACGCGGTGTACATGCCGGGCACGCGGAACGACAAGATCTACGGCGAAGAGGAGGCGCGCGAGCGCGCGGAGGCCGCGACCCGGTACGGCTTTGTGGACATTCAGTACAAATTGTATCATCGCGTGCGCACGTTCACCGCGGCGGAGTACGTGCAGCTGGTGGGCACGTATTCCGACCACGTCGCCCTGGAGGAGGAGAAGCGGAAGCGCTTCTTTGCGGAGATCCGCCAGGTCATCGAGCGGCTGGGCGGCGAGATCTCCATCTACGACACGCTCGACCTGCAGCTGGCGAGAAAGCCCTAGCGCAAAGCAGCCCGTCCTTCCCATTCGGGAGGGGCGGGCCGCTCTTTCAGCAGTTCCAGCGAATCTTGGCGGGGTTGGGTTCGTCGGGCACGGAGGCGGCGCGGAGCGAGTCCAGTAGCCAGGCGAACTCCCGCTGCGCCTCGCGGTCGCAATCCTGCGCGGGGAGGTCCGCGCCGTGCGCCGCGTAGACCGAGGCGGCCGCGCCGTAGAAGACCATGCCCAGGGCGCTCGCCGGGTTCCACAGTGCGGAGGCGGCCACGGCGCAGGCCCGCGCGGCGGCCTCCCCCGCGGGCGGAAGCGGCGCCTTTGCGCAGGCGTTTGCCTCGCGCGCGGCGGCCTTGGCCTCGCGCAGGGTGCGGGCGCCGGATTGGGCGGCCTGGGCGGCGTCCAGCGCGTCGCGGGGGCGCGCGTCGCCGGGGCAGACGGCCTCAAACAGGGGCAGGTACCGCGCGCGGGCGCACGCGATGGCCCAGGCGGCGAGCGTGTGCGCGCTCTGGGTGTCCATCTGCCGCATCAGCGCCTGGATCGCGGGGTCCTCCGCGCGGCCGAGCATCTTGCGGGGCTTGGCCATGGGTTCAGAACCGGTGGACGCCGGCGGAGAGCTCGTACTCCGCGCCGCCGATCTGCGCCACGGCCGTGCAGCCCGCGGGCACGGTGAAGGTGTAGCGGACCTTGTCGCCCTCGTAGGCCCAGGACGAGGCCACCAGGCCCTGCGCCGTGCGGATGGAGGCGGAGACGTGCCCCATGCGCGGGTCGGGCTGCGGCGCAAAGCGGATGCGGCGGAAGCCGGGGTTCTCCGGGTCCGGCTGGATGCCCGCGCAGACGTTGAACATCCACTCGCCCACCGCGCCGTAGGCGTAGTGGTTGAAGCTGTTCATGTCTGCGGACCACATGGAGCCGTCGGGCTTGAGGCCGTCCCAGTGCTCCCACATGGTGGTGGCGCCGCGGGTGACGGGGTAGAGCCAGGAGGGGAACTCCGTCTGCAGCAGGAGCGTATAGGCCAGGTCCGTATACCCGTTCTCCGAGAGGGCGCGCAGCAGGTAGGGCGTGCCGACAAAGCCGGTCTGGAGCTTGTCGCCGTTTTCGTGGATCTTCTGCGCCAGGCGCGCGGCGTAGGGGGCCTTCTGGTCCACCAGGTCAAAGGCCAGCGCCAGGACGTAGCCGGTCTGCGTGTCGCCGAAGACGCGGCCGGGCTCCGCGGCGTAGCGCTTCTGCCAGGCCGCGCGGACGTTGTCGTAGAGCGCCTCGTACTCGGTCATGTTCTTGCCCAGGGCGCGGCCCATCTTGACGAGGTTCTCCGTCGACAGGGCGAAGAACGCGCCGGCGATCAGCCCCTCGTCCGTGGAGCCCTTGTAGCTGCCCTCCGGCGCGTCCAGGCCGAGCCAGTCGCCAAAGTGCGTGCCGTCCAGCCAGAGGAACTCCTCGCTGCCCGCGCCATGGACGTAGTCCACCCACTTCTTCGCCGCGTCGAACTGGTCGGTGAGGAAGTGGAGCTGGCCGTATGTGAGGTACATCTGCCAGGGGACGATGGTGCACACGTCCGCCCAGGCCGCGGAGGCCACGGAGTCCGGACCCAGGATGTTCGGGATGACGTGCGGGATGCGGCCCTGCTCGTCCTGGGAGGCGTTCAAATCGTGCAGCCACTTGGTGAAGAACTTGTCCACGCGGAAGTTATAGGACGCCGTGCGCGCAAAGACCTGCGCGTCGCCGGTCCAGCCCAGGCGCTCGTCGCGCTGCGGGCAGTCCGTGGGCACGTCCAGGAAGTTGCCGCGCTGGCCCCAGAGGATGTTTTCGTAGAGCTTGTTGACCAGCTCCACCCCGCAGGTGAAGTCGCCCGTGCGCTCGATGTTGGAGTGGACGACCACGGCGGCAAAGTCCGCGCTCGTCATGGCCGGCGGGCAGGCGTCCAGGCGCACATAGCGGAATCCCTGGAAGGAGAAGGCCGGCGCGTACTCCATCTCGCCGTCGCCCGAGAGCGTCAGCAGGATCTTGTTCTTGGCCGAGCGCATGTTTTCGGTGTAGAAGTTGCCGTCCTTGTCCAACACTTCGGCAAAGGAGAGCTCGACCGTCTCGCCCTGCCTGCCGCGGGCGCGCAGGCGCACATAGCCCGTCAGGTTCTGGCCGAAGTCCAGAACGCGCTCGCCCTTGGGGGTGGTGATCTCGGCGATGGGGGAGAGCGTGCCCATCTCGCGGATCTCCTCGCCCTCCTGGGGCAGGAGGATGGACGTGTCGTGCGGCAGGATGCGGGCGGGGCCCAGGTCCTCGCAGGGGGCGTTCATGTCCACGGTCTCCCCGTCGTAGATGGAGGAGAAGAGGATGGGCGTGGTGAGCACGCGCCACCGCTCGTCCGTGAGGATGTTTTCGCGGCTGCCGTCCAGGTATTCGATCTCCAGCGCCGCGATGAGCGCGCTGGCGCGGCGGGCCTTCTGATCGTTCCAGCCCATGCGGCCGCCCCACCAGCCCTCGCCCACGAGCACGGTCAGCACGCTGCCGGGCGCGACCATGTCCGTCACGTCGTAGGTCTGGAACTGCAGGCGGCTGCCGTACTCCGTCCAGCCGGGGGCGAAGACGAACTCGCCCACGCGCGCGCCGTCGATGGCCGCCTGGTACATGCCCAGGGCGCTGATGTGCAGGCGCGCGCTGCGGACCGGGCCGCGCAGGTCCAGCGCGCGGGTGAAGCACGGAACCACCGTGCCGATGTCCTTTGGAGCGGTGAGGAAGCAGGCCTGTTGGATCAAATGCGCCATGAAATTCCCTCCCTGATTCGGTATTTGTGAAGCGTTCTGTGCGGTTTCGCCGGTTGAACAGGGGGCGCGGCCCCCGTTTCGCCTTGAGTATAGCAGAATCCGCATGGCGGCACAAGCGAAGCTTTTTTGGGATCGCGGAAGAATTTCCGTCTTCCGGTGCGCAGGGGTTTCTGGTATAATAGACGCAAAACCAAAAAACAGCATCACGGGATGGAGAAAGACGATGAAGCGAATCCGACGATTTGGGGCGTTTTTCGCATTGGCGGCAACCCTTGCCCTATCGGGCTGCGCGCTCCTGCCCGAGGAGGAGGTCCTGCCCGAGGCGCCGGTGCAGCGCACGGGCGCGCAGGAGGCGTTCACCCTCGACTACGTGCAGCGCGGGGACCTTGTCCGGACGGAGCGCTATACCGCGACTTACCGCGCCGTGCGGCAGGAGCAGCTCTGCTTTGCGGTCAGCGGCGTGCCCTTTGACGAGATGTACGTCTCCGAGGGCGAGACCGTGCGCAGCGGCCAGCTCCTGGCCGAGCTGGACACGGGCACCTTCGAGGAGGAGGCCGCGAGCCAGGCCGCGCAGATCGAAACCCTCGCCCTGGAGGTGCAGCGGCAGGAGGAAAACCGCGCCCTCGCGCAGGAGAAGTGGGAGATCGAGTGGAGCTACATGGACGAGGAGGCGCGTGAGGACGCCGCGCCGCTTTCGGAGGTCCTGCGCCCCTACGACCGCGCCATCGAGGACCTGCAGGGGCAGATCGAGGTCGCGCGCGTCCGCCAGGCGCAGACCGAGGCCTATGTGCGCGAGCGCCAGCTCCGCGCGGGGATCTCCGGCGTGGTGACCTACGCGCGCAGCCTGGAAAAGGGGGCGCTCAGCGACGAAACCGAGGTCGTCTTCACGATCTCGGACGCGGGCTCCTCGCTCTTTGTGCTCAGCACAAAGGACC
The DNA here is from genome assembly GCA_904393115.1 of uncultured Clostridia bacterium. Lineage (GTDB taxonomy): Bacteria > Bacillota > Clostridia > Christensenellales > UBA1750 > Spyradocola > Spyradocola merdavium. The sequence goes on from CAJFMX010000013.1 coordinate 30,905, forward strand.
TGGAAAACTTTCCCGAGGGGCGGACCGTGGAGGTCGTGATCGGCCTGGAAAAGCAGGTCTATCCCTGCACGGTCGTCGGCGTGCAGGCGGGGGAAGACGGGGCGGAGGGCGAGGTCTACCTGAAGCCCGACGACGCGGCCGCGGCCCTTGCCGACGGCGACCGCGGCGCGGTCACGCTGGAGCTGGACCGGCGGGAGGATGTGCTCTACGTCAACGCCAGCGCGGTCAAGCGCATGGACGACAAGCGCTTTGTCTACGTGCAGGACGAAAACGGCCTGCGCGCCATGGCCGAGGTGGAGACGGGATTTGAGGCCAGCGGGTTCGTGGAGATCCTGTCCGGGCTCGAGGAAGGGGATGCGGTGATCCTGAAATGAGAGAGAAGAGAGCGGCGTGCGCGCTGGCGCTCGGGCTGCTGACGCTGGGGCTCTTCGGCTGCGCGGCCAAGGCCGGGACCGCGCCGGAGCTCCTGGAGCCGGTCGGCGTGCGCATGGATACCGAGGCCGTCGTCCGCGGGGAGATCGCCGAGTGGCGCGCCTACGATGCCTTTGTCGTGCCGGAGACCACGGAGCTTTTCCTGACGCAGAGCGGGGCGATCCAGGAGATCTGCGTGCAGCTCGGGGAGGAGGTCGGGGCGGGCCAGGTCCTGCTGCGCCTGGACGTGGAGGCCGAGCGCGAGCGCATCGCGCAGATCGACCAGGAGCTCGCCTACCTGGAGGCGGACAACGCCCTGACGCTGGAGCAGATGCAGCTGGACATCGACCTGTGCAAGTACCAGATGGAGGACGACAACCGCGACTATAAGGCCGGCGGCGAGCGCGAGGCGCTCAAGGAGAACGAGCTGCGCGCGCTGGAGGCGGCTCTGGAGCAGGAGACGGCGCGCCAGGCGCTGGAGAAGGAGCAGCTCCTTAAGGAGCGGGAGACGCTCGCCGCGCGCGTGGCGGCGAGCGAGCTGGCCGCGCCGCAGGGCGGCCGCGTCGTCTACCTTGCGGAGGTGGCAAACGGCGCCGTCGCGCAGAGCGGGCAGACGCTCGTCGTGCTCGCGCGGGAGGACGCCTTGCAGCTGCGCAGCGACTACCTGACCGAGGCCGAGGCCGACGCCGCGTACGAGGTCGTGGCCTGGATCGGCGGCGCGCGCGTGCCCATCGAGTACGCGGCCATGGACACGGACGAATACGTCGCGCGCCTGCTCGCCGGCGAGGAGCTGGACGCGGGCTTCACCTTCCCGGAGGGCGCGCCCGCGCAGGCCAGGGCTGGGGACTACGCCGCGGTGATCCTCAAGACCGTCGTGCGCGAGGACGCGCTCCTCGTGCCGCCGGAGAGCCTGTTCCGCGACGGGGGCGAGACGTACGTCTACCGCGTGGTGGACGGCGAGCGCGTGCGCACAGAGGTAGAGGCCGGCTACCGCAGCGTCAATGCGGCGGAGATCGTCTCCGGCCTTGCGGAAGGGGATGTGGTCTATGTGCCGTAGAAGGCGGGCGATGCGGTTGGCGGCGGCGCTCCTGGCGCTGCTGCTGGCGGGGGCGCTCACGGCCTGCGCGGGCGGGGAGGCGGCGCAGGGGCCGCTGCTGCTCACCGCCGCCGGGGAGCAGGCGGCCAACGAGCGCACCGTGCGCGTGGAGCGCGGAACCCTCGTCCAGGAGTTCCGTGCCTCGGCCTCCGTGCAGTCCGTGCGCGAGGTCACGGTGTACCTGGAGGCCGAGGACGCGCAGTTTGTCGAGCACCGCGTGCAGAACGGCCAGCGCGTGGAGGCGGGCGACGTGCTCTCCGTCTTTCGGAAGCGGTCCGACAACGTGCGCCTTGCGGAGATCGAGGTCGAGCTCCAGGGCCTTGCCGCCGAGCGGGAGGACGGCCTCTACGACCGCGACAAGGCGGACGAGGACCTGCGCGAGCAGCTCTACGAGCTGGAAATCCTGCCCAGCGACGAGAAGACCTACCGCGTCTACGTGCAGGGGCAGGTGCTCCAGGCGCAGCTTGCGCGCAGCGCGCTGGAGCGGGAGCAGTTCCTGCTCCGCCTGGAGGAGCGGGAGCGCAAGCTCAACGCCGAGCGGGAGGAGATCCTCGCGGGCGAGCGGGATCTGACGGTGATCGCGCCGGTCTCCGGCGTGGTGACGGGGCTGCAAACCCTCTCCCCCGGGGAGAACTGCGAGGCCGGCCGCGCGCTGCTGCGCGTGTACGACCTCGAGCGCTACCTGCTGCGCGCGGGGGAGGGCATCCTGGGCGAGCTGCGCGTGGGCCAGGCCGTCACCATCGAGTACGGCCCGGCCGACGAGCGAAAGACCGCGCCGGGCGTCGTGGTCAGCGCGCAGTCCCTGCTGCCGCCGGACCTGGACGCGGGCGGCGCCGCCGTGGCCGTGCAGGAGGACATCCCCGCGGCGGACCTGGTCAACCCCAGCGTCGTCTCGCAGGAGAAGCTCCTGGAGGACGCGCTGCTGCTGCCGCGCACGGCCGTGGGCAGCGAAAACGGGCAGAGCTACGTCCTGTTGCGCAAGGACGGCTCCCCGCGCAAGCGCTTTGTGCAGGTCGGGCCCCAGAGCAACGACCAGGTCGTCATCCTGGGCGGCATCACAGAGGGGCAGGAGGTCGTCCTGCCGTGACCAAAGCGAGCGCGCAAAAACGGGCGGAGGCCCTGGCGCTCCTGCGCGCTCGTCGAGTGGGCGGCGCGGCCCTGGCTCGGCGAGCGGGGCGCCCAGGCCGCGGCCATGGCGGCGCTGCTCGCGGTGGGGCTCGCGCTCCTGCGGGGCAGGATTCGCGCCCTGCTGCCCGCAAGGTTCCGCAAGGGCGACGTCCTGGCTGCATGCGCGGCGGCCGCGCTGTACGCGACCGCGCCGGCCAACTACCTGGAGGGCGCGCCCGCGGCCGCAAACCTGCTCTGCGGGAGCATCCTGACGCCGGCTGCGGAGGAGGCCCTCTTCCGCGGCTGGCTCTGGGGCGAGCTGCAGGCGGCGCTGCCGAGCGGGCGGAGCGTCCTTGCCTGGAACGCGGCGCTGTTCGCGCTCTGGCACATCGGGTACGTTGTCCCGAACCTTGCGGCGGGGGATCTGGCCGCCGTGGCCGGCAAGGTCGCCGCGGGGCTGGCCTACGGCGTGCTGCTCGCGGCGATCCGGCGCAGGACGGGCAACGCCTGGGGCGCGTTTCTCGCGCACGGGGTCTGCAATCTGTTTAGGATCTAAAAAAACAAACGGGACGAGGAGGCGAGGGGCTTGCTGCGATTCGTGCTGCGCAAGGTGCGGGCCAAGAAGTGGATGATGCTGAGTCTGCTCATCGGGAACGTGCTGCTCATGGCCATCGCGTGCGTCAACCCCATGTACAGCCGGGCGATCCTCCAGCGCACGATGCAGGAGGACCTGCGCGCCGTGCAGACGCAGTCGGGGAAATACCCCGGGGCCGTGACGGTCAAGGCGGTGCTGGTGCAAAAGAGCGGCCAGATCGTAAACCAGGAGAACTTCCTCGCGGCGGAGGAGCTGGCGCAGACGCTGGACGAGCGCCTGGGCGTCCCCTTCCGCGAGCAGGCGACGCAGTACACGCTGCAGAACGTGCAGGTGACCTCCCGCGCCCTGCGCGAGGACGACCGCGCCGGCAAGTACGTGAACCTGGCCTTCCTCTCGGACCTGGAGGCGCACGGCGCGCTCCTGGACGGGGAATGGCCGCGGGCCCAGGCGCAGGACGGCGTGATCGACGTGGTGGTCAGCGAGCGCGGCCTGCTGAACATGAACCTGCTGGTGGGCGAGGTGCTCGACGCCGGGAAGCTCACCGCGCCGGACGGCACGCCGCTCGCCTTCCGGATCGCGGGCGTGTTCGAGGCGGCGGACCCCTCCGATCCCTACTGGGTGGTCTCGCCCGCGGGCTATGGCAACACGGTCCTGATGAACGAGGAGCTGTTCCGCGACCTGTTTGTGGACTTTGGGGACGGCCAGCGGGAGGACCTGACCGGCACCTGGTACGCGCTGATGGACTATGCGCAGATGGACAGCGAACAGGCCGAGACCTACATCGCGGTCATGGAGCAGGCCCGCCGCGCCTTCCCGCAGAACGGCAATGTGGAGATCGTCAACAACTTCACGGACGTGCTGCGCGGCTTCCTGCAGGAGGGAAAGCGCGTCTCCGTAACGCTGCTGGTGCTGCAGGCGCCGATCTTCGCGCTGCTGGCGGTGTTCCTCTTCATGGTCTCGCGCCAGTGGGTGGAGATGGAGGCAGGCGAGATCGCCGTGCTCAAGAGCCGCGGCGCAGGCGCCCGGCAGATCCTCTCGGTGTACCTGGTGCAGAGCGCGCTGCTGGCGGGCGTGGGGCTGGCGCTGGGCCTGCCCCTGTCGCTCTTCCTCTGCCAGGTGCTGGGCAGCGCCAACGCCTTCCTGGAGTTCGTCTCCCGCGCGGCGCTGCCCGCGCGCGTGGATGCGCGGGTGGCGGGGTTCGGCGTCGGGGCGGCGGTGCTCTCGGTGGTGACGATGGTGCTGCCCGCCATGCGCGCCGCGCGCACGAGCGTGGTTCGCCAGCGGCGGGAGCGGCGCGCCGTGCGCAGGCGCATGCCCCTTTGGCAGAAGGCCTGCCTGGACCTGATCCTGCTCGCCGTCTCGCTCTACGGCCTCTACAGCTTCTCCGCGCAGCGGGACGAGCTCTATCTGCGCGTGCTCGCCGGGGAGACGCTGGACCCGCTGCTGTTCCTGAGCGCCTCGCTCTTCATCCTGGGCGCGGCGCTGCTGGGGCTGCGCCTGCTGCCGCTGCTGGTGCAGCTCGTCTACCGGATCGGGCGCCGGTGGTGGAGCCCGGCGCTGTTCGCCTCGTTCCTGCAGGTGTTCCGCACGCGGGGCAGCCAGGGCTTCCTGATGGTGTTTCTGATGGTGACGGTGGCCCTGGGGCTCTTCAACGCCACCGCCGCGCGCACCATCGAGGACAACGCCGAGCGCAACACGCGCTACTCCATCGGCGCGGACGTCGTGCTGCAGGAGGCCTGGCGGGACAACCAGGCCGCATCCGCCGCCGCGACCTCCGGCCCGGGCGCGGTGCAGAGCGAGCCGGAGGAGGCGGAGGTGCGCTATGTCGAGCCGGAGTACGAGGGATACGCCCTTTTGCCGGAGGCGGAGTCCGTAACCCGCGTGTTGAACGACGACGACATCCGCCTGAACCTGCCGGACGGCGAGACCCTGCGCGGCGTCCGGCTCCTGGGCATCCACACCAAGGAGTTCGGCGAGACGGCCTGGTTTGACGGGGACCTGCTGCCCGTGCACTGGTACCATTACCTCAACGCCATCTCCCAGAACGCGGAGGCGATCCTGGTGTCGGAGAACTTCCAGGACCTGGGCTTCCGGCTCGGGGACGCGATTACCTACCGGAACGAGGCCGGGGACAGCGCGCGGGGCATCGTCTATGGATTTGTGCCCTACTTCCCCACCTACAGCCAGGAGGTGACGACCGTGGGCGCGGACGGGCAGATCCGCACGGAGCAGAGCTACCTCATCGTCGCGCACCTGAGCCAGGTGCAGGCGGCCTTCGGGGTCACGCCCTATGAGATCTGGATGAAGGTGCAGGGCGACTCCACGCAGTTCGTCTACGACTACATCGAGCAGACGGGGAAGACCCTGCGCTCCTTCCGCGACGCGCAGGCCGAGCGCATCGAGCGCAAGAACGACCCCGTCTACCAGGGCACAAACGGCATCCTGACGGTGGGGTTCATCGTGGCGCTGCTGCTGTGCACGGTGGGGTTCCTGCTCTATTGGGTGCTCTCCATCCGCCAGCGCGCGCTGCAGATGGGCATCTTCCGCGCGATGGGCATGTCCATGCGGGAGATCGTGACCATGCTGGTCAACGAGCAGATCTTTGTCTCGCTCCTGTCGGTTGCGGCCGGGGCGGGCATCGGCGCGGCGGCTGCGGTGCTCTTTGTGCCGCTGATCCAGATCGCCTACGCGGCGGAGCAGCAGATGGTGCCCCTGCGCCTTGTGCTGGAGGCGGGGGACTGCGCGCGGCTCTTCGGCGTCGTGGGCGCGATGATGGGAATCTGCCTGTGCGTACTGGGCGCGCTTGTGGCGCGGCTCAAGATCGCGCGGGCGCTGAAGCTGGGGGAGGATGCGTGATGATGCAGGAGATGCTCCAGGCACAAGGGGTTTCCCGCGCGTTCCCCGCGCCGGGCGGGGGCGAGTTCTGGGCGCTGCGCGGGATCGATCTGAGCGCGCCCGCGGGGAAGCTGACCATTCTCAAGGGCCGGTCCGGATCGGGAAAGACCACGCTGCTCAACATCCTCTCCGCGCTCGACCCGCCGACCGCGGGCGAGGTGATCCTGGACGGGCGGGAGATCACGGCCCTGTCCGACCGGGAGCGCACGGCCCTGCGCCGCACGCAGGTGGGGTATGTGTTCCAGTCCGTGGCGCTGATCCCCATGATGACGGCGCTGGAGAACGTCGAGTTCGCCCTGCGGCTGACGCGCTGGCCCGCAAGGGCGCGGCGGGACCGCGCGCTGGAGTGCCTGAAGCTCGTGGGCCTTGCGCAGCGCGCCGGCCACCTGCCACAGGAGCTCTCCGGCGGGGAGCAGCAGCGCGTGGCCGTGGCGCGGGCCTTTGCGCACCGGCCCAAGGTGCTCTTTGCGGACGAGCCGACCGGCGCGCTGGACACGAATACGGGCCTGCAGGTGGTCAAGATCTTCCGCGACCTGTGCGCGCAGGAGGGCGTGACCGTGGTCATGACCACCCACGACCCCAACCTGATGGAAATCGGCGACGCGGTCTACGAGCTGGAGGATGGTGAGTTGGTGCATGGATGACGCGATCATTCGCTGCGAGAACCTGGTCAAGATCTACAAGACGCAGGAGACGGAGGTCCTGGCCCTGCAGGGCCTGGAGCTGGAGGTCGCCCGCGGGGAGCTCATGGCCATCATCGGCAACTCCGGCAGCGGGAAGTCCACCTTCCTCAACATGGTCGGCGGCCTGGACCGGCCCAGCGCCGGCCGCCTGATCGTGGACGGGCAGGACCTCTTCCGCCTGAGCGACCGGGAGCTGGTGCGCTACAAGCGCAGCACCGTGGGCTTTGTCTGGCAGAACAGCGCGCGCAACCTCCTGCCGTATCTGACGGCGCAGGAGAACGTGGAGCTGCCCATGGCCTTTGAGCGGCGCGCGGGCAAGCGCCGCGCCCGCGCGCAGGAGCTGCTCGAGCGCGTGGGCATCGGCCACCGGGCGGGCAGCCGGCTGCAGCAGCTCTCCGGCGGGGAGCAGCAGCGCGTGGCCATCGCCATTGCGCTAGCGAACCGGCCGAAGATCCTCCTTGCGGACGAGCCGACCGGCGCGGTGGACGCGCGCACCGCGGACCACATCCTGGACGTCTTCCGCCAGCTCAACGAGGAGATGGGGCTCACCATCGTGCTCGTCACCCACGACCAGAGCCTGGCGCGCAAGGTCAACCGCGTCGTCGCCATCCGCGACGGCAAGACCAGCGCCGAGCGCATCGCGCGGGGAGACGTCCGCGCGCGCCTGCAGGAGGTTTCCGGCTTTACCGAGGAAACGCACGACGAGTACGCGATCCTCGACCGCGCGGGCCGCTTGCAGATCCCCCGCGAGATGCTCGAGGCGGCGGGCGTCACGGGCAACCAGGTGCGCCTGGAGATGCAGGACGGGCGGATCGTCCTGACCGCGCCCGAGGAGCAGCGGGACGCGTAAGCGCGGGCGCTTTCCTGGCGCGCGCTGCGCGGCGGGCGCCGTGCTACGATCTCCGCAGGGAAGGGAGGTCGATGCCCATGGCGTGCGCAATCGCAGGGGGGACGCTGCTGATGCTGCTCGCGCTCCTCGCGCCCCTGGCGTGGGAGCGGGTCCGGGCCGAGCGGCTCAAGAACCTCTGGAAGATCGCCTGCATCGCCGTGCAGGCCGCGGAACAGCGCGGCGGCAGCGGCGCGCAGAAGCGGGCGTATGCGCAGGCGCTGCTGCGGGACCGCTATCCGCGCCTCGGCGCGCGGGCGGCGGAGGCCCTGCTCGAGGCCGCGGTGCGGGAGCTGGCGTAAAGGCGCGCAAAAAACCGGGGAACCGAAACATCGGCTCCCCGGTTTTTTGCGCGCGAATCTATTGCGCCGGCAGCGGGCCCTGCGTCAGTCCGTCGAACAGATCCCCGAACTTCTCGGAGAAGGAATCGGGCAGGGCATAGCGGTTGTCCCCGATCATCGCGATTTGCAGGGAGGGGATGACGTAGAGCGAAACCGTCGTGCCGTCGTTCAGGTCCAGAAGGAGTTGGTAGGACTCCCCGTCGGTCTGCGCTCTGGCGATCGCCAGATAGTCTTCCTCGGTCAGCGCCGCGGGCTGCGCCTGCGCGAGCTCGCCGATCAGGGCGGAGATTTCCCCGCCCGGAAACTCGGCCAGCACCTCTGCGCCCGCGTGGTCGGCGATGGAGACGCGCTCGATGCGCTCCGGGAAGCGCGCCGCCGCAAAGTATTCCGCCGCGTCCATGGGGGAGTTGTCCGTCTGGCCCGTCCTTTGGCAGAGATAGTAGTTGCCCTCCCATTCCACGGCCAGGCGGAACGCGGGGTCGTAGTCCGCCAGCGCGTACACCGTCCCGCCGAGCGCAAAGGTCGTGGAGAACTCCTTTTTCCCGTTCGCCTGCGGGTCCGCCTGGATGTCGTAGTCCAGCGTGCCCAGCGCTGCCTTCAGCTGCTGGGCGGAAAGGCTGTAGGCGGCGCCGTTCTCCAGAAACACGTAGCGATTCCCGTTGTAGTTCATCATCTTGCGCATCCCGTCGGGCGCGTCCGCCGCCGGGGACGCCGGGGACGCCGGCTGCAGCTGCGGGAGGGACTCCCGCGCAAACATCGAGGTGCCCCCGAGGACCAGCGCCACAACCACCACCAGACAGGCGGCGGCCGCGCCCCATTTCCGCCAGCGGGGGGCCTTCGACCGGCCTTTGTACTGGAGGGCCTCCTGTACATATTGGGGGTCCAGCTCGCTCAAGGCGTCGGAAACTCTCTTCGCGTTCATAGAAATACCTCCCTTTCCTGCAGGTATCGCCGCATCTTCCCGCGGATGCGGGTCAGCCGGACGGAGACGGCCTTCTCCGAGAGGCCGACGAGCGCGGCGATCTCCCGATAGCCGTCGGCAAACCAGTAGCGCCGCAGAAAGATCACGCGGTTTTCGAGGGACAGCGTGTCCAGAAACGCTCCGAGGATGCGGGCGAATTCCCGGGCCTCGATTTCGGTTTCCACGGTCTTGGAATCCGCAAAGCAGGTCTCCAGCTCCTCCAGGGCGACGGTGTATCGGCTGTTCCGCTTGGCAGCGGCCTTTTTCCAATAGGCGTTCAGGGAGACGTTTCGGACGATCTTGGCGATGTAGGGCAGCAGGGGGCTCGGGCGCGATGGGGGAATGGCGTTCCACGCGCCCAGGTAGGCGTCGTTGACGCACTCCTCCGCATCCTGCTCGCTGCCTACGATGCTGCACGAGAGCCTGCGGCAGAGGCGCCCGTACTTGTCGTCCAGCTCGCGAATGCCCTGCTCGGAGCGCGCAAAAAACAAGTCGAGGATTTCTTCGTCGGCAACCACTTCAGGACCTCCTCTCCAACGTCACCTATATCCTACGGTTTCCGCGGCAAATCCTACACCCGCCGCGAACTTTTTTTTCGCCCGATTGCGCCAGAGGAAAGCGCAGCGGCCAATGGACAAAAGAAAAGACCTGAGAAGGAGTTCTCAGGTCTTCTGGTGGAGCATAGGGGATTCGAACCCCTGACCTCAACATTGCGAACGTTGCGCGCTACCAACTGTGCTAATGCCCCATATTCGCTTTTTCCATCGCCATCCATTCCGGATGACGCATATTACTATACCACGGATGGCGGGAATTTGCAAGAACTTTTTGTGTAAATTTTCGGGAGAAGGCGGAGAGAAAATGAGGGCGGTTCTTCTTGAATTCTTAACCCAATGTGCGGCGCGCGCGGGACCATCCGCGCGCGCAGAGGATGCGCGGAGGAAAAGCGCCGCGGGGGAAGGCGAAGCGGAGGCAGGGGAGAACCCCCCGCCTACGCTGGATTTTTTGCGGAATTGCAGAGGATTTGTGAAGGAAATCGTGTGAACATCCAGTGAAAATCCAATTGCTATAATCAAAGATTGTTATTACGTTAAGTAACTTATTAAATATGCCGCTTCCATCTACCGGTCCTTTACGGACTACGGCCTCTTTCAGGACCCGAACTGGGTCGGGCTGCAGAACTACATCAACATCTTCACAGTGGACTTTTTGTTTAAGCGCTCGCTCCTGACGGCGCTGAAGTTCGTGGTCATGGCCGTGCCGCTGAAGCTGATCTTTGCGCTGTTTGTCTCGATGATGCGCAACAAGGCCGTGCGCGGCCTGCCCGTCAGCGACGAGGTCTATGAGGCCATCGAGCCGAACCTGACCGAGGGCGAGCGCCTTGGCATGGAGATATACCAGGCCATCAACAACGACGTGGTCACCGGCACGCCCTACTGGGCCGACACGCCTTCGGCGTACACGAGCTGGGTTTCCGAGTTCAACGCCACGGGCGAGGCGATCATCCTGGGCGAAATGTCCGTGGAGGAAGGCTGCACCTACGTCATGACCATCGGCCAGCAGGTGGCTTCCACCCTGCAGTGATCCCCGCCCTCCGGCGGGTAAGGGGTGGCGCAAGCGTTGCGCTGCCCCTCTCTTTGCAGGCGGCGGGCGTTAAAAAAAGGGACCGGCGGCGAGCCGATCCCCCGGGGCCGGGCGCTTCTTTCAGCGCAGGCCCATCTCCTTTTCCACGGCCTCCATCAGGCCCTTGATGTAGCCCACGGCGAACAGGTTGCCCTGCAGGCCGTAGCTGGGCATGGCGTCGTCCTCGCCGACCATGGTCGGGACGTGGTCCGGCCGCGCGATGCCGTCAAAGCCGACCTCGTAGTAGCAGCGCATGGCCTCGTACATGTCGGTCTTGCCGTCGTCGTGGAAGGTCTCGTGGAAGTTCGTGCGGTCGCCCTGCACGTCGCGGAAATGGACGAAGTAGATCTTGCCCATCTTGCCGAAGTGGCGGATGGCCGCGGGGATGTCCTCGCCCATGGTGGCGAAGCAGCCCTGGCAGAAGGTCATGCCGTTCATGGGGCTGTCGTAGAGGGAGAAGACGCGGTCAAAGGCCGCCGCGCTGGTCAGAATCCGGCCGATGCCGCGCAGGGAGGGGACGGGCGGATCGTCCGGGTGCAGGGCCAGGCGCACGCCGAGCTCCTCGCAGAGCGGGACGATTTCGCGCAGGAAGGCCTCCAGCGTCTGCCACAGCCGCTCCTGCGGGACCTTGCCGGCCCAGGTATCCGCAACGCCCTCCATGTCGCGCTGGGCAAAGCCCGTGACGGTCGCGCCGCCGCGGGTGGGGATGTCCGTGCGCGTGCGGAACCAGCCCAGAACCGGCATCCAGTTGTAGCAGATGGTGCGGATGTCCAGCTTGGCGCAGTTGCGCAGCAGGTCCTTGAAGACCTCCAGCTCCTCCTCGGCACCGGGCAGGCCGAGCTTGACCTTGTCCAGGGGCGTCGGGCCCTCGATGATGGAAAGGGTCAGCCCCTGGTCCGCATACGCCTTCTTCAGGAGCGAGAGGCTCTCCAGGCTCTGCGCGGGCAGGGAGGGGTCCAGTTGGGTGGGGCCGGAGATGACGTATTGCAGGCCCATCTCCTTTTCCAGGTCCACCTTTTGTTGGTCGTAACCGCCGAAGTAGGCAAGACCGAGCTTCATGGCGTTGGTTCCTCCTTTTGCGTTCTGTGGATTCGGTCAAAAAATTGTTGGAATTCTCTTTTGCATTTTCTGCATATGCAAAAAATTCTTACATTATAAATTATAGCATATCTGCGAGGGAATGTCACCGGAAATTTTGTTGAATACGCTCTTTTTTTCTCGGGGCGGGCGCAGGCGGTTGACAGCCTGCGGGCAGTGTGCTAAGATACACGGAGGAAATTGCATAGCAAATCGGGATTCTGCCGCCGGGTAGACCCGTGCGCCGCGATCCGCATCGGTAGGCCATGAAGATGCGGACCCGGCGCTTTTTTTGTCAAGGAGGAGAGGACATGCAGAAATTTCGGGAACTGCGCGGGGAATTCGTGCGCTACGCGTCCTTGAGCGCGCTGGGCACGCTGGGCACCTCGTGCTACATTTTGGCGGATACGTTCTTTGTCGCCAAGGGATTGGGGACCGCGGGGCTCGCCGCGCTGAACCTGGCCATCCCCGTCTACAACCTGATCTACGGCGTGGGGCTGATGCTGGGCATGGGCGGCGCGACGAAGTTCGCCGTCAGCGCAAGCCAGGGCGAGCGGGAGGCGGGCAACCGCGCCTATGCCATGGCGCTGCTGCTGGCGGGGATCGCCGCGGTCGCCTTCGTCGCGGCGGGGCTGCTGTTCCCGGCGGAGATCGCGCGCCTGCTGGGCGCGGACGAAGAGGTCTTCGACATGACGCGGACGTATCTGCAGGTGCTGCTGCTGTTCGCGCCGGCGTTTCTGCTCAACGCGGTGCTGGTCAGCTTTGTGCGCAACGATGGGAATCCGCGCCTGGCCATGCTGGCCACGGTCGGGGCGAGCCTGTCCAACGTGGCGCTGGACTACCTCTTCATCTTCCCCTGCGGGATGGGGATCTTTGGGGCGGTGTTCGCCACGGGCCTTGCGCCGGTGATCGGCGTGTGCATCCTGCTGCCGCACATGCTGCGGCGGGAGCGCGGCTTCCGCCTGACGTGCAGGGGCCTGCATCCGCGCTTGGCCGGCCAGGAGGCGGCCCTGGGATTCCCCTCGCTGGTGACGCAGCTCTCCTCGGCGGTGGTGATGATCACCTTTAACTTCCTGATCCTCGACCTGGCGGGGAACGTGGGCGTCGCGGCCTACGGCGTGGTGGCGAACCTGGCCCTGATCGCGGTGGGCCTGTACACGGGCGTCGCGCAGGGCGCGCAGCCGCTGCTCAGCCGCGCCTGGGGCCAGCGCGACGGGGAGGGCCTCCAGCGCCTCACCCGCTGGTCGACCTGGAGCGTGCTCGCGCTCTCCCTTGTGACCCTGGCGGTGATTCTGGCCTTCCCCGGGCCCATCGCCGCGCTGTTCAACGGCGAGGGCGACGCGGTGCTGCAGGGCATCGCGGAGCAGGGCCTGCGGCTCTACTTCCTCTCCTCGCCCTTTGCGGCCTACAACCTGCTGCTGGCCACGCTCTTTCCCTCGGTGGAGCGCGCGCTGCCCGCGCACGCCCTCTCGCTCCTGCGGGGACTGGTGCTGCTGGTGCCCGCCGCCTTTGCGTTTGCGGCGCTGTGGGGGCTCGTGGGCGTGTGGCTGGCCGTGCCGGTCACCGAGGCCGTCACGGCCGCGGCCGGATACCTCGTCCTGCGGCGGGAGCGTGCGCGCGGATTTGGCGGGGAATTGCAGCCATAAACGAGCGAAAAGAGAAAAAATGGAATCCGGACGAATTTCTTTCGAAAGATCGCCCGGATTCCTTTGATTTTTCTTGCAAAACGGAAGGGGAGCGGCTATACTGTTTGTAATGACAATCGGACATCCGAGGGAGGGAGAGACATGCGGACGGGGGAACGCTACATCCTGGCGCACGACCTGGGCACGAGCGGCAACAAGGCCACGCTCTACGACGAGGCGGGGAACCTGCGGTGCAGCGCGGTCTGCGGGTACGAAACGCGCTACCCGCGCGACCGCTTTGTGGAGCAGGACCCGGAGGATTGGTGGCGCGCGGTCTGCAAGAGCACGCGCGACCTGATGGAAAAGGCGGGGATCGGCCCGGAGGCCGTGCTCGGCGTCAGCTTCAGCGGTATGATGATGGGCTGCCTGCCCGTGGACGGGGCGGGCAAGGCCCTGCGGCCCATGATCCTCTGGGCGGACACGCGCGCCGACCGGCAGGAGCGGGAGATGATCGCGCGCGCGGGGATGGCGCGCGGCTACCGCATCACCGGGCACCGGCTCAGCGCCTCCTACTCGGCGGCAAAGTTGCTCTGGGTGCGGGACAACGAGCCGGAGGTCTACGAGAAGACCGGTAAGATGCTCAACGCCAAGGACTACATCGTCTTCCGGCTTACGGGGGAGTTTGCGACGGACTACAGCGACGCCTCGGGCACGAACCTGCTGGACATCGAAAAGAAGGTCTGGTCGGACGAGATGCTGCGCGTGCTGGACATCCCCGCGCGCCTGCTGCCGCCGCTGCACCGCTCCAGCGACGTCATCGGCGGCGTGACGGAGGAGGCCGCGCGGGCGACCGGTCTGCTCGCGGGCACGCCCGTGGTCCTGGGCGGGGGCGACGGCTCCTGCGCGTGCGTGGGCGCGGGCGTCGTGCGGCCCGGCCGCGCCTACAACGTCCTGGGCTCCTCGTCGTGGATCTCGCTCGCGGCGGAAAAGCCGCTGTTTGACGAGGAGATGCGCACCTTTACCTGGGTGCACCTGGACGAGAAGCTCTACACGCCCTGCGGAACCATGCAGGCCGCGGGCTATTCCTACAGCTGGTTCCGCGACGCGCTGGGCGGGGAGGAAAAGCGCCTGGCCGCCGAGCAGGGCGTAAGCGCCTACGATCTGCTCAACCGCCTGGCGGAGGGCTCCGCGCCGGGGGCGCGGGGCGTGCTCTACCTGCCGTACCTGCTGGGCGAGCGCTCGCCCCGGTGGGACCACGACGCGCGCGGCGCGTTCCTGGGCCTCGGGGTGGGGACGACAAAGGGCGACCTCGTGCGCGCGGTGCTGGAGGGCGTGGGCTACAATTTGAAGATCATCCGCGACATCCTGCGGCGCAGCGCGCCCATGGACAGCCTGACCGTCATCGGCGGCGGGGCCAAGAGCCGGACCTGGCTGCAGATCCTTGCGGACATCTGGGAGCAGGAGCTGACGCTGCCCCGCTACCGCGAGGAGGCCACGAGCATGGGCGCCGCCATCTGCGCCGGCGTGGGGCTACGCCTGTACCCGGACTATTCCGTGGCCGAATCGCTCAACCCCGGGGAGGAGACCGTGCGGCCCAATCCCCAAAACGCCCCGGCCTACGAGCGCGCCTTCGCGCGGTTCGACGAGGCCTATGAGGCGCTGCGCCCGGTCTTTGCCCGCATGGCGGAGGACCGGGCATGACAAGGAAAATATCATCCATGGCGGAGGGATGGGAACGATGCTGAACTATACGCTGCACAAGGACATACCGGTTCCGCTGTACTACCAACTCAAGCTGCAGATCCTGGCAGACATCAAGGAGGGGCGCCTGCACGTGGGCGACATGCTGCCGCCCGAGTGCGAGCTGTGCAAGGAGATGGGCATCAGCCGGCCCACGGTGCGCCAGGCCATGGGCGAACTGGTCGCCGAAGGCCATTTGACCCGCTGCAAGGGCAAGGGCACGTTCGTCTCCGCGCCGTCGGTGCGGCCGGTGGACGCGCGCTTCTTCCAGGGCCTGCAGAGCTTCAATGAAGAGATGCTGCAAAAGGGCCTTGCGCCCTCCACGCGCGTGCTGGCGCTGGAGATGGTCTCCAACCGGGAGGACATCGCCGCCACCCTGCGCCTTGCGGAGGACAAGCGCCTCATCCACCTGAGCCGGCTGCGCAGCGCGGACGGCCAGCCGCTGGTGGTGGTGGACACCTGGCTGCCCTACGCGCGCTTCCGCGGGCTCATGGAGGAGGACTTTGAGGTCAAGAGCCTGTATGCCCTGCTGGAGCAGAAGTACAACCTGCGCGTGGACCGCGCCACGCGGCAGTTCGAGGCGGCGGGCGTCGCCCCGGAGGACGCCGCGCTCCTGGGCATGGATGCCGGGCGCGCCGTCTGCCGCGTCTATACCCTGGCCTATGCCAAGAACCAGCCCGTGGAGCACTCCATCGCGCGCTACCGCGGCGACCGCAATATCTTCACCGTCGAATTGTTCCGCTGAGGGCGGAAGAAAGGAAGGATTTCGTCATGAATGCATCGCAGCTGGCCCAGTACTTTGACCACACGCTCCTGCGCGCGGACGCCACGCCCGCGGACTTTGCAGCCTTTTGCGCGGACTGCCGACGCTATGGGTTCGCCATGGCGGCCATCAATTCCGCGCCCGTGCGCCGGGTCAAGGAGCTCCTGCGCGGCTCGCCCGTGCACGTCGGCGCGGCCATCGGCTTCCCGCTCGGGCAGACGCGCATCGACGTCAAGCTCCTGGAGACGCGCCTGGCCATCGAGGACGGCGCGGACGAGATCGACTACGTCGTGAACCTGACGGAGCTCAAGGCCGGAAACCTGGACTACGTGCAGCGGGAGATGGCCTCCATCGCCGCCCTCTGCCGGGAAAAGGGCGTTCTCTCCAAGGTCATCTTTGAGAACTGCTACCTCACCGACGCGGAGAAGCGCAACCTCTGCGCCATCGCCCGCGAGGTCGGTCCGGACTTTGTCAAGACCTCCACGGGCTTTGGAACCGGCGGCGCCACGTTCGCGGACGTGGAGCTCATGGTGCGCGAGGTCGGCCCGGGCGTCCGCGTCAAGGCGGCCGGCGGCATCCGCACGCTGGAGGACGCCCTGCGCTACATCGACCTGGGCGTTTCCCGCATCGGCTCGACCGCGAGCGTGCGCATCGTCGACGCCTTCCGCGAAAAGTACGGCGAATAAACCCAAAAGCAAACGTCCCCCGCGCTTCCATGGGAAGCGCGGGGGACGTTTGCCTCGTCCAATCAGTCGGGGCGGTGCATCGTCACCTGGACCTTCTTGTTCTGCGCGTCCAGGGCGTGAATCCAAACCGTCAAAACGTCGCCGCCGGAGGACGCTGTGCGCTGCATCGGCCTGGGCGTGTCCCACATCGTCGATGCGTTCCGCGAAAAATCCGGCGAGTGACCTCGAAAGCGAAAGGGCCCCCGCGCTTCCATGCAAAGCGCGGGGGCCTCTTGTCTCGTCCAATCAGTCGGGGCGGTGCATCGTCACCTGGACCTTCTTGTTCTGTGTGTCCAGAGCGTGAATCCAGACCATCAAAACGTCGCCGCCGGAGAGCGTCGTGCCCTCCAGGATCTGCGACTTGTGCAGCAGCACGTTGCCCTCGGCATAGCCGATGTCCACGAACGCGCCGTAGGGGACCAGGTCGCGGACCGTCGCATTGTAGCGCTGGCCGACCGCCAGGTCGCGGAAGTTCTCCACCACCGTCGGGCGCTGCGTGAAGATGTTCGCCGGGTCCGCCCAAGCCCAGCTCGAGCGCGCGGCGCGCGGCGCGCGGGCCGGTTTTTCCGGCTTCGCCGCCTTCTCCGGGCGCTCCGGCTTCTCGGGCTTTGCCGGCTTTTCCGCGCGGGCGGGCGCGTCGGCCGCCTGCGCGGCGGGCTTGGCCTCCTCGCGCCGGGCGAGGATCGCCTCTGCCGGTTCGGCCAGCTCGCACTGGTAGGAGCCGCCGCAGGTGTTGGGCGAGAGCACGCGCACCTGCGCGCGCAGGCCGTGGAACTCCTGCGCCTTGTGGCCGGAGAGCCGCTTGAGCGAGATCGTTCCCTTGATCTCGTCCGACTCGGCCTTCAGGGCCTTGGCCGCGGTCGTGCCGGTGAAGCGCATCTCCAGCGTCTTGCCGACCCAGGGATCGTTCGCCGCCTCTTCCACGCCCGGCGCGGGAGCGGCTTCCTGTGCGGCCTGCGGGACCAGCGGAGCCTGCGAAACCTGCGCGGGCGCTTCGGCGGGGGCTGCGGCAGGCGCTTCCGCGGGCGCTGCGGCAGGAGATTCGGCGTCCGGCTCGGCAAAGGAGAGCTGGTAGGTGTTGCCCAGCTGATTGCGGCCCTCGACGCGCACGGCGATGGGCTTGCCGAGCAGCTCCTCCAGGGTGCGTGCGCCCAGGCGGCGGCGCGAGATGGTCCCCAGCGCGCCCGTGCTGACGATGCGGCCGCGGATGCCCTGGTTGGCCGTGCGCCCGCTGGGGATGAAGGTGTAGGTCTGGCCGATGGTCGGCTCCGCCTGCTCCGGCGCGGCCTGCGGCTTTGCCGGCTCCGCGGGCGCTGCGAGCGCTGCGGGCGCTTCTGGCGTTTGCGCGGCGGGGGCTTCCGGCGCGGCCTCCTCGGCGGCGCGCTCCTCGCCCTCGTCCTCGCCGTCCTCGTCCTCCTCGTCCAGGAGCAGGTCGTCGGGGTTGATGGAACTGGGGTTCAGCCAGCTGTTGTCCGGCTTGCACAGGATGCGCGCGTTGTTGTACGCCCAGGGGAGGAGAAGTATCGTCTCTGGAACGTAGAACCCGTCGCGCCGGGACAGGACCAGGGCGAAGTCCGGGGGGGAGAAGTAGTCCGCCGAAAGGTAGATCGGCATCAGGAACTGGATCTGCCCCTCGTAGCGGACGCGCTTGCCGCCCACGTACTCCACGCCCGCGGGCCGGTACTGGGGGATGACGTACTTGTAGTTGCGCTGGGCCATCATGCAGGAAATCTTGATGGCGTTGTTGAGCATCTGCGCCAGGGACCAGGGCGGAATGGGCTTGCCGGTCTGGCTGACGGTGTACTTCTTGGGGAAGCGGTTGCGGCGGATGCCGTCGTCGATGATGTGCTCGAGCTTGCTCTCGGTAAAGTCGATGGTGATGGAGGGGTCGTAGACGATCTCGGAGACCGAGCGGTAGAACGAGGCCATGCCCGGGCCGGGGTCGATGTCGCGCTGGGCGAAGCCGTAGTGCTTGACCAGCTCAATCTTGCTGTCGACAAAGCGCGGGTTGTTGCAGGTGAAGATGCCGTCCTCGCGCAGGGCGTGCACCTCGCCGGTGAGGTACAGGTCCTGGGCGTACTTGGTCAGCAGCCCCGTGTTGAAATAGCAGTACTTCTTGTCCTGCGAGAAGACGATTTTTCCATAGTTGTCGCTGTTTTTGTCGTTGTATTCCAGCATCAGCTTGGAAAAGGTGTGCCGAAGGTAGGACTCGAGGATCTGGTACCGCGTGCAGCGGCGGATGAGCGCGGGATTTTCCTCGCTGCGGGGAAAGCCCCACTGCTCGCCGGGAAGGAGAACCTCGTGGATGCCGCAGATGAAATCGTTCGCCTCACGGAAGTTCTTGAAGTTGAGGTAGCCGATGTGGTAGGCCGAAAGGATGCCGTACACCGTGGGCCGCGCGCCCACGTAGACCGCGGACCACTTCTGCCCCGGATGCTGGCAGACATAGGCCAAGATCTCCTGGCCCTTGGTGTCCGTCAGGCCGATGCTGACCGCCTTGGCGACGATCTCGCGCGTGGACTGCGGCGCCGCCTTGGAAACGGCGATGCCGCCCTGCTTGTCGCAGGTGTAGTACTCGATGCAGCCCCGATCCAACTCCTGTTGCACAAAATGGTGGACGTGCTGCTTGTCCTGGGCGGTTACATCACGACCCAGAAGATCGCCGAGCTTGCCGTAAAAAATGCCCTCGTTGATGTAACCGAACCCGAACAGTCCGGTTTTTGCCATACATTCACTCCCTTGTAAAAAAGTTTCAAAAGGCGGATCGCCGGGCGCGCCAAAAGCGCGCGCCCGCCCATCAGCGCACGCAATACAAAAGTATGGTGTGCAGCGATCCTCTTTTCATCCATTATATAGGAAAACCGCGGTCAAGTCAAACAAACCCTTGACAAATCGCGGACGCGGCCCCTTTTCCCGGAAAAGACCGCGGAAAGGGCGGCTGCGCGGCCGGAAAGGCTTGACAATTCGGCCGCCCTGCCGCATAATGAAACCATGACCTTGCAGAGGTTGCGAAAGCCCGCGTACCCTGCCGCAGCGGATGGCGCATCCACAGAAAGCGGAAGGGGAAGGAGGCTCCCGCCGAAAGCGGCCGGCCCGCGCCGGGCGGACCGCTTGGGCGCGCAGAGCACGTCTGTGCGACTGTCACCGGCCGAAGAGAGGGCCGGTGGGGCGCTGGCACAGGGCAAGAACCGTTTCTTCCGCCATTCCGCGTGGAGGCTCTTGCCGCGGCGCTCGAAAGAGCGTCTTTTTTTGTATCATTTGCCATCCCTCCCTCGTATGGATGAAGGGAGGAAAAGCAGCGCAAGCTGAGACGTGGGAAAGAAGAAAGGGGAGCAAACGACAATGAAGGAAAAGCGCGTGGTCTTTACCGGCAGCGCAACGGCCATGGTGACGCCCTTTACCGGCGATGGCCTGAACCTAAAGACCCTGGACCAACTGGTGGACTATCAGCTCGCCGGGGGCACGGACGCGCTCGTCGTCTGCGGCACGACGGGCGAACCCTCCACCATGGACATCTCGGAGGAGGCCGTGGTCATCAGCCGGACCGTCGAGCGCGTGGGCGGGCGCGTGCCCGTCATCGCGGGCGCGGGCAGCAACGACACCGCCTTTGCCGTGCAGTCCGTCAAGCAGGCCAAGAACCTGGGGGCGGACGCGCTGCTGCTGGTCACGCCCTATTACAACAAGACCTCGCAGCAGGGCCTGATCCGGCACTTTTTGACCATCGCGGACGCGACGGACCTGCCCATCCTCCTCTACAACGTGCCCAGCCGCACGGGGCTGAACCTTCTGCCCGCAACGCTCAAGGAGCTGGCCAAGCACGAGAACATCGTCGGCGTCAAGGAGGCCTCGGGCAACATCGAGCAGATCGCGGAGATCGCCTGCACCTGCCCGGAGCTCGCGCTCTACTCCGGAAACGACGACCAGGTCCTGCCCCTGCTCGCCCTGGGCGGAAAGGGCGTGATCTCGGTGGTGGCCAACCTCCTTCCGGGCAAGACGCACGACATGGTGCGCCTGTGGATGGAGGGCGACATCGAGGGCAGCCGCGCGCTGCAGTTTGAACTGTTCCCGCTCATCAAGGCGTTGTTCAGCGAGGTCAACCCCATCCCGGTCAAGACCGCGCTGTGCGACATGGGCTTTGACTGCGGGCCCCTGCGCCTGCCCCTGATCGAGATGCAGGAGGCCACCCACGCCCGCTTGCGCGAGGAGATGCACCGGATGGGCCTGCTCTAGGAGCTTTTTACGAAAAGGAGGTTTGACCATGGTTTCGATTCTCATCAACGGCGCGTGCGGCAAGATGGGCCGCGCGCTGGCCGAGGCCGCCGCGGCGCAGGGCGTTTCCGTCGTCGCGGGCGTGGACCGCTACGCGGCCGGCGCCACCGCCTATTATCCCCTGTACGAGAACATCAACGACTGCAAGCTCGCGGCGGACGTGGTCGTGGACTTCTCCCGGCCGGACGCGCTGCGCGACCTGATCCCCTACTGCACGCAGCGGGGCATGGGCCTCGTGCTGGCCACGACCGGCTACTCCGCCGAGGAGCTGGAGGCCATCGAGCGCGCCTCGCAGGTGATCCCGGTCTTTAAGACCGCGAACATGTCGCTGGGCATCAACGTGATGCTGGACCTTGTGCAAAAGGCGGCCAAGGCCCTGCCGGAGTTCGACATCGAGATCGTGGAAAAGCACCACAACGCCAAGGTGGACGCGCCCTCCGGCACGGCGCTGCTCATCGCCGACGCGATGAAGGAGGCCTGCCTTGCGGACAAGACCTACGTCTTCGGCCGGCACACCAAGACCCAGCGCCGCCAGCGCGAGGAGATCGGCATCCACGCCGTGCGCGGCGGCACGGTCACGGGCGAGCACGAGGTCTACTTCTTCGGCAACGACGAGACGATCGAGATCAAGCACGCCGCGGCCTCGCGCCGGATCTTCGCCCTGGGCGCGCTGCAGGCGGCGGCCTTCCTGCAGGGCAAAAAGCCCGGCCTCTACGACATGCGGGACGTGCTGCTGGAGAAGTCCGGCGTGACGAACCTCTATGCGGACGCGGCCCAGACGCTGCTGACGCTGCGCGGCCTCGGCTTTGGCCGGGAGACGGCCCGCGTCTTCTCCAGCCTTGCCGCATCGGAGGTCAACGTGGACATGATCTCCCAGGCCGCGCCCGCCGGGGGCAAGGTGGACCTCTCCTTCACCATCGCGCGCGCGGACCTGCCGCGCGCCAAGGAGGTGCTCGGCGCCCTGGGCCTCGCCCCGGAAGAGGACGGCCAGGTCTGCAAGATCGTGATCGAGGGCGTGGGCATGGAGCGCCAGCCCGGCGTCGCGGCAGGCGTGTTCGAGGCGCTGGAGGGCGCGGGCATCTCGCCCCGGCTCATCTCCACGTCGGAGACGAAGATCGGCGTGGCCGTGTCCTGCGCGGACGCCGACCGCGCCGCCCAGGTCCTGCGCGAGAAGTACGCGCTCTAAGACCTGCAAAAGCGCAGGAAACCCGCAGCGGCCGAAGGGATTTTCGCTGCTTTAGCGGAAGAGGCCCGTCAGCCAGGACCAGAAGCCCTGGAACGCGCTCTCGATGCGCGACCAGAGGCCGCTCGCCTGCTCGGAGAGGTTCTGCAGGCGCTGGAAGTTGTTCACCAGGCCCTGCAGCTGGCTCGCGAGCTGCTCCGGGTCCAGATCGAGCTGCGCGATGCGCACGCCGAGGTTTGTGATCTGGTCGATCTGCTCGTCCGTGAGGTCCACGCCGAGCTGGCGCGCGCCCTCGACCACGTACGGGCGCAGGGAGTCAAAGTCCGTCAGGTTGTAGTCCGCGATGGCTTGCTTGACCATGGCGATGAGCTCCACCGCCTGGTCGGAGCCGATGATGTCGGCAAGGTCGCCGGTCAGGACCATCTCGCTGCCGGCGGCGGCCTTGGCCGCTGCGCTCAGCTCCGTGCCTGCCGCGCTCTCATAGGCCTTGAGGATGCCCGCCAGCGCCGCCGTGCCCGAGACCGGAACCGGCGCGGCCACGACAATGACCGCGTCCTGCACGCCGGCGGTGGACAGGGCCGAGGCGTACATCTGCGGCGTGACCCAGTCGATGTTGTAGACCGTCACCGCGATGCCCGCGCCCTCCTGCGCGAGCGTCACCCGCGCCGAGGAGAGCGAGCGCGAGCCGATCTTCTCGGCCGGGACGATGTCCCCGAGCAGCGAGACCTCGTCCTCGTGCGTCACGGGGATGAGCGTATCCGTCGCCGGGTCCGCCTCCAGCAGGTCCAGAACCAGGGTGTATTGCTCGCTCGTCAGGTCCTCGCCGTAGCAGGTGATGCTGGCGGAGTCCGCCTGCACCGCCTGCGGCAGCAGGAGCGCGAGCAGGAGCAGCAGCGCCGCGACGCGGCGCCTCATGCGCACGTTCATGTCCGTTCCTCCTCCTATGTGGATCCATATGGAAACATTTATGCGCTTTCTCACGTTTATATGACGCGGCAGTGTGCCGTTGCGTTGCAGGCAGATAGAAAAAGAGAGAAATCGAGGCGAGAGAAAATGCAACCGACGAGAGAACAGGCTTGGGAATGGCTGAAGGAATACACCAAGAGCGAGGCGCTGCGCCGCCACGCCCTGACGGTGGAGGGCTGCATGCGCCACTTTGCGGCGCTTGCGGGCGAGGACGCGGAGCTCTGGGGCGTCGTGGGCCTTCTGCACGACCTGGACTATGAACAGTATCCCGACGAGCACTGCAAGAAGGTGCAGGAGATCCTGCGGGAAAAGGACGTCGATCCCGCGATCATCCGCGCGGTGGCCAGCCACGGCTTTGGCATTTGCAGCGACATCGAGCCCGAGAGCAGGATGGAGAAGACGCTCTACGCCATCGACGAGCTGACCGGCCTCATCACGGCCGCGGCCATCATGCGCCCGAGCAAGAGCGTGATGGACCTGGAGCTCAAGTCCGTCAAGAAGAAGTACAAGACGCCGTCCTTTGCCGCGGGGGTCAACCGCGCGGTCATCGAGCAGGGCGCGCAGCGGCTGGGCACCACGGTGGACGAGCTCATCACCCAGTGCATCCTCGGCATGCGCGAATGCGCGCCCGCCATCGGCCTTGCGGGGGACGCGCCCGAGGCATGACCAGCGACCGGCTGCTCGGCATCCTCACCATCCTGCTGCGGCAGGGCCGCGCGACCGCGCCGGAGCTCGCCGCGCGCTTTGAGGTCTCGCGCCGCACGATCAATCGGGACATCGACCGGCTCTGCCAGGCGGGAATCCCGGTGGAGTCCCGCGCAGGGTACGGCGGCGGCTTCTCCATCCGCGAGGGCTACCGCCTGCCGGAAAACCTGCTCACGGCGGAGGAGATGGAGGCGATCTTTGCCGGCGTGCAGGGGCTGGACAGCGTGGCGCAGGCCGCGCACGCCCCGTCGCTGCGGGACAAGCTCGCGCCGCCGGAGGAGGACTGGATCTCCATCGACCTGGGCGCCTGCGGGGACGAGGCGCTGGCGCAGCGCTTTGCGCAGATCCGGGCGGCGATTCGGGAGCGGCACGTGCTCGAGATCCGCTACCTCTATGCAAACGGGGACAGCGTCCGGCGCGTGGAGCCGCACCGCCTGGTCTACCGGTGGGGCGGCTGGTACCTTGCGGCGTTTTGCCGGCTGCGCGGGGACTGGCGGCTCTTCCGGCTGGGCCGCATCCGCGCCCTGGAGGGGGCGCAGGAGCGCTTTGCGCGCCGGCCCGTGCCGGAGGCCATGCTCCTGCCGGACCCAAACGCGCCCCTGTACCCGCTCGCGGGGCGCCTGAACCCCCAGTGCCGCCACTACGCCCTGGAGGAGGGCGCGCAGGTCGAGGAGGGGCCGGACGGCTGGCTGCGCGTCCGCCTGGACTTTGCAAACCCCGAGGCGCGCCTGCGCTGGGCGCTGCGCTTCGGCGACGACCTCGAGGTGACGGAACCCGAATCGCTCCGGCAGGAGATCGCGCGCCGCGCGGAAACTCTTCTGCGCCGCACAAAGGGAACATGACATTACGCTGTCATGTTCCCTTTGCTATACTTGCGGCGGAAGGAGGGGAGGACCATGGAATCCCGATGCGGAATCCTTTGCAGCGCGTGTACCTACCGGGAGAAGACGGGCTGCACGGGCTGCCGGAACCAGCAGCCGTTCTGGGGCGCGTGCCCGGTCCGGGGCTGCTGCGAGGCGCGCGGCCACGACCACTGCGGCGTGTGCGGCGACTTCGTCTGCAAGCTGCTGCACAGCTTCGCCTACGACGCGGAGCACGGCGACGGCGCCGGGGCGCGCCTGGAGACCTGCCGCAGGTGGGCAAAGGGCGACTGACGCAGAGCGGGAGCGGAAGGCAAACACCTTCCGCTCCCGCTCTATATGGGACGAGGTCAGGAGACCTGTTTGTCCAGGATGCGGTCGACGACGAGCTGGCGGAACTTGGGCGACAGGCTGGCGAAGTAGGCGCTGAAGCCCGTCACGCGCACCACCAGGTCGGGGTAGAGCGAGGGGTCCTCGTGCGCGGCGCGCACGCGCTCGGCGTCGATGACGTTGAGGTTGATGAGCGTGCCGCCTTGCGCGAAGTGGTCCTCGATCAGGGCCATGACCAGCTCGATTCCCTCCTCCTCCGTGGTCACGGAGGGCTCGAGCTCGATCTGCATGGGCGCGGTGTTGCCGTAGCCCGGCTGCACGGAGGCGATGGCCGCGCTCATGGCGGTGGCGGCGCCGTCCTTGCGGAAGCCGGGGTTGGGGTTTGCGCCGTGGGAGATGGGCTCCCCGGCGCGGCGGCCGTTGGGGGTGGCGCCGAGCGTCGCGCCCATGGTCAGCGTGTTCGCCCAGGAGAACAGGCCGGGAACCATCTGGAAGCCGTGCACGGGCGTGCGCTGCGCCTTGACCTCCCGCGTGAAGATCTGGGAAAGGCGCACGGCCAGGTCGTCCGCGTCGCTGCCGCCCTTGCCGTAGCGGTCCACGTTCTGCAGGAAGAGGCGCGCGCGCTCGCCCTCCGGCCCCTCCCAGTTGGTGTCCAGGTAGTGCAGGAGCTGGGCGTAGGTGAAGCGGTGCTCGCGCAGGACGCGCTGGCGGATGGCCGCCAGGCTGTCCGCCGCAACGGCCAGGGCCGAGCCGTCGATGCACCACAGATAGTGTTCCACGCCGCCGCCCGAGGCGTCCAGGCCCTTTTCGATGGTCCCGTGGCACATCAGGTCCAGCGGGAGCTCGGGCACGTTGCGGATTTGGTTGTCGTAGTGGAAGTCAAAGCCCTTGGCCAGCGTCTGGATCGCGATGCGCAGGTGCTCGGTGTACAGGTCGAGGATCTGGTCGATGCTCGGCTCGCCGTATTTCTCCACGGCCTCGCGCAGGGCGATGTCCAGCACAACGGAGAAGTTGATCTTGACGCAGTCCATCATGGAGTATTCGCGCCCGGGGATGGCCAGCCAGTGGCAGCCGGAATTCGTGCGCATGCGCGCGTCCTCGATGGACACGCCCTCGTTGCGGACCAGGCCGCGCACGAGCGTCTCCATGCCCACAAAGCGCGGGTTCCCGTTCTTGTCCGCAAACTGGTACTCCACGGACTTGCGCAGCAGGTTGCGGTCCAAGCCCTTGCCCACGCAGACGCCTACGTTGGAAGGGAGCTTGAGCCGGTGCACGGCCTCGAGCACCAGGTAGGAGACGGGGTTGGTGGCGTCGCTGCCGTCGCGGTTGTAGCCGCCCAGGTGCATATAGGCGGTGTCCCGCAGCAGCAGGCACGCGATGAGGAAGACGGCGCGCTCGTCGTCCAGGGTCCCGGCGGCCGTCTCCCGCGCGTAGTAGGGGTAGAGCAGCGCGTCCAGCCGGCCCAGGGAGCCGCTGCCGTTGTAGGAGCGGCAGGCCATCTGGTACCAGAGGAGGAATTGGCACGCCTCCTCAAACGTCTCGGGCTCTGCGTGCGCGATCTTGCGGTTGAGCGCGCACAGGTGGCGCAGGTGCGCGGCGATCTCCGGGTCCGGAACGCCCGCCGCCAGCTGCGCCGCGATGCCGGAATAGGTGTCGATGCCGCGGGTGAAGGCGGCCGCCTTCCCGTTGCAGAACATGCCCTGGTGGTCGGTGATGTTCATGACGTCCTTGGCCACATAGCCCGCCTCGTACCACTGGCGCGCGGCGTGGTAGTCATAGAGCGGGTCCTCCGCGGGAAGGAGCGCGACGTATTAATGCGAAATTTTTGGGAAACAAAAAGGAGAACAGGACGAAATTCGGTCCTGTTCTCCGCATGGGGGATGCGCGCGGGGCGCTTTGTTTTATTCCACCGTCAGGTAATAGGCGGCCCACTGCGAGGCGATGCCGTTGCCGCCGATGACGTAGAGCTCGAGCAGCTGCGCGCCGGCGGGGACTTCCACCTCCACGGACTCGCCCTGCACGGTCGTGGTCTTGCCGCCGTCAAAGCGGTAGCAGACGCTCGTGATGCCGCTGGAGTGCGTGCCGGAGAGGGTCAGCGTCGCGCCCGCGGGCACGGTGTTGAGGACGGCGTATTCGGGGACGGCATTCTCGTCCGGCTCCGCGGTGGCCTCCGCGGTGGGCGCGGCGGAAGCCTCCGCCGTCTCCTCGGGCTCTACCGTGGCCTCCAGGGCCTCACCGTTCAGCGTGACCACGACCGTCGGGCGGTCGATCTGCGACTCGTCCAGCGCGGGGGCGGCCGCAACGCAGCCCGTGAGCAGCAGCGCACCCGCAAGCGCGAGCGCAAGAATGGCAGCGAGTTTCTTCATCATGATCGGGGATTCTCCTTCGTTTTCCTAGATATTTAAGGGGATGAGCCCTTCCACGCGCTCGATGCCAAGGCCCGGCGCGTCGGGTACGGTGATCTTGCTGTCGGCAAAGACCGCGCCGCCCACCACCGGGTTTTCGCGGCAGAGAGCGGGGCCGTCCAGGTCGATGCGGGTGATGACGCCGCGGGCCAGGGCCGCGTGCGCCGCGGCGGTGACGGCGATGTTGCCCTCGAGCATGCAGCCCATCATGCACTCCGCGCCAAAGGTCTTGGCGATGGAGGCGATGGTCATGGCGTTGTAGAGGCCGCCGGTCTTCATCAGCTTGATGTTGACAAGGTCCGCCGCGTGCGTCTGCAGGATGTGGACGGCGTCCGCAGCGGAGAAGACGCTCTCGTCTGCCAGGATCGGCGTGTGCACGCGCTCGGTCACGTAGCGCAGGCCGTCCACGTCGTGCGCCTTGACGGGCTGCTCGACGAGCTCGGCGTTCAGCCCCGCGTCCTCCAGCCGGCCGATGATGCGCACCGCCTGGCGGGGCGTCCAGCCCTGGTTGGCGTCCACGCGCAGCACGGTGTCCGCGGGCACGGCCGAGCGGATCGCCGAAAGGCGCGCAAGGTCCAGCTCCACGTCGGTTCCGACCTTGACCTTGAGGATGCGGAAGCCGCGGCTGCAGGCGGCCAGGGAGTCGGCGACCATGGTGTCCACGTCGTTGACGCTGATGGTGATGTCCGTCTCCAGGCTCTCCCGCGCGCCGCCGAGCAGCTTGTAGAGCGGGATGCCCCACTTCTTGCCGATCAGGTCGTAGACCGCCATCTCCACCGCGGCCTTGGCCGAGGTGTTGTGGACCATCGCGCCCTCGATGGCGTCGTGCATCTCGTCCGCGTTCGTCACCTCGCGGCCGAGGATCTTGGGCGCGAGGAAGTCGCGGATGGCGCCCGCGATGGAGGGAATCGTGTCGCCCGTGATGACGGCCGTGGGCGGCGCCTCGCCAAAGCCCAGGGCGCCCTCGTCCGTCTCCAGCGTCACGACGACGTTTTCCATGTTTTCCACCGTGCGCAGCGCGGTCTTAAAGGGCGTGAGAAGCGGTATCTTCATCGTGTACAGATGGACAGCGGTTATCTTCATCTTTCCCCTGCTCCTTTGCCGTGGTCTTCAAACTGCAATCCATTATACGACAAAACGCCGGCCGAAACAAGACGGCCGGCGCGCTTCGCCAAAAGTTCACGCGGGATTTTGCAGGAGAAAGGCCCAATTGAGCACGAAGGCGAAGAGCCCCCAGAGCAGGTGCGGCAGGAGGAGCGCAAAACTCGCCCGCTGCGCGCGCCACAGCCCGCATAGCGCAGATATAAGCGCGAGCAGCAGCAGCGCAAGAACCGCCGCCGCAGCGCCTATGGCGTGCAGGCGGAAGAAGACGCCCGTCCAGACCACGTTCAGCGCGCCCGCGGCCGCGAGCGCGGCGACCGTCCCCGCGCCCGGCCAGATGCCCCCGCGCAGGAGCGGATAGAGCGCCGCCGCCGCGCACAGGTAGACGAGGGACCACGCCGCGGAATAGGCCCACGGCGGCGGGTTGAAGGCCGGCTTTTGCAGGGAGAGATACCAGGCGCTGTCCGCCTCCACGAGCAGGGCCGCCGGGACGGCCGCCGCCGCCACCGGCAGCGCGCACAGCAGGAGCGAGCGCCAAACGGACCGCGCTGGGCGCATAAACCATCACCTCTTCGCCCCTATCCTGTGCAGAGCGGCGCAGGTTTATCCGAAGAGCGGGGAGGAAAACAGCTCTGCCGCGAGCGCCGGCAGGTCCGAAAAGCGCTCGAGCACGGCGTCCGGGCGCTCCGCACGGCCAAAGCCGTAGGCCGCGTGGACGAAGGGGATGCCGGCCAGGCGCGCGGCGCGCTCGTCGCCGTCCGTGTCGCCGAGGTAGAAGGCGCGCGGATTCCCCGCCTCCGCCAGCACCTTGCGGATGTTGCCGGCCTTGTCCAGGCCCGTGTCCCCGGGGCAGGCGTGCCCGCGGAAGCAGCGCGCCATGTCGTGCACCTCGAGGAAGATCTCGATGTAGCCGCTGTCGCAGTTGCTGACGATGAACAGGTCGTATGGGGCGCAGAGCGCCTCCAGCGCGGGGCGCAGGCCGTCGAAGAGCCGGCCGCCGCCGTGGGCGCGCAGGTAGGCGTATTCGCTCTGCGTGCACTCGGCCATGAGGGCCAGCGCTTCCTCCAGGGGCAGCGCCGGCAGCATCAATGCCGCGATCTGCTCCGTGGTCTTGCCCATGTAGGCGCGCATGGCCTCCTCCGTCAGGTGGGCGCGCGCCTCCGGGCGCCGGT
Organism: uncultured Clostridia bacterium; assembly: GCA_904393115.1. Lineage (GTDB taxonomy): Bacteria > Bacillota > Clostridia > Christensenellales > UBA1750 > Spyradocola > Spyradocola merdavium. The sequence goes on from CAJFMX010000013.1 coordinate 60,424, forward strand.
CCAGCACCTCGTTCCACGAGCGCACGACGGCAGAGACCGTGTCCCACAGCGTTCCATCCAGGTCAAAGACAATGGCGTCCTTCATACAGGTCCTCCCGAAAAAGGTTTTTCTCCATTCTAGCGCAGGGATGTTAAATCCGTTCGCGCTACTTCCGGCGCAGGAGCAGGAGCGTCACGGCCACGACCACGGCGACCAGGGCGAACGCCAGCCCGGCAAGGCCCGGCGCGAAGAACTCCCAGGGAAACACGATGACGTCCAGGAACATGGGACAGCGCCTCCTTTTTACTGCTTGCGGCGGGCGAGCACGACGAGCAGCGCGGCGCTGCCCAGGGCGACGACCGCCACCGCGCCGATGGCGAGGTACAGGCGGGTCCGGCCCGCCGCGGTCAGGGGCCCGACGGCGTCCGTCGCGGCCGGGGACTTCGCCGCCGCGGCGGCCTGCGGCGCGGTCGCGGGCAGGCTGGCGTTTTCCGGGTCCGCGCAGCAGATCCAGCCCTCTCTGCCGTAGAGGTAGGGGATGTAGACCCAGGTCTGCCCCTGCTCATCCACATAGACCGCGTCATAGGGAAGAAAGTCGGCCTGCGTCAGGTCCTCTGGCGAGAGCTTGCCGTAGAGCTCGCCGGAGCCCGGGTACTCCCATAGGTAGACGGTGCCCTGCGGCACAAAGTCCGCAAGCTCGTCCGCATAGGGCGTGATCGCCTCCGCATGGTCCGTAAAGAAGTCGTCCCTGTCGTAGACCTTTTGCAGCGCGTCCAGGCGCACCCAGCAGCTCTCCTCGCCCTCCTCGTAGACGCCCCAGGCGGCGCCACCCGCATCTTCGTAGACGAAGGAAATGCGCAGTTCCCAACCCTCGGGAAAGGTGCACAGCGCGCGCCCATCCTCCGGGCTGACCACGCCTTCGACCCCGCCCGGGGAGAGGTAACGGTCGTTGACATAGGTGCACTCGTCCGCGTGCGCGGCGTAGAAGCCGTCCTGCGGCTCCCAGATGACGTCCGCGCGCGCCGGAAGGGGAAGGAGCGCCAGGACCAGAAGCGCGAGGATCGCGGCAATGTGTCGAATTTTCATCGGGAATTTCGCCTCCGTCAAGAGAGTGCGGACAGCAGCGCGCGCAGCGCCGCGCCCGTCAGGTAGGAAAAGGCGTTCGCGCCCAGGGAAAAGAGCAGGGGACGGCGCAGGCCCTCGGCCAGGCGCGCGTAGATCGCGCCCTCGACGAGCACGGCGGCGGCCTCCAGCGCAAGGTGCACGGGCCAGAAGGGGAAGAGGTTCCCCACGAGCGCGACCGGCGGGTTCGTCAGCAGGTTGACCAGCAGGACCAGGCACGCGTTGCGCCGCCCGCGCACGCGGCAGAGCCGGGCGAACGCGCCCTCCAGGAGCAGCGTCAGCGCCAGGGACAGGAGCAGGCGGCGCGGCAGGTCAGCGAGCACGGATCTGCACCCACTTGCGCAGGGGCAGCAGGCGCGACGGCGCGCGCTCCGGCGCGGGAAGGCTGGGCAGCAGCAGCGCCGCGGAAACGGCGCACAGCGCGGCCGCGGTCCAGAGGCCCGCCGCGGGCGCAAGATTCAGCCCCACCGGCAGGAACCCTAGGAACAGCGCAAACGTCGTCAGCCCAAAGGCCAGGCCCTTGGCCCCCGGCAGAAGGCGCGCCAGGGCGCTGAGCGTCATGGGCATGGTCATGTTGAAGAGGAAGAGCGCCGCCGTGCCCGCGAGCGGGTTCTCCCCCAGGAGGAAGAGCGCGCCCGCGGCGAGCAGCGACGCGGGCCCGGCCCGGCGCGCGCCGAAGCGGTCCGCCGCAAGGCCGCCCGCGCACTTGCCCAGCACCACCGCAAGCACCGCAGCAAAGGACCAGCCGTCCGCCGCCTGCCAGGGCATCTGCACCGCCAGGCCGACATAGGAGCGCAGCACGACCACCAGAACCAAACCCGCGACCGCGAGCGGCGCGGCCGGCCTGCGCCGCGGGCCGAGCACGCCCCGCAGGCACAGCGCCGCGTTCCCCGAGCGGCGCAGGCGGCCGTAGAGGCGCGCGACAAAGAGAATCGCGCCCGCGCACAGCGCGAGCAGCAGGACCGCGCAGATCCCGGGGAACAGCCCCGCGAGCGCCGACCCGGCGAACAGGCCCAGCGCCCCCGGGGAGACGAAGATCCCCAGCGACGAGGCCCTGCCGCCGCCGTCGCCGAGCACGTCCACGCCCCCGCCCACGTGGAAGAGCGCGTTGCCCACCCCGGCGACGACCGCCAGCGCCAGGGGCGCGGCCGGCAGGGCGAACGCCGCGGCGACCAGGCCGCAGCCCAGCGCCGCAAGGCCCGCGTTCTTGTCCAGGCGGTCCGCGAGGATGCCCAGGGGCATTTGCAGCGCAAAGGCGCAGTAGTTGTAGAGGAGAAATCCCTCCGGTCCGCCGGCGCGGCCGCTGCCCAGGAGCAGCAGCGCGCAGGCAAAATCCACAAAGAAGTGCGCCGCACTGTAGGCGATCAGGCGCGCGGAACGACCCTTCAAGCGAAATTCCCCCTCTCCTTGCCATCTGCTGCCCATTGGACGTGTAAAAGATTGGAAAAGTTTCGCATCGCGGTGGGTTTTCCAGGCGCGGGGCTTGACATTCGACCCACCTTTAGGTGTAAACTATTCTTAACAAAACACAAGGGGGTTGCACAGATGGGTTCTCTCGGACAAGACATCAAAAAGCTCGGCTTCGGCCTGATGCGCCTGCCCATGATCGGCGAGGACGTCGACATTGAGCAGACCAAGAAGATGGTCGACCTCTTCCTCTCCAAGGGATTCACCTACTTTGACACGGCGTACGGCTACCTCGGCGGCAAGAGCGAAATGGCCATCAAGACCGCGCTGGTGGACCGCTACCCCAGGGAGTCCTACCAGCTGGCGACAAAGCTGCCCGCCTGGGCCGGCGCCAAGACCGCGGAGGAGGCCCAGGGCATGCTGGCCACCTCCCTTGCGCGCACAGGCGCGGGGTATTTCGACTTCTACCTCCTGCACAACCTGGGCGACAACCGCACCGAGGCCTTCGACCGCTTCGGCATCTGGGACTTCCTGCGCCGCAAGCGCGACGAGGGCGTCATCAAGCACCTGGGCTTCTCCTTCCACGACAAGGCGGACGTGCTGGACGACCTGCTGACCCGCAACCCGGACATGGAGTTCGTGCAGCTGCAGATCAACTACGCGGACTGGGAGTCCGCCTCCATCCAGTCCCGCGCCTGCTACGAGGTCGCGCGCAAGCACGGCAAGCCCGTCATCATCATGGAGCCCGTCAAGGGCGGGTCCCTGGCGGCGCTCCCCGCGGACATCGCCAAGATCTTTACCGACGCCGACCCCAAGGCCTCCCTGTCCTCCTGGGCCATCCGCTTTGCGGCCTCGCTCGACGGCCTCGTCACGGTCCTGAGCGGCATGTCCACCCTGGCGCAGATGGAGGACAACCTCTCCTTCATGGAGAACTTCCAGCCCCTGACCGGCGCCGAGCGCGCCGTCGTCGACAAGGTCCGCGCCGCGCTGGACAAGGTCCCGCAGATTCCCTGCACGGCCTGCTCCTACTGCACCAAGGGATGTCCGCAGTCGATCAACATCCCCGGCATCTTCAAGGCCATGAACAACCAGCTGATCTACGGCAACCGCGCCGGGGCCGTGGGCAACTACAGCTTCGCCACGCGCACGGGCGGCAAGGCCAGCGACTGCATCGCCTGCGGCCAGTGCGAGGCCGCCTGCCCGCAGCACATCGAGATCATCGAGGAGCTCAAGAAGGCTGTGGAGATGTTCGAGGGCTGAGGCATGGCGGAGATGCGGCGATGCGCCTGGGCGCGCGGGGAAGAGATGCAGCGCTACCACGACGAGGAGTGGGGGCGGCCCTGCCACGACGACGGCCGGCTCTTTGAGATGCTTCTGCTGGAGGGGTTCCAGGCGGGGCTCTCCTGGGCCATCGTGCTCCGGAAGCGCGAGGCCTTCCGCGCGGCGCTGGACGGCTTTGATCCCGCGAAGGTCGCCGCCTACGGCGAGGCGGACATCCAGCGCCTCCTTGCAAACCCCGCGATCATCCGCAGCGAGCGGAAGCTGCGCGCCGCGGCGGACAACGCCCGCGCCTTCCTGCGCATCCAGGAGGAGTTCGGCAGCTTTGACGCCTACCTCTGGGGCTTTGCGCCGGGCGCACCCTTCCGCCGCGCGCCGGGTGCGCCCGTGCCGGCGCAGACGCCCCTCTCCCAGGAGATCTCCCGGGACCTGCGGCGCCGCGGCATGAAGTTCGTGGGCCCGGTGATCGTCTACTCCTTTTTGCAGAGCGTGGGCGTGGTCAACGACCACGACGCGGACTGCGCCTTTGCCTAAAGCGGCAACCGAAAAAAACGACCCCCGCAGGGGTCGTTTTTTTGTGTACGGCGTTGGTCTCAGCCCTTGAGGCCGCCGGCCATGACGCCGTCGACGATGTAGCGCTGGCCGAAGACGTAGACCGCGATCAGGGGCGCGGCCACGATCAGCAGGCCCGCCGCCGTCAGCGTCCAGTCGTTGGAGTACTGGCCCGTAAAGACGAACAGGCCGCGGGTGATGTTGTAGTTCGTCTCGCTCGTCAGGTAGATCGTGGAGGAGACGATGTCGTTCCACACGCCGATCATCGAGAGCATGCCCATGGAGACCATGGCCGGCTGCGCCAGCGGGATGATGCACGTCAGGACGTAGCGCAGGTAGCCGCAGCCGTCGATGGAGGCCGCCTCGTCCAGCTCGCGGGGGATGGACTTAAAGTAGCCCGTGAAGAAGAACACGGAGGTCGCGTTTACGCCCGTCATGACCAGCATGTAGCCGAGCCTCGTGTCGTAAAGCCCCATGTTCAGCACCATCTGGAACGTCGGGATCAGGCCCGAGGGCAGGAACAGACCGCAGAGGAAGAGAACGTACAGAAAGCCCGAGGCGGGGATGTACTTTCTCGAGATGGGGAAGGCGATCAGCAGCGAGAGGATCAGCGAGGCGATCGTGCACACCGCCGTGTAGAGCACGGAGTTGCCGATGTAGGCGCCGAAGTTCGCCTTGTTCCAGGCGGTGATGTAGTTGTCAAAGGCCCAGGTCGTCGTCAGCGACGTCGGGTGCAGCATGTAGTCCTGCGAGGTCTTCAGCGACGTGTTCGCCACAAAGAACAGCGGGAACAGGTAGATGAAGAGGAAGACGATCATCAGCACATAGCAGAACACGCGAAAGGGGATGTTTTTGATCTTGCCCATTACTGATCCGCCTCCATTTTCTTCATGATGGCCTGGGAGATGATCGTGACAATCAGCACGCCCACGAACAGCACCATGGACTCCGCCGCGGCGTAGCCCTGGCGCATGCCGGCGACCGTGCCGCCGCTGGCCGTCGCGCCGCCGCCGCCAAAGGCCGTGGCAAAGACCATCATGCCGAGCGTCGAGGTGTTGAACTGGCCGCGGGTGATGGTCATGATGAGCTCAAACGACTGCAGCGAGCCGATGATGGCCAGCAGCGTGTTGACCGTGACCGAGGACCAGATCAGGGGCAGCGTGATCTTCCAGAAGACCTGCCACTCGCTGGCGCCGTCGATGTAGGCCGCCTCGTACAGGTCCGCGGAGATGTTCTGCAGCGCCGCCAGGAAGATGACCATGGAATAGCCCATGTTCTGCCAGATCTGCGCCGCGATGACCGCGGGGAAGGCGTAACTGTAGCTCGAAAGGATCGCCGGCGGGTTCTCAATTCCCAGCACGTTCTGCATGAACAGATAGACCGGGCCCGTGGGCGTGGAGAAGACCAGCTTCCAGATCGTGGAGACGACCGCCGCGCCCAGGATCACGGGCATGAAGTACACGGCCCTTGCGAAGTTGCGGCCCTTGAGGAACTTGCCGTTGAGGATGACGGCCATCAGGAGCGCCAGCGCGTTCTGGATGAGGGTGACGGACAGCGCGTAGATCGCCGTGCGCCCCAGCGACGCCTTGAGGTCGCGGATGTTTTGCAGGATGAAGAATTCCCGGTAGTTGTCCCAGCCGATCCACTGCCAGGCCGAGCCCGGAACGCCCGAGATGTCCGTAAAGGAAAGCACCGCCGTCATCGTCGAGGGGAAGAGGCGGAAGATCGTGTAGTGCAGGATGCCCGGCAGCATGCACAGAAACACCACCCATACGGGAAACGCGCGGATGTGTTTGTGCAGCCGCTTGGGGCTGTTGACGGGGGAAGCGTTGCGTATCGCCTTGCCCTCCAAAGCAATCCCTCCTTGCAAAAAAGGGGCGACGGTTGCGGCGCGTCGCCCCTGCGGTTCATTGCGGTCAGTTGTTCAGGCTCTCCAGCGCGGCACGCGCGGTCTCAAAGTCCTCGTCCGCCTTCTGCGCCAGCTCTGCGCCCGTCAGCGGGCCGCCCAGCGTCTGCAGGTACAGGAAGGAGAACTGGCCGTTGCCGTACTCGCCGACGCCCTTGGGCGCGTAGATGTACATCTCCGCGTTCAGGCACGGGGACTGCAGGCCCTCGTTCAGGGAGTTGAGGAACTCGTTGTCCAGCGTGATGTCGTTCTGCGTCGGGGAGAAGCCCGCCACGGCGTTCAGGAACGCGGTGTAGACTTCCTTGTCCGAGATGTAGGTCAGGAACGCCAGGGCGCCTTCCTGGTTGGGCGCATTGGTCGGAACGGCGAAGGACAGGTCGTATTTGATGCCGTACTGCGGGTCCAGGCCGTCCTCGCGGGGCTCAATGCCCGGCAGCGGGAAGTAGCCGAACTCGATGTCCGGGTTGGCGCGCAGGATGTCCGGCGCGGACCAGGAACCGTCTGCGTACATGGCCATGTTGCCCGCGGCAAAGCGGCCCGGCGCATCCGAGTAGGCGATGCCGGTGACGCCCGGCTCCAGGTAGGTGGCGAACTGCTCCATGCAGTCGTAGACCAGCATGACCTCGGGGTCGGTGTGCTTCATCTCGCCCGTGAGCAGCTTCTGGCCGATTTCCTCCACGCCGTCGCCGTAGTTGGCGGACAGGATCGCGTTGGAGTACATGTTCAGCGGCCACTGGTCCGCCGCGCCCGCGGAGAGCACGGTGTAGCGCCCGTCGGCCTTGACGGCCTCGCAGACCGCGATGAACTCATCCCAGGTCTTGGGGATCTCCAGGCCCAGCTCGGAGAAGATCGCCTTGTTGTAGAACAGGCCCGTGTAGGCGACGGTGCCCATGTTCAGGGAGTAGATGCGGTCCTTGTAGGAATTGCCCATCAGGATGTCCAGGTTGTAGTTGTCGATGAAGGGCTGGTCCGTCAGGTCCAGCAGCAGGCCCTCGTCGATGTACTGCTGCCAGGCGGGCTTGTCGATGGAGTCCTGATTCCATTCCTCCTGCGGCTTGGAGAAGGTCTGGAAGGAGACGATGTCCACGTTCGCCGCGGAGATGCGGGTCTGGATGACCTGGTCGATCTCGGCGGAGGGGACCTCGCTCACCGTCAGGTAGTGGTCGGGATACGCCTCGTGGAAGGCGTCCGCGATGCTCTTGAGGTATTCGACCGTGGCCGCGTTGGACCAGGTCAGCACGTCGACGCTCGTGCCCTCGGCCGGGGCCGAAGCGTCGTCGCCGGCGGACGAGTCCGCGCCGTCCGTGCCTGCTGCGCCGTCCTGCGTCGCGGCAGGCGCGCCGCCCGTCACCCCGCCCGAGCACGCGGTCAGCGCCGCGATCATGAGCAGGGCCAGGAGCAGGCAAAGCAGCTTGCGCAATTTCATGATGTTTCCTCCTCCTTTGGTAAGGTTTCAATCTCATAGTTAAATATATCGTACAAAAACGATTAACACAATTTTAAATTCCTTCACAGGCGAGCGCGGAATGATTTTCACAGTTTTTCGTTGGTTTTTCAGAGAATTTGCACAAAACCCCGTGTTCGGGCCCGGGGCGCTGGGGAGGAATCCGGAAGATTCCGGGGTTTTGGTCCGCTTGCAAAGTGCGCGCGGATCGGCTAGAATGGAGGAGACTTTTGTCAAGCAAAAGGAGGGAGGTCCCGTGGACTTTTTATTAAACTATGTCACCTTCGCGCTGGCGGCCGTGCTCTTTGTTGGCGTGGCGGTTGTCCTGATCGCGCGCTGGTTCGCGCTGCCCGTCCTGGTCAAGATCAGCCTGTGCACGGTGCTGCTGGCGCTGGTGCTCTACTTTGCGTTTGTGATCTACGCCGTGCTGCTGGCCGGCTCCGCCGTGCCGCCGCACGCGCCGCAGCCCATACCGGCATAAAAAAAGCGCCCCCGCCGGGGCGCTTTTTTATGCCAATCACTCGAGGTCGTACAGATAGAGCAGCAGGTCCTCGTCGTACATGTTGTAGATGTCCACATAGACCGCGTCCACCTTGGCCGGCAGGTCGCTTGTCCCGCCCGCCGCGCGGCGCAGGGCGGCCTCCACCCCGGCGTAGCCGTAGGCGTACGCGCTGCGCACCACCGTAAAGCGCACCAGCCCGTCGCGCAGGCCCAGGGCGATGCCGTCGTCAAAGTCCGCGCCGACGATCGGCGTCTGCAGGCCGAGGGCGCGCACCGCGCGCAGCGCGCCGCGGGTCGCCGCCTGCGTCCGGCACACGATGCCCTCGATGCGCGAATCCCGCGCGAGCAGTTCCAGGCAGTAGGCAAAGGCCGCTTCCTCGCTGTCCACGGTCAGGCGCTCGGCGACGAGGCTCCCCTGGTTGCCGAGCTCGCCGCGCAGCGCGACCTCCCAGTCGTCCTGGGCGTAGGACTCGGCGCTGGTCAGCAGCAGAAAGCGCCGCTGCAGGCCGATCTTCTGGGCGATGAGCTGGCCCGTGCGCCTGCCGATGGTCGTCTCCTCGCCCGCGATGCCGCCCGATGCGCCCTCGATTTCGCAGCCCAGGGCCACGAGCGGGACCTCGCTGCGCAGGGCGGCCTCCCCCTGCGCGCCATCCAGCGCCACGGCCGCAAGATCCGCCTCGCCTGCGGCGGGCAGCTGGCCGGCAAGGTCGGATTCCGCGTCCAGGAGCCGCACCTCGATCTCCCAGCCCGCGTCCTGCGCCGCAAGGCGCGCGCCGGAGAGCAGGTTCTCCCAGTAGAAGCCCTCGTCGTCCTGCGCGAGGAGCACGAGGCGCTGCGCGCCCGCCCCGGCGGCGCAGCCGGGCAGTGAGAGCAGCAGGAGGAGCGCCAGGGTCAGGCCGAGCGCCGGACGGGCAAGGCGATGCGCACGCATGTGTATTCCTCCGTTTCGCTGTCGATGGTGATGCCCCATTCCGCCCCGCAGAGCAGGCGGATGCGGCGGTTGACGCTCTTGAGGGCAAGGCCGCTGATCTCGTCCGGGCGCGGGGGCTGGCTCTCGCGCAGGGCCTGCTGCACGCTGCGGAGCTTGTCGGGCAGGATGCCCATGCCGTCGTCCCGCACGGTCATGACGAGGGATTCCCCCTCCAGGAAGACGCGCACCTCGATGGTGCAGCCCGTGTTGTCGCCGATGCCGTGCTTGATCGCGTTCTCCACGAGGGGCTGCAGGATCAGCCGGGGGCAGAGCAGGTCCTCGGCCGCGCGCTCGACGTGGATGCGGCTGGAAAAGCGCTGGCCGTAGCGCGTGCGCTGGATGAGCAGGTAGCCTTCGACGTGTTCGACCTCGCGGCGCACGGCGTGGAAGTTGCCGCCGCGGTTGATGGAAAGGCGCAGGAGCTTGGCCAGCGCGCCGACCATCTGCACCGCGTCCGCGCCGCGCTGCGTCTCGATCAGCCAGGTGATGGAGTCCAGCGCGTTGTAGAGGAAGTGCGGGTTGATCTGCTCCTCCAGGGCGGCGATCTCCATTTGGCGCAGCTGGTCCTGGTTGTCCTTCGTCTCCCGCATCAGGCGCTCGATCTGGTCGATCATGGCGTTGTAGGCGTTGGAGAGCTGGGCGAACTCCTTGCAGCCCGCAAGGCGCAGCCGCGGCCCGGGAAAGCCCGCGCCCGCGCCGGCCATGGTGCGCTCCATCGCGCGGAAGGGCCGCGCCACATACGCCGACAGGGCAAAGGCCATCGTCAGCGCGAGCAGGAGCGAAAGCCCCAGCACCAGCAGGCCCCGGCGCTGCATGTCCTGCCGGCTGGCCGCCAGCTGCGACTCCGCCATCCGGCAGGTGAGGACGTACTGCCCGCCCTCCAGAGGCTGGGAGATCTCGATCTGCCGCTCATCCGCCGAGCGCGCGCCCACGCCCGCGTACACGGCCGAGACCGCGCGCAGGTTCTGCGCCTTGGCGTGCGGGGAGTAGACCGTTTGGCCCGCGGAATCCGCGAGGGTGAAGGTTCCCGCCTCCCCGCCGGAGAACGCGTCGCAGATGTCCGCAAGGGCCGAAAGGCGCAGGTTCACCGCGAGGATGCCCTGCTCATACCCGCCCGGCACGCGGTAGACGCAGGGGCCTGCCAGCGTCACGACCCAGGTGTAGCGCCCGCGGTAGCAGTGCTCCAGGCGCGCGCCGCTGAAGGCACAGCCCTCGCCCGCGAGCGCCGCCTGAAACCAGGCCTCCTCCTGCGGGTTTTGGCTGGAGAGGAAGCCCTCGCTCTGGTCCGAGGCCGCGACCGCGGTGCCCGTGCGCTTGTAGAGGAGGATGGAGCTCAGGTCCCCCTCCACGTCCAGCAGGGGCTCGACCGCGGCGGAGAAGCCGCCCGGGGCAAAGTCCTCCCGCAGCAGGACCGAATCCTGCACATAGTCCCACAGGTCCTGCGCGCCGAGCAGCACCTCGTCCAGGCGGTCCTTGGCGCGGGCCAGGTTCTGGTTGATGAGCCTAAGGTCCAGCTGGGAGAAGACCTCGCCCGTCATGTTGCCGTAGACGGCGTTGAACAGCAGCATCGTGCACAGCGTCACGGCGACCATCATCACAAGTAGCATCGTCCTAAGGCTGATCCTGCGCACGCGCATCCGCCCCCTGCCGGTAGTTCTTGGGCGTCACCCCGCAGCGCTGCTTGAAGCAGTAGCTGAAGTAGCCCGGGTCCTCAAACCCTGTCTCCAGGGCGATCTCGTAGATCTTCTTTTCGGAGTCGCGCAGCAGCGCCTTTGCGCGCTCGATGCGCTTATCCAGCACGTATTGCAGGAACGAGGTGCCCATCTCCCGCTTAAAGATGAGGGAGAGCTGCGTCTGGGAGATGTGGAAGGCCTCGCACACGTCCGAGATGGAGAGCGAGGGCTCCGCGTAGTGCGCGTCGATGTAGCCGGCGATGCGCTGGGCAAAGGCGCGGTTGTCCACGCGGCCGCGCTCGGCGATGCGGCGCGCGGTCTCCTGCGCGGCGCCGCACAGGGCGCGCAGGGCGGAGGCGGTCTCCAGGGGCGGAACCAGGCGGTGCGCCTCGAGCACGGGCAGGATCTCCTCGGCGGAGATGCCCGCGCGCAGCGCCGTGGTCAAAATCGCCGTGTGCACCATGGAGGACAGGGCCAGCAGCAGCGCGGGACTCGCGCGGCGGGCGAGGTCCTCGCGCATCCGGGCAAAGTAAGCCTCGATGCGCGCCTCGTCCCCCGCGCGCAGGAGCTGGGCGACCTCGCCCGGCAGGCCCGCGGCCAGCATCCCCTCGGCGCTGGGCGCCTCCTCCTCCGCCAGGAGAAAGAGCCCGTCCGCCGCGGCGGCCTTGTCCTCCAGGAGCAGGAGCGCGCGCTGGTAGAGCGCGGGCAGGTCCCCGGGGGACTGCGCCGGCTCGGTCAGCACCGCCTTGGTCGAGAGCTTGAGGTACATGCGCACCATGTCCATGATCTCCGAGAGCAGGGAGACGGCCTGCTCCTGCCCGCAGCGCAGCAGCAGAACGAACCGCCCCCTGTGGCAAACGCAGGAGCCCGCGGCAAGCTCGCCCAGCCGCTCCTGCGCGATCTCCTGCAGGGAAAAGCGCAAAAGGTCCATGCGCCCGGCAAAGTCCCGGCGCAGCACCTGCTCGTTTTCCGGCGTGCGCCCGAGGGCGACCAGCGCCAGGTGCGCGGGGAAGGCGGCCTCGTCCTCCGCCGCGTCGCGCAGCAGGCCGAGGGATTCGTTCGTGTTCTCAAAGAGCATCTCCAGCAGGCGCAGGCGGCCGATCTGCACGCGGTCCTGCCGCTGCTGCTCCAGGAAGGCGGCCTCGTCCAGGCGGCGGGCAAAGGCCTCGTCCAGCGAGGCGCGGATGCGGGCGAGCGCCTCGCGCACGCCCGTCAGCGACAGGGGCTTGAGCAGGTAGTCCATGACGCGGAACTGCATCGCCCGCTGCGCATAGGCAAAGTCGTCGTGCCCGCTGACGACGACAAAGCGCATCGCCGGGTACATCTGCTGCAGGCGCTCGATCAGTTCCAGCCCGTCCATGTAGGGCATGCAGATATCCGTCATCACCACATCCGGCACGAGGTCCTTGGCCATCTCCAGCGCCTCCAGCGCGCCGGCCGCGCACCCGCAGAGCGAAAACCCGCAGGCCTCCCAGTCCACGGTCCGCGCGATGCTCTCGCGCACGTCCACCTCGTCGTCCACCAACAGGATCTTGTATTGCGCCACGGGGCGCACCTCCTTTGCGTCTTTGCGTCGGGCGCGGCCCGCTCAGAGATAGCGCTCGATGCAGGAAGCGACCTGGCGCGCGCAGGCCCGGTATCCCTCTTCCGTCAGGTGCAGGCCGTCCGCGCACTTGTAGAGGCCGGGCGCCTCCCGGCAGAGGGCGCAGAGGTCGTTGACCGGCACGTTTTCCTCGCGCATGACCTCCAGCGCCGCGGCGTTGTACGCCTCCACCCACTCGCTCTGGTAGCGCAGGGCCGCGCCCGTGCCGGTGTTGTCCTGCGCGCCCCCGGCGCGGGGCACGGGCAGGGTCGTGGCGAAGATCACCTGCGCGCCGCACGCGCGGCAAAGGCCCAGGATGCGGCGGAGGAAGTGCTGGTACTCCGGGATGGGGTGGATGGGTTCGCGCATGGGGGATTCGATGTTCATGTCCCAGTAGCCGTTGTTCCAGTGGACCACGTCTACCGGCCCGTGCGCACGCAAAAGCTGGTTCGCCTGCCAGAGCGTATAGGCGGCAAAGCGGCCGTTGTCCTCCGGGTCATAGAGCACCTCCGCGCGGCCGGCCAGCAGGCCGCGCACCATGTCGTCGTAGCCCATGCGGATGGAATCGCCGAGAAGCAGCGCCTTTTTCATGGTTTTCGTCTCCTTTTTTCTCGCCCAGTCGGGGGGAATCTCTTTTTCAGTGTACAACGCGGAGGCGGCGGGGTCAAGCGCCGGGCGGCCGCGCTTTTTTTCGCGCGGGGGGAAAGAGGGGCATTCCGTTTTTGCACCGTTCGTGCTATACTGAGGGCGTCCCACGTTTTGAACTTCGCATCCGGAGAAAGGAGAATTGCGATGCCGTTTTCCTTTGCACAGGCCACGCCCGAGAGCGCCGGCATTCCCTCCGACGCGATCCTGCGCTACGCGGACGCGCTGGAGGACCTCGCGCTGAGCCTGCACTCGCTCACCGTCATCCGCCGCGGCGCGGTCGTCTTCGACGGGCAGTACAGCCCCATGACCAGCGGCCAGCCGCACAGGCTCTACTCCTGCTCCAAGTCCTTCGTCTCCCTGGCCGTGGGCATCCTCTGCGGCGAAGGGCGGCTGCGCCTCTCCGACCGCGTGGCGGACTTCTTCCCCGAGTACGACAAGGCGAAGATGCACCCCTTCCTGCGGGAGACCACGGTGGAGGACCTGCTGCGCATGACCGACTGCCACGACGAGACCACCTACAACATGGACAAGGCCGAGCCGGACATGGACTGGGTCCGCACCTATTTTGAGACGCCGCCCACCCACCGCGCGGGCACGGTCTTCCAGTACAACACGGCCTGCACGGTCATGCTCTCGGTGATCGTCGAGCGGATCACGGGCGCCTCGTTCCTGGAGACGCTCCGGCCCCGCGTGTTCGAGCCCATGGGCATGACAAAGGACATCCAGTGCGTGCGCACGCCCTGCGGCCACGCCTGGGGCGGCAGCGGCGTGCTGGCCAGCGCGCAGGATTTGGCCAAGATGGCCTACCTCTGCATGCGCGGGGGCGAGATCGACGGGCGGCAGCTCCTGCCGAGGGAGTACGTGCGCCGCGCCACCTCCCGCCAGGTGGACAACGCCCTCTTCAGCGACGACGCGGAGCACCGCGCGGGCTATGGCTACCAGATCTGGCGCATCCGGCACAACGGCTTTGCGTTCCTGGGCATGGGCAGCCAGCAGGCCTTCTGCTTCCCGGACGAGGACCTGCTCGTCGTGCTCACGGGCGACACGCAGGACGTGCCCGCCGCCGCGCAAAACGAGCTGACGCTGCTCTTTTCCACGATCTTCCCCGCGCTCTCCAAGGACCCCCTGCCCGAGGACCCGGAGGCGCTGCGCCGCCTCGCCGCGCGGCGCGAGAGCCTGACGCTCTACGCGGAGACCGGCGGCGGCTACTCGCCCTACGGCCAGCGGATGAGCGGGCGCACCTTCCGCTTCCCCGAAAACGCCCTGGGCTGGAAGTGGGCGCGCTTCGACTTCGACGGGGACGAGGGAGCCCTCGCCTACGAGAACGCCACGGGCCCCCACCGCGTCGCCTTCGCCTACGGCCGCAACGTCGGGCAGGCGTTTGACGAAACTTCCTATTATGCCATGGACATCGGGCACCCGGCCTATCGGCCCCTGCACGCCTTTGCCAGCGCCGGGTGGAAGGACCCGCACACGCTCCTGCTCCGGCTGTGCATCGCGGACGTCTGCTTCGGCACGCTCCGGCTCTGCTTCGTCTTCGACGGGCAGGAGCTGACCGTCGCCGGCCGCAAGAATGCGGAGTGGTTCTTCCGCGAGTACCAGGGCTTCGCCACCGGCCGGGCGGACCACGCCACGGGCCGGGCGGACCCCGCCTAGAGGGGGAAGTCCGCGAGGCGGTCGACGTTCTCCTGCGCGTACTCGATCTCCTTGGAGAGCAGGCGCAGCGCCTCCTGCGGGCTTTGGAAGGCCCCGCGCGCCAGCAGCGCGCGCGCCGCGCAGACGAACCGGACGAGCAGGCGCGCCTTGCCCAGCGCGTCGCCGTCATAGGCGCACTTGAGGAACCAGCGGAAGAGCAGGTAGACCGCCGCGTGCTCCAGAACCCAGTCCGGGCAGGGCACGGCGTCCCCGCGCGCGGCGAGGCGGCGCGTCCAGTCCGCGTCGATGGGCGCAAGGCTCGCAAGGAGGGGGAGGAGCTCCGCCTCGCCGGGCAGGCGCTCCGCCTCAGGCGGGCAGTCCTCCGGGGCAAACCCGTCCAGCTCGTCCTGCAGGGCCCGCGCCGCGGCCAGAACTCGCCGCAGCCGGGCGTCCAGGGGGAGCGCGCGGTCCTGCAGGACCGCGCACAGCGAGCGCCGCGCCGAGACGAGGCGGGAGAGCAGCGCCTCCTCACAGGGAGGATCCTCCGCGGGTGCATCGTCCTCGGAGACGAGAAAGGTCAGGGGCGCGGGGTCCTGCAAGAGCAGGCGGCACGCCTCCTCGCAGCACAGGCCCACGCCCGTCTCCCGCCAGGCGCCGAACCACTCGGTAAAGCGCGGGTGCTCCCGGCAGATCTCGCACAGGGCCTCGGGGCCCAGCGCCCGCTGCACGGCGCAGAGGTTGTCCGCGTCCAGCAGCGCGCAGCGGCCGCGGCCGTCCAGCGCAAAGTGCGCGCCGTCCGCGTCCGTTACAAGGCCCCGGCGCAGGCGCTCGCCGAGCGGGCCCGGGACCTGGGCGTAGCGGCGGCGGGACGCAGGGTCCACGTCGATCTCCCAGCCGATGCAGCAGTTGTCCGCGCAGGCCCCGGCCGTGCAGCGAAAGTCGTCGAAAAATCGCGGTTTGCAAACCCTCATGTTCCCAAATCCCCTTTGCAGATTCCCTTTGCTATAAATTGTACCCCCTTCCCGCGCGGCGCGCAAGCGCGCAGGGGGAAGGGCGTGAAAAAGAAAAAGGAGGCCGTTTTCATGATTCGCCAATCCGCTTTCACCGGCAGCGCGCCGCTCCTCAAGGGCGGCCTGCATTGTCACACCACGCGCTCCGACGGCAAGGGCACGCCGGAGGAGGTCATCCGCCTGCACAAGCAGAACGGCTATGATTTCCTTGCCCTGACCGACCACCGCGTCTACAACTACGAGAACTTCGCGCCGGATGCGGACATCGTGATCGTGCCCGGCATGGAGATGGACCGCAGCATCGAGGGCTTCCCGGGCGTGCACTGCTTCCACACGGTGTGCCTGGGAACCAAGGACTCGACCTATGCGCAGGAGCAGACATTTCCCACCGGGCGCGTGAGCGGCCAGGAGGAGTTCCAGAAGGTGCTCGACGACCTGCACGCCGCCGGGCAGATGACGATCTACTGCCATCCGGAGTGGAGCAACACGCCGGCGCGGGAGTTCGACCAGCTGCGCGGCAACTTCGCCATGGAGATCTGGAACACGGGCTGCGCGCTGGAGAACGGCCTGGACACCAACGCCGCCTACTGGGACGAGCTGCTCATGCAGGGCAAGAAGATCTACGGCGTCGCCACGGACGACGGGCACCACATGTACCACCACTGCAAGGGCTGGGTGCGCGTGAATGCGGAGCGGAACGCCGGGGCGATCCTCGCGGCCCTGGGCGCGGGCGCGTTCTATTCCTCCTGCGGGCCGGAGATCCATGACTTCTACGTGGAGGACGGCGTCGCGGTCGTGACCTGCTCGCCCTGCGCGGAGATCGTCTTCCGCTGCGGCCAGTACCCCTGCCCGCGCATCTCCTCGCGCGAAGGGGACCTCACGCGGCACGAGTTCGCCCTTCCCGAGTACCTGGACTACATCCGCGCCGTCGTGCGCGACAAGGAAGGACGCCGGGCCTGGACCAACCCCATCTTCCTGCGCTGAGGGCGAACCCCGGAAAAAAATCCCGCGCGCCCGAAAAAAATGCCTTGACAAAATTCCGCCGCCGTGTATAATAGATTCTGTTCCTACGCGAGGGTGGCGGAACTGGCAGACGCGCACGTTTGAGGGGCGTGTGGGCAACCATACGGGTTCAAGTCCCGTCCTTCGCACCAATGGAAAAGAAGCTGTACAGCAAAAAACGCTGTACAGCTTCTTTTTTTGCAATTCCCGGCGCTTGGAGCACCTTCCAAGCGCCGGGGAGAAACTCAGCGCGCGCCCGCCGGCCCGCTCCCAAGGCGGCGGAGAGAGATTCAGCGCGCGCCCGCCAGCCGCCTGCGCCGCTCCCCGCGCTGGGCGCACCGCTGCAGCAGGTACCCGGCGAGGACCCACAGCGCCAGGATGCCGAACAGCTCGCCCAGGACCTGCAGGGCGGACGCCTCGTAATCGAGGAAGGCGAACTCCGTCCGCAGGAAAAAATAGGAAAGAATTCCCTGGCGCAGGAAGCAGAACAGGCCCGCGCCCGCAAGGAGCGCCGCGCCCAGGCGCAGGCCGTTCCGCCCCAACGCGGGCAGCGGCCGGCCGCGGCGCAGCGCCTTGCGCCCGAGCGACAGGAACGCGCCCCAGTGCGCCCCCAGGTGCAGGCCGACGAGCAGGAGGCTCCAATAGCCGCAGGCCAGGTGGAGCAGCCGCGCCGCGGACGTGGGCAGCGGCAGGTCGAGGAACGGCAGCGCGCTGCGGGACATGGCGATCCCGCTGACCATCTGCGCCAGCATGCTCCCCAGCACCAGGACATCCAGCGCCGTGGAGAGGACGCGCGGGGCGGAGTACCGCCCCTTGCCCAGGGCGCGGAACCAGGAGAGGTTCAGTAGGTGGTGCAGGACGAACAGGGCGAAAAAGCCGATCCCCAGCCACTCGTGGACCGCCTGGTCCGTGAGCACATAGGCCATCAGCAGCAGGAGAGCGATCGTCATCAGCAGGTCGACGGCGTGCCGCAGCGCGGACGGACGCTTCATCGCGCCGTCCCCCCTTCCGCGCGGTCCGGCGCAAGACCGATCTGCGCCAGCCAGCGGTCGATCGCGGGCCCCGCGGCGGAAACCTCGTCCCCGCGCAGGGAGAGCAGCGGGAGCACCTCGCACCCGGCGCACAGGCGCGCAAGGTCCGCGGCGATGCGCCCCGCGCCGCCCCCGCCGTGCGTGCAGAAGGGCGCGATGCGCAGGCCCTGCGGCAGGGCTTGGCGCAGGAAGGACTGCAGGGGCGGCGCCATCGTGCCGCACCAATTCGGCGTGCCCAGAAAGAGCGCCTCGCAGCCGGACAGGTCCAGGGCCAGCGGGCGCAGCGCCGGGCAGACCCCCTGGCGGATTTCCCGGCCGGCCTGGCGGACGGTCTGGGCGTAGTCGGCGGGGTAGGGGGAGACGGGTTCCAGCTCCACAAGGTCCGCCCCCGCCCGCTCGGCGAGCAGGCGCGCGGCCCGCCGCGTGTTGCCGGACCAGGAGTAGAAGAGGACAAGGCGCGTCTTGTTCACGGAATAAACCCTCCTTTTCTCCCCATTGTAGGACGCGCGGCGGAAAAAGTCCAATGCCCATTTCCAATGCGTTTCCATATCCCGGACGAATCCAGCCGGAGGCCCGGGCCGCAGAGAGGATCAGGCGCGCGTCTTGCAGGACGAGCACTTGCCGGAGCAGGCCCAGAGCGCGTCCGCCACCGGCGCCCAGTTTTCCGCCGCGCGCTCGCACTTTCCGGCGAGCGCATCGACGTCCTCCGGGCTCTCCAGGTCCGTGGAGTGCGCACCGGTGGCGTGCACCATGGATTGCAGCGCGCGCGGGTTGTCCAGGAGCGGACAGGGGCGCAAGGGGTTGTCGTTGAAGGGCTGGCCCGCGTGGTAGGCGCGGAACAGCGGCGACTGCAGCGCCTCGAGGATCGTCTTGTCCCGGATGTTGGAGTCCGAGTAGTGGATGAAGGCGCAGGGCTCGATGTCGCCGTTGGCGTTGATGTGCAGGTAGCGCCGTCCGCCCGCGACGCAGCCGCCCGCGTACTCGCCGTCGTTCCAAAAGTCCATGGTGAAGAGGGGCTTTGTGGCGCGGAACGCGCGCACCTGCTCGTACAGGAAGCGGCGCTGCTCGGGCGTGACCATCAGGTCCGGCACCGCGTCGCTGCCCACGGGCATGTAGGTGAAGAACCAGCAGAACTTCGCGCCCCAGGCGATCATCTGGTCAAAGTACGCCTCGCTGCCGATGACCTCCACGTTTTGACGGGTGTAGCAGCAGGAGATGCCAAAGGGCAGCTTCCGCTCGCGCAGGATGGCCATGGCGCGCTCCACGCGGCGGAACGTGCCCGCGCCGCGGCGGGAATCCGTCGCCTCCTCAAAGCCCTCGACGGAGATGGCGGGGAGGAAGTTCTTGACGCGCAGCATCTCGTCGGCAAAGGCCTCGTCGATGAGGGTGCCGTTGGTGAAGGCGGAAAACTCGCAGTTCGGGTGCGCCTGGCAGAGGCGCAGGATGTCCGCCTTGCGCACGAGCGGCTCGCCGCCGGAGAAGAGGTAGAAGTGGATGCCCAGCTCCTTGCCCTGGCGGAGGATGTCCTCCAGCTCCGCATAGCTGAGATTGAGCCGATTGCCGTACTCCGCCGCCCAGCAGCCCGTGCAGTGCAGGTTGCAGGCGGAGGTGGGGTCGATGAGCATCGTCCAGGGGATGTTGCAGTTGTACTTGCGGCGCAGCTCGTCGTTCCGCTCGCTCTGCAGGAACGAGCCGTTCAGGGCGAAGTTCTCAAAGAGCGCGCGCCGATGCCGTCCCAGAGGCGCAGGACAAAGCGGTTCCAGTTGTTGTCCGGGTCCGCCAGGCCTTCTTTGATGCCCCGGATCACCCCGTCCATGTCGCTCCCCGCGGGTCCTTGACCACGTAGTCGGATACGGTCCGCAGGCCCGCGGCCCCGCGCGTGCCATGCAGCCATCCTAGGGCGCGGCCGTTTCCGGTTTGTTTGCATTCTGTTTGGGAAGTGTGAATCCGCGGGAGCTGTGCATTCATTCCCCGCAAACCCTTTGGCAATCCAATCGAAACAAACCCCGTCTATACTTGCAGGCGTCGTCGGGACCGGCAGGGCCTGTGCAGCGCCCGCGGCCCGAAATCTGCGAATGCAAGGAGGAAAAAACATGAAGAACCCCTGGAGGACCGCCATCTGCGCGCTGCTCCTATGCGGAGCCTTTGCCCTGGGCTGCCTCCCCGCGCAGGCCGCCGGGGCCGCCCCGGCCATGGGGGCCGCACCGGCCATGGAGGCCGCCCCGGCCATGGGGGCCGCACCGGCCATGGAGGCCGCACCGGCCATGGAGGCCGCAGCGGCCTCGGAGGCCGCTGCGGTCCCTGCGGAAATCACCTGGCCTGCGCACTATCGGATGTACCGCCGCGGCCTGGACGGCGCGCTCGAGCAGGCCCCGGGCCTGTTTTCCGGGGCCTATGTGCAGGAGCGGACTGCGGCCCTGACGGCCTGCGCGCAGCGGGCCGCGCCCCGGCTGCGGGAGCGGGCCCAGTGCGTGGGCGAGCAGGAGGTCGCCGGCCGGACCGGCCTGGTCTATACCTGCGCGCGCAGCTTCCTGGGCTTCACCTGGACGCGCACGATGATCGTCGACGAGCAGACGGGCCTGTGCCTGGCCTGGCGCGCGCAGAGCGCAATCGGCGACTACAGCCTCTCCGACGGCGCGGGCGACTTCCTCTGCACGGACTTTGTGACGCAGGACGTCGCGCTGCCCCTGTCCCCGCAGGGACAGACCGCGTAGGGCGCGCAGATTCACAATTCCCAAACAAAACCGCAAGGATTCGCAAACCCGCGTGGCGCAGAATCCAAGAAGATCGGGAACCGAAAGGAGCAAACGAAGATGTCTTTTGAAACCTGGAAGCGCACAAACGAGAAGATCGAAAAGAAGGTCGTGGACGGGTACCGGAAGATCGAGGACAGCGTGGCCGGCGGGTTTGAAAAGGTGAGCGACGGCTTTGTGGAGCGCCTCTTTGCCCGCGAGGGCGAGAGCGTCGGGCAGGCCAAGGCGCGCCTGGCCGGGCAGGCGGCCGCCCCGCGCGGCGCAGATCCCGCGGGGAAGGAACCGGGGGACGCGCTTTAACAAAACAGAAACAAATCTCCAACATACCGCAAACGAAGCGCCAGTATACTGGCCGTGCATCGCAGGGGGAGGAGAGAGCATGATTCACATTCTGGTCGTGGACGACGATCCGGAGCTGAACCGGGCGGTCTGCACATATCTGAACGACTCCGGCTTTACGGCGACCGGCTGCCTCGGGGGCAACGACGCCTGCCAGGAGATGTACAATAAGCACTACGACCTGATCATCTCAGACATCATGATGCCGGGCGTGGACGGGTTCGAATTTGCGCGCGCGGTGCGGCGGGTGAACGGGCACATCCCGATCCTGTTCATGTCCGCGCGCGACGACATGCCCGCCAAGCGCCGCGGCTTTCAGCTGGGCATTGACGACTACATGGTCAAGCCCATCGAGCTGGACGAGCTGCTCATGCGCGTGCGCGCGCTGCTGCGCCGGGCCAACATCGAGGTCACGCACAAGCTGACCCACGGCAACCTGGTCCTGGACGCGGACGCCGTCTCCGCCGTGGTGGACGGCCGGGAGGTGCCCGTGACCATGCGGGAGTTCAACATCCTGTTCAAGCTCCTCTCCTATCCGAACAAGACCTTCACCCGGGCCCAGCTGATGGACGAGTTCTGGGGCATGGAGAGCGAGAGCACGCTGCGGGCGGTGGACGTCTACATCACCAAGCTGCGCGATAAGTTCTCCGGGTGCACGGGCTTTTCGATCGCGACGGTCCGCGGCCTGGGCTACAAGGCGGTGCTCAAATGAGTCCGCTGCCCAAGTACTTTGACGGCATCCGCCTGCCGCGGTACGTCTTCTTCCTCTCGCTGGGGTGCCTGATGCTCTTCAGCGGCGTGCACGTGGGGCTGATCCTGCTGCTCTACCGGCTGGGGTGCAGCGACATCGTGCTGGTGCACCTGGTGCTGCTGTACTGGGTGCTCGTGGCCGTGGGCCTTACGAAGTACATCCAGTGGTATACGCGCAGGTTCTACGAGAAGCCCATCCGCCGCATCGCCGAGGCCGCGGGCAAGGTCGCGGGCGGGGACTTTTCCGTCTACCTTCCGCCCGTGCACACGCCGGACCACCTGGACTGCCTGGATGCGCTGACGGAGGACTTCAACCGCATGGTCGAGGCGCTCGGCTCCATCGAGACGCTCAAGACCGAGTTCTTCTCCAACGTCTCCCACGAGATCAAGACGCCCATCGCGGTGATCCTGAACACCGCGGAGCTCCTGCGCGGGGCGGACCTTGGCGCGCCGGAGAGCCAGGAACACGTCGAAACGATCCTCCGCGCCTCCAAGCGCCTGTCCACCCTGATCACGGACATCCTCAAGCTCAACAAGCTGGAAAAGCAGACCATCTCCCCCCAGCCCGAGGCGTACGACCTGTGCGCGCAGCTGTGCGAGTGCGCGCTGCAGTTCGAGGACCTGTGGGAGAAGAAGGGCATCGAGTTCGAGGCGGATTTGGAGGACGAGCGGCCGGTGCGCCTGGACGCAGGACTGATGGAGCTGGTGTGGACGAATTTGCTCTCCAATGCGTTCAAGTTCACGCCGCCGGGCGGAACCGTGACCCTCGCCGAGCGCAGGACGGAGGCGGGCATCGTCGTGCGCGTTTCGGACACGGGCTGCGGCATGGACGCGGAAACCGCCGCGCGCGTGTTTGAGAAGTTCTACCAGGGCGACACCTCCCACGCCACCGAGGGCAACGGCCTGGGGCTCGCGCTGGTCAAGCGCGCGCTGGAGATGATGGACTGCACCGTCGCCGTGCAGAGCGCGCCGGGCGAGGGCACGACCTTTGCGGTGACCATTCCGGCAGAAGAAAGGGAAATGACATGATGCAAACGGGAAAAACGCCCTTTGTTTCCTTCGACTATAAAGAGGCCGCGGTGGAGCGCGAGCGCCTGTCGCAGGCCCTGGACGGCTATGCCTGCTTGGGCTGGGAGCTGGACCGGCAGGAGGGCGCGGGCGGGCAGATCCGCCTCTTCCTGCGGCGGGACCGGCACATCCTCAACAAGGCGGAGCTGACGCGGCTGGAGCGGCAGTTCGAGGCCTGTCTGGACGCGATCCGCGCGCTGGAGGCCTCGGTCCCCCAGCGGGCGGCGATGGCCGCGCTGGCCGTGGGGCTCGCGGGCACGGTCTTCCTTGCGGGCGCGACGTTTGCGGTCACGGCGGCGCCGCCGGCCGTCTGGCTCTGCGCGGTGCTCGCCGTCCCCGGGTTCCTCGGCTGGGGCGGCGCGTATCCGGTGTACCGGCGCGTGCGCACGCTGCGCGCGCGGCAGGTGGAGCCGATGATCGAGGGCAAGCGCGACGAGATCGAGGCGGTCTGCAAAAAGGGCGTCCGGATGCGGAGCGAGTGAAGGGCGGCCCGCGGGCAAGGAGAGGGGGAGAGAATCCCCCTCTCCTTTTTTGCGCCCGGCCTATTGCTTTTGCGCGCGCTCTAAACTATACTGAATACATATGCCGTTTGCCGGCCCTCTTTTTTTCTGGACCGGCGGCGAGGGAAGGGAAAGGCGACGGAAATGGAAGACCAACAAAAAATTGACCTGTTTGAAAAGCTGCCGGTGCCGCGGGCGGTGATGAAGCTGGCCGTGCCCACCATCCTCAGCTCCCTGGTCATGGTGCTCTACAACCTGGCGGACACCTACTTTGTCGGGATGCTCAACGACCCCATCCAGAACGCCGGCGTGGCGCTGGCCGCGCCGGTGCTGCTGGCCTTCAACGCGATCAACAACCTGTTCGGCGTGGGCTCTTCGAGCATGATGAGCCGGGCCCTGGGCCGCAGGGACTACGAGACGGTCTACAAGAGCTCGGCCTTCGGGTTCTACAGCTCCATCCTGTGCGGGCTGCTGTTTTCGCTGCTGTGCACGGTGTTTGCCGGGCCCCTGCTCGGGCTGCTCGGCGCGGACGAGACCACCTACGACGCGACGATGGGCTACATGTTCTGGACGGTGAACCTGGGCGCGATGCCGGCGATCCTGAACGTGGTCATGGCCTACCTCGTGCGCGCGGAGGGCGCCTCCCTCCACGCGAGCCTGGGCACGATGAGCGGCTGTCTGCTCAACATCGCGCTGGACCCCATCTTCATCCTGCCCTGGGGCTTTGACATGGGCGCGGCGGGCGCGGGCCTGGCGACGTTCCTGTCCAACTGCGTGGCGTGCCTGTACTTCTTCGTGCTGCTCTACGTCAAGCGCGGGCGCACCTACGTCAGCATCCACCCCAAGATGTACCGCTGGAAGAAGGAGATCGTCCTGGGGGTCTTCGGGGTGGGCGTCCCCGCCTCGATCCAGAACCTGCTCAACGTCACCGGCATGACCGTGCTCAACAACTTCACCGCGGCCTACGGCGCCAACGCGGTCGCGGCCATGGGCATCGCGCAGAAGATCAACCAGGTGCCCATGCAGATCTCCATGGGCGTGTCCCAGGGCATCATGCCGCTCATCAGCTACAACTACGCCAGCCGCAACGTGTCCCGCATGAAGGGGACGCTGCTCTTCACGGTCAAGATCGCGCTGTCCTTCATGGTGGCGGTGGCGCTGGGCTACTTCTTCTTCGCGGGTCCGCTGACGGAGATGTTCATGTCCAACCCGGACGTCGTCGCCTATGGCACGGCGTTCCTGCGCGGGTTCTGCCTGGGCCTGCCCTTCCTGTGCATGGACTTCATCGCCGTGGGCGTGTTCCAGGCCACGGGCCTGGGGCGCAACGCGCTGATCTTCGCGATCCTGCGCAAGATCGTGCTGGAGATCCCCGCGCTGTTCGTGCTGAACTGGCTCTTCCCGCTCTATGGACTGGCGTACGCGCAGTTTACGGCGGAGATCCTCCTGGCCGTGGCCGCGGTGCTGGTGCTGCGCCGCCTGTTCCGCGACCTGGAGAGAGGGCACGCTCCGGCGGGCGCGTGACCGGACGCTGCTTTTTCGGAGAATCGCTTCGGCGGTTCTCCTTTTTTGTCCCCGGGGCGGCGCGGCCGTTTTCCCCCGTAGGCAAGCCGGGGCGCCTATGGTATAATGGGGGCGAAACGGCAAGCACAAAAATTTGGGAGGACAGAGCGATGGTGCGCAACGTGGTCTTTGACATGGGAAAGGTTCTGCTGGACTTCAATGTCGAGCGCTATCTCCTGCGCGTGGAGCGGGAGGAGGACCGGCCGCTCGTGCGGCAGGCGCTGTTTGCGAGCGTGGAATGGGTCATGACGGACTATGGGACGATGGACGACGAGGGGCTGCTCGCCGCGGCGTGCCGCAGGCTCCCGCAGCATCTGCACCCCGCGGCGGAGGAGATCGTGCGCACCTGGTATCGGGACATGCCCGCCTACCCGGGCGTGGGCGAGGTGATCCGCCGCCTCAAGGACGAGGGCTACCGCCTCTACCTCCTCTCCAACGTCTGCGGGCACTACGACGTCATGCGCCGGAACATCCCGCACATCGAGCGGTTTGACGGCGAGTTCATTTCCTCGGACTGGCATCTGCTCAAGCCCGACCCGGAGATCTTCCGCACGTTCTGCCTGCACTTCGGGCTCAACCCCGCGCAGTGCTTCTTCATCGACGACCAGCCGGCCAACGTCTTTGGCGCCCTGCGCGCGGGGATGCGCGGCATGGTCTACCACGGGGACCCGGGCGCCATCCTCCCGGCGCTGCGCGCGGCGCAGGGCGAGGCGTGAGCCTCGGGGAGCGCATCGGCGCGGGCCGCACGGCGGAGGTTTTTGCCCTGCCGGGGGAGCGGGTGTGCAAGCTCTTCTACCCCGGCGTTCCGGCGGAGGCGGTCGAGGCGGAGCTGCGGGGCGCGCGCTGCGCAGACGCGCACGGCCTGGCCGCGCCGCGCTGCCACGGGCGGATGCGCGCCCTGGGCCGCGAGGGAATCGTCTTTGACCGCGTGCGCGGCCAGAGCCTGCTCGAGCGGATGCTGCGCGGCGGGGACGCGCGCCGGGCGGCGCGGGACCTTGCGGACCTGCAGCGCGGCATCCTCGCCGCGCGCGCCCGGTCGCTTCCCCCCGCGGGGGAGGCCCTCTGCCACGGGGATTTGCACCCGGACAACGCCGTCTGCCAGGGCGAGCGATTGCTGGCGCTGGACTGGGCGAACCTGGCCCGGGGGGACGCGCGGCTGGACGTGGCGCGCACGCTCTTCCTGCTGGAGGACGCGCCGCTGCCATCCGCCGCGCCCGCGGGGCTGGAGGCGCTCCGCCGGGCGGCGGGGGAGGAATACCTCGCGGCCATGGGCGCCTCCCGCGGGGCGCTGCGCGCGTTCCTCGCCGCGGTCCTGGCCGCGCGCGCCGGCGAAGCGCCGGAGGAGGCCGCGGCCCTTGCGCCCAGGATCGCCGCGCTGCTGCAAGACGAAACCGCATTTTCATCGGAAAGAAAATAGGAGGAACCCAAGATGAGCGAATTCCAATTTGACATCGCAAAGGGGCCCTTTGCTCCGAACCTGGACAGCCTGCGCACGTTCTGCTGCCCGGAGTGGTATCGGGACGCCAAGTTCGGCATCTGGTCGCACTGGGGGCCGCAGTCCGTGCCCATGTACGGCGACTGGTACGCCCGCCACATGTATAAGGAGGGCAGCGAGCAGTACCGCTACCACTGGCGCACCTACGGCCATCCCTCCAAGTTCGGCTACAAGGACCTGGTCCCGCTCTGGAAGGCGGAGAACTTCGACCCCGAGGGGCTGATGCAGCTCTACGTCGAGGCCGGGGCGCGCTACTTCGTGGGCCAGGCCATGCACCACGACAACTTCGACAACTTTGCCAGCAAGCACAACCCCTGGAACTCGGTCAACGTCGGCCCGAAGAAGGACATCTGCCTGCTCTGGAAGCGCGCGGCGGAGAAGTTCGGTCTGCCGTTCGGCGTATCGGAGCACCTGGGCGCCTCCTACACGTGGATGTCCCTCTCCCACGGCGCGGACAAGACCGGCCCCTACGCGGGCGTGCCCTACGACGGCGCGGACCCGAAGAACGCCTCCCTCTACCGCGACAACGACAGCGAGCTGCTCGAGCACGGCTGGTATACGCGCAACGAGAAGTACCACCAGGATTGGTACCGCCGCATCCGGGACGTGGTGGATACGCTGCAGCCGGAGCTGCTCTATACCGACGGCCCGCTGCCCTTCGGGACCTACGGCGAGCACCTGGTGGCGCACCTGTACAACGCCAGCGCCGCGCGCCACGGCGGCGCGAGCCAGGCCGTCTACACGCAGAAGGGCACGGACCCCGCGATCTACAAGGTCGGCGTCCTGGACATCGAGCGCGGCATCTCCGCCGAGATCGCCGAGGACCCCTGGCAGGACGACACCTCCATCGGCGACTGGTTCTACAACGTGCGCGACGTCTACAAGACCGCGGAGGACATCGTCGACACCCTCGTGGACGTGGTCGCCAAGAACGGCAACCTGCTGGTCAACGTCACCCAGCGGCCGGACGGCACCATCGACGACGAGTGCCTCTACGCCCTGAAGAAGATCGGCGCCTGGATGCGCGACAACGGCGAGGGCATCTACGCCACGCGCCCCTATGTCAAGATGGGCGAGGGCGAGTCCAAGCTCGCCGCCGGCGCCTTCCAGGAGGGCGCGGCCGCCTGGACGGGCGAGGACTACCGCTTCACTCGCAGCAAGGACGGCAGCACGGTCTTCGCCTTCCGCATGCGCGAGGGCCGGACGCGCATCGTCTCCCTGGGCCGGGTGTACGAGCGGCCCGTGCGCCAGGTCTCGGTCTATGGCCAGCCGGTTCCCTTTGTGCAGAAGGACGGCTGCCTGGACGTCTCCGCGCCGGAGAACCGCCACCCCGGCATGCCCCAGTGCATCCGCGTGGACTTCTGACCCGCAAAGGGAGAAAAATAGGGAGGCGATTCTTCCATGACGCCCAAGCAGCGCATGATCACCGCGCTGGAGCGCGGCATTCCCGACCGCGTGCCCACGTTTGAGCTCGAGTTTCAGCTCGCGCCGGAGCTCATCGGCAAGGACTTCTGCGTGGACCGCGACTTCGAGGGCCTGACCGGCAAGGCCCTGGACGACAAGATCCTCGAAAACGCCAAGGTCCTGGTGGAGGCCTATACATTGCTGGAGCACGACGCCATCTGCATCCAGCTCAAGCCCGAGCTCGTCGCCCGCACGGTGGAGGCCATCCACCGCATCGCGGGGGATACCTTCCTGCTGATGGCCCACGGGGACGGCACCTTCGCCATCCCGGATGGGGACGGGATGTACGAGCTCTCCTACCGCATGGTGGACGAGCCGGAGTCCGTCAAGGCGCAGGCCGCGCGCATGTGCGACGAGGCCGTCGCACGAAACGACTGGCTGCTGCGCGAGGGGCTCGACGGCTTCATCCTGTGCAGCGACTACTGCTTCAACCAGGGGCCCTTCCTCTCGCCCCAGATGTTTGCGGAGTTCATTCAGCCCTATCTTGCGCGCATCATCGCCGCCATCCGCGAAAGGGGCGGTTACGCCATCAAGCACACGGACGGCAACATCATGCCCATCCTCGACCAGCTCGTCGCGGCAAATCCGCACGCGCTGCACTCCCTGGATCCCATGGCGGGCGTGGACATCCGCAAGGTCAAGGAGCTCGTCGGGGACAAGGTCGCCCTATGCGGCAACGTGCACTGCGCCGCCATGCAGACCGGCACCGAGCAGGACGTCGTCGACTCGGCCACCTACTGCATGACCTGGGGCAAGCCCGGCGGCGGCTACGTCTTTGCCACCTCGAACATCCCCTTCCGCGGCCTGCCGCTGGAGCGATATGAGCTGGCCCTGTCCGTCTGGCGCAGGATGCGCGACTACTGAGAGCAAAAAACGAAAACACGAGAAAGCGAGGGAACGCCCATGCCCATCTTCTTCCTGGTCCTCGACGGCTGCGCGCCGGAATACTTCACCGCGGAGACGGCGCCGCGCCTGCACCGCCTGGCCGGGGCGCACGGCTTCGTCAAGCGCGTGCAGTGCGCCATGCCCTCGGTGACCAATGTCAACCACGCCTGCCTGCTGTCCGGGAAGTGGCCGGAGGAGACGGGCATCGCCGGAAACTACGTCTACGACCCCAAGACAGGGCGCGAAGGCTTTCTCGAGGAGCGCGGCTACATGCGCGCGCCCACCCTGCTGCAGTGGGCCCGGCGCGCGGGCGGGAAGACCGCCCTGCTCACGGTGAAGGGCAAGATCCTCGGCGTGTACGGCGAAGGCGCGGACATCGGCCTGAGCGCGGAAAAGCCCGACCCAGCCCTGCTCGAGCGGCTGGGCCTCACGCCGCCGCCGGACATTCGCAGCGTGGACAGCACGCGCTGGATTCTGGAGGCGGCATACCGGTGCATGGCGGCCGAAAGGCCGGACTTCCTGTATTGCACGACAAACGACTGCATCTTCCACCACTTTGCGCCGGGGGCGGCGGAGGCGCGCGAGCAGATCGCCGCGGTCGACGAGTGGGTGTCCCGCCTCCACGACGAGAACCCTGATCTGTCCATCTACATCACGGCCGACCACGGCATGAACCAGAAGACGCGCCTGATCAACTTTCAGGCCGTCGCCGAGCGCGCGGGCTTTGCGCTCTACTGCCTGCCCCCGCTGAAGGACCGCTACATCGAAAACCACGTCTACCAGGAGGGCGGCACGCTCTATGTGTTCCTGAAGGATGCGGCCCGCGATGCCGAATTCGTCGACTTCGCCCGCAGCCAGCCGGAGGTGGAACAGGTGCTGACCGCCGCCCAGGCGGCTGCGGCCTATCACCTGCCCGAAGCGGCGATCGGGGACTATGTGCTCCTGGCGGCCCCGGGCTGCGCGTTCGCGGAGCTTCCGTGCGAGCGGCTGCACACCGAGGCGTCGCGCACGCATGGCTCGCTGTACGAGCGGGAGATCCCGCTGCTGGCCATTCACCCGGCCGCAGGGCCGGAGGCGTACCGCTTCTCGAAAGACGTTGCGGCAATCCTCCTGGAGGAACGCACGGATCCCTAGGCAGAAAACGCGCGGCGGGCAGCGGATTCCCCGTTGACCATTCTCCCGCGCGGCGCTATACTGTAAGCAGTTACATTTCACGTGGGGAGGCACGGAACATGGAAAAAGTTCGTCTGGGCATCATCGGCGCGGGCAACATGGGCTCGGGCCACATCGGCAACTACAAGAAGGGACTCCTGCCCGAGGTCGAGATCACGGCCGTGGCCGACCGCCGTCAGGAGCGGCGCGACTGGGCAAAGGCCGAGCTGGGCGATGCGGTCGCCATCTTCTCGGAGGGCAGCGACCTGATCGCCAGCGGCCTTGTGGACGCCATCCTCATCGCGGTGCCGCACTACCAGCACCCGACGCTCGCCATCGAGGGCTTCCAGCACAACCTGCACGTGCTCTGCGAAAAGCCCGCGGGCGTCTACACCAAGCAGGTGCGCGAGATGAACGCCGAGGCCGACAAGCACCCGGATTTGGTCTTTGGCATGATGTTCAACCAGCGCACAAACTGCGTCTACCGCAAGATCAAGGAGATGATCGACGGCGGGGAGCTGGGCCAGCTCAAGCGCGTCAACTGGATCATCACCGATTGGTATCGCACGCAGTACTACTATGACTCCGGCGCCTGGCGCGCCACCTGGGACGGCGAGGGCGGCGGCGTGCTGCTCAACCAGTGCCCGCACCAGCTCGACCTTGTGCAGTGGCTCTGCGGCATGCCCTGCCGCGTGCGCGCCTTCCTGCACGAGGGCAAGTGGCATGACATCGAGGTCGAGGACGACGTCACCGCCTACCTGGAGTACCCGAACGGCGCAACCGGCGTCTTCATCACCTCCACCGGCGACGCCCCCGGCACCAACCGCCTGGAGATCAGCGGCGACATGGGCAAGATCGTCTGCGAGAACGACGAAATCTGCTTCTACAAGAACGAGGTCTCGGACATCGAGTTCTGCAAGACCGCGACCGAAGGCTTTGCCAAGCCCGAGTACCAGTGCATCGAGGTCGACACCGACGGCCGCAACCTGCAGCACGTGGAGGTCGTCAACCGCTTCGCCGGCGCGATCCTGCGCGGGGAGGCCCTGGTCGCCAACGGCCGCGAGGGAATCAACGGCCTGACTCTCTCCAACGCGATGCACCTGTCCTCCTGGCTGGACAAGACCGTGGACATTCCCTTTGACGAGGACCTCTACCTCAGCGAGCTCAACAAGCGCCGCGCCACCTCCCGCGCAAAGGAGGACAAGGGAATCACCCTCAACACCGAGGGCTCCTACTAAACCACAGAGAACCGACCGCCGGTCGGGAATGACGAAAGGGGGACTTCGGTTCCCCTTTTGCCATCGAGAGGGAGGGAAGACGAGATGAACACGGCGTTCCCCACGGTCGAGCACGAGGCGGACCTGTGCGTCGTGGGCGGAGGGCTTGCGGGCCTTTGCGCGGCGGTGAGCGCGGCGCGGCACGGCGCGCGCGTGCTGCTGATGCAGGACCGGCCCATGCTCGGCGGCAACGCCTCGAGCGAGATCCGCATGTGGGTCTGCGGCGCGCACGGCGACAACAACCGGGAGACGGGCCTGCTCGAGGAGATCAGCATGGACAACATGGCCCGCAACCCGGACAAGAACTACTCCATCTGGGACGGCATCCTCTACGAAAAGGCACGCTACCAGCCGGGAATCGAGCTGCTGCTCAACTGCACCTGCCTGGACGCGGAGATGGCGGGCAGCTCCATCGCCGCCGTCACCGGCTGGCAGATGACCACGCAGACCTTCCACCACGTGCGCGCGCGGCTGTTCGCGGACTGCTCGGGCGACAGTGTGCTCGCGCCGCTGACGGGCGCAGCGTTCCGCGTGGGGCGCGAGGCGCGAGACGAGTTCGGCGAGGACATCGCGCCCGAGCAGGCCGACGCCAAGACCATGGGCATGAGCGTGCTCATCCAGGCGCGGCAGGAGGACCATCCCTCGACCTTCACCCCGCCGGCCTGGGCGCACCGCTACAGCCGGGAGGACCTGCTGCCCTACCGCCTGCCCAACATGGAGGACGAGACGGAGAATTTCTGGTACATCGAGCTGGGCGGCGAGGGCGACGCCATCCGCGACGCGGAGGCGGTGCGCGACGAGCTGCTGCGCGTGGCCTACGGCGTCTGGGACTACGTCAAGAACGCGCCCGAGAACCGCGAAAAGAACGCCAACTGGCGCCTGGACTTCCTCGGCATCCTGCCGGGCAAGCGCGAGAGCCGCCGCTACGTCGGCGACCACATCCTCACCCAGAACGAGGTGCGCGCCGGCGGCGCCTTTGCGGACATCGTGGCCTACGGCGGCTGGACCATGGACGACCACGACCCCGCGGGCTTTGCCTCCAAGGGCGCGCCCAACATCTTCCATCCCGCGCCCTCGCCGTTCGGCATCCCGTACCGGTGCCTGTACTCCCGCAACGTGGGGAACCTCTTCTTCGCCGGGCGGAACATCTCCGTCACGCACACGGCGATGAGCGCCTCGCGCGTCATGGCGACCTGCGCGCTGCTGGGCCAGGCGGTGGGCACGGCCGCGGCCGTGGCCATCCAGCGCGGAACCACGCCCCGCGGCGTGTACGCGGAGCACATCCGCCTGCTGCAGGACCTCTTGCAGGAGGACGACTGCTACCTGCCCGGCCTGCCCCGGCGGGTGAGCCGGCTCGGCAGCCTGGCCGCGGACTGGGAGGTCCTGCGCAACGGCTGGGACCGGCCCATCGGCGGGGCGGACAACGGCGCGCACGCGGCCCTGGGCCAGGCCGTGACCTTCGCCTTTGCCGGGCCCACGCGCGTGCGGGAGCTGCGCGCGGTCTTTGACAGCGACCTGAACCGCGCCGCCTATCCGCACGAGCTCGGGCGGAACATGATCTGCAACCGCCGCCTGGGCCTGCCGGACGCCTTCGTTCCGCCGTCCATGGTGCGCGCCTTCCGCGTGGAGGACGAGAGCGGCCGCGTGCTCCTGCAGGAGGAGAACAACTGGCAGCGCCTGTACCGCGCAGAGCTGGACGCGGTGGTGCGGGAGCTGCGCTTTGTGCCCACGGCGACCTGGGGCGCGCCGGACGCGCACCTGTTCGCGCTGGAAGTGCGCTAGCCGCGTTTCCCCCCCAATTAACCCAGGATAAGAGAGTTCATTCAATTTCTTATCCTGGGTTAATTTTATTTCGTTACTTTTATGAAAAATTACAGAGAAAAATTTTACCCAAAGGAAAATGATGCGCATGGGAACTCAATCCTTTGGGAAAATTTGAAAAAAACCGAATAATTCAGAAAAATGAAGGCGCCACTCCGAAAAATTTCCACCTGCATTTCGGATAAAGAAACAGAAGCAGACAGTATTTCGGTTTATTTATTGCGTATATATGTACAAATTGACTTTATTTCGGAAATGTGTCATACTTGACTTCGTAAATTCGCTGGCTGCGCGGCCACCCGCGCGGACAACCAAAGAGAGGTGCAAAGTCCATGAAACAACAACCCATGGCGCGCAAGCTGCTGGCCCTGTGCCTGAGCCTGCTGCTGGTCCTCGCGCTGTCGCCGACGGCGTGGGCGGACCCCACCGAAGGCGGCGAGACGTCTGTTTCGACCGAGATGGCGCAGACCGAGACGGACCCGCAGCCCAAGGCGGAACCGCAGACCGAGAACCCGGTGGAGGAAGATGAGGACTGGCTGAGAGAGCAAATCGCGGCGGCTGAGAGCAGCACAGAACCGGTCACCATCACGATCCCGGCGGGGGGCATCAAGTTGACCCGCCCGCTGAACATCTCCAAAGGAGACATCACCTTGACCGGTGGCGCGTTGACGGGAGACGACGAAAAGCTCGACAACGGCTCCCGCACGATGATTTCGGTCTCGGGCGGCAGGCTGACGCTGAAGTGTGCGGTCACTGCTGGCACGCGCTATAACGGCGCGCGTGTGACCGGCGGCACGCTCGTCCTGGAGGACGGCGCGAAGATCACGGGCGGCGATTTGACGGGCGTGAGCGGAAACGCGGCCAACGGCGGCGGCGTGCAGGTCCGCGGAGACGGCGCGAAGCTCATCATGAACGGCGGCGAGATTAGCGGCAACACGGCAAACTGCGGTGGCGGCGTGCAGGTGGCCAAGGGCGGCACGTTCGAGATGAACGGCGGCACGATCGCCAACAACACCGCGAACATCCGCGGCGGCGGCCTTGCGCAGGAGGACGATGCCGACAGCGTCACCCTGAAGGGCGGAACGATTGCGGGGAATAGCTCGGACTTGGGCGGAGATGTCCGCACCAATAACGACTCCTTCGTGATCGACGGCCCGGTCGAAGCCGGCGAGGTCCAGGTCGGCGACCAGGGCAGCGTCACCATCAACGAGGGCGCGGAGCTCGACGGCAACGTGACCGTTTCGGACAACTGGCCCGCGGCGGGCAACGAGGGACCGGCGATTGAGAACAATGGCACGCTCGACGGCAACCTGACGACCGGCGGCGATAACGTCGTCGTGGACAACGGCGAGAACGGCCAGATCACCGGCGGCATTTCGGAGGGAATCAAGCCGGCCAATCCGAACAAAACCTACACGATCCAGGCTTCTGCGGGGGCGAACGGCAGCATCTCTCCTGCCGGTGCGGTACCGGTCGCGTTCAATGAGTCGCAGACGTTTACCATTGCGCCCGCGAGCGGATACCATGTCCAGGATGTCAAGGTGGATGGAGGGAGCGTCGGCGCGGTGACGAGCTACACGTTTAACAGCGTCAACTCGGATCATACCATCGAGGCGACCTTTGCGCGCAATCCCTTCACCGAGCCGGAGTACTACCCGGACTACGACGAGGACGTGGACTACCTGCCCCCCGTTGACGAGGAGGAACCCGAGGAGACCGAGGACCTCTACATGGTCACCTGCCGCACGCTGAACGTGCGCCTGGGCGGCAGCACGGGCTACGCTAAGATCGGCACGCTCTCCCGCGGCACGGTCGTCTCCGGCGAGCTGGAGAACGGCTGGCTGAAGTTCACGTACAACGGCCAGACCGCCTACTGCAGCGCGGACTACCTGGCCAAGGTCGACGGGGACCTGACGGACATGCACGTCACCTGCCGCACGCTGAACGTGCGCGCCGGCGCGGGCACGAACTTCGAGATCCTCGGCACCCTGTCCCGCGGCACGGAGGTCGAGATCCTCGACGTGCTGAACGGCTGGTACAAGATCGAATACCTCGGCGGCGAGGCGTACGTCTCCGCCGCGTACATCGGCTGAGCCTCCGGCTGACGGGCAAGCAGCCTGCGGGCGCGGCAAAGAGGACGGGCAACCGGGAAATCCCCGGCGGCCCGCCCTCTTTTTTTCAGGGCGCGCTCTGGAAGCTGCGGCGGAAGGCGCCGGGCGTCTGGCCGTGGGCGCGGCGGAAGCACTGGATGAAGTAGCTGGTGCTGGTGAAGCCCACGCGCATGGCGATGTCCGTCACCGTCTGGTCCGTCGTGGCCAGCAGGATGCAGGCGCGCTTGAGCCGCGCCTCGGTCAGGTACTCGGGAAAGCTCTTGCGCGCGTAGCGCTGGAAGAAGCGCGAGAAGGAGGAGTACTTCATCCCGCAGTGCGCCGCCACCTCCTCCATGGTGGGGGAGAGCGCCAGCCGCCGGTCGATGTAGGCAAAGGCCTTTTGCAGCGTGAGCAGGGCGCGGCCGTCCAGGTTCGTCAGGCTCGCGTCGCCGTCCGCCCGGCGCAGGACCCGCGCCACGAACAGGAACAGCCGGCACAGGTCCGCGCGCACGGCCATCTCGTACCCCGGGTCGCGGGCCGTGAACTCGCGCAGGATGTCGTCCAGCAGGCGGTCGACGCCCTGGGCGGCGAGCAGCGCGCGCTCAAAGCGCTTGCGGCGCTGCGCGCCCGCCTGCGCCCCCGCCCCGAGCCAGAGGTAGGGCAGCAGCAGCTTCATCTCGTAGACCGGGTGCTCGGCATAGAGCAGGGCCTCCGGCGCGAACTTGACGACCTGGTACTCGTTTTCCCCCGGGGTGCAGGAGCGCGTGTGGTGGACCTCGTTGGGGTCGATGAGCACCATGTCCCCCGGGCCGAAGGGCGTCAGCGCCCCGCCGGAGAACAGCTCGAACCCGCCCTTGCGGCAGTAGAGCACCTCGAACTGCTCGTGCACGTGCGGGTGCACGACCGTCTCGCACCCAAAGGTGGACTGCAGCTGGCATTCGAACAGATTCTCGACGTCCTCGGGCGGCCGGCGCGCCTCGCGATAAACCTCCATGCTCTTCCCCCTCCGCGCAAAAAATTGACATTTTGCTGCGAGAATATGATAGCACTTTTTTTCGCGATATGCTATCATGAATTTACCAACACAACTCCTTTGGAAAGGATGGTTGAAAAAAATGGACAAGAAGAGACTCAAGGTCGGCATCATCGGCTGCGGCGGCATCGCCAACGGCAAGCACATGCCCTCCATCAAGGCCGTCAACATGGCCGACATGGTCGCCTTCTGCGACCTGATCGAGGAGCGCGCCGTCAAGGCCGCCAAGGAATACGGCGTGCCCGGCGCCAAGGTCTACACCGACTACAAGGAGCTGCTCGCCGATCCGGAGATCGACGTCGTGCACGTCTGCACGCCCAACCGCTCCCACGCGGACATCTCCATCGACGCCATGCACGCCGGCAAGCACGTCATGTGCGAAAAGCCCATGGCCAAGAGCGCGGCCGATGCCCGCCGCATGGTCGCCGCCGCCAAGGAGACCGGCAAAAAACTGACAATCGGCTACCAGCACCGCCACAAGGCGGAGGCCCAGTACGTCAAGAAGGTCATCGAGCGCGGGGACCTGGGCGACATGTACTACGCCGAGGCCTTTGCGGTTCGCCGCCGCGGCACGCCGAACTGGGGCGTGTTCCTCAACGAGTACGAGCAGGGCGGCGGTCCCCTGATCGACATCGGCACCCACTCCCTGGACCTGACGCTCTACCTGCTCAACAACTACAAGCCGCGCATGGCGGTCGGCACCACCTACAAGAAGCTGACCAACCCCGACCAGGCCAACCCCTGGGGCCCCTGGGACGAGAAGCAGCACACTATGGAGGATGCGGCCTTCGGCTTCATCGTCATGGAGAACGGCGCCACCATCATCCTCAAGGCGACCTGGGCGCTCAACACCTGCGAGCCCGTTCCCGAGGGAAGCGTCATGATCTGCGGCTCCAAGGCGGGCGCGCAGATTAAGAACGGCGTGACCATCAACAAGGACGAGTTCGGCCGCCTGGTCGACATCCATCCCGACATGAAGGCCGGCGGCGTCGCGTTCTACGACGGCGTGGCCGAGACCGCGCCCATCACCGAGCAGCGCCGCTGGTACGAGGCCCTCTACAACGACACCGACCCGGTCGTCCTGCCCGAGCAGGCCTGCGTCGTGTCCGAGATCCTGGAGGCCATCTACACCTCCGCCAAGACCGGCGAGCCCTTCTACTTCAACAAGTAAGCAGACAATCTGCCGCATTCGCGGGGTCGGAGCGCGGGCGCTTTGTGCCCGCTGCCCCGGCCCCGTCTCTACCTGCAAAAAAAGGAGGACCTTTTCATGGAATACGGAATCCAGATGTACAGCGTGCGCGACATCACCGAAAAGAACATGGACGGCGCGCTCAAGGCGCTGGCGGAGATGGGATATAAGTTCGTGGAGTTCGCCGGGTTCTTCGGCATCCCCGCAGACGAGATCAAGGCCATGCTCGACAAGTACGGACTGAAGGTCTCCGGCACGCACACCGGCTGGCAGGAGATCGCCGAGCACTACGAGGAGACCCTCGCCTACCACAAGGCCATCGGCAACACCCGCATCATCGTGCCCGGCGCGGACCTGACCACCAAGGCCAAGCTCGACGCCTTCATCGACATGATGAACGAGTTCCAGCCCAAGCTCGCGGCCGAGGGCATCACGCTCGGCTACCACAACCACGACCACGAGTTCAAGCCCAACGAGGACGGCCAGATCATCTACGACGAGATCGTTGCCCGCACGAATGTGGCCCTGGAGATCGACACCTACTGGGCCTACGCCGCGGGCAAGGATCCCGTGCAGATGATGGAGACCCTCAAGGCCCGCGTCCCGGTCATCCACATCAAGGACGGCCTGGCCAACCGCGAGGGCAAGCCCCTGGGCCTGGGCACTGCGCCGGTCGCCGCGGTCTACAAGAAGGCCGTGGAGATGGGCATCCCCATGGTCGTGGAGAGCGAGACCCTGCAGCCCGACGGCCTGACCGAGGCCAAGATCTGCATCGACTACCTCAAGTCCCAGGAGGCGTAAGCCGCTTCCCACCCGATGCCGCCAAAACGCGCCCGAAGAATCCAAAGGTTCTTCGGGCGCGTTTTTTATTCGCCGCGCACGTCGCGCAGCACCTGCGCGGCCGCCGCCTCCAGGCTGAGCTCCGGGCCGAAGACCGTTTCCCGCAGGGAGGCGACCAGGTCCCGCCCCTGCCACCAGCGCCGCATCTCCGCCTCGCCGAAGTCCGCGCGGTTCGGCTTGGTCGCGTGGCGGGCCAGCGTCTCGGCAAAGGGAAGGTCGTAGTAGTAGGCGAAGAGGTTCTCCGCGCCGAAGAGATCGGCCGCCGCCGCGAACAGGGGCGCGTAGGCGGAGGAGGGGAGGATTCCCTCCAGGATCGTCACCGCCGAGTGCGCGCGGCCATACCGCAGCAGCTCGATCAGCAGGGGCGTCGAGCGCCGGACCCCTTCCTCGCCCCGGACGTTGAGGATCTCCATGCGCACCGTGTCGTGCGAAATCCGCATGGTGTTCGGGCCGAGCGCCTCCTGCAGGCGCTTGGAGAGCGCGGTCTTTCCGCTGCCGGAGTTCCCGCGCAGGACGATGAGCACAGCCAAGGGGCTCCGCCTCCTCTCGCGCAAAGCCCCTTGTTGCGGCCTGCGCTTTTTCCTTCGATTCTACCAGCCCCGGCAGCGCGCGTCAACGCGCCGGTTCGCAGACGAAGACCGCGACGGAGCGCGCGTCCACGCGCAGGACCGCGCCGTCAACGGGCGTGTCCGGGCGAAAGGGATCGGCGCAGGCCGTGTGCATCGCCAGGCGCCACCTGTGGCCGGCAGGCGGCGGGGGCAGGTGCTGATCGTGCGCCTCCCAGTGGGCGTTGACCGCGAGCAGGACCAGGTCGTCCGCGCTGTCCTGCGCGTTGCGGCCGCAAAAGAGCACGCCGATCTGCCGCGCGTCGAACTCCGTGCGGGCGTTCCAGGCCGTTCCGTTGTGGAAGGAGACGTCCGGCCAGCCGCAGTGCGCCGGCGCGGTCCGGCCGCGCAGCACGGGGTGCGCCTTGCGCAGGGCGATCATCGACCGCACAAAGTCGTGCAGGCCGCGGTTGCGCGCAAGGTCCTCCCAGTTCAGCCAGGAGATCTCGTTGTCCTGGCAGTAGGCGTTGTTGTTGCCAAACTGGGAGTTTCCGAACTCGTCCCCGGCCAGGAACATCGCCGCGCCGCGGCTGCACAGCAGGACCGCAAAGGCGTTGCGCTGCATCCGCTCGCGCAGGGCCAGGACGTTCGGGTCGCCCGTCTCCCCCTCTGCGCCGCAGTTCCAGCTGTTGTTGTCGTTCGCGCCGTCGGTGTTGCCCCAGCCGTTGGCCTGGTTGTGCTTCTCGTTGTAGGCGTACAGGTCGTGGAGCGTGAAGCCGTCGTGGCAGGTCAGGAAGTTGACGGAGGCGTTCTGCCGCCGGTCCGGCGGGTAGAGGTCGGGCGAGCCGCACAGGCGCAGCAGCGCCGCCTCGGACAGGCCCGCGTCGCCCTTGAGGAAGCGGCGCATGTCGTCGCGGTACTTGCCGTTCCACTCGGCCCAGCGGTTCCAGGCGGGGAAGGAGCCGACCTGGTAGAGCCCGCCCGCGTCCCAGGCCTCGGCGATGAGCTTGACGTGGCCGAGGATCGGGTCAAAGGCCAGGCTCTCCAGCAGCGGCGGCTCGGAGAGGGGCCGGCCGTCCTCGTCCCGGCCGAGGATGGAGGCCAGGTCGAACCGGAACCCGTCCACGCGGTATTCCACCACCCAGTGGCGCAGGCAGTCCAGGATGAAGGACCGCACAAGGGGGTGGTTGCAGTTCAGGGTGTTGCCCACGCCCGAGAAGTTGTAGTACTTTCCGTCGGGCGTGAGCATGTAGTAGATGTTGTTGTCCAGGCCCTTGAAGCAGAAGAAGGGACCGCGCTCGTCGCCCTCGGCCGTGTGGTTGAGCACCACGTCCAGGATCACGTCGATGCCGTGGGCGTTCAGCTCCCGGATGAGGGCCTTGAGCTCGCTGCCCTCGCGCCCGGGCTCGGCCGCGGCGGTATAGCTCGTGTTGGGCGCAAAGAAGCAGACCGTGTTGTAGCCCCAGTAGTTGAGCAGCTCGCGCCCGTCGATTTCGCGGCGGTCGGCCATCTCGTCGAACTCGAAGATGGGCATCAGCTCCACGGCGTTGACCCCCAAGTCCACCAGGTAGGGGATCTTCTCCATCAGGCCCGCAAAGGTTCCGGGGCTGCGCACGCCGGAGCTTGCGTGCTGCGTGAAGCCGCGCACGTGCAGCTCGTAGATCACCAGGTCCTGAAACGGCACGTGCCGGTCGCGGAAGCCCGCCCAGTCAAAGGCGTCGCGCACCACGCGCGCGCGGTAGGAGCCGGGGAGGCGCTGGGCGCCCCAGACGCTCTGGCCCGTGACGGCCCGGGCGTAGGGGTCCAGGAGGCAGCGGGTCTTGTCGAAGAGCAGGCCGCGGGCCGGGTCGTGCGGCCCGTCCATCCGGTAGGCGTACTCCGTGTCCTCGATGTCCAGCCCGAAGACGATCATGGAGAAGGTGTGGCCGATGCGGCAGTCCTCCGGGAAGGGGAGGACGGCATAGGGCTCCGCCTCGCGCCGGCGGAACAGGCAGAGCTCGCAGCCCGTCGCGTACAGGGACTGGATGGTGAAGCTGACGCCGCCGGGCACGGGCGTGGCGCCGGGCACGCGGAACAGGCCCGGCCGCACGGCAAACCCCGCGATGCGGCGCGTGGCCGAGGAGAGAGAGGGGGATTCTGCTGCGCACATTTTGTGGGGGCGCTCCTTTCCCCGCGGCGCTGCGCCGCGGCTTTTCCCCTCCATCTTAGCGGATTTTGCGGCGCTTGACCAGCATCGTTCGGCGCGCAAATCGTTTTTTTGCAGAAAAAAGCCCGGAGGGGGGCCCTCCGGGGAAGAGAGGATGGGGGTTTACGTGGGGTCAGCCTCGCAGCAGCGGAAGCCGTAGTCCACGGGGTGCGCGATCGTGCGCACGCGGAAGAAGCGCTCGCGGCACATGGAGCCCGGCTCCTCGACGGCGCTCAGGTCCTCCGGCAGCACGAAGCGCACGCCCTTGACCCGGATGTCCCGGCAAGAGGGGGCGTTGTGCGCGGGCAGGGTGAGGACCTTCATGCCGCAGGGGTATTCGTCGCCGTTCTCGCCGACCTCGGAGAGCAGAACGCCCAGGGCCACGCGCTTGCCCGGGCAGACGCGCTTGACCGTGAAGTTCAGCTCCAGGATGCGGCCAGGGACTCCAGGCGCACGTCGCCCGCGTCAAAGACCGCAAAGTCGTCGCGGCCCTCGATCGAGAAGTCCACCGGCACGGGGCAGGGCCGTTCCGCAGTCCACCTCCACCGAGGGCGTGGGGAAGGCCACGACATTGCCCTCGTTGTCGGAATAGGTCAGGGACTCGTTGACGAGCTTCAGGCCCGAGGTGTTGGCCGTGTGGCGGATGGCGAACTGCAGGGACGCGCCCTCGTTGGCGGTGACGCCCAGCTCGGGGATCTTCCACTGCAGCGCGGTGGAACTCTGCATCTCCGCCGTGCCCTTGGTGAGCGGCGACATGCTGGCGATCTGGAAGTCGTCGCTGACCACCTCGTCGATGACGATGTCCGTCGCGCCGGTCTTGGAGAGGTTGGCGGCCAGGTCGCGGAACAGGTCCTCCAGGTCCGCGGCGTCCGGGGTGACGGCCACGTGCGAGGCGTCCGGATCGGTGGCCTAGTCGTTGAGCACGCTGACGTCGATGCCGTCGGAGCCGATCAGGCCGATGCAGTAGAGGATGATCCCCTCGGCGCGCGCCGCCGCGGCAACGGGCGCAGGGGGCGGGCCGGCCGTGGTCTTGCCGTCGGTGAACAGGACGATCACCTTGGCCTTTGCGGACTGGGGGTCAAAGAGCTGCATCGCCGCGGAAAAGGCGTGGAGGCATCGAGCGCGTCGGCCGCGTCCTTGCGCGCCGCAACGGAGATGATCAGCTGCGTGTCCGCGGTGGCGGCCTGGTTGAAGCTGACGATGCCGATCCGGCTGCCGGAGCCGATGGCGTCCGGCGCGCCGCCGGTCGATTCGGATAGGATGTCGATAAAGGTCTTGGCGCCGGCCTTGACGCTCTCCATTGGCGCGCCCTCGAGGCTGTCGGACCGGTCCAGGGTCAGGACGATGTCTGTGGGGTTGCTGACGATATCCGGAGAGGCCGAGAGCGCGAGGGTCACTTGCAGCGTACCGTCGCAGTCGATGCGCTCCAGGTTGATCTGTTTGCTTGTGCTGGTTACACCCATGGTTGCCCCCTCCTATGCGCGGGGGATGTCAGGGAAAGGAAA
Organism: uncultured Clostridia bacterium; assembly: GCA_904393115.1. GTDB lineage: Bacteria > Bacillota > Clostridia > Christensenellales > UBA1750 > Spyradocola > Spyradocola merdavium. The sequence goes on from CAJFMX010000013.1 coordinate 102,616, forward strand.
TCTCCCGCCCTTTATCCTATGCGCGGGACGGGAAATGGGTGCGGAAGCGCGGGCGTCTGCAACGGAGGAGGGCGCAAAAAAAGCGCGGCGCTCCCGGAAATCCGCGTGCGCCGCGCAACCCCCGCTTCTGCGGGGAAAAAGATGAATCCCTCTCTCGGAACTCTCACAATTTAACGGATCACCCCTGCAAGGGCAGGGAAATGGAGAGAGGAAAAAAATTCTCCCGAGAATCCGGGGATTCTCGGGAGATCTGGCGGAGAAGCCGGGATTTGAACCCGGGCGACGGTATCCCGTCCTACTCCCTTAGCAGGGGAGCCCCTTCGGCCTCTTGGGTACTTCTCCAGATCACCGTCTGCCTCGCAGAAAATGGCGGAGAGAGAGGGATTCGAACCCCCGGTGCCTTGCGGCATCACTGGTTTTCAAGACCAGCTCCATAAACCACTCGAACATCTCTCCGCGTGTAGGACTTTGGTCCATCCCCATCGCCGCGACCTGCGACTTGGATAGTATACCAAGTTGCGGCCGGAAAGTCAACAGGTTTTTGTGCTGCGGACGTCCGAATTGGCAAAACAAAGAATGAATACGACAAAAGCCCGAACGCGCTCGGGCTTTTCCTGGTAGCGGCGAACAGATTTGAACTGCTGACACTTCGGGTATGAACCGAATGCTCTGGCCAACTGAGCTACGCCGCCAAATGGTTGCGGGGGTGGGATTTGAACCTCACGACCTCCGGGTTATGAGCCCGACGAGCTGCCAAACTGCTCTACCCCGCGATACTTCTGTCCGCCGATCTCTCGACGACGATATTTATCTTACACCTTGCGGCCGGATTTGTCAAGCGCTTTTCCAAAATTTTTTTGCGGCGCAGATTCCCCGGCCTGTGCTATACTCTTGGAAGAGCGTTTTTGCAAAGGAGAGAGCGAGATGGAACGAATGGAAACGTATGCGCGCCTGCTGCTCAGGACCGGGCTGGACCTGCAAAAGGGGCAGACGCTGCTCCTCAACGCCGACACGGAGGCCGCGCCGCTTGTAGCGGTGCTCGCGGCGCAGGCCTACCAGATGGGTGCGGCCGACGTGCAGTGCAACTGGTCGAACGAGGCCTGCGACCGCGCGCGCCTGCTCTACCAGGACGAGGAGAACCTCGGGAAGCTGCCGCCCTGGGAGGCGGAGCGGTACAACGCGCCCTCGCGCGCGGGCTGCGCATACCTGCGCCTGTTCAGCGAGGACCCCTTCGGCATGGCGGGCGCGGACCCGGCGCGCATCGCGCTGCGGCGCAACGCGGTCTCCGCCGCGACGAAGGAGGCGCAGCGCTGCCGGATGACGGGCGTTTCGCCCTGGCTGGCGGCGGCCTACCCGGGCAGGGCCTGGGCGCAGCGCGTGTTCCCGAACCTTGCGGGGGAGGAGGCGCAGGCCGCCCTCTGGCGGGCGATCCTCGCGGCCACGCGCGCGGACGCGCCGGACCCGGACGCGGCCTGGCAGGCCCACCAGCAGAACCTCGCCCGCCGCGCCGAATGGCTCAACGCGCAGCAGTTTGCGGCCTTCCACTACGAGAGCGGCCTGGGCACGGACTTCACCGTGGGCATGCCCGAGGGACAGAACTGGGCCGGGGGCAGGTCCTGGACGCAGGACGGCCGCGCCTTCATCCCGAACATGCCCACCGAGGAGGTCTTCTGCGCGCCGCACCGCGACCGGGCCGAGGGCCGGCTGGTCGCCTCGCTCCCCCTGTCCCACGGCGGCAGCCGCGTCGAGGGCATTGCGCTCACGTTTGCAGACGGGCAGGTCGTGGACTTTGACGCCCGCGCGGGGAAGGAGACGCTCGCCTCCATCCTGAACACGGACGCCGGCGCGCGCCGCCTGGGCGAGATCGCGCTCCTGCCCGCGGATTCGCCCATCGCGGGGATGAACCTGCTCTTTTACAACACGCTCTTTGACGAGAACGCGGCCTGCCACTTTGCGCTGGGGCGCGGGTATTCCGAGTGCGTGCGCGGGGGCGAGGCGATGGACGAGGCCGCGCTGCTGGAGGCGGGCGTGAATCAGTCCCTCGTGCACGTGGACTTCATGGTCGGCACGCGCGACCTGCGCATCGAGGGAATCCGGAAGGACGGCAGCCGCGCGCCCGTGTTCGAGGGCGGGGTTTGGGCCTTCTGAGCGGGAAGCGCGTATGCACAGTTTTTGCATATCTTGTATTAAAAGACGGTAAAAATGCGCCCGGGCGCCTCGATTTCGTGTAAAATAGGGGACGACAAGACTCGCGCGCGCAAGGAGGAATTTTCAGCGATGAAGACGCTTCCCTATGACAAAGCTAAGATCGAGGAGATCGCAAAGACGCATCCCACGCCCTTCCACATCTACGACGAGGCGGGCATCGTCGCCGCGGCGCAGCGCCTGCAGCGCGCCTTCCAGTGGAACGCGGGGTATAAGGAATATTACGCGGTCAAGGCCTGCCCGAACCCGGCCATTCTCCGCCTGCTGCACGACCAGGGCTGCGGCATGGACTGCTCGAGCCTGACCGAGCTCATGCTCTGCGAGCGGCTCGGGATCGTGGGCGAGGACATCATGTTCTCCTCCAACGACACGCCGGCCGAGGAGTTCGCGTACGCCCGCCGCCTGGGCGCGCTCATCAACCTGGACGACTTTTCCCACATCGACTTCCTGAAGGACAACGGCGGCATCCCCGAGACGGTCTGCCTGCGCTACAACCCCGGCGGCGAGTTCCGCCTGGGCAACACGATCATGGGCAACCCCGGCGACGCCAAGTACGGCATGACCCGGCCGCAGATCTTCGAAGGGGTGAAGGTCCTGCGCGCCTACGGCGCAAAGCGCTTCGGCCTGCACGCGTTCCTCGCCTCCAACACGACGGACAACGCCTACTACCCGAGCCTTGCCGCGGAGCTGTTCCAGCTGGCGGCGGACCTGCACCGGGAGCTGGGCGTGGAGATCGCGTTTGTGAACCTGTCCGGCGGCGTGGGCATCCCCTACCGCCCGGAGGAGGAGCCGGCGGACATCCTGGCCATCGGCCGCGGCGTGCGCGAGCAGTACGAGAAGATCCTCGTGCCCGCGGGCCTCGACCACGTGGCCATCAAGACCGAGCTTGGCCGCTACATGACCGGCCCCTACGGCTCCCTCGTCTCCCGCGTGCTGCACATCAAGAACACGTATAAGCAGTACGTGGGCCTGGACGCCTGCGCGGCCAACCTCATGCGCCCGGCCATGTACGGCGCGTACCACCACATCACGGTCCTGGGCAAGGAGGACGCGCCCTGCGACCACGTCTACGACGTCACGGGCTCCCTGTGCGAGAACAACGACAAGTTCGCCGTGGACCGCGCGCTGCCCAAGGTCGAGATCGGCGACCTCATGGCCATCCACGACACGGGCGCGCACGGCTTTGCCATGGGCTATAACTACAACGGCAAGCTGCGCTCGGCGGAGCTGCTCCTGCACGCCAACGGCGAGGTGGAGCTGATCCGCAGGGCCGAGACCCCGGCGGATTACTTCGCCACGCTGGACTTTACCCACCTCTTTTGAGCGGAAAGGGGGGAATTTCCCCATGAAACGGGCGCGGAAGATCGCGCTGGCGGCGCTGCTCGTGCTGCTGCTGCCGCTGGTGCTGAGCGGGTGCCTGCCGGGCATCACCGTCTACACGCCCGAGGACCCGGCCGGGTTCCTCAACGGCGTCGTGCACGGCTGGTTTGCCCCGATCTCGCTGATCCTGGAGCTCGTGGGCATGGAGGTCACCATGTTCGCGCCGGTCAACACGGGCTTTACCTACGAGCTGGGCTTCTACATGGCGGTCATCAGCGGCTTTGGCGGCCTTGCGCTCTGCCGCCGCCGGCACAAGTAGAAGGCATGCGATTTGTACAGAAAGGAGAGGGCCGGATGCAGAAGGTCACAATGTTTACCATGGCGGGCTGCCCCTATTGCCGCGCCGCGCACCGGTGGATGGAAGAGTTGATGCAGGAGTACCCGGAGTACAACGACATCGAGCTGGAGATCATCGACGAGACGGAACACCCGGACATCGCCGACCGCTACGATTACTACTACGTCCCCACCTACTACGTCGGCCGGGACAAGGTCCACGAGGGCGTGGCCACAAAGGAAAAGGTCCACCGCGTGCTCGAGCGCGCGCTGCGGGGCTGAGCGCTCCCGCCCCGGCGGACGAAACGGAAAAGAAAACCCCCAATGGAAGAGGACTTCCCTTCCATTGGGGGTTTTTGCGCTTGCCGGGATCAGGCCAGGTCCAGCGTGGCGTGCTTGACGAAGGCGTTTTCGACCTCTTCGAGGGTCGCGCAGTAGGCCGCGTCGATGCGGACCTCCTCGTAGGTGATGTCCTGCGCGATGCGGTAGACGATGCCCTCCTGGGCGGCGGCGTTCTTCTGCGCCAGCCAGGAGCTGACGAAGTTCTCCATGCCCGCGCGGTCCTCCACCACGCCCAGGTCGCGCGAGCCGAGGCGGACCATGTAGCCGGTGACGACCTCCATCTGCGCGCCGCTGGCCGCGCCAAGGGCGCTGAACTGCTGGCTCAGGTACGGCCAGGCCAGGTAGCCGCCCGTGCCCACGCCGATGAGCAGCAGCAAGATCAGCGCGCAGACGATCAGCGGCCGCGCGTTGAACCCGCCCACGCCCAGACCCATCTCCCGGCGCTCGGTCCGGGTGTAGTGGGAGAGGTAGTCCCACTTCTCCTCGTCGGGGTCATCCAGCGCGCTCCAGTAGCGGATTTGGTTGAAGACCTGCGAGACCGGGCGCAGGCCCAGGTCCGTCAGGGTATCGAATCGGGTTTCCTTGTCGGTGTTGTTGGCTTTCACGATGTCCTCCACGCGGCCGGCCCAAGTGTATTGCGGCGCATCCGCCCCGCCGGCGCACGATTCCAGTATCTACATCATACCATTGCACCGCCGGGAACGCAAGGGAAACCCGCGTTTTTTGCGGGGAAAGCGCCGCCTATCGCAGGGGAAAGTCGCTCAGCGCGTCCAGATACAGGTCCGCGAGGGCCCGGATGCGGGGCGCCTGCGCCTCCATGCTCGCGTCGCGCACGGCCGCCACGGCAAAGCCCGCGGCCTTGGCCGTCTCGATGGCGTGCACCGCGTCCTCAAAGACCAGCGTCTCCTCCCGCTTGGCGGAAAGCGCCGCAAGGGCCGCGAAGTAGATGTCCGGCCGGTCCTTGCCCGCGCCGACCTCCGAACAGGTCAGCAGGCACGAGAAGTAGGGCAGCAGGCCCGTGCGCCGCAGGGCCGCCTCGGCAAGGGGCCGGTCTGTGGCCGTGGCGAGCGCCAGGCGCACGCCGCGCGCCCGCAGGCAGGAGAGCAGCTCCGCCGCGCCGGGCTTTGCGGGCGCGGCGTTTCGGTAGAAGTCCGCTACGAGCGCGTTGATTTCGTCGATGATCCGCTCAGCCGGGCCGGGGACGCCGCAGCGGTCCATCAGGTAGCTCGCGGTCTGCTGCATGGAGAGGGGCGCAAGGACCCCGCGCAGCCCGGGCGGCACGGGCCGGCCCAGGCTGCGGAGGTAGTCCTCGCCCAGGGTGTCCCAGACGGGCATGGAGTCCAGGACCGTCCCGTCCATGTCAAAGATCGCGCAGTGGAAGGGGGCGGGCAGGCTCATGCGTTCACCGCCTTGCGCGCGAGGGCGGAGAGCTCCGCGGCCGCCCGGCGCGTGTCCTTGGCCGCAAACAGCGCCGAGACCACCGCGATGCCCGCGATCCCCGTGCCGGCGAGCGCGGCGACGTTCTGCGCGCCGATGCCGCCGATGGCCACGACGGGGATGCGCACCGCAGCGCAGATCGCGCGCAGCGTCTCGAGCGGGACCTCGCAGGCGTCCAGCTTCGTGGAGGTGGAAAACACCGCGCCCACGCCCAGGTAGTCCGCGCCCGCGCGCTCGGCGGCCAGGGCCTGCTCCACGGTCTGCGCCGAGACGCCCAGGATCTTGTCCGGGCCGAGCTTCTTGCGGGCCTCGCCCGCGGCGAGGTCGCTCTGGCCCACGTGCGCGCCGTCCGCGCCGCAGGCGAGCGCCAGGTCCACGTCGTCGTCCACGACAAAGGGAACGCCCATTTCGCGGCAGAGCGCGCCGATCTCCCGGCCCTCGGCGAGGAAGGCCGCGGGGTCCAGGTCCTTTTCACGCAGCTGCACGAACGTCGCGCCGCCCTCGATGGCGTCGCGCACGCGGCCAAGGAGCGTCTCGCCCGGCTGGAGCCAGGCGCGGTCCGTCACCGCGTAGAGGAGAAGGCTGTTCTTATCGCAATTCATAGCGTGCACGCTCCTGAAGTCCTTCGGGGGTGAGGTTGCAGACCGCGTCGATGAGCTGGGTGCGGAAGGTCGCGTTGCCCGCGCCGAGCGCCTCCGTCTTGTCCCGGGCGATCTCGCCGCACACGCCCATGGCGCACACCGCGGCGGCGCAGGCCTCCAGGAAGTTCCCCGGGTTCGCCGCAAGGTAGGCCGCCGTCATGGCCGAGAGCATGCAGCCCGCGCCCGTGATGCGCCCCATCATCGCGCAGCCGTTGCGGATGACGTAGGCGCGCTCCGCGTCCGCGACGACGTCGATGGCGCCGGTCATGGCCACCACCGCGCCCGTCCGCTGGGAGAAGGCCTGCGCAAAGGCGATGGCCTCGGGCAGGTTCTCCTCGGTCACGCGGTCCTCCAGGGCGGCGTCCACGCCGCGCGTGGCCCGCGCGCCCAGCTGCAGCGCGCGGATCTCGGAGACGTTGCCCCGCACCGCGGCGATGGTCAGCTCGTCCAGCAGGCGCGCGGCGGTGTTCGTGCGCAGGCTCGAGGCGCCCGCGCCCACGGGGTCCAGCAGAACGGGGTGGCCCAGGGCGTTTGCGCGCCGGCCCGCGCGCTCCATGGCGGGGATGGTGCGCGCGTTCAGGGTGCCGATGTTCAGGTTCAGCGCGGCGCAGACCGCGGTGATCTCCTCGGCGTCGTCCGGGTCGTCCGCCATGATGGGCGAAGCGCCGCAGGCCAGAAGGATGTTGGCGCAGTCGTTTACGGTGACGTAGTTGGTGATGTTGTGCACGAGCGGCGCGCGCTCGCGCACGTTTTGCAGCATGGTTTCGAGCATGGTCTCCCTTTCCGGGGAAAATGCAGAGGCGCGGCGGAGAATGCGCGCAAAAAGGCAATCTCCGCCGCGAGGGCTGGTCGAATCGTCTTCCTACGTTGGCATTACCCAAATCAGGTGTAAGGGTCGAAGTTGTGTACTTCCTCTCAGCCTGCCGCACAAGCTCCCCTGTCGTATGAAATTTGATACAAAGTATACTCCGCGCGCCGAGGCTTGTCAAGCTGGGGCGGAACATGGTATACTGAACTTACAGAGGAAAAAACTAAATCGGAGAGGGGAGAAGAACGTGAAAGGACACGCTTCGATCTGGACGTGCGGCACGTTGGCGCTTTGCGCGCTGCTGGCCTGCGCCGTGAGCGCGGCGGGGCTTCTGTACGGCACGCGCTGGGCGCTGCTGGCGCCGGGCGCGCTGTTGGGCATCGCGCCCGGCCTTGCGGCAGCCGCCTGCGGCCCGCGGGACTTGCGCTGGGCGCGCTGCTGGGGCTGGGCATCGCGGTCCTGGGCAGGCCGGTGCGCGCGGGGCTGTGGTCGAACGCCCTGCAGCGCCCGCAGGCGGCGCTGGTCTGCGGCGCGCTGCTCGGGAGCGCGTGGAGCGCCGGGGAGGGCGGGCGCGTGGACGCGCGCGGCGACTGGCTCTCCGGGGGCCTGACGCTGGCGGTCGCGCTGGCGGGGCTCGCGCTCTCGGCGGGGACGCGCTCCGCAGCGGCGGCGCTGGGGCTGCAGCTTCTGCCCCTGGCCGTGGGGCTGCTGCTGCCAGCGCGGGCTGCGGGCGCGGGGCGCTGGGTCTGCCTGGCGCTGGGCCTTGCGCTGCTGGCGCCGGTGGGCTTTGCGCTCCTCGGGCAGATGGCGGGCGCGCGGGACGGGGCGCTGGCGGCGCTGAACGCGGCCTTTTTCCGCCGCGCGCGGATGGAGAACGTCTCGGCCTGCCTGCTCCTTGGCGCGGGGCTCTTCCTGCGGGCGGCGCTGCCCGGGGGCGAAAAACGCGCTTGACAGGCGCGGGGCGTTGGTGGTATACTGCACCCAACTTCTTCTTACGGAAGGGAGAGCTTCGGATGAGGACCGCGCTTCGCATTTACGCCTATGCGTACCTGTATTGCTTTTGCAATGCGGGCTGTTTGCGCTGCGCGTAAAGAGAGAATCCTCTTGATCCGAAACGAAAACGCGCAAGACCAGGCGGCCCGCCGGAACTTCTCGGACGGGCCGCCTTTTTGCATTCCCTGGCCGCAGGCGGAAGCACATTCGCAGTATGGGAGGACGGAAACATGATCATCATTCTCAAGCAGGAAGCGCCGGAACAAAAGGTGCGCGCGCTCATCGAAGAGGTCCAGGGCCTGGGCATGAGCGTGAACTACAGCGCGGGCGCCGAGGCCACGATTCTGGGCCTGATCGGCGACACCTCGCGCGTGGACGAGGACAAGCTGCGCGCAAACGAGGTCGTCGCGGACGTGCGGCGCATCACCGAGCCCTACAAGAAGGCGAACCGGCGCTTCCACCCCCTGGACACGCACGTCGCCGTCGCCGGCAGGACCATCGGCGAGGGGTTCTTCCACGTCATGGCCGGCCCCTGCTCGGTGGAGAGCGAGGCGCAGCTGTGCACCGTGGCCGAATCCGTGAAGAAGAGCGGCGCGACCTTCCTGCGCGGGGGCGCGTTCAAGCCGCGCACCTCTCCCTACTCCTTCCAGGGCCTGGAGGAGAGCGGGCTGGACCTCCTGCGCGAGGCGCGGCGGCTGACGGGGCTGCCGATCGTGACGGAGATCATGGGCGAGGAGCAGATCCCGGAGTTCGAGGACGTGGACATCCTGCAGGTGGGCGCGCGCAACATGCAGAACTTCCGCCTGCTCAAGGCCCTGGGCCGGACGAAGAAGCCGGTGCTGCTCAAGCGCGGCCTCTCGGCGACGATCGAGGAATGGCTCATGAGCGCGGAGTACATCCTCGCCGGCGGCAACGAGAACGTCATCCTCTGCGAGCGCGGCATCCGCACTTTCGAGACGATGATCCGCAACAACCTGGACATCTCGGCCATCCCGCTGCTCAAGCGGCAGTCGCACCTGCCGGTGATCGTGGACCCCTCGCACGCGGCGGGCACGGCCTGGATGGTGGAGCCCCTGGCGCGCGCGGCCATCGCCGCCGGCGCGGACGGCCTGATCGTCGAGGTTCACAACAACCCCAAGGCCGCGCTCTGCGACGGCGCGCAGTCGCTCAACCCGGAGCAGTTCGACGCCCTGATGGGCGAGGTGCGCCGGCGGGCCGCCTTCGAGGGAAAGCAGATGCAGTAGAACGGAAGCACAGAGAAAGCGCGCCGGGGCATTTTGCCCCGGCGCGCTTTGCCTGCCCATGGTCAGAGGACGCACAGGTCGCTGCCGATGCTGCGCAGGTGGTTCTGGTAGTCGCGCGTGCCGTAGAGGGCGTCGCGCAGGTTGCACAGCTCGATGTTGTTGTCGAGAATCCAGTCGTGCAGGCGCTGGGAGCAGAGGGCCTCCACGTCATAGGCGCGGCTGAGCGTGACCAGCGGCGCCATGGGGCCGTAGTCGCCCAGGTGCGCGACGTAATAGTCCACGTATCCGGGGTGGAACCCGTGCATCAGGGCCGCGCCCTCGGGCAGCTCGTGGATCTTCATCGTGTCCGCGAGGAGCCAGTCGATGGCGTCGTACTCCGCGTCCAGGCCGTGGAAGGTCTCGGGCAGGGGCTTGCCGCCCAGGTTCCAGTTGTCCGCCAGGAACACGCGGTCCTGGAAGCGGGGATCGACCGGGCCGCGGGTGATCTCCCCGGTCTGCGGGTCGCGGTGCAGGCGGCTGCCGTAGTTGACGGCCATGCCGTATTCTTTGGAGACGGCGGTCACCGCGGCAGCGAAGGGCGTCTTGTCGCCCATGTCCACGCCGACGTCCGGCACGCGGCCCAGGATCTGGACGCAGCGGTCGACCTGCGCGCGGCACTCGAGAAGAATCTCGTCGTAGTCGACGTCTGCGGCGGAGCGCAGGTCGTGGCGGAAGCGGTCGGTCCCGGGGATGAGCAGGCTGCGCACGCGCGCAGGGTCCGAGACGGCGCTGCCCCAGAAGTGCGTGTGCCAGCCGACGCTGAGCCAGGGATAGTTGCGCAGGCGCTGCAGCGCGTCCACCGTGCCCGGCGTGTCGAGCATGATGTCCGCAGAGGTGCCAAAGCCGCGGTCGTACGTCTCGAAGGTGCCGATGTTGCAGACGTTTGTGTAACCCACGTCGTCGGTGCGGATGATGAGCTTCTGCATGTGAAGTCCTCCCTTGCAAAAAAATCTTATGGTACCAGTATATCAGAAAATCCGGACGGATGTAAGCGATTTTTGCCGGGCGGGGGCGTTGATTTGCGCGCGGCGCGGGCGTACAATGGAGGGGAGTTTTTTTGCACCGCAAGGAGGAGAGAAGATGATCAGCTTTCGCTGTGACTATGAGGACGGGGCCTGCCCCGAGGTGATGGAGGCGCTGCTGCGCACAAACGGCGAGACGACGCCCGGCTACGGCGAGGACGCGCACAGCGCCGCCGCCGCGGCGCGCATCCGGCAGTGGGCGGACTGCCCGGAGGCCGAAGTGTTCTTCACCCTGGGCGGCACGCCGACCAACGCGATGACCATCGCGCACCTGCTCCGGCCCTACGAGGCGGCGATTGCCGCGGAGACGGGCCACATCAACACCCACGAGACCGGCGCGGTCGAGGCCACGGGCCACAAGGTCGTGACCGTGCCCAGCGCGGACGGCAAGGTCCTGCCGGAGGACGTGCGCGCAGCCTGCGCGGCCCACACGGACCACCACATGGTGCGCCCGGCGCTGCTCTACCTCTCCCAGCCCACGGAGCTGGGCACGCTCTACAGCCTGGAGGAGCTCGCCGCGCTGCGCCGCGTCTGCGACGAGGAGGGCCTGCTGCTCTACTGCGACGGGGCGCGGCTGGCCTCGGCGCTGGCGGCTCGCGGCAACGACGTGCAGGTGTCCGACCTTGCGCGCCTGTGCGACGCCTTCTACATCGGCGGAACCAAGTGCGGCGCGCTCTTCGGCGAGGCGCTGGTCTTCCCCAAGCCCGCCCTTGCGCAGGGCTTTGCCTACGCGCGCAAGCAGCGCGGCGGGCTGCTGGCCAAGGGGCGCATGCTGGGCGTGCAGTTCGAGGCGCTGCTCGCGCCGGGCGTCTACGAGCGCATCGGCGCGCACGAGAACGCGCTGGCCGACCGGCTGCGGCAGGGCATCGCCGCGGCGGGCTACGGCTTTGTGTGTCAGACGCGCACGAATCAGCTCTTCCCCGTGTTCCCGGACGCGCTGGTGGAGCGCCTGGAGGCGGATTTCGGCTTCCATCGCTGGGGCGCGGCGGGGGAGGGGCGCACCGCCGTGCGCCTGGTGACCTCCTGGTCCACGCAGGCGGCGGACGTGGAGGCCTTTCTGCGGGCGCTGGCATAGGCGCGCAAAAAAAGAAGTGAGCGAATCGCCAGCTCACTTCTTTTTTGTCTTTCGCGGGTAGGGGCGGGGGTCGTCGGTCAGGTCGAGGAGGTAGTCCACGCTCGTGCCGTAGTATGCGGCGAGCTGCACGAGCGCGCGCAGGGGGATCTCCCGCTCGCCCGTCTCATAGCGCGAGTAGCAGACCTGCGAGCAGCGCAGCAGGTCCGCAAGGTCCTTTTGCGTCAGATCATTGTCTTCTCGCAGGTCGCGTATGCGGCGCAAGCGCAACGACCTCCCCCATATTTCGACTCCATCTCCATTATAGGGAAACCAATTTGGTATATTTTGTTTTATACCAATATGGTTTCTGTATAATAAAAGGGAAGAAAGAAAAGGAGGAAAAGATTATGACAAAGGCGGAACTCATTTCTTATCTAAAAGGAGCCTACACCGCACAGAATGACCTGGATGCAGCGCTCGACGAGCAAGCAAAAAGAAGGCGTTCCTATGAATCATTGGGATTTCGGCTTTCGTTACCTCCTAGAAAAATGCCAGGCGGCGCAAAAGTTGCTTGCATAATTCTTTCAATATATGATGCTTGCGTTTTCTTTGCGCTAATCTCCACCGTCGGAAAGGCAATTGGAAGTGGGAATGCAGCAGAATTTTTTGAACCGGATAGGATATTTCGCGGCGTGGTGATTTTTCTCTTCGGCGTATTGGGCATTGGGCTCATTGCCCTAATTCGTCGCATAAGTCTTCGAAAAGTTGACCGCGAGATAGAGAGAAGACGCATTGAGAACCAGGAGAGAGAAAAAGCACAGGTTGAATTGGCGGCAGAGAGAAAACAAGCGATGGATGCCGCGTCTAGGCAAGTTGCGGCCTGTGGACAGATCGTGCAAAAGTATAAGAGCCAAGGAATATTGCATGAAAGATACTTTTCGAAAAATGTTTTGGAGTGCATTATTGAATATTTGGAGGCAGGGAGAGCGGACGATCTCAAAGAGGCCTTGAACTTGTATGAAGATGAAAAGAGACAAAACATAATGATAGAAAATCAAAGAGATTTTTATGAAGAGCAGTTGGAAATTCAGCGTCAGGGGCTGGAAAATCAGCAACAACTGCAGGAAGGGCTTTCTCAGCTTCAGGAGGAAGTGGTGCAGGGACGGCGGAAGGCGGCGATCGACGGCATCATCTCCGCGATCGGCACAGACAACGCCATCCGCGCGCGCAAGGAGATCGAGCGCGCCAACGGGAAGATTGTATAGCGGGAAATGGGATTTGCAGAAAAAGCGATGGGCTCGGGGTTGAAATTTCCCGGCCGCGGGGCTATAATAGGGAAAGCGATGAGGGGAAAGTCCCGTCGGAGAGCGCCTGAAAGAGAGCCCGCGGCTGGTGGAAGCGGGCGGCGCGCCGGCCTATCCACTCCCGGAGCGCCGCGCGAGGAGCGCGGCGGGCGCGCCCGTTACAGCGCGAGCAAGCAGGGCGGCAGGGCGCGTTGGTTTCGCCGGGCCGTCAACGCGGGTGGCAACGCGGGCAATTCCGGCTCGTCCCGATACAGGGACGGGCCTTTTTGTTTTCGTGAAGACCCAAAACCCACAAGGAATCGGAGGAAAGTGAACATGCTGGACATCAACTTGATCCGCAAGGACCCCGACTACGTCAAGGCGCAGCTGGCCAAGCGCGAGTACGAGGTGGACTTTACCGAGCTGCTCGCCTGGGATGCGCGCCGCCGCGAGCTCATCGCGGAGAACGAGGCCGTGAAGGCCGAGCGCAACCGCATCAACAAGGAGATCCCCCGCATCAAGAAGGAAGGCGGAGACATGGCCCCGCTCATGGCCAAGATGAAGGAGATGAGCGAGAGCGTCAAGCGCATGGACGAGGAGCAGCGCGACCTCGAGGAGAAGATCGAGACCTTCGTCGCGGCCCTGCCGAACCTGCCGGCCGAGGACGTCGTTGCCGGCGGCAAGGAGAACAACCAGGTCGTCAAGGTCTTCGGCGAAAAGCCCGCCTTCCCCTTTGAGCCCAAGAACCACGTCGACCTCTGCCAGGACCTGGGCCTGATCGACTACGAGCGCGGCGTCAAGCTCGCCGGCAACGGCTACTGGCTCTACACGGACATGGGCGCGCGGCTCGAGTGGGCCCTGCTCAATTACTTCATCACCACCCACATCAAGGACGGCTACACCTTCATGCTGCCGCCGCACATCCTCACCTATGCCTGCGGATTTGCGGCCGGCCAGTTCCCCAAGTTCGTGGACGACGTCTACCGCGTCAACGCCGGGGACGACGCCTTCCACTTCCTGCTGCCCACGGCCGAGACCGCGCTCATCAACCTCTACCGCGGCGAGATCCTCGAGGAGAAGGACCTGCCCAAGCGCATGTTTGCCTACACGCCCTGCTACCGCAGCGAGGCCGGCACCTACCGCGCCTCCGAGCGCGGCATGATCCGCGGCCACCAGTTCAACAAGGTCGAGATGTTCGGCTACACGCGCCCCGAGGACAGCGACGCCATGCTCCAGGAGCTCATCGGCAAGGCCTGCGCCCTGGTCGAGGGCCTGGGCCTGCACTACCGCCTCTCCAAGCTCGCGGCCGGCGACTGCTCCGCCTCCATGGCCACGACCTACGACATCGAGCTGTGGATTCCCAGCATGAACGAGTACAAGGAGTGCTCCTCCGTCTCCAACGCCCGCGACTACCAGGCGCGCCGCGGCAACATCCGCTTCCGCCGCGCGGACACCAAGAAGATCGAGTACCTGCACACGCTCAACGGCTCGGGCCTTGCGACCTCCCGCGTGATCCCCGCCATCGTCGAGCAGTTCCAGCAGGACGACGGCTCCGTGGTCGTGCCCGAGGTGTTGCGTCCGTTTCTGGGCGTGGACGTGCTCAGGAGACCCTGACGCCCTGCGCCGCCCCTTGTTTTGCGGGGCGGCGCAAATTTTTTTGGCATATAGTTATGAAAACATATCGTTATACACGGGGTTGCAATTGGGGAACAAATGAAGAGAATGTGGACGAAGTTTGAAGATATGCGCGATTTTCAAGGGAATTTTGAGGATTGGCGGGCGCGCAACTAGTTATAAATACATAATAAATAAACGCAAAAAGATTCTTGTTGACAAACAGCGAAAGGCATGCTATAGTATAGACAAGAAAAAGGAAAGGGGGCGCTTCCAATGGCGAATGGAGAAAAGGCCGAGATCGCCAGCGGTAGCGTGCCGACGGCTTCCGGAAATTGACCGCGCAAGAGCCTTGACAGCGTGTGTTTGATACGGATGCAACAGAGGGGTTGCATAAAGGGACCGGCTAAGCGGCAATTCGAAGAAGTCGTCGGACGGCGAAAAAACCGCAGGCGGCAGGCCGAGCAAAAGAGCGAGGCTGGCTGCACGACCGATCAAGAGGAAACCCTGAAATCGGAACTCTTCCGGCGAGGCCGGGATGGGCGGAAGCGCAGGGGCAGAGGCCCGGAAAACGCGCAGGACGCAGCATCCAGAAAGCCGGGAGAAACCTACAATTGAACGACACAGGCATAGCGGAAAGATCGCCGCCTCTGGCGCAGTGTCGGCAGAGACGCGGCGGAGGACCCCGAGAAACCAAACAAAAAACACGACGGGAACTCTTTTTCCATAGACCTGCTTTTTCCGAAACGCGAAGCGCAGAATTTCGGCGGGCAAAGGCAGAAACAGAGGACAGGGGCGCAGAGGCGCCAGAAAGCGATGGACCCCGGAGGAAAACGGGTACGCACGGATTCTCCGTCCACCGGCAGCCAACGGGATGGCCCCAAGACCCGAAAGTCTGCAAAGCGCGATTCCAAATCTAGCGAGAATTCGGAAATGGGAATGCGTTTCGAAGCGCAAACCCCACAGATCCGAAATCTGCATAGAACCCCAAGACGGCGGAAGCTTCGGGCGCAAAGGGCGCATGGACGCAAACCCCATAGGGAAAAGGGCGGCCGGGTGGCTGCATGGGAACAGCCCAAAGGGAACGTCCAGAATCGAAAACCGAAACCGCGCAAAACGCGCACCGCCAAAGCCAAGGGATGGAACGCTTCCCAAGAAACAGAGCCGGTTGGCACAGGGAAAGACAGGGGGAGCGGAAAACCCGAAACGCAGTTTGCTGAGGATACGCCCATGGGCTAGAGAAATACGCGCCGAACCCGCGGAGCACGGCGCAAAAACCCCCGCCGGGATGGCGGCAGCGCTCCGCAAAAAAAGGACCTGCCTTCCGCTTCGGCAAGGCGAGACCTACAGAGATAGGTCCGATGGAAGAGGTTGTTTTTTCAAAGGGACACAAGGTCTGACGGGACCGAAGAGCGAAATGGACAGCGTCAAGCGGGCAGAGGACCGTACTCGATGTCCAGCGTGCGAAGGATGTCCCAGGATGCAAAGTCCGAGGCGCAGGAGCAGGAGAGAAACCATAAGCGCAAGAGGTTGCCCTTTCCAGCAATGGAAAAGGCAACCTTTTTTCTTTGCAGTTCGAAAGGATAACGAGCATTTTGTGGGAAGTCCGAAATAAAAATTGGAGGAGTTGCATTGTGCCCTATGGGCGAAATTGAAAAATCAAATATTACAATCATATACCGATGTAATTGACTTTATTTTGCATCTCTGCTATAATGTGAACAACGGAGATGGTCCCCATGAACAGAATGATATGCGCGCGCTGAGCGATCTGAAAACAGCGATGAAGTGCGGCCGTTGGGCGCGACGCCAGGGTTCGTCTGCGCGGTCCAGCGCCGCTTGTCCCGGCACGACCGAAGCGTGTACGCAAGGAGGAGAGGACATGAACAGCAAGCGGGCAAGGAGTTCCTTCATACTTGGCCTGGTTTTGGCGCTGCTGCTGACCGGCTGCGCGGCCCCCGCGCCGTCCGAAACGAGCACGCTCGTCGCCGTGAATCTGGAGACCCTGGAGGCGAGCGAGCCCTTTGCCTAAAGCGGAAGCGACAGAAAAGCGCGCCGCCGGAAGAATTTTCTTCCGGCGGCGCGCTTTGTGCGGAGCGGCGCTTTAGATCGGACCGGTCAGGAGGAAGCGCATGGCGCGCACATAGCCGATGAGGAACAGCGCCGCGGCCAGGACCACCAGCCCAATGCAGGCCAGCACCCGCTTCCACGTGGGGCGCTCCCGGTACAGGCCCACGACGTAGGAGACGCAAAAGCCGCCGACCAGGCCGCCGATGTGGCCGAGGTTGTCGATGCCCGTGCTCAGGAATCCGTTGAGCAGGTTGAGCCCGATGAAGACCACCACCTGCATGCCGAAGACCTGGTCAAAGACCTGCTTATGCCGCGTGCGGAAGTAGAGCAGCGCGCCGAAGATGCCGAAGATCGCGCCCGAGGCGCCCACGGACACGGACAGCGGCTCCGACGCGGCGTAGGACAGGAGCGAGCCGAACAGCCCCGATGCGAGGTACACGAGGAGGTACCGCGCGCGGCCGAACAGGACTTCCGCGTGCGGGCCCCAGAAGTACAGGCCGATCAGGTTGGAGACGATGTGCATGAAGTTGGCGTGCAGAAAGCAGGCGGTCAGCAGGCGCCAATACTGCCCGGAGGTGATGAGCAGGTTCTCCTTTGCGCCCAGGGTGAGGATCGTCTGCCCGTAGGGCCAGCCGAGAACGTACTGCAGAACCAGCTCCACGAGGAAGACCGCGACGTTGATGCCGATCAGGACGTAGGTGACGTAGGGACGGGAGCGGTTGAGGAAGACGCGCTGCGGGTCCTGCTGCATGGACGTCACCCCTCCCGGTGCGCGCGCACAAAGACTTCGATGCGGCGCACGGCCTCCTCGATCTTCTCGGTGGAGGTGGCGTAGGAGCAGCGGATGTGCCCCTCGCCGCTGGGGCCGAAGGCCGTGCCCGGCACGGCGGCGACCTTCTGCTCGCGCAGGAGCCGCTCGCAGAACTCGTCGCTGGTCATGCCCGTGGAGGCGATGCTGGGGAAGACGTAGAACGCGCCCAGCGGCTCAAAGCAGGGCAGGCCCATGCGGTTGAAGGCGTCCACCAGGATGCGGCGGCGGCGGTCGTAGACCTCGCGCATGTGGACGACGGAGGCGTAGTGGTTCTCCCGCCCGCTGCGCAGGGCCTCCAGCGCCGCGGCCTGGCCCTGCACGGGCGCGCACAGCGCGGTGAACTGGTGGATCTTGCACAGGAGCTTGGCAAGGGGCGCGGGCGCGCAGGCGTAGCCCATGCGCCATCCCGTCATGGCAAAGGCCTTGGAGAAGCCGTTGAGCGTGATCGTCCGCTCGAACATGCCCGGGATGGAGGCGAAGGAGACGTGCGTGCGGCCGCCGTAGGTGAGCTCGGAGTAGATCTCGTCCGAGAGGACGATGACGTTCGTGCCCTCCAGGGCGCGCGCCAGGTCCAGGAGGTCCTCCCGCTCCAGGATGGCGCCGGTGGGGTTGTTGGGGTAGGGCAGGATCAGCGCTTTGGTGCGCGGGGTGAGGCGCGAGCGGATGAGGTCGCCCGTGAGCCGGAACCCGAGGGAGGCGTCCGTCGGGACGCCCACGGCCACGCCGCCCGCCAGGCGCACGCACGGCGCGTAGGAGACGTAGGAGGGCTCGGGCACGAGCACCTCGTCCCCCGGCTCGACGAGCGCGCGCAGCGCAAGGTCGATGCCCTCGGACGCGCCGACGGTGACGAGGATTTCGTCCGCGGGGTTGTAGGAGACGCCGCAGCGCTCCTCAAGATAGGCCGCGATCTCCCGGCGCAGCTCGATCGTGCCCCAGTTGGAGGTGTAGTGCGTCTGCCCCTGCTCGATGGAGTAGATGGCGGATTCGCAGATGTTCCAGGGGGTGACGAAGTCCGGCTCGCCGACGCCCAGGGAGATGGCGTCCTTCATGGTGGAGACGATGTCGAAAAACTTGCGGATGCCGCTGGGCGGGATGTCCCGCACCGTGCGGTTGACGATCTGATCGTAATTCACGGCGTCACCGCCAGTCTATGGTCCGCGTGCTCCTCCTCGAGGATGACGCCGTCGACCTTGTACTTCTTGAGGACGAAGTGCGTCGCGGTGGAGAGCACGCTGTCGATGGTGGCGAGCTTCTGGGAGACGAAGTTGGCGAGCGTGCGCAGGCTCTCGGCCTGGACCTCGAGCATCAGGTCGTAGGCGCCGCTCATCAGGTACACGGCCGTGACCTCGTCAAAGCGATAGATGCGCGCGGCGATGGCGTCAAAGCCCATGTCGCGCTGGGGCGTAACCTTGACCTCGATGACGGCCTTGACCTTCTCGATCGGGGTCTTGTCCCAGTTGACAAGGGCAGGATAGCCCACGATGACGCGTTCCTGCTCGAGCTTGTCCACGGCGGCGCGGACATCCTCCTCGCGCATGCCGAGCATGACCGCGGCCCGCTCGGGCGTGACGCGCGCGTCCTCGTACAGGAGCTCCAAGACCTTCATTTCTTCTTGGGTTAAAGACATGGCATTCCCTCCCTCATGGTTTGGGGTTAGTGTATCACCTTTCCCCCGGGCGCGTCAATGCGCCTGCGTCCGGGATTTCGGCTGCATTTGGGACGAGCGCGTCCCATTCCTCGGGCCAGGCCCAGCCCTCAAAGCGCAGGAGCGCGCGCTTCAGGTCCAGGCGCCCGGCAAAATAGCCGCCGGGGCCGCCGGAGGCGACGACCCGGTGGCAGGGGATGCGGATGGCCAGCGGATTGCGGCGGTTGGCCTGGCCGACGGCCTGGTAGCCCGTGGTCCCGGCAAGGCGCGCCTCCTGCGCGTAGGTGATCGTCTCGCCGAAGGGGACGGACCGCTCCACCGCCAGCCAGCAGCGGCGCTGAAAGTCCGTGCCCACAAGGTCCATCGGGCAGGCAAAGGCGCGCAGGCGCCCGGCGAAGTAGTCGCGGAACTCCTGCGCGCACTCCGGCTCGCCGGGCAGGCGCAGGAAGCGCCCGGCCGCCTCGCGCGCAAACTGGCGCGCGCCGTCGTCCAGCAGGTCCACGTGCCGGACGCCGCGCGCGGTCTCCACGACCGTCACCGGGCCGAGGAAGGTGGAAAGCGTCGCGACCTTGCACTCGATCATGGGATTCCTTCTTTCTTCTGTGCGGGGGATGTAGTTTGGGGTCAGGGCCGCGGGGGCCTGAGCTGCGGATACAGGGGCAGGTTGAAGTAGGGGGCGCAGTCCGGCGCGCAGCAGGCCGGCGGGCACGCGCCCTGGAGCTGCACGGGCGTCAGGCACGCCGCGTAGAGCGTGAGCATCAGGTCGAAGAACACGCACAGGCAGCCGTCCTGCATCTGCGCGTCGCACACGCAGACGTCGGCCTGGGCCACGAACTGCGCCGGCGCGCAGGACGACGCGCGCAGCATCGCCTCGATGGGCAGGAGCACAGAGCCGAACACGCTGCGCCGCTCGCACTCGCAGCACAGGCACAGGCACATCGGCAGGCAGAGCTGGCCGCTCAGGCAGGAGCCGCACGGCGCGGGGCGCAGGACGACGTCCTGCAGCGCGGGCGCGCCGCACAGGTGCCCGCCGTCGAACTGGAAGCAGGGCGGGATGGGCTCGCAGGTGCGCAGGCACGCGCACTGGCGGCTCAGGCGCAGGCGCACGATGTCGTGCACGCAGGGGAGCAGGTAGGTGTTGAGGCCCTTTGCGGGCGGATTCTTCATCGAAGAAGACCTCCTTTCCATAGTATACCGTATGACGCGGCGGCAAAAAAGTGAAAGGGGCGCGGGCCAGGCAATTTCGTATTGCATTTTTTGTTAAAAATGTGTACCATTAAGGAGGAGATTCAGACTGAACGCAACCGGAGGGATGATATGGTCGTACACGAGTTTTCGGACCGCGAGGCGCTGCGCATCGCCGCGGAAATCGAGCGCAAAGGCGAGCGGTTCTACCGCATGGCCATGGGCGTGACCCGCGGCGGCAAGGCCCATACGCTCATGGAGATGCTCCGCGCGCAGGAGGAGGCGCACGCGGCCCGGTTCGAGCAGATGCTCTCGGAGATCGAGGACGAGGGCGAAGAAGAGAGCTACGACGCGGAGGCCAACGCCTTTCTTTCCGCGGTGGCGGCCGAGGTGGTCTTCCCCGGCGGGGTTTTGGCGTCGCTGATGAACCGGCGGCTCGAGACCGTGCGCGACGTGCTGCTCTACGCCATCGGCTCGGAGAAGGACAGCCTGCTCTTTTACATGGAGATGCTCCTCAAGACCCGGAACGAGGGCTATAAGCGCACGCTCGAGGGCATCATCGAGGAGGAGAAGAAACACCTTTCCGACCTACAGCAGCTCCTGGAGGCCACGGCATAGCCGCACCGGCATAGCCGCCCCCGCCCCAGGGCGAATTCCGCGTTTTCTTTCGGCAAGAGAATCGACAAAGGAGGAGAGTTCCCATGGATGCACGGCAAATGTATGAAAAGTGGCTCAGGGACTTTGCGCAGGACCCGGACCTGGTCCGGGAGCTGACCGCCATCGCCGGCGACGACAAGGAGATCGAGGACCGCTTCTACCGCGGGCTGGAGTTCGGCACGGCCGGCATGCGCGGGGTCATCGGCTACGGCACCAACCGCATGAACGCCTACAACGTCCGCCGCGCGACGCAGGGCCTTGCCAACTTCATCGAGAAGGTGGAGGGCGGGCCGCAGCGCGGCGTGGCCATCGCCTACGACTCGCGCCGCTTCTCCCCGGAGTTTGCCCTGGAGGCGGCCAAGGTCCTGTGCGCCAACGGAATCAAGGTCTACCTCTATGAGAGCCTGCGGCCCGTGCCCGTGCTCTCCTTCACGGTCCGGCATCTGCACTGCATCGCCGGCATCGTCATCACCGCCAGCCACAACCCCAAGATCTACAACGGCTACAAGGTCTACTGGGAGGACGGCGGCCAGCTCCCGCCCGAGCGCGCGTCCGAGGTGCTTTCCTATATCAATGCGCTCGACTACGCCTCCGCCAAGACCATGGACGAGCAGGCGGCCAAGGACGCCGGGCTCCTGACGATCATCGGCAAGGACGTCGACGACGTCTACATCTCCCGCGTGCGCGCGCTCTGCGTACAGCCGGAGCTCTGCCGCGAGATGGGCAAGACCATGCGCATCGTCTATTCGCCCCTCAACGGCTCCGGCAACGTGCCCGTGCGCCGCATCCTCAAGGAAGTCGGCTTTGAGAACGTCTTCGTCGTGCCCGAGCAGGAGAAGCCCGACCCCGACTTTACGACCGTGGGCGCCGCGCCGAACCCCGAAAACTACTCCGCCTTTGACCTGGCGCGCGCGCTGGCCGTCCGGGAGAATGCGGACGTCATCTTCGCCACGGACCCGGACTGCGACCGCCTGGGGTGCCTCGTGCGCGCCGGGGACGGCAGCTTCATCGTCCTGACCG
Organism: uncultured Clostridia bacterium; assembly: GCA_904393115.1. GTDB lineage: Bacteria > Bacillota > Clostridia > Christensenellales > UBA1750 > Spyradocola > Spyradocola merdavium. Next base: position 124,342 of record CAJFMX010000013.1, read on the forward strand.
GCAACCAGATCGGCTGCATCCTGGAGAACTACGTCCTCTCCGGGCGCAAGGCCGCCGGAACCCTGCCCGCAAACGGCGCGGTCGTCAAGTCCATCGTCTCTACGGACATGGCCAAGACCATCGCCGCGGCCTTTGGCGTGACGACCTTCGACGTGCTGACGGGCTTTAAGTTCATCGCCGAGAAGATCCAGCAGTTTGAGGACACGGGCTCGCACGAGTTCCTCTTCGGCTTTGAGGAGAGCTACGGCTTCCTCGCCGGGACCTTTGTGCGCGACAAGGACGCCGTCATCGCCTCCATGCTCCTGGCCGAGGCCGCCGCGTGGTACAAGAAGCGCGGCATGACCCTCTACGAGGGGCTCATGGAGCTGTACGAGAAGTACGGCTACTACAGCGAGAAGGTCACCTCCTTTGCCCTGGAGGGCAAGGACGGCCTGAGCAAGATGGTTTCGCTCATGGCGAACCTGCGCGCGGGCGCGCCCGAAAGCTTCGCCGGGAAGAAGGTCCTCGCCGTGCGCGATTACAAGAAGGGCGTGCGCGTGGCCGGCGGCGCCGAGGAGAAGTTGGACTACCCGGCGTCCGACGTGCTCTTCTATGAGCTCGAGGGCGGGGCCTGGGTCTGCATCCGTCCCTCCGGCACGGAGCCCAAGGTCAAGGTCTACGTCAACGCCGTGGCCGAAAACCACGAGGCTTCCTCCGCCCTGACGCAGAGCTTGCTCGACGCGGCCGTGAAATTCATGAACGATAACATGAACTAACCTGCGCAGAACAGGGAATTTGGCGCAAGCATACGGGAAGAATTTCAGAATCGTTCGGATTCTGAAATTCTTTCTGTTTTTGTCCAAAAAACTTTGAAAAAAGTGTTGACAGGAAGAGAGGAGTGTGGTAATATAACTAAGCTGTCAGCGAGAGATACGAACTGACGGCGGGGAACCTTGAAAACGATACATAAGAGGAAAAAGACAAGGCAA
>CAJFMX010000014.1 GCA_904393115.1 uncultured Clostridia bacterium
TTGCCTTGTCTTTTTCCTCTTATGTATCGTTTTCAAGGTTCCCCGCCGTCAGTTCGTATCTCTCGCTGACAGCTTAGTTATATTACCACACTCCTCTCTCTCTGTCAACACCTTTTCGAAAGTTTTTTGACAAAAAATAGAACTTTTTCATTTTTACGAACGATCTGACAAATCCGTAGGCTTTTTCTTCAAAACCATCCCGGATTGCACATGCGTATCAATCTATCGTTCGGGTTTTACCGCCAGCGCAGTCCCTTGGGGTAGTGGTTCTTGATCTGGCCGCCGCTTCCCTTTCCCCATCCGAGCGCGCAGCGCTGGCAGCGCAGGACGCCCCAACCCCGCATTTCTCCCTCCAGCACCTCGCCGCCGAGGTAGCGCAGGGCCTCTTCGCGCGAGACCTCCCGCTCCTCCTGCGCCTCCCCGGGCGCGAGGGAAAGGGCCAGCGCGTGCGCAGGCTCCAGCCGCCCCTTCGCGAGCCGTCCCAGCTGCACGCCCGCGCGCAGCACGTTCAGCCCCCGCACGTCGGGCATTCCCTCGGGAATGGCATAGAGCCACTCCCCCTGGGCGCGCAGGCGCCGGGGCGCGGCCTCCCGAAGCGCCTCCCGGGCAAAGGCCTCCCAGCGCGCCTCCCCCGTGTCCACCGGGAGCTCGGCGAGCTCCGCGCGCTCCTCGCCGCGTTTCCGCAGGCGGGCCAGGAAGTGCCCCTCCCCGCGCACCTGGTGCGGATACAGGTGCGCCATGCCGCCCTGGCAGGGGATTCCGGGCAGCGCGAGCTCCGGATCGAGCGAGAACTCCGGGTGCCGGCGCAGAAACGCCTCGATCGTCCCCTCGTTCTCCACGCGGTTGAACGTGCAGGTGGAGTAGACCAGCGTTCCGCCGCCGCGCAGGCAGCGCGCCGCGTCCTCCAGGATCTCCATCTGCCGCTCGTGGCAGCGCGCGGGCGCTTCGGCGGACCACTGCGCCACGGCCTCCGGGTCGCGCCGGAACATGCCCTCTCCGGAGCAGGGCGCGTCCACGAGCACCGCGTCAAACCAGGGGCCAAAGTGCGCGGCGATGCGCGCGGGCGTCTCATTGCAGACGACCGCGTTCGGCACGCCCATGCGCTCGACGTTCTCCAATAGGATGCGCGCGCGGGCGGGGTGGATCTCGTTGGCCACGAGAATCCCCTGCCCGCCGAGCAGGTCGGCGATCTGCGTGCTCTTCCCGCCCGGCGCGGCGCACAGGTCCAGCACGCGCAGGCCGGGCCGCACGCCGAGCGCCGCGGCCGGCGCCATGGCCGAGGGCTCCTGCAAATAGTAGGCCCCGGCCGCGTGCAGCGGCTCCTTGCCCATGCGCAGCCCCTGGGGAACGTAGAACCCCGCGGGGCACCAGGGCACCGGCGCAAAGTCCTCGGGCGGCGTCCAGCCCCGGCGCAGGCTGACGCGCAGGCCGGCCATGCCCTCTTCTTCATAGGTAGAAAAGAAAGCGGGCGCTTGCGCGCCCAGCTCTCCCTGCATCTGCCGAATAAACGCCTCTGGCAGCTTCATGGCATTTCCTCCGGTCCTCAGCGCTTTCCGCCCACGCGCGCAAGGTCGACGCCCAGCGCGGCAAGCTCCGCTTCGCTCTTTTTCACGTTGGGATAATAGGAACGGTAGAGCACGCCGCCCTCCAGCGCGTACTTGCCGAGGGTGGCCGGGATCAGGAAGCTGTCGCCCGCGCGGTAGGCGCGCTCGCCGCCCTCCCAGATGACCTTGCCCTCCGAGACCGCCGTGTACGCATAGAAGCGCGTGCCGTCCGTTTCCAGGTTCATGCGGCCCGCGGCGGTGAGCCGCTCCAGCGCAAAGCACGGGTCGAGGATCAGCATCTCGCGCAGGCCGCCCTCGACCTCGATCGGGACGCCCGCGATGGGCTTGCCGCCCTGCTTGGGGTCGATGACGTCCAGCGACTTTTCGATGTGCAGCTCCGCGTTCCGTCCCCAGGCGTAGAGGCGGTAGGTGCGGTCCGAGGACTGCTGCACCTCATAGATGAGCATGTTGGCGCCGATGGCGTGCACGGTGCCCGCGGGGATGTAGAGCACGTCCCCGACCTGGACGTCCACCTTCTTCAGGTGCTGCTCCAGGCGCCCCTCCGGGATCTCGCGGCGCAGGGTCTCCACGTCGCAGTCGATGCCGAAGATGAGCTGCGCGCCGGGATCGCAGTCCAGCACGACCCAGGCTTCCGTCTTTCCATAGGGATCGCCCTCCACGCGCTGGGCATACGCGTCGTCCGGGTGCACCTGGACGGAGAGCCACTCCCGCGCGTCGATGAGCTTGATGAGCAGGGGGAACTCGCCCTGCACCTCGGTGCCGCAGAGCGCCGCGCCGTATTCGTCGATCCACTCGGGCAGGGTCTTCCCCTCGCAGCGGGAGACGCCCATCGGGTGCGCGGAGACCTCCCAGCTCTCGCCCGTGTGGTCGGAGGGAATCCGCTTGCCGTAGACGCTGGCCAGGCGCGTTCCTCCCCAATCCTTGATGTTGAAGTAGGGTTCCATAAAGAGCGGTTTCAGCATAAATCCCATTCCTCCCCATTCCGCATTTCCCGTCGATTCCTGCTGAGACTCATGATACCATCTTTGCCCGCCCTTTGCAACCGCGCGGCGTTCATCATTTCTTAACGCATCTTCCCGAAAAAAAGCCGTTGACAAATCCGGGGGAATGATGTATAGTAATATGGCACTAAGGAGTGCGGCACACGAGCTCGTAGCTCAGCTGGATAGAGTGTTTGACTACGAATCAAAAGGTCGTGGGTTCGAATCCCTCCGGGCTCGCCAAAGGAAACCCCCTGAAAACAAAGGTTTTCAGGGGGTTTTTCTATATATTTTCGGCTGCGGCCCTCGCAACTTCAGCAGCATCCTTCCTTGATGGAAGGGGCCGGGTTCTCTATCCTAAAATCATCATACTGCAAAAAGCGAGGAGATTCGATGTTTTTGGACAACCTTTCCGCAGCATTGCTTCGCTTCTGCGCAGCGCGCGGCCTCAGCTACGAGGAGGTCGCGGAGCGCTGCCGCATCAGCCTCCGCTACTTCGGTGAAATCGTGCGCAGGCACACCTCCCCCACCCTGCGCAGCTGCCTAAAGCCGGAGCTTAAAGAGCACCACGCCCCCGATCATCAGCGCCATTCCCGCGAATTTATTCCAGTGGAAGGCGACCCGCTCCGCGCCGAGCCACCCGAAGGCGTCGATGATGGCCGCGACGAGGAGCTGGGCGATGAGGATGGTCGAGATGGCGACCGTCGGGGAGAGGCGGCCGATGGCCAGCATGACCGTGAGCGTGATCACAAGGCCCAGCGCGCCGCCCAGCAGGTAGACCTTGGGCGTCTGCCCGAGCTCGCGGAAGCTGCCCTTGCCCCAGATCCACATCGCCAGCAGCGACAGGGCGAACGCCGTTCCCTGCACCCACGCGTTGGACTCGTAGAGCCCCAGCTTCTCCGAGAGCCGGGTGTTCATCACGCCCTGCACACTCATGGCCGCGCCGGCGAGGATCGCAAACACAAAACCCACTGCACATTCCTCCTTTGTCCCTAGTTTTCTCCATTTGCGGGGATGTATGCAAAAAATGCGCCGCCCCGCCCGTTTCTTAATGCAGGGTTCATCTCCCGGCCGTAGAATATAGAGAGGGAAGCGAAGGAGGAAGACTGCATGCGACTGCTTTATGCGGAGGACGAACGGGACCTCAACGAGGTCGTCACCCGGACGCTCCTCAAAAACCACTACAGCGTGGACAGCTGCTTTGACGGGGAAGAGGCGCTGGACTGCCTGGCCGCGGCGGAGTACGACGCGGTGATCCTGGACATCATGATGCCGCGCGTGGACGGGCTCACGGTGCTCTCGCGCCTTCGCGCGCGGGGCAACCGCGTGCCGGTGCTGCTGCTCACCGCGCGCGACGGCGTCTCCGACCGCGTCAAGGGCCTGGATTCCGGCGCGGACGATTACCTGGTCAAGCCCTTTGCGCTGGAGGAGCTGCTGGCGCGGGTCCGGGCGCTGCTCCGGCGCGACGCCGGCCGCGCGGACAACTGCTATCGCCTTGCGGACCTGACGGTGGACTGCGACGCGCGCACCGCCCGCCGCGGGGACGTGCAGATCACGCTCTCCTCCAAGGAGTTCTCGATCCTGGAGTACCTGATCCGCAACCAGGGCGTCGTCCTGTCCCGCGACAAGATCGAGCAGCACATCTGGAACTACGACTATGCGGGCGGTTCCAACGTCGTGGACGTCTACATCCGCTATCTGCGCAAGAAGATCGACGACGGGTTCTCGCCCAAGCTCATCCACACCGTGCGCGGCGCGGGCTACGTCCTGCGGGAGCAGCCATGAGCCGGGGCGCGCGCTTTCCCCTGCGCCGGATTCCCATCCGCTGGCGCATCACGCTCTGGTACACGATCCTGATGACGGTGCTGGTCGTCGCGGTGCTGTTCCTGCTGTTCCGGCTCAGCTCCAACCAGATGATCTCGGAGGCGCGCCTACGCCTGCAGGACACGGTGGAGCGCAGCTTCTATGAGATCGAGTACGAGGACGGCGTGCTCACCTTTGATGACGACATCAATCACCTGGGCAGCGGCATCAGCCTCTCGGTCTACGACAGCCAGGGGAACCTGGTCTACGGGCGCATCCCCGCGAACTTCAACGGCGCGCCGCTGCTCATCATGGACGAAATCCAGCAGGTGGAGACGGATGCGGGCGTGTGGTATGTCTACGACACCTGCCGCACCATCCCCGGGTATGGGAACCTCTGGGTGCGGGGCGTCGTCTCCCAGGCGGAGGCGGACGCCGGTCTGCACGCCGTGGTGCGCCTGGCGTTGATCCTGCTGCCCTTCTTTGTGCTGCTGGTGGCCCTGGGCGGCTACTCCATCACGCGGCGCACGCTCGGCCCCCTGCAGGACGTGACGGATACGGCCCAGCGCATCAGCCAGGGCAGCGACCTGACGCAGCGCATCCGCATGGGCCCGGGCGAGGACGAGGTCCACCGCCTGGCGCACACCTTCGACCGCATGATGGACAAGCTGCAATCCGCCTTTGAGAGCGAAAAGCAGTTCACCTCCGACGTCTCGCACGAGCTGCGCACGCCGGTCTCGGTCATCCTCTCCCAGTGCGAGTTCGCCCTGAGCGAGGACGCGGAGGAGGCGGAGCGCCGCTCGGCCCTGCAGGTGGTCGCCGCGCAGGCGCGCAAGATGTCCACGCTGATCGCGCAGCTGCTGACCCTGGCCCGCACGGACAGCGGCCGCCAGAGCCTGCACATGGAGACCCTGAACCTGAGCGAGCTGGCCGAGATCATCTGCGAGGAGCAGGCGGACGCGGCGGCGGCGCGGAACATCGCCCTGCACGCGGAGATCGCGCCCAACGTGCTGCTGCGCGCGGACGAGACGATGATGATGCGCCTGTTCATGAACCTCGTGCAGAACGCCATCTCCTACGGCCGGGAGGGCGGCAACATCTGGGTGACGCTCCGCGACGCGGAGGGCGCCGTGGAGGGCTGCGTGCGCGACGACGGCATCGGCATCGCCGCCGAGCACCTCCCCAAGATCTGGAACCGCTTCTACCAGGTGGATCCCTCGCGCACGGCCAGCCGCAGCGGCGCCGGGCTGGGGCTGCCCATGGTCCGCTGGATCGTCGAGGCGCACGGCGGCACGATCTCCGTCGACAGCGCGCCCGGCAAGGGCTCCGCCTTTGCGTTCACCTTCCCCAAATGACGCGCGGCCGGGACAGACGTCCCGGCCGCGTTTTTTTCATCGGATGCAGATCTCGCTGGCGCAGTTCTGCACCCCGTTGATCTGCAGGCGGACCCAGATTTCGCCCGCCTGGAACGCATCCAGCGGGAGCGTCAGCTCCTCCTCCAGGTGCGTGACGTCCACGGATTGGGCGATGTCGCCCTGCACCAGCCACAGCACGAGGGAGGTTCCCTCCGGCGCAGATCCGCAGGCGATCTGCGCGTGGAGCTGCTGCGCAGACGGGTCGGAGAGGGCGAGCTTCTCCCCGGCCACAAACCCTTCGCTCGCCCGCGCGAATTCGAGCCGCCAAACGCCGCCCAGGACCGTGCTGCGGTCCATCTGGATGACGCCCAGGTTCCACACCTGCTCGGGAGAGGTCACGTCCGTATTGACGCTGGTTCCGGCGGCCACGCTGGCGATGCCCGCGCCCAGGCAAGCCACCAGCAGCACAAAGCTCACGCAGCCGGCGATGAGCAGTTTCCCATGATGAACGGCAGACGGTGTCATGGACAATTCCTCCTGTTGTTCGATGTGCGCGCCGCACTCCTCGCAGTACTTTGCGCGCAGCCCGACCTTGTGCCCGCAGGCCGGGCAGGGGCGGCGCACCTCGGCGCGGCGCAGAAAGTAGACCAAGAGGCCGATCAGGGGCGTCGTCAGCACGACGACGAGCGGCCACAGGACTTCGTCCTCGCCCCGCCGCCTGCAGTCCGCGCGGACCCAGGCGGCAAACAGCGCCGCGCAGGCCAGCGCGGAGAGAAGGGCCCCCGCGCCCAGGAGCGGAAGGCTTGCGCGGATGCCGCTCCATCCGTCGCTGACCGCCCAGAGCAGCGCGAGCTGCAGCGCCAGCAGGGCGATTCCCGCGGCCCCGGCGATGCAGCTCGCCAGGCGCGCGCCTCGCTTTACCGGGTTCATGCCTCCGCCCCCTTTCTCCGCATCCGCACGGAGAGTTCCGCTTTGAGGTTTCCGCGCCGCACGCCGACGGCCGTGAGCGCGGCGCCCGCCAGCGCGGCGTAAGCGCAGGCCCCTGCCAGGAGGCGCGCCAGCAGGGGATCGGAAATCCCCAGGAGCGCAGCCGCCGCAAGCAGCGCAAAGAGGAGCGCGTTCCCCGCCATCGGAAGGTACCAGAGGGAGAGCGTGCGCGCCTTTCGCGCCTCTGCCTCGCGCCGGTAGAGGGCGATCTTCACGGCGTTGCTTTCCTCGGGCGAGGGCGCGCGCGCGGCGCGCAGCGCGCTCCGGACGGCATCTTCCAGCTTTGGATCTCTGCGTTCAGACTTCATACCCAGCTTCCTCCAATCTTTTCCGAATGGTTTCCCGCGCCTGAAACAACCGGCTCTTGACGGTGCCGCGGGGCCTCTGGATCGTTCGGGCGATCTGTTCGACCGTGCAGTCGCCCAGGTAGTAGAGCTCGACCGGAATGCGCAGTTTTTCCGGCAGATCGCGCACGATCGCGCGAATCGCCGCATCCCGCTGCGCGTTCTCGACGCGCTCCTGCAGGTCCTCGGGGGCGCACAGGGCGTCCGCCGGCGCGTCGTCCAGGCATTCGCTCGGGGCGATGGCCTGCCGGCGCGCGCGCTTTCGCGCATCGCTCTTCCACAGGCGATACGCCAGCGAGAAGAACAGCGCCCGCGGGTTGGACGCCCAGTCCAGCGCAACGCGCGCCTCCAGCGCCCGGAGAAAGACCTGCTGGTAGAGGTCGTCCGCGTCCGCCCGGTCCGCGCAGAGCCTGCGGCAGAACCGAAACACGTCCGCGCCGAACGCGTCGATGCAGCGCTCGATCTCCCTTGCTTCCACCCGCTCACCTCCTTGCGCCTTCCCCTCTATATTCGCCGCATCGGGCGCTGCGGTTCATTTTTTTGCAGAAAATGTTTGCGGGCGCAAAAAAAGAGCGCTCCTTTTTGGGGGAGCGCTCTTGCGCAGGCGGGTTTACTTGGCGAACTCCGTCGCGCGGGTTTCGCGGATGACGTTGACCTTGATCTGGCCGGGGTATTCCAGCTCCTTCTCGATGCGCTTGACGATCTCCTTGGCCATGAGCACGGAGTCCGCGTCGCTGACCTGTTCGGGCTTGACGATGATGCGGACCTCGCGGCCGGCCTGGATCGCGTAGGACTTCTCCACGCCGTCGAAGGAGTTGGCGATCTCCTCGAGCTTCTGCAGGCGCTTGATGTAGCTCTCCAGCGTCTCGCGGCGGGCGCCGGGGCGCGCGCCGGAGATGGCGTCCGCCGCGGCGACGAGCACGGCCTCGATGGTCGTGGGCTCCACGTCGCCGTGGTGGGACTGGATGGCGTTGATCACGTCGGCGCTCTCGCGGTACTTGCGCGCAAGGTCCGCGCCGATCTGGATGTGCGTGCCCTCCACGTCGTGGTCGATGGACTTGCCGATGTCGTGCAGGAGTCCCGCGCGCTTGGCCAGCGCCACGTCCGCGCCGAGCTCCGCCGCCATGACGCCCGCCAGGTGCGAGACCTCGATGGAGTGCTTGAGCACGTTCTGTCCGTAGGAGGTGCGGAACTTCATGCGGCCGAGCAGCCGCACCAGCTCGTGGTGCAGGCCGTGGACGCCGGTCTCAAAGACCGCCTGCTCGCCCGCCTCGCGCATCTGCGCGTCGACCTCCTTGCGGGCCTTTTCCACCATTTCCTCGATGCGGGCCGGGTGGATGCGGCCGTCGGTAATGAGCTTTTCCAGGGCGATGCGGGCGATTTCCCGCCGGATGGGATCAAAGCCGGACAGGATGACCGCCTCGGGCGTGTCGTCGATGATGAGGTCGATGCCCGTCGCGGTCTCCAGGGCGCGGATGTTGCGCCCCTCGCGGCCGATGATGCGGCCCTTCATCTCGTCGTTGGGCAGGTTGACCACGGAGACCGTGGTCTCGGCCACGTGGTCCGCCGCGCACTTCTGAATCGCCAGGGAGACGATGTTGCGGGCCTTTTTATCGGCCTCGTCCTTTGCCTTGCTCTCGATTTCGCGGACCATGACCGCCGCGTCGTGATAGGCTTCGCGCTGGACGTTGTTCATGATGATCTGGCGGGCTTCCTCCGCCGTCATCTGGGCGATGCGCTCCAATTCGGACTGCTGCTGCGCGCGCATGGCCTCGACCTCCTGGGCGCGCTGTTCGAGCTCGCGGCTGGTCTTGTTGAGGCCCTCTTCACGGACCTCCAAGTTGTCGAGCTTTTTGTCGAGCATCTCCTCGCGCTGCAGGAGCCTGCGCTCCGTGCGCTGGGTTTCGTTCCGGCGCTCGCGGAGCTCCTTTTCGGTTTCGGTCTTCTGGCGAAGGATTTCCTCCTTGGCCTCCAGGATCTTCTCTTTCTTCACCGCCTCGGCCTTGGCCGTGGCCTCGTCCACGAGCTTCTTCATGGCGTCCTCGGTGCGGCCGATCTTGCCTTCGATTTCCTCTTTTTTCTTCTTGCCGCCGAGGACATAGCCCGCGTAGCCGCCGCCGGCCAGCGCGGCAAGAATTCCCAAAATCCAGAATAAAGTCTGCAACTGTTTCACCACCTAACATTTATGATAAACAGTTGTCGCATGCCGCGTGTCCACGGCCAGGACGCGCACGCAGCCGCCCCCTCTTCGTGCTGGGCTGTCAAGCGCTCCGATGCCCTGTCCCGTTGTACAGGCGACTCCGGGAGAATATTCACTTTTTATCTATTCCATAAAAAATTGTTCTTTTCCCCTCTCGACCCCTGTCATACAGATTTATTTTACTGTTCTTTGCGGCATCTGTCAATAACCCGCCCATGCTTTATGAATATTTTGTAAAGAATAACCGGCCGCGCGGCCAAATCTTGCCGCGCGGCCGGTCGTCCGCTCACTGTGCGTAGTAGTTGATGAGGCATCCGGCCAGGATGATGTCGCGCTCGTCCGCGGTCAGGTTCGGGAGCGAGAGCGTGATCTCCCGCTTGCCCGCGCCGGAGAGGACGGCGGCCGGGATCGCGTCCGTCCGGCCTGCGAGCAGCGCCGCGCGGATGCCGGGGATGACCACGACGTCCCCCGCCGCAATGCCCGCGTCCTTTGCGCCGTCCAGGATGAAGGGCAGCATGCCCCAGTTGACCACGTTGCTGCGGTAGCGCTTGGTGGCGTATTCCTGGGCGATGTTCGCGCAGCCGCCCAGCACGCGCTGGCAGGAGGCCGCCTGCTCGCGCGCGGAGCCGTCCCCGGGCTTGAGGGCGAAGACCAGGGAGCCGATGCCCGTGTCCGCGGGCGCAAGGCCCGCCCGCTCGAGCAGGGCCTTGGCCTCGGGCGAGAGCTGCCCCTGGCGGCGGCTCTGCTCCAGGGCCTGCACGGCCTTTGCGCGCGGCACGTACTGCGGGTCCTTGCGCGAAAGCGCGAACTCGGAGAGCTTGAGCGGGTTGGAGCGGTAGGACGAGGTCTCGCCGGAGGGGATGAGCTCGTCGGTCGTGGTGACGGGGTCGTAGATGGCGCTGGCCACCTCCAGCACGAGGTTCTCCGGCAGGGCGATCTGCGCGGGCCAGTCCGCGATGTTGGGGCCGAACACCAGCTCCGCCTCGGGATCGGCCTTGCCCCAGCCGTCGTAGACGCGGTTGTCGTAGATGGTGGGGTCATACGTGTAGGGGTACTCCCGCTCCTCGGGCAGGTCGATCTCGTCCGCGGCGGTCAGACGCCCGCCGTTGAGCGCCGTTGCGGCGATGGAGCGCGCGTCCATGAGGGCGACGTAGGCCATCTGGCCGTTGGCGGGCTTAGCGCCCTCGCGGTTGGGGAAGTTGCGCGTGGCGTGGCGGATGGAGAGGCCGCCGTTTGCCGGCACGTCGCCCGCGCCGAAGCAGGGCCCGCAGAAGGCCGTGCGCAGCACGACGCCCGCCTGCATGAGGTCCGCCGCGGCCCCGCTCCGGGTCAGCGCGAGGAACTGCGGCTGGGAGGCCGGGTACACGCTCATGGTGAAGGCGCCGGAGCCGATGCTCCTGCCGCGCAGGATGTCCGCCACGGTCATCATGTTCTCATAGGTGCCGCCCGAGCAGCCCGCGACGATGCCCTGCTCGACGTAGACTTGGCCGTCCTGCACCTTGTCGGCCAGGGGCTTTAAGGGGTACTTTTCGTCGAGCATGGTGCGGGCAGTCTCCTCGACCTTCTCCAGGAGCGCCTTGGCATTGCTGCGGAACTCCTCGATGGTGTAGGCGTTGGAGGGGTGGAAGGGCAGGGCGATCATGGGCCGCACGGCGGACAGGTCCACCTCCACCAGGCCGTCGTAGACCGCGCCCTCCTGCGGGTGCAGGGGCTTGTACGCCTCGGGGCGCAGGTGCGTCTCGTACCAGGCGCGGACCTTCTCGTCCGTCTCCCAGATGGAGGAAAGGCAGGTGGTCTCCGTGGTCATGACGTCGATGCCGTTGCGGTACTCCACGGACAGGCTGCCGATGCCCGGGCCCACGAACTCCATGACCTTGTTCTTGACAAAGCCGCAGGCAAAGACCTCGCGGATGATGGCCAGCGCCACGTCCTGCGGGCCGACGCCGCGGGCGGGCTTGCCGGTCAGGTGGATGGCGACGACGTCCGGATAGGCGATGTCATACGTGCGCTCGCAGAGCTGCTTGACCAGCTCCGGTCCGCCCTCGCCCACGCCCATGGTGCCCAGCGCGCCGTAGCGCGTGTGGGAGTCCGAGCCCAGGAGCATCTTTCCGCAGCCCGCCATGCGCTCGCGCATGTACTGGTGGATGACGGCCTGGTGCGCGGGCACGAAGATGCCGCCGTACTTCTTGGCGGCCGAGAGGCCGAAGAGGTGGTCGTCCTCGTTGATGGTGCCGCCGACGGCGCAGAGCGAGTTGTGGCAGTTGGTCAGCACATAGGGCAGCGGGAACTTCTTCATGCCCGAGGCGCGCGCCGTCTGGATGATGCCGACGTAGGTGATGTCGTGCGAGGCCATGGCGTCGAACTTGATCTTGAGGTCCGCGTCGCAGCCGGAGGTGTTGTGCGCGCTCAGGATCGCATGGGCCATGGTCCTGTCCTTCCCCTCCGCGCTCTGCGCGGGGACAAAGGCGCCGTTCTCATATTTGTACATGCCGGAATGCAAGGTTACCATCTCTCTGCCTCCCTGTCCGTGTTCTTTTTTCCCATGATACCGCAAGCCGCCGCCCCCCGTCAACAAAAAATCCGCGCGCGCCCGCTATACTTTTTCCGCAAAACCCGCTATACTGGAGGAGAGAAATCCTATCTTTCGAGGAGGGGTATCCATGATTCGCGTTACCGTTTGGAACGAGTTCCGCCACGAAAAGGAGATGCCCGAGGTTGCGGCCATCTACCCCAACGGCATCCACGGCGCCATCGCCGACTTCCTTTCCAAGAACGAGGACATGACCGTGCGCACCGCCACGCTGGACGAGCCCGAGCACGGCCTGACGGACGAGGTCCTGAACAACACCGACGTCCTGCTCTGGTGGGGACACATGGCGCACCAGGAGGTTTCCGACGAGGTGGTGGCCAAGGTCTGCCAGCGCGTCAACGACGGCATGGGCTTCATCGCCCTGCACTCCGCGCACGCCTCCAAGCCCTTCTCCCGCCTGCTCGGCACGCGCACGGACATGCTCCGCTGGCGCGAGGACGGGGACATGCAGCGCCTCTGGGTGACGAGCCCGGGCCATCCCATCGCCCAGGGCATCGGCGACTACTTCGAGGTGCCGCACGACGAGACGTACGGCGAGCAGTTCTTCATCCCCCAGCCGGACAACCTGGTCTTCATCTCCTGGCATCCCGGCGGAGAGGTGTTCCGCTCCGGCTGCTGCTTCGTGCGCGGCGGGCGCATCTTCTACTTCCAGCCCGGCCACGAGACCTTCCCCGTCTACTACCAGAAGGAGATCCAGACCGTCATCACCAACGCCGTGCGCTGGGCCGCGCCCCTGTACATGCCGGCCTACTCCACCGGCTGGCAGAAGTCCGTCGAACCCATCCACACCTACGAGGACAAGTAAAGAAAAGCGGCCCTGCAAGATGCAGGGTCGCTTTTTTGCGCCGTTTTTTAGAGCTTGGCCAGGACTTCCTTCTCGAAGAAGTCGGCGGTGGTCTCCGGGCTCAGGGAGTAGAGCGTGTCGCCGATGGTGACGCAGACGCCCTTCTGGCAGTTGCCGGTGCAGAACGTGCCGGCGAGGGTGACCTTGTCCTCCACGTGGTGCTGCTTGATCAGGGACTTGAGGCCCTCCAGGACGAAATGGGAACCCTTGACATGGCAGGCGCTGCCCAGGCATACGGTGATGGTCATCTTGAAACCCTCCTTAACTTACTGCTACGCAGACAGTTTGCCTTCCGCCAGCGCATCCAGCTTCTTGTTGCGGAAGTAGAGCGCGACGTCGATGGAAATCTCAACGAAGTTCAGCACGTAGAAGAACCAGCCCAGGAAGAAGATCCAGCCTTCGCCGCTGCCATTGGCAAAGAGGATGATCTTGCGGACGATGCCGAAGATGTAGCCAATCAGCAGAAACACCTCGAAGAAGAGGCTCTTGCCCTTTGCGGTTCTGGAGATCCAGGACTTCCGGATGGAGATCGGCCAGGAGAGGCCGAAGCACAGGATCATCAACGCTTCCAGCAAATCCGTAATCATGATGGTTTCTCTCCTCGCTTACTTCTTTCTGCGGTAGTCCGGCAGGAGCTTGGGCGAGACGACGTCGGTGTGGATGCCGGCCTGCTCGCACTCCTTCTCGAATGCGTTCACGTGCTCCAGGGTCAGCGCGCCGACGGTGACGCCCTTTGCGCGCTCGGCGGCGTTGCGGCCGGCGTTGCGGCCAAAGACCACGACGTCCAGCAGGGAGTTGCCCATCAGGCGGTTGCGGCCATGGATGCCGCCGACGGCCTCGCCCGCGACGAAGAGGTTCTCCACGCCGCTCTGGCAATCGGCCGTGATGTCGATGCCGCCGTTCTGGTAGTGCAGGGTCGGGTAGACCAGGATCGGCTGCTTGCGGATGTCGATGCCGTACTTGGCGAACATGCGCATCATGGCGGGGATGCGCTTTTCAATGGTGCCCTCGCCGTTCTTGAGCTCGATCATGGGGGTGTCGAGCCAGACGCCCACGCCGTCGGCGGTCTTGACGCCCTTGCCGCGGGTGGTGCACTCGCGGATGATGGAGGCCGCCGAAACGTCGCGCGTCTCCAGGGGGTGCATGAAGACCTCGCCGTCCGCGTTGACGAGCTTGGCGCCGACGGAGCGCACCTTCTCGGTGACCAGCGCGCCAAAGATCTGCTCCGGGAAGGCGGCGCCGGTGGGATGGTACTGCAGCGTATCCGCGTAGAGGAGCTTTGCGCCCGCGCGGTAGGCCAGCACCAGGCCGTCGGCGGTCGCGCCGTAGTGGTTGGAGGTCGGGAAGCCCTGGTAGTGGAGGCGTCCCGCGCCGCCGGTGGCGAGGATGACGGTCTTGGCGCGCGCGATGAGGATCTCCTTGGTCTCCATGTTCAGGAGCACCGCGCCGGCCGCGCAGCCCTTTTCATCCTTGATGATTTCGATGGCCGCGGTGAAGTCCACGACCGGGATGCCGCGGTTGAGCACCTCGTCGCGCAGGGTGCGCATGATCTCCGCGCCGGAGTAGTCCTTGGCCGCGTGCATGCGCTTGCGGGAGGTTCCGCCGCCGTGGGTGGTGATCATGGTGCCGTCGGGCGCCTTGTCAAACTCCACACCGAGGTTGTTCAGCCACTGGATGGCCTCCGGCGCCTCGGTGACCAGGGTGCGCAGCAGCTCGGGCTTGGCCGCAAAGTGGCCGCCGCCGAAGGCGTCCAGGTAGTGGATGGCGGGGGAGTCGTTGGGCTTGTCGGCCGCCTGGATGCCGCCCTCGGCCATCATGGTGTTGGCGTCGCCCATGCGCAGCTTGGTCACGACCATGACCTTGGCGCCCGCGTTGTCCGCCTCGATGGCCGCAGAGGCGCCCGCGCCGCCGCCGCCGATGATGAGCACGTCCACGTCGTAGTCCGGGCAGGTCAGGTCGATCTCCTCCGGAGAGATGCGGCTCTTGCCCTGCAGCAGCGCGCCCAGCTCCTTGGGGACCTTGTCGCCCTTGTTGGGGCCGACGGCCAGGTGGACGAACTCCTCGCCCTCCTTATAGTCCGGGTGATAGGCGCGAAGCAGCGCGTCCTTCTCCTCGGCGGTCATTCTTCTGGGCTCGAGCGCGGCGTTTGCCTCGCGGTTGGCCTCCACCTTCTTGATGGATTCCAGCATTTCGTTGGTGTACATCAGCGCGTCCCTCCCTTATTTCTCGATGTCGCGGTTGTTGTAGAGCTCCTGGAGCTCCGAAACCGGCTTGCCCATGAGCTTCTCGATCAGCTCGTTGAAGTCGCCGTTGCGGATCTCCTGCACGCGGTCCTCCAGGTGCTGGGATTTGGGGGCGAGGTACTTGCCGTTGAGGCGGCGCGCCAGCATGGCCACCTGCGGGTGGGAGATGCCGGCCGGGCAGCGGGAGGAGCAGACGCCGCACATCACGCAGTCGAAGGATTCCTCGGCGCACTTCTCAAAGTCGCCGCGCTGCGCGTAGGCGATATACTGCATGACGTTCAGGCCCTGCGTGCAGCTCTTGGTGCAGGCGTTGCAGCCGATGCAGGAGTAGATCTCCGGGTAGAGCTGCATCATGACGGCCTGCTCCGGGCGGACCTTCTCGATGTCATAGACCTGCTTGATCAGCGGGAAGAAGGGGAGGGTGGCGACGTACATGTTGTCCTCGACCTGGGTCTGGCAGGCGAGACAGACCTTGAGCTCGCGGTCGCCGGCGACGCGGTAGATCGTGGCGCACGCGCCGCAGAAGCCGTTGCGGCAGCCGCAGCCGCGGATGAGCTGATAGCCCGCGTACTCCATGGCCTTCATGATGGTCAGGTTGGAGGGAACCTCGTACTTTTTTCCGAACAGAAAGACGCGAACCATATTCTCCATGTGTGAACTCTCCTTTTAATACTCGTTGGGCAGAGCGTCCAACTGGTCAAAGCGGAAGACCGGGCCGTCCTTGCAGACGTACTTGCTGCCGATGTTGCACCGGCCGCACTTGCCGACGCCGCACTTCATCCGCAGCTCCATGGTGGTGTAGACCTGCGTCTCCGCAAAGCCCATCTCCTTGAGGTTCGCAAGCGTGAACTTGATCATGATGGGCGGCCCGCACATGATGACGGTGTAGTCCTTGGAGGGGTTGAGCTCCTTGACGTAGTTGGGAACAAAGCCCACGTGGCCGTCCCAATCGTCCTGCGGGCGGTCGATGGTCAGGTGGACCTCCACGCCGTCGTCCTGCATCCACTCCGAGAGGATCTCGTTGTAGTCCAGCAGGTCCTCCTTGGAGCGGGAGCCGTAGACGATCATGACCTTGCCGTAGTCCTGGCGCTTGGCGCGGACGTAGTTGATGACCGAGCGCACGGGCGCGAGGCCGACGCCGCCGGCCACGACCATCAGGTCCTTGCCCTTAAACTCGTCCTCCACCGGGAAGTGCTTGCCGTAGGGCCCGCGGATGGTGATCTGCTGGCCGACGTCCATGGCGTGGAGCCAGGTGGTCAGGCAGCCGCACTTCTTGATGCTGAACTCCATGTACTCGGTGTTCGTCGGGGAGGAGGTGATGGAGAACATCGCCTCGCCGACGCCCGGGATGGAGAGCATGGCGCACTGGCCGGGCATGTGTTCGAAGACCTTTTTGCCGTCCAAGCCCACGACCCGGAAGGTCTTGATGTCCGGGGTGTCGATGCGGATGTCCGTCACGACGCCGATCTTGGGAATCAAAGTCTCCTGCATCATCTTATCTCACCTCTTCTGCCAGGGCCTTGGCGACCTTCACGATGTTCATGGAGATGGGGCACTTGGCCAGGCACCGGCCGCAGCCCACGCACCCGTACTCGCCCTCGTTGTTGGCGGGGAAGTAGACCAGCTTGTGCATGAAGCGCTGGCGGAACCGCTCCAGCTGCGTAAGGCGCGGGTTTCCGCTGGCCATCTTGGTAAAGTCGGAGTACATGCACGAGTCCCAGCAGCGGAAGCGCGTGATGCCGCTGCCCGTGTTGAAGTCGCGGATGTCGTAGCACTGGCAGGTCGGGCAGACGAAGGTGCAGGTGCCGCAGCCCAGGCACGCCTGGCTGAGCTCGCCCCACTTCTTGGAGTCGAAGAGCTTGAGCATGTTCTCGCCGTTAAAGCCGGTGAGGTTGAGCTCGTGCAGGGGCAGCTTCTTGGCGATGTCGCGGGTCTTCTCCTGCTGGGCGCGGACGGCCTCGTCCCCGCACTCGCTGGTCTTGTCCGCCACGGCCGCAAGGAACTTCTCGCCCTTTTCGGTCAGCGCCTCGAGGTACAGGCTGTCGCCCTCGATCCAGCCGCGGGCGTCGCCCTCGGGGGCGGCGGGGTCGATGCCGAAGGTGGAGCAGAAGCAGGTCTCCTCCGGATGGGTGCAGGCCAGGGAAACGATCGTGCCGTGCTCGCGGCGGGACTTGTAGTAGGTGTCCACGGGCTCGGCCAGGAACACCTTGTCCAGGATCGTGAAGCTGCGGGCGTCGCAGCCGCGCACGCCGAAGACCACGAAGTCCTCGTGCTCGGTGCGGGGGTCGATGACCTCGATCTCCTTGCCCTTGAGCTTAAAGTCCACCAGGTTTTCCGTCTGCGGGAAGAAGAAGTCCTTGGCGCTGCGCACGGTGTTGAGCGCCTGGGTCATCTCCATCCCCTCGTGCCAGCGCTGGAAGCGCGCCTGGCCGGAGGAATCGTCCGCAGGGATGTAGAGCGCCTCCTTCTCCGCGATGGCCTGAAAGAGGGCGCTGAGCTGGTCAATGGGGAGCTTGCGCATCACTTTTTCCCTCCCTTGCCATAGACGATGCTGGGCTCGACGTCGCCCGGGTCGTAGTTCGTCAGCGGCGCGCGGGTGGTCGTGTCCTCGCCCGCCTGATACTCGCCGTAGAAGGTGTCGATGTCCTTGATGAACTTGCGGTTGAGCAGGTGCAGGGGGATGTTCTGCGGGCAAACGCGCGAGCACTCGCCGCAGTCCGTGCAGCGGCCGGCGACGTGGAAGGCGCGGATGATGTGGAACATGTTCTCCTCGAAGCTGTCGGCCGCGGCCTTCTGCGCGATGCCGGAGGCGTCGTTGTCAAAGACGCACTTCTCGCACGAGCAGGCGGGGCAGACGTTGCGGCAGGCGTTGCAGCGGATGCAGCGGGAGAGCTCGCCGCGCCAGAACTCGAAGCGCTCGTCCGGCGTCATCTTCTCGATCTTTTCGACCATGTCGAAGCGGTGGGAGTCGAGGACCTCGCCCTCCGGCCCCAGCAGCTCGTCATAGACCATGTGCTTTTTGCTCTTGCAGGAAAGACAGCGCTCGGGCAGGGCGTCGGCCTTTGCGAGGGTCTTTTCGCCGTAGAGGGTGTCCACGACGAAGCTGTCGCCCTCGGTGCGGATGCCGAGGATGCCCTTTACGCCCTTGGCCTTGAGCGTCTCGCCGTCGGTCTTGCCCTCGCAGGGCACGCCCACGACGTAGACGTTGTCGCGCAGGATGCGGTGCTCCTTGAGGAGCTGGTTGAAGCTATAGGTGTCGCAGGGCTTGAGGAAGGCGAGGATCTTTCCCTCCTTGCGGGACTCCTTGATCAGGTACTTGGAGAGGTTGTTGCCGCAGAAGTCGTTGTAGACGAAGTCCTTCTCCAGCTCCTCGACGCTCGTAAAGACGGCCGGGGTGATGTCGTAGACGAACTCGCCCGTCTTCCATCCGAGAACCCGATTGACGGCGCCGCTGCCAAGGAGTTCCTTGGCCTTGGCAATCATCATTTCTTGCATCTCAGATCCTCCAATCTCTTGTTCTCGCCAAGCTTGGTCACGGCCTCCACGAACTCGTTCATGGTCTGGGCGAACTTGGCGCCCTCGGCGGCGGAGACCCACTCCACGCGCGTGCGCTCCTTCTCAATGCCCAGGTAGTCCAGCATCGAGAACAGCAGCGTCATGCGCCGGCGGGCGTAGTAGTTGCCGGTGGTGTAGTGACAGTCGCCCGGGTGGCAGCCGCAGAGGATGACGCCGTCCGCCCCGCGCTGGAAGGCGCGCAGGATGAACATGGGGTTCACGCGGCAGGAGCAGGGCACGCGGATGATCTTGACATCCGCGGGATAGTTCAGGCGGTTGGTGCCCGCCAGGTCCGCGCCCGCGTAGGAGCACCAGTTGCAGCAAAAGGCAACGATTTTGGGTTTGAACGTCTTTACATCTTGCATAGTGCGTCAACCTCCGCCATAATCTGGCTGTTCGAGAAGCCCTTGAGGTCCATCGCGCCGGAGGGGCAGGCGACCGTGCAGGCGCCGCAGCCCTGGCAGACCGCCTCGTTGACCACCGCGACGCGGCGGATGGCCGTGGTGCGGTCGGGCATGCGGAACTCCTTGTCCACGTAGGAGATGGCGCCGTAGGGGCAGACCTTCTCGCAGGAGGAGCAGCCGTTGCACATCCACTCGTCCGGGTGCGCGATGCAGGGGTTGCCGGTCAGCTTGTCCTTGGCCAGCAGCCCGATGACCTTGGAGGCCGCGGCGCCCGCCTGGGCGACGGTGTCCGGGATGTCCTTGGGGCCCTGGCACGCGCCGGAGAGGAAGATGCCCGCCGTCGGGCTCTCCACGGGGCGCAGCTTGGCGTGGGCTTCGGTGAAGAAGTCGTTGGTGTCCATGGAGGCGGTCAGCATCGTGGCCAGCGGCCGCGCGGACTTATCCGGCTCGATGGCCGCGGCGAGGACCACCATGTCGGCCTCGATGTGCAGCTGCTCGTTCGCCAGCAGGTCCGAGGCCTGCACGAGGAGCTTGCCGTCCGAGCGCGGCACGACCTTGCCGACCATGCCCTTGATGTAGTGCACGCCGTACTCCTCGACCGCGCGGCGGTAGAACTCGTCGTAGTTCTTGCCGGGGGAGCGCACGTCGATGTAGAAGACGTAGACGTCCGTATCGGGGTACTTTTCGCGGGTCAGCATCGCGTGCTTGGCCGTGTACATGCAGCAGATCTTGGAGCAGTAGCTCTTGCCCTTGCCCTCATTGGAGCAGCGGGAGCCCACGCACTGCACAAAGACGATGGTGTGCGGGTGCTTGCCGTCGGAGGGGCGCAGCAGCGTGCCGCCCGTGGGGCCGGCCGCGTTGGTCAGGCGCTCAAACTCCAGGGAGGAGACGACGTCCTTGCTCTGGGCGTAGGCGTACTCGTCGTAGTCGTCGAGCTTGATGGGGTTGTAGCCCGTGGCCACGACAATGGCGCCGTACTCGCGCTCGACGATCTCGTCCTTCTGCTTGTAGTCGATGGCGCCGGCGGAGCACACCTTGGCGCACAGGCCGCACTTGCCGTTCTTGAGCATGTTGCAGTGGTCGGGATCGATGGTCGCGACCTTGGGCACGGCCTGCGCAAAGGGGATGTAGATGGCGCGGCGCGTATCCAGGCCGAGGTTGAACTCGTTGGGGATCTTCTTCATCGGGCACTTCTCGGTGCACTCGCCGCAGCCGGTGCACTTGACCGGATCGACGTAGCGCGCCTTCTTCTTGATCTTGACGGTGAAGCTGCCGACAAAGCCCTTGACCTCTTCGACCTCGCTGTAGGCGAAGATGTTGATCTTCTCGTTCTGCGCGCAGTCGACCATCTTCGGGGTGAGGATGCAGGCCGCGCAGTCCAGGGTCGGGAAGGTCTTGTCGATCTGGGTCATCTTGCCGCCGATGGTGGGCTGCTTTTCGACGATGTCGACCTCAAAGCCCGCGTCGGCGATGTCCAGGGCGGTCTGGATGCCCGCGATGCCGCCGCCGATGACCAGCGCGCGCTTGGTCACGGGGCTGGTGCCGGGGGTCAGCGGCGCGTTGAGCTGGACCTTGGCGATCGCCGCGCGGCCCAGGATGATGGCCTTTTCCGTGGCCTCAGCCTTGTCCTTGTGAATCCAGGAGCACTGCTCGCGGATGTTGGCGATCTCCAGCATGTAGGAGTTGAGGCCCGCGGCCGCGACGGTCTTGCGGAAGGTCGCCTCGTGCATGCGGGGCGAGCAGGAGCAGATGACCACGCCCGTGAGCTGGTGCTCCTTGATGGCGTCCTTGATCAGGTTCTGACCGGACTCGGAGCACATGTACTGGTAGTTGGTGGAGAAGACGACGCCGGGCTCGTGGGCGAGCGCCTCGGAGACCGCGTTTACATCCACGGTGGCGGCAATATTGCTGCCGCACCAACATACAAATACGCCAATTCTTTGCATCTTGTCTCCTCCTTACTTGCTGTATTTGCGCATCGCGGTGACGATGGCCTGCTGGGGCAGGTCCTCGTCGAGCAGCGCGGGGATGTCGTCCGGGGTCAGGTGGTTCATGCCCTGCTGGCGGATGACCTGCAGGCGCACGGCCTCCACGACCTTGGCGGGCTCCACGCCCCGCGGACAGCGCTCCACACAAGCGTAGCAGGAGAGGCACTTGTAGATGGAGGGAGACTGCATCAGCTTGTCGATCTCGCCCTTTTCGACCATGTAGACGAACTGATGGGGATGGTACTCCATCTCATCGTAGGAGGGGCAGGTCGCAGAGCACTTGCCGCATCTCATGCACTTGAGCACGTTGACGCCGCTGGTGCGCAGGATCTGCTCCTTGTCGAATTTGCTCATCTTGGCTCTCCTTCCTTTATTCCTTGACGCCCAGCGCCTCGGCCAGCAGCTCGGTGAAGTAATAGACCGGCAGGCGGCCATCGGCCGGCGTGTTCTTCTTGAGGTTGTACTCGCACAGGGGACATGCGGTGATCATCATCTCCGCGCCCTGGTCGGCGGCGTTCTCCATGACCGCGGCGCTCTTCTTCTGCGCGATGGCGCGGTCCTCCAGGACCGCATACCCGCCGCAGCACTCGTTGCGGTTGGCGTAGAGCACGGGCTCGGCGCCGATGGCGCGCAGGAAGTCCTCGATGATGGTGGGGTTCTCGGGGTTGTCCATCTGCATGACCTTGCTCGGGCGCAGCAGCAGGCAGCCGTAGTAGGCGGCGACCTTCTTGCCCGTCAGGGGCTTTACGACCGCCTTCTTGAGGTTGTCAAAGCCCACGACGTCGCGCAGCAGCTCCAGATAGTGGATGACGCGCGTCTCGCCCTTGTAGGGCTTCTCCAGCTGCATGTAGTTGTTGGCATGCTCGGAGAACTCCTCGTCGTGCGCCATGGCGTCGTTGGCCTGCTTGAGCACGTTGTGGCAGGCGGAACAGAGGGTGACAAGGTCCTGGCCCTGCTCCTTTGCGCCGTTGAGCGCGCGCACGGCGGCCAGCTTGCTTGCGATTTCATCCTTGCCCATGGAGAAGGCGCCGCCGCAGCACTGCCACTCGCTCAGCTCCTCCAGGTGAATGCCCAGCTTTTCCGCGGAAAGGCGGGCGTAGCGATCCAGGTCCTGCGCCTTGTTCTTCAGCGTGCAGCCGGGATAGTAACTAAAGTTCATAGCTTTCCCTTCCCTTGATTTCGGTTCAGTGGTTAGGCCATCTGCTCGGGGTGGAAGACCTCATCGAACTTCTCCGCCGTCAGGAATCCGAGCGCGACGCACGCCTCCTTGAGGGAGATGTTTTCCTTATAGGCCTTCTTGGCGGTCTTGGCCGCGTTTTCGTAGCCGATGTAGGGGTTGAGCGCGGTGACCAGCATGAGGGAGTTGTGCAGGTTGTGGTGCATCTTCTCGCGGTTGGCCTTGATGCCCACGGCGCAGTTGTCGTTGAAGGAGACGATGACCTCCGCCAGCAGGCGCGCGGACTGCAGGAAGTTGTAGATGCACACGGGCATGAAGACGTTGAGCTCGAAGTTGCCCTGGGAGGCGGCCATGCCGACGGCCACGTCGTTGCCCATGACCTGCACGGCGACCATGGTCATGGCCTCGCACTGGGTGGGGTTGACCTTGCCGGGCATGATGGAGGAGCCGGGCTCGTTTTCGGGGATGAAGATCTCGCCCAGGCCGTCGCGCGGGCCGGAGGCCAGCCAGCGCACGTCGTTGGCGATCTTCATCAGGTCCGCCGCCAGCGCCTTGAGCGCGCCGTGCGCAAAGACGAGCTCGTCCTTGCTGGTCAGGGCGTGGAACTTGTTGGGCGCGGTGACGAAGGTCTTGCCCGTGAGCTTGGAGACGGCCTCGGCGACCTTGACGTCAAAGCCCTTGGGCGCGTTCAGGCCCGTGCCGACGGCCGTGCCGCCCAGGGCCAGCTCCTTGAGCTCGGGCAGGGCGATCTCCAGCATCTTCTTGTCCTTCTCCAGGGAGGAGCGCCAGCCGCTGATCTCCTGGGAGAACTGGATGGGCGTGGCGTCCTGCAGGTGGGTGCGGCCGGACTTGACGATGCCCGCGTTCTCCTCCTCCAGGCGGCGGAAGGTCGCAACCAGCTTGTCGATGGCCGGGAAGAGCTTGTCCTCGATGGCGATGACCGCGGAAATGTGCATGGCCGTGGGGAAGGTGTCGTTGGAGGACTGGCTCATGTTGATGTCGTCGTTGGGGTGCAGGAGCTTCTTGCCGGCGATTTCATTGCCGCGGTTGGCGATGACCTCGTTGGCGTTCATGTTGGACTGGGTGCCGGAGCCCGTCTGCCAGACGACCAGGGGGAAGTGGTCGTTGAGCGCGCCGGAGATCACCTCGTCGCAGGCCTGGGAGATGGCGGCGAGCTTTTCGTCGGTCATCTTCTCGGGCTTGAGCTCGTGGTTGGCGATGGCGGCCGCCTTCTTGAGGATGCCGAAGGCGTGGGTGATCTCGCGGGGCATGGTCTCGATGCCGACGCCGATCTTGAAGTTCTCGTGGCTGCGCTCGGTCTGGGCCGCCCAATACTTGTCGGCGGGCACGCGGACCTCGCCCATCGAATCGTGTTCAATGCGGTAATTCGACATTTCTCTTCACTCTCTTTATCGCAAAATTTCACAGGCATTCCCGGCGGCTGTGCGGCCGCCGGGAATGCGCTTTTTTGATCCGAATCAGAGCTTGATGCCCGCGATGACGGCCTTGAGGCTGTCGGCGCTCTTGTGCAGGAGCGCGGTCTCCTCCTCCGTCAGCGGCGCGATGACCTTGCTGGCCAGGCCGTCCGGGCCGACGAGGGACAGGGTGCTCAGGCACACGTCGTCGATGCCGTACTCGCCGTGCATCATGCTGGAGACGGTCATGGCCGTATCCGCGCCGGAGAAGACGCACTTGCAGATGTGGCAGACCGAGACCGCGACCGCGTAGAAGGTCGCGCCCTTGCGCTCGATGATCTTGCCGCCGGACTTGCGGATGTAGGTCTCCACCTCGGAGTGCACGAGCTTGGGCTCCACAAAGTCGGTGTTGGTCAGGCTCTGGGAGTACTTGTCGATGGCGATGTTGGAAACCGTGGCCATGGACCAGGGCACAAACGAGGTGTCGCCGTGCTCGCCGAAGACGTAGGCGTGCACGTTCTGCTGGTTGATGTTGTAGTACTCCGCGATGCGGGCGCGCAGGCGCGCGGTGTCCAGGATCGTGCCCGAGCCGATGACCTGCTTCTCCGGCAGGCCGGAGACCTTGGTGAAGACATACGTCAGGATGTCAACCGGGTTGGCCACGATGATGTAGACCGCGTTGGGCGCGTGCTTGACGATCTGCGGGATGATGGACTTGGTGATGTCGACATTGACCTGCGCCAGCTCCAGGCGGGTCTGTCCGGGCTTGCGCGCGATGCCGGAGGTCAGGATGACGATGTCGGAATCCTGCGCGTCCTGGTATCCGCCCGCGTAGATCGAGACGGGGGGACAGAAGGGAACGCCCTGGCGGATGTCCAGCGCCTCGCCCATGGCCTTCGCTTCATTGATGTCGATCATGACGATCTCCGTGGCGATGCCGTTGACCGCCATGGTGTAGGCGATGGTGGAACCTACGCTGCCTGCTCCGATGATCGTAACTTTCTTACCCATGTCTGCTTCCTCCATTTTTCGTCTTTTCGTCTGCAATCCGCGGCCGCGCGCCGCGGGGTTGAACGGACCCGTTTTCCGCCGGCCTTTCCGCCTGCTTGAGATGGTAGGACAAAAGGGCCAGGGAGCTTGCCATGTTCTCGCGCTGGACCAGCACGCCCTCCGGCGCCGTAAGGTGCACCGGCGCAAAGTTCCAGACCGCGCGCACGCCGCCCTCGACCAGGGCGTTTAAGCACCCCTGCGCCGCCGAGGCCGGCACCGTGAGGATGCCGATCTGGATCTTCTCCTTCTGGCAGAAGGCGGGCAGGGCCTGGATGTCCAGCACGGGCCGGCCGTCCACGGCCGAGCCGATGAGCGCGCTCTTGTTGTCAAACGCGGCTACGATGTTCAGCCCATAGTCGGCAAATCCGCCGTAGGAAAGGAGCGCAAGGCCCAGATTCCCCACCCCGATGAGCACGGCGCGGTTGCGCGTGCCGTATCCGAGAAAGTGCTCCAGATCGCGCATGAGGTCGGCAATCAGGTACCCGACCTTCGGTTTCCCCGCATCGCTTACGGTTGCAAGGTCCTTGCGCACCTGAACCTCGCCCAGGCCAAGCGCCGAGGCGATGGCCGCCGCGGAGATGGCCGCGCCCTCTTCCTGCGGAAGGGTCCGCAGGTAGGATAGGTACGTGGGCAGGCGCTGCAGAGTGAGCTTGGAGATGCCGCCCGTTTCCATGATCGCTCTCCTTTCTTTTGCCGGTTTTGCGGATATTTCCCAGCATTATCTTACCATATTCGACCGGGCCTGTAAATGCGGAAACGCCTTCTTTGTCCTGCGTTTTATCGATATAAAAATATCGATATTGGGCAAAGAAAATGACTCTTCCGCCCCGCATGGGGGCCCGATCAAGTCCGTTACTACTATAACACAACCGCGGCTGCATGAAAAGGGGGATCTTCACAAAAAGCGTCAATCTTCTCGAAAAGTTTACACCAAATCCGACATTTTTTGTATGGATTCTCAGCCTTTTCCACGCCGCGCACGCGGTTTGCTGGAAAAACGGGAAGGGGATGACATTTTGCGCGCGCCGTGCTAGACTGTCTAAAAGAACCCGCAAAAAAACACACCGCAGGAGGCCTTTGCACATGAACAGATTGCAGAAGATCGCGCAGCTCGTCCGGTCCATGGATCTGGACGCGCTGCTGCTGACGCACGAGGAAAACATGCAGTACGCGACGCTCTTTCCCCACCTGGAGGGGATGGTGCTCGTACTGCGCAGCGGGGAGGGCGTCTGCTTTACGGACTCCCGCTACATCGAGAACGCCACGCTCGTCATGGCGCCGCAGGGCTACCGCGTCATCGAGCCCGCGGGCTCCTATCCGACGGTGGGAACCATCCGGGACTTTGTCGCCGAGGCCGGCATCCGCACCCTGGGCTACGAGGACGAGAAGATGACGGTCGCGCAGTTCGAGGCCTACCGCGCGGCGCTGCCGTGCGAGATGGCGCCGCTGGGGGGCGCGCTCTCGCGCCTGCGCCAGGTCAAGGAGGACCGCGAGATCGAGTGGCTGCGCCGGGCGCAGGCCATCGCGGAGAAGGCGCTTTCCGACCTCCTGCCGGACATCCGCCCCGGCGCCTACGAGGACGAGCTCGCGGCCAAGCTGACGTACCTGATGAACCTGGGCGGGTCGGAGGGGGCGGGGCTTCCGATCTTCGTCTCCGGCAAGAAGAGCTCCATGCCGCACGGCCGCCCCTCGCACAAGGCCATCGAGCCGGGCGACTTTGTCACCATCGACATGGGCGCCGTCGTCAACGGCTACATGTCGGACATGACGCGCACCTTTGCCGTGGGCCACGCCACGGACGAGATGCGCGCGGTCTACGCAACGGTGCTCGAGGCGCAGGCCGCCGGCCTTGCGGCCTTTGCCGAGGGCATGCGCGGCTGCGACGTGGACAAGGCGGCCCGCGACGTCATCGAGGCCGCGGGCTACGGCGCGTACTTCGGCCACGGCCTGGGCCACAGCCTGGGCCTGAACATCCACGAGGACCCGCGCGCCAGCCGCACCTACACGGGGACCTTCCCGGCGCGCAGCATCGTGACCATCGAGCCGGGCATCTACCTGCCCGGCCGGTTCGGCGTGCGCATCGAGGACATGGTCTGGCTCGCCCCGGACGGCAAGGAGAACCTGACGCACTTCCCCAAGGAGCTGACGGTCCTGGGCTAGGGCCGGGCGGCGCACGATCCCAAAAGGAAGGAGTTTTCCATGTACGAGGACATCTTTTCCGCCTTTGCGGGCTGCTCGGACCCGGTCGTCGCGCCGGGGGAGTTCGTCTTCTCCGCCGTCGGCCTGGACCACGGGCACATCTACGGCATGGCGGACGGCCTGCTGCGCGCGGGCGCGACGCTCAAATGGGTCTACGACCCGGACCCGCAGAAGGTGCGCGCCTTCTGCGCCAAGTACCCGCAGGCCCGGCCCGCCGCCTCCGAGGCGCAGGTCCTTTCCGACGGGGAGACGCGCCTGATCGCGGGGGCCTGCGTCCCCAGCGAGCGCGCCGCCCTGGGCATCCGGGCCATGCGCGCGGGAAAGGACTACTTTACGGACAAGGCGCCGCTGACCACGCTGGACCAGCTCGCGGCCGTGCGTGAGGCCGTCGCGCAGACGGGCCGCAAGTACATGGTCAACTACAGCGAGCGCCTGCAGTCGGAGGCTGCGGTGCTGGCCGACGAGCTGGTGCGCCGCGGGGCCATCGGCCGCGTGATCCAGGTGCTGGGGCTCGGGCCGCACCGGCTCCAGGCCGCCATCCGCCCGGACTGGTTCTTCGCGCGGGAGAAGTACGGCGGCATCCTGTGCGACATCGGCAGCCACCAGGCCGAGCAGTTTCTCTATTATACAGGCGCGCAGGACGCGGACATCCTCCAGGCCAAGGTCGCCAACTACGCGCATCCGCAGTTCCCGGAGCTGGATGACTTTGGCGACTGCACGCTCCTGGCCGACAACGGCGCGACGGGCTACTTCCGCGTGGACTGGTTCACGCCGGACGGCCTGCGCACCTGGGGCGACGGCCGCACGGTCCTGCTGGGCACGCAGGGCTACATCGAGATGCGCAAATATGTGGACGTCGCCCGCAGCGCGGAGGAAAACCTCCTCTTCCTAGTGGACGGCGCGGGCGAGCACGAATTCCACGCCACCGGCCGGACGGGCCTCCCCTTCTTCGGCCGGCTCATCCTGGATTGCCTGA
Organism: uncultured Clostridia bacterium; assembly: GCA_904393115.1. Classification (GTDB taxonomy): domain Bacteria; phylum Bacillota; class Clostridia; order Christensenellales; family UBA1750; genus Spyradocola; species Spyradocola merdavium. Next base: position 27,676 of record CAJFMX010000014.1, read on the forward strand.
ACCGCACCGAGAACGCCATGACCCAGGCCCACGCCCTGAAGGCCGCGGAGCTCTGCGTCCGCGCCCAGATGCAGGCCCTGGACCTCTCCAACCGGCAATAGCCAAAAACCGCCGCGCGGCCGCCCCCATCGCAGGGGTGCGGCCGCGCGGTTTCTTTCAGCCCTCTTTTTTCAGGGCGAACCGCCAGGCGCAGGCGCAGGCGCCGTCCCGGACGTCCGGATAGCAGCTCAGGCACTCGCAGGTCAGGCGGTCGTCGATGGCGCGGGCAAACCCCGCGTATTCGACAAGCCCCACGCGCTTGCAGGGGTGCAGGGGCATGCCCTTGCGCGTGCGCGCGCTCTGCACGCGGCAGTCCACCACGCGGTAAATGAGCGCGTTCTCCTCCCGCAGGACCTCGTCGCAGTTGAGCTGGCCGTAAAAGCGCAGCCGGAGCGCGCGCTCCAGCCCCGCAAGGCCGGGCCGCTCCGCAAGGCCCAGAAACGCCTTGATGCGCCGCGCCTCGATCTCCGTATAGCGCCGCCAGGCGTCCTCGTCCAGGTCCATGGCCGCGTCCATGCCGTAGCGCCGCTCCGCCGCCTGGAACCAAACGCCGTCCAGCGCGAGCCAGTTCTTGGCGTAGAGGCCGATCAGCTCCTCGAGCTGCTCCCGGCTCAGGTCCTGGAGCGGGCGCCTCTGTGCGCCGTCTTTCATCGTCGCTTCCCCCTTTTTTCTTTTAGTAGGCAAACTGCCCGTTGCCGATGAACTCGCGGATCATGGACGAGCGGGGGACAAACGCCTCGCGCAGGGGCGCGGCGTTTGTGAGGATCTGCAAAAGGTCCTGGATCGGCGCAAGCGCCTCCGGGTCCAGCCCCAGCAGGTCCTGGAGCAGCAGGGGCCGGTACGCGCCGATCTCGTAGGGGAAAAAGGTGTCGATCTCGTGCGTGGCGCGGTGCTTGTGGGGCATGATGTAGAGGCCCTCGCCGCGCTGCACGCTGTCGTAGAGGCGCAGCGTCTCCTCCACGCTGCGGTTGCGGTAGAGCCTGTCGCGCACCATGCGCCGCAGCAGGCGGATCTTGGCCGGGTGCAGGACGAGGCCGCCGTCGGCCACGCGCGTGCGCACGCTGATGTAGAGGCGGGCGCTGGATTCGTCCGGGATCTGCACAACGTCCGGGTTGAGCGCGTGGATGCCCTCCAGGATGACCAGGTCCCCGCTCCGGCGCTCGAGCACGGCGCCGGGATACACCCGCTGCGAGGTCGTAAAGTCGTACTTGGGCAGGCGCACCGGACGCCGCCGGATGATGTCCCGGAGCTGGCGGCTGAGCAGGTCCGCGTCCACGCGCGCGGGGGATTCCAGGTCGATCTCCCCGCGGGCGGCGCGCTGGCGCTGCTCCTCGTCAAAGGGGTGGAAGTAGTTGTCCATCGAGAGGGTGTGCGTCTCGCAGCCCCAGCTGTCGAGCAGCTTTTCCAGCTTCAGGGCGGTGGTGGTCTTGCCGCTGCCCGAGGGGCCGGAGATCAGGATGACGGGGTTCTCCTCCCGGTGGGCGTAGATGTCCTGCGCCAGGCGCTGAAGCCGCGCTTCGTATTCCGCATCCGCGCGCGCGGCAAAGGCCGCCGGCGCGGCCGTGAGCTCGCGGTTGATGTCGTTCAGATACAGTATGGAGATCACCTGCTTTCCAGTTCCAAAAAAATTTCCTGCCGAATCTTTCCGCCGAAAGCCGGGCACTCTATTTTCAAAACGAGCTTGCCCTGCAAAATGGGGCAGAAAGGTCGGGTGTTTTTACGCGATGAAGGCCTACGCAATGCAAAAGATCGGCCGCAGCGCCTGGATGGAGAAGCGCAAGCCCGGCGCCGGGCCGCTGGACGCGGTCTGCCGGCCGCTGGCGGTCTCCGCGTGCACCTCGGACGTGCACACGCTCTTTGAAGGCGCGCTCGGCGAGCGCGAAAATCTCACCCTGGGCCACGAGTGCTGCGCCGAGGTCGTGGAGGTCGGCGCCCTGGTCAAGGACTTTCACCCCGGGGACCGCGTGCTGGTCCCCGCCATCACGCCCGTGTGGAACTCCCTGGAGGCGCAGGCGGGCTTCCCCATGCACTCGGGCGGGATGCTGGGCGGCTGGAAGTTCTCCAACGTCAAGGACGGCGTCTTCGCCGAATACTTCCACGTCAACGACGCCGACGGAAACCTCGCGCACCTTCCCCGCGAGATCTCGGTCGTGGACGCCTGCATGCTCTCGGACATGGTGCCCACAGGCTTTCACGCCGCGGAGCTTGCGGACGTGCAGTTCGGCGACACGGTGCTGGTCATCGGCATCGGCCCCGTGGGGCTGATGGCCGTGGCCGCCTCCGCGCTGCGCGGCGCGGGCCGGATCCTCGCGGTGGGCACGCGCCCCGTCTGCCAGGAGGCCGCCCGCGCCTTTGGCGCGACCGACATCCTGAGCTACCGGGACGGCGGCATCGACGAGCAGGTCCTGCGCCTTACGGAGTACCGCGGCGTGGACCGCGTGCTCATCGCCGGCGGGGACGAGTCCGCCTTTGCCCAGGCCGTGCGCGCCCTGCGCCCGGGCGGCTGCGTGGGCAACGTCAACTACCTGAGCGCCGGCGACGCCATCGGCATCCCGCGCGTGGCCTGGGGCGTGGGCATGGGCCACAAGCGCATCGAGGGCGGCCTGATGCCCGGCGGCCGCCTGCGCATGGAAAAGCTCGCGCAGCTGCTCCTCTGGAAGCGCCTGGACGTGCGCGCGCTCTCCACGCACGTGTTCTACGGCTGGGGCCATTTGGAGGAGGCGCTGCTCCTCATGCGCGACAAGCCGCGCGATCTGATCAAGCCCGTCGTCGTGCTCGACGAGTGAGCGCGAAAAAATTGTAACAAAACGAAAACAGTTTCATGATTGATTGTGCCCTCCGAATTCCGTATGCTCCTACTTTAGAGCAATAAAACGGAAAGGAGGGCTGTTTCATGCCCTTTACGCACGCGTTTCTCGTTCCCGATATCTACCCGTCCTTCCGCTGCAAGGGCGGGAGCTGCCGCTCGACCTGCTGCAAGGGCTGGGGCGTTTCCGTCCGTATGGAGGAATACTTCCGCCTGCTGGGCATGGACTGCCCTCCCGAGATCCGCCGCCGGCTGGACTGCGCCTTCTACGCGCCCAAGGACCCCTCGCCCGAGCGCTTCCGCCTGATCAACCCGCGCTTTGACGGCGACTGCCCCCTGCGGGCGGAGGACGGGCTCTGCGCCCTGCAGCTGGCCTGCGGCGAGGACGCGCTGCCCTCGATCTGCCGGCTCTATCCGCGCGCGCCGCGCGGGGAGTTCGCCTACGAGTGCTCCTGCTCCAACAGCTGCGAGGCGGTGGTGGAGCAGCTGCTCGACCGGGAAGCGCCCCTGACCTTCCGCAGCGTGGAGCTGACGCTCGAGAGCGCGCCGCCCGCGGGCAAGCGCCTGCGCCGCCCGCGCGGCTACTACAGCGCGATCCGCGCCCTCTGCGGCGAGATCCTGCAAAAGCGGGCGCTGCCGCTGCCGGAGCGCATCGCGCGGGTGGGGCTGGCGCTGCGGGCGCTGGAGCCCCTGATGGACGCGGAGGCCGGCCGCATGGGCGCGGAGATCAGCCGCCTCGGCCTGTGCGCGGAGGCACTCCCCGCCTTTGCGCCGGACGCGGCCGCGGGCCTTTCCGCGCTCCGGGGCGTGCTCGACGCCCTTGCGCAGACGAGCGAGAGCCTTTCCCCGTATCGGGAGATTGCAGAGGCGCGCCTGTCCTCGCCGGCGGAATTCTGCAGCGCCCGCGCCGCGTTTGCCGGCCGCTTCCCCGCCTGGGAGCGGCACTTTGAGCACCTGCTCGTCCACCACCTGTTCTACGAGTGCTTCCCCTTCTCGGACCGGCACGAAAGCTTTGCGGACGAGTTCTCGGCCCTGTGCGCGCTGTACGCCCTGCTGCGCTTCCTCCTGATCGGCTACACGGCGTCCGTCCCCACGCGCGAGGGGTTCGTGGACGCGGCGGCCGCGGCCTTCCGCCTGATCGAGCACTCGCGCTTCGACCACAACGCGGCGGTTCTGCTGCGCCGCCAGGGCACGGCGGACGACGCCTCCCTGGGAAATCTGCTCGCCCTCTGAGCGCGCGCCCTACTTCAGGCAGCGCGCGAGGAACCCGCAGACCACATCCAGCGTCTTGGGCGCCCAGAAGGCCGGCCCGCCGTGGTCCGCGCCTTCAACCCGATAGAACGTCGCGTCCTTGCCCTTCTCCCGCATGGCCTCATAGAGGAGGACGCTCTGGTGGAACGGCACGAGGCGGTCCTTTGTGCCGTGCAGGATGAGCAACGGCGGCAGGGGCTCGCGGCCGATGTAGCGCATGGGCACGGTGGGCGCGACCTTTTCCGGGTGCTCCAGGACGTTGTACCCGCCGATCATGCGGCCCTCGGGGCTGTCGGGGGAGATGTGGTCCTGGGTGGAGGGGCGCTCGCACATGCGGCTGACGTCCGTCGGGCCGTAATAGTCCACGATGGCGCGCACATCGCAGGGGTATTCGCCGTAGAGCGGGGTGTCCAGCTCCGCTACGCCCGCGGTGAAGCCCGCGAGCACCGCGGTGTGCCCGCCGGAGCTGTCGCCCATCAGGGCCACGCGCGCGGGATCGATGCGGTAGCGCGCGGCCTCCTTGCGCAGGAAGCGGACGGCGGTCTTGGCGTCCTGCACCTGCGCGGGGAAGGGCCGGAGCGTCGAGGGGCGGTACTCCACCACCGCCGCGACAAACCCGCGCGCCGCGATGCGCTCCACCTGCGCCATGTAGCGGTGGATCTCCTGCTCCATCCAGGCCGAACCCTGGACGTAGACCACCAGGGGATAGCGCGCGTCCGGCCCGTCGCCATGGCGCACGGGCACGAAGATCTGCAGGTGCAGCGTGCGCCCGTCGCGCTCGGCATAGGGGACGTCCAGGTGAAAGTCCACGCCGACGGCGGACTTGTCCATGGCGAGGGAGCGCATCCCCTCGCAGGTCTCCCGGCTCTCCGGGAACTCGTCATAGGATTGCGCGGCAAAGGGCACGATGGCCATGTCTCTCCCTCCTCTCTAGGGCTTGGGGCATTCCAGTTTGTCCCAGACGCGCTGGGGAATCTGCTCGTAGAAGTGCGCGTAGCCGGTGTCGTTGGGGTGCCAGGGGTCGTTCTCCCAGCCCGCGGGGTAGTGCCCGGTCTTGCCGACCTCCAGGCCGTCCAGCCACTGCAGCACGGGCACGTCCCAGGTATCCATCTCGTCGCGGACGCGGTGGAGCCACTCGCTCTTTTCCGGAGTGTAGTCGTTGTTGGGGTAGACGCCGCCCACGATGGGGAAGATGCCGGCGCCCTCCAGCGCCTCGACGATCTTCCCAAGGTTGTTCAGGAAGATGCCGCAGGGCACGGCGGGGTTTTCCGCCGCGGCCAGCCCCTCGTTGGACAGGCCCAGGCCCACAAAGCAGACCGCGGGCGCGTGGGCGATGACGTCGCGCTCCAGGCGCAGGAGGATGTCCGCCGTGTTCTGCCCGCCGATGGCGCAGTTCGAGGTCGTCCAGCCGTTGCGCGCCATGCGCTCGGCCGCCATGGCGCTCCAGCCGCGCTCGTTCGTCGCGCCGCAGCCCTGGCAGACGCTGGAGCCGATGAAGATCGCGGTCTTGCCGCGCGTCCAATCGATGTTCTGCATAAAAGATCCCCTCCGCAAATGCTTTTGTTCTTTCATTATACCATGATCCGGCCGCATCGCAAACGCCATGCGCGCGCATTTTGCCCGCCAGGGGGGATGCGCGCAGCCATTTTCATGTTAAAATCGCGAGAGAACCCGCATTCAGCGGTTGCGCGCGGGGGAAAATGGTGGTATAATTGCAAAGCGTGTGAATGACACACTCCGCGCTTTGGGCCCTTGTGACGGAAAACCGTTGGCCGCCCGAAAGATCCCGCGCGGAGGAGGCAAAACAAGGAGGTAGAAACACATGGCAGTTATTTCTATGAAGCAGCTGCTGGAGGCCGGCGTTCACTTCGGCCACCAGACCCGCCGCTGGAACCCCAAGATGGCGCCCTACATCTTCACCGAGCGCAACGGCATCTACATCATCGACCTGCAGAAGACCGTCCGCAAGATCGACGAGGCCTACATGTTCGTGCGCGACCTGGCGCTGGAGGGGAAGAGCATCCTCTTCGTCGGCACCAAGAAGCAGGCGCAGGAGTCCGTCGAGCAGGAGGCCAAGCGCTGCGGCATGTACTACGTCAACAACCGCTGGCTGGGCGGCATGCTGACCAACTTCCGCACCATCAAGACCCGTATCGCCCGCCTGAACGCCATCGATAAGATGGAGGCCGACGGCCAGTTCGAGGTCCTGCCCAAGAAGGAAGTCGCCAAGCTCACCCTGGAGCGCGAAAAGCTCGAGAACAACCTGGGCGGCATCCGCGAGATGAAGAACCTCCCCGGCGCGCTGTTCATCGTCGACCCGCGCAAGGAGCGCATCGCCGTGCAGGAAGCCCGCGCGCTGCACATCCCGATCGTGGCCATCGTCGACACCAACTGCGACCCCGATGAGATCGACTACGTCATCCCCGGCAACGACGACGCCATCCGCGCCGTCAAGCTCATCGCCGGCAAGATGGCCGACGCCGTGCTCGAGGGGCACCAGGGCGAGCAGAGCGAGGAGGCCGCTCCCGCTGAGGCGCCCGCCGCGCAGGAGGCTGCGGAATAATTCAAACGACCAAGGGGGGCTGGAAACAACCTCCCTTTTATCCAGAACAGGAGGATGAGAAAATGGCAATCACTGCTGCACAGGTTAAGGAGCTGCGCGAGGCGACCGGCGTTGGCATGATGGAGTGCAAGAAGGCGCTGACCGAGACCAACGGCGACATGGACAAGGCGATGGAGTGGCTCCGCAAGAAGGGCATCGCTTCCGCCGAGAAGAAGGCCGGCCGCGTGGCCGCCGAGGGCGTCGTCGAGGCCTACATCCACATGGGCGGCAAGATCGGCGTCATGGTCGAGGTCAACTGCGAGACCGACTTTGTGGCCAAGACCCCGGAGTTCCACGCCTTTGTGCGCGACATCGCCATGCACATCGCGGCGGCCAATCCCACCTACCTCAACCGCGAGGAGGTTCCCGCCGAGATCCTCGACAAGGAGCGCGAGATCCTGCGCGCCCAGGCCCTGAACGAGGGCAAGCCCGAGAAGATCGTCGACCGCATGGTCGAGGGCCGCGTCGAGAAGTTCTACAAGGAGAACTGCCTGGTCGACCAGCCCTTTGTCAAGGACCCGGACAAGACCATTGCGCAGTACGTCACCGAGCGCGTGCAGATGACCGGCGAGAACATCAAGATCCGCCGCTTCGTCCGCTACGAGATGGGCGAGGGCCTGGAGAAGCGCCACGACAACTTCGCCGAGGAAGTCGCCGCCCAGACCAAGAAGGCCTAAACCGCAAAGCATACAAAAAAGAGGGGAGCGCAGCCGCATCGCGTTCCCCTCTTTTCCAAAACGAGCGTTGCAAAAAAGGAGCAGTCAGCATGAAACCCATCTATAAGCGCGTACTGATCAAGCTCTCCGGCGAGGCGCTGGGCGAAAACGGCAAGGGATTCTGCGCGGAAACCATCGAGAAGGTCGCCAGCGAGGTCGTGGACCTGGCCGTCAGCGGCCTGGAGGTCGCCCTGGTCATCGGCGGCGGCAACATCTGGCGCGGCCGCGAGGGCGCCATGGTCCAGATGGACCGCGCCACGGCCGACTACATGGGCATGCTCGCGACCGTCCTCAACGCCCTGGCCGTGCAGGACGCCATCGAGCGCCTGGGCGTGGGCCGCGCGCCCGACGGCGGCGACGTGCAGTGCCGCGTGCAGACCGCCATCGAGATGCGCCAGATCGCCGAGCCCTACATCCGCCGCCGCGCCGTGCGCCACCTGGAAAAGGGCCGCATCGTCATCTTCGCCTGCGGAACCGGCAGCCCCTTCTTCACGACCGATACGACCGCCGCCCTGCGCGCCGCGGAGATCGGCGCCGAGGCGCTGCTCCTGGCCAAGAACACCGACTACATCTACACCGCCGACCCCCGCAAGGACCCCGACGCCAAGCCCATCGAGGAGATCGGCTATGTCGAGGTCATCGACCGGGGCCTCACCGTCATGGACAACTCCGCCCTCACCCTGTGCATGGACAACCACATCCCCATCCTGGTCTTCGGCCTCAAGGGGGAAAAGAACATCATGCGCGTGGCCTGCGGCGAGAAGATCGGCACCATCGTTCGCTAAGACCGCCCGCTCCCCCCAAAAACCGGCAAAAGCGCCCCGCCCTGCAAACCGGACTTTTCCTTTGCAGGGCGGGGCGTTCTTTGTCTCCTCAGCCGCCTTATCGCGCGGAAGGACCTTCTTCCTCCCTCGGAAAGCTCCGAAAGAAGATTTGATTGTTGTCCGGGTCGCAAAAGCGCAGGTTGATCGCACCCCAGGGCCGCTTTGTCGGGCCTTCCGGGACTTTGGCGCCCAGGGCCAGGACCTTTTGGTATTCTTGCTCTATGTCCTCCACCGTAAACGCCAGGCAGATGTTTTGGTTTTGATTGTTCTTTGCCGTCCCGTCGTTGTAGATGGTCAGCGTGGTCTCTTCGGCAATCAGGCACTGATGAACCGGGTCATCGCTGCCGTTTTCGATGCCCAGCAGCCGCTTGTAAAAGTCTGCGAGCCTGCTCACGTCGTTTGTCAAGAGCCCCGCTTCGCCGCTCTGCATACGCTCCCTCCGAAAACGGGCGGTCCCCTATTGACAGCTGCGCCCGGGAGCGCTATACTTTGTATAACTATTTAGCAATGCAAAGTAGTCGGGAAGGAGGCCTGCGGTTTGGACGACAAATACGTTCGCCAGTTCAAGAAGGGCGCGCTGGAGATGATCCTGCTGCGCCTGATCGCGCGGGAGGAGACGTATGGCTATGCGCTCCTGGACGCGCTCAACCGGGGCGGCGCGCAGGTGCTGGGCTATGCGCGGGAGGGCACGGTCTACCCCATCCTCTACCGGTTGGAAGAGGCCGGCCTGATCCGCTGCCGGATCGCGCCCGCGCAAGGGGGCGGCGGCACGCGGAAATACTATTCCATCACGCCCGCGGGCGAGACGGCCCTGCGCGAGCGCGTCGCCTTCTGGCGCGAATACGCCGCGTGCGTCGAGGGCTTCCTCGCGCCGGACGATGCAGAAGGAGGGAATCCATCGTGAAAGAACGGTACATCGAGCGCGTCCTCCGGGCGCTGCCCCGCGCGCGGCGCGCAGGGGTTCGCCGCGACCTGGAGGAGATCTTCGCCGACTCCCAGGCCCGCGGCGAGAGCGAGGCCCAGGTCCTGGAGCGGCTGGGCCCGCCGGAGGCCTTTGCGCGCGGCGTCGCGCCCGGCGCGCGCCGGGGCGCGGGCGCGGTCTGGTTTTTCGTCTGCGCCGCGGCCGCCGTGCTGGCCCTGGGCGCGGCGGCGCTGGCGGCCTTGCTTCGCCGCCGCGTCCCCGCGGACGCCATCGGGGGCGCGGTCGGCATGACCGGCATCCGCGTCGAGGGTTCTTCCTGGCTCCCCCTGCTCTGGCTGCTGGGGCTGGCCGCGCTGGCCGCGGCGGTGGCGCTGGGGATTCGCCTGCTTCGGGCGCGCCGCAGGGAAGGGGGATGCGAGGAATGACCGCACGGAAACGGGCGCTGTGCCTCCTGCTCCTCGGCCTTCTGCTCCTGACCGGGTGCAGCGGCGGGGAGAGCGCCGCCATCGAGGGCGTCACCTGGGAGCTCGTGCGCGTGCAGAGCCTCGAGGACGGCGCCGTGGTCTACTGCCTGCCGGAAGCGCAGTCGCTCTGGCCGGACGCCGCGCCCCTGACGGAGGAGATCCTCTGCACGGCGCTGGACGGCACGCTGCGCCTGGCGCGCGGGGAGACGGAGCGCACCGCCGCCTACGCGCCGCTGGAAGACGGCAGCGCCGGCGAGGGCACGCGCGTCTACGCCGTGGAATGGCTGGACGGCGGAAGCGCGCAGGCCATCTGCGGCTTTGTGGAGGAGGGCGGCGAGAGGACGCCGACGCTCCTGCTGCGCGGGCAGGAGGAAGTCTTCACCTTCGCGCCGAAAGCGTAAAAAAACGAAGCGGACTGCGCAGCCCGCTTCCAGAAAAAGGTGAATTTCAATGCCAAGCCCGAGGGCTTCTGCGACGAGGCCTGGAAGGCCATCTACCAGTACGCCTTCGCGCTCGCGCACGGCGCGGGGCAGGACGTCTTCTACTACGGCGACTGGATTCGCAAGCCGGGTGTGGCCATCTGCTGCTGCAACGACGGCTTGCGCCCGGTCGTCTTCAAGCTCGAGGCCACGGACGAGGAGAGCCGGCCGGATTGATCCTCAGACCAGCACGCCGTTGCAGTGGTCGATCTCGTGCTGCAGGATCTGCGCCGTCCACCCGGTGAACGTGCGCACGCGCACCTGGAACTTCTCGTTGCAGTAGCGCACCTTGATGCTGCCGTAGCGCCGGACCTTGCGGGTTCCGGGCAGGGAGAGGCAGCCCTCCTCCGCTTCAAAGGGGTCCTGCGCCCGGAGGATCTCCGGGTTCAGCAGGAGCAGGTCCTTCCCGCCGTCGTCCACGGCGACGATGCGGCGCAGGACGCCGATCATGTTCGCGGCCATGCCGACGCAGGTTCCCCGGTTCGCGCGGAGGGTATCCATCAGGTCCTGGGCCGCGGCCAGGTCCTCGCTTGTCGCCGGCGCCGACGGGCGGGACAGAAACAGCGGGTCGTGTACAATCTCTCGAATCATGCGTCTCCCTTTCCGCGCCGCCGGCTTTGGCGGGCGCTCTTCCCGGTAAGTATACCGCCCGGCGGGCGCGCTGTCAAAAAAATCGGCTCCGCCCTTGCGCTTTCCCCGCCCTTTCCCCTATAATGGAGAAAAGCGTGGCACTGCGCAAACGAGATAGGGAGGATATGGATATGTTGGATCTGAAACTGGTTGCGGCGGCCGATCCCGAGGTCGCGGCGGCGATGGAACTGGAACTGGGCCGCCAGCGCGACCACATCGAGCTGATCGCCTCGGAGAACTTCGTCTCCCCCGCGGTCATGGCGGCCATGGGCAGCCACCTGACGAACAAGTACGCCGAGGGCTATCCCGGCAAGCGCTACTACGGCGGATGCCAGTACGTGGACATCGTGGAGAACCTGGCCCGCGACCGCGCGTGCGAGCTCTTCGGCGCGGAGCACGCCAACGTGCAGCCGCACTCCGGCGCGCAGGCGAACATCGCGGTGTACTTCGGCCTGCTCAAGCCCGGCGACACGATCCTGGGCATGAACCTCTCCCACGGCGGCCACCTGACGCACGGCTCCCCCGTGAACCTGTCCGGCAAGTACTTCAACATCCTCCCCTACGGCGTCTCCGAGCAGGATGAGCGCATCGACTACGACGAGGTGCGCCGCCTTGCGCTGGAGCACAAGCCGCAGATGCTCCTGGCGGGCGCGTCGGCCTATCCGCGCACGATCGACTTTGCGCGCCTGGGCGAGATCGCCAAGGAGGCCGGCTGCCTCTTCATGGTGGACATGGCGCACATCGCGGGCCTTGTCGCGGCGGGACTGCACCCCAATCCCGTGCCTTACGCGGACATCGTGACCACCACCACGCACAAGACGCTGCGCGGCCCGCGCGGCGGCCTCATCCTCTGCAAGAAGGAATACGCCAAGAAGATCGACAGCGCGGTCTTCCCCGGCACGCAGGGCGGCCCGCTGATGCACGTCATCGCAGCCAAGGCCGTCTGCCTGAAGGAGGCCATGACCGACGAGTTCAAGGCCTACCAGCAGCAGATCGTCAAGAACGCCGCGGCCATGGCGGAGGAGCTCACCGCGCAGGGTCTGCGCCTGGTCTCCGGCGGCACGGACAACCACCTGATGCTCGTGGACCTCTCCGCGCTGGACGTCACCGGCAAGGACCTCGAAAAGCGCCTGGACGCCGCGCACATCACCGTCAACAAGAACACCATTCCCTTTGAGACGAAGTCGCCCTTTGTCACCAGCGGCATCCGCATCGGCACGCCCGCGGCGACCTCCCGCGGCATGAAGGAGCCGGAGATGGTCCAGATCGCCAAGTGGATCGCCAAGCTCGCCAAGGAGGGCGACAGCGCCGTCGAGGAGGTCAAGCTCGGCGTACTCGACCTCTGCGCCCGCTTCCCGCTCTACCCCGAGGTCTGATCTTTTTTTCAGGCAAACAAGCGCCGGCCGGAGCCTCTGCTCCCGGCCGGCGCTTGTTTATCCGATCACGCCGCGCAGGGCCAGGGCGAGCAGGAGAAACGTCGCCAGCGCCGCCAGGGCCAGGAGGGCGATGCCCCCGCGCGCCCGGCCTCCCGCTCCCGCCTGCGTCGGCTCCGCCAGGCGCGCCCGCCTTAGGGCCGTGACCACGGGCTTGTACAGGAGCAGGACAAGGGCCGCGTTCAGCCCGCCCTTGACGAGGTTGAAGGGCAGGAACGCCGGCAGCAGCAGCGCGGCGACCGCCTCCCGCGGCTGCCCCATGTACAGGGGCGCGATCAAGTAGTTCCACAGCAGCATGACCGCGGCCATCAGCACCCAACCGCACAACAGCCCCAACACCGCGCCGCCGGGCGTGCGGCGCCGCCCATAGATATAGGCCGCCGTGCATGCAAACGAGCAGCTCGAGAGCACATTCATGACGCAGCCCAAGATGCCGTCCTCGCTGATCGTCACCATCTCCAGCAGCGCCACAATGGCCGCCGCCAGGAAGGACGTGAACGGCCCGTAGACAAGCCCCCCGATCGCGATGACGACGTCCTTGGGTTCGTACTCCAGAAAGAGCACCAGGGGAATGCGCACCAGCGCCACCAGCGCGTACGCCATGGTGCAAAGCATGCCGACCGTTGTGATTTGCCTCGTCCTTTGGATCATGTTCCCACCTCCGAAGAAAAATGCACACCCGAAAGCGCAATTCTGTCTTTCGGGTGTGCATTTTTGGGTGCGCGCAAAAAAGGGCGCACCCGCTCCGCACGTCTTCTTTCATCCAGACTCTACTGTCGGTCTTGGAATTGCACCAAGTCCTGCGCTCGCGCGCTCGCGGACTGTACCGCCGATCGGGAATTGCACCCTGCCCTGAAGACATCGTTGGGATTCGGTTGTTCGTCCTGTAGTATAGCACACCGCGCGCCCGGCGGCAACGGCGCGCCGCGCGGTTTCGTGAAATCTTATGAAACTTGTCGGATTGGTGATTGACAGCCTTCCAAAGCGGTGATACTATAGGCAAGGAAAACCGATCGGTTTGGTCGGGAATCGGAATTCAAAGGCGGTCTATTTGCATGAAGTTATCCACAAAGGGGCAGTACGGCGTGCGCGCCATGTACGACCTGGCGCAGCTCTACGGGGGCGCGCCGCAGTCGGTCAAGTGCATTGCGGAGCGCCAGGGCATCCCGGAGGCCTATCTGGAGCAGCTCATCGCGCCCCTGCGCAAGGCGGGGCTGGTGCTCTCCATCCGCGGCGCGCAGGGCGGGTACATCCTGGCCAGGGAGCCGGCGGCCATCTCGGTCGGCGCGATCCTCCGGGCGCTGGAGGGGCCGCTCGCCGCGACCGAATGCGTCGTGAGCGAGTGCGAGCGCGCAAACGGCTGCGCCATGCACGCGCTGTGGCTGCGCATCCACCGGGGCGTCAACGAGGTGATGGACAGCATTTCCCTACAGGACATGCTCGAGGACGCGGCCCGCTGCTGCCAGGAAGCGGAATCGGAAGTTTCAAAAGTTTCAGAAGTTTAAGAGTGGGAGGAGCACACCCAGATGGAGAGAATTTACCTGGACAATGCGGCGACGACCCGCGTGCGGCCGGAGGTGGCCGAGGCGGTTCTGCCCGCGATGATGGAAACATACGGCAACGCCTCCAGCGTCCATTCCTTTGGGCGCGAGGCCAAAAAGGCGATGGAGAAGGCGCGCGCGCAGGTTGCGGCGGCCATCGGCGCCAAGAAGGAAGAGATCTACTTCACCGCCGGCGGGTCGGAGGCGGACAACTGGGCCATCAAGGGCGCGGCGCACGCGCTGCGCAGGAAGGGCCTGCACATCATCACGACCGCCATCGAGCACCACGCGGTGCTGCACACCTGCCAGGCCCTGGAGAAGGAGGGCTTTGAAGTCACCTACCTCCCCGTGGACGAGTACGGATTGGTGACGCCGGAGCAGGTGGAGGCGGCCATCCGCCCGGACACGATCCTGGTCAGCGTCATGGCGGCGAACAACGAGATCGGCACCATCGAGCCCATCGCGGAGATCGGCGCGGTCTGCCGGGCGCACAAGGTGCTCTTCCACACGGACGCGGTGCAGGCCGTCGGCCACATGCCGCTGGACGTCGCCGCCATGCAGATCGACATGCTCTCCCTCTCCGGGCACAAGTTCTACGCGCCCAAGGGCGTGGGCGCGCTCTACATCCGCACGGGCGTGCGCATCGAAAACCTCATCGAGGGCGGCGCGCAGGAGCGCAGCCGCCGCGCCGGCACGGAGAACGTGCCCGCGATCGTGGGCATGGGCAAGGCCATCGAGCTGATCACCGCGGAGATGGCGGAGGAAAACGCGCGCATCTCCGGCCTGCGCGACCGGCTGATCGCGGGCATCCTGGACGCCATCCCGGAGTCCCGCCTCAACGGGCACCCGACAAAGCGGCTGCCGGGCAATGTCAACGTCTCCATCCGCTACATCGAGGGCGAGGCGCTCCTGCTCTCGCTGGACATGGCGGGCATCGCGGCCTCCTCGGGCTCGGCGTGCACCTCCGGGTCGCTGGACCCCTCGCACGTGCTCCTGGCCATCGGCCTGCCGCACGAGATCGCGCACGGCTCGCTGCGCCTGACGATCGGCCGCGACAACACGCAGGCCGAGATCGACCGCGTGCTCGAGGAGCTGCCCAAGATCGTTTCGCGCCTGCGCGCCATGTCCCCCCTGTACGACGACCGGACGCTCTAAGCGCTGCATTCCCCCCTTGCAAAAACGAGAACAGAGGAGATTGGATTCATGTATTCGGAAAAAGTGATGGATCATTTCACCAACCCGCGCAACGTGGGAGAGATTGCGGACGCTTCGGGCGTGGGCACGGTGGGCAACGCCAAGTGCGGCGACATCATGCGCATTTACCTCAAGATCGAAAACGGCATCATCGAGGACGTCAAGTTTAAGACCTTTGGCTGCGGCGCGGCCATCGCCACCAGCTCCATGGCCACGGAGATGGTCAAGGGCAAGTCCATCGAGGAGGCGATGAAGCTGACCAACAAGGCCGTGGCCGAGGCGCTGGACGGCCTGCCCCCGGTCAAGATGCACTGCTCGCTGCTGGCGGAGCAGGCGCTCAAGGAGGCGCTGGAGGACTACTTCAAGAAAAACAACCTCCCCCTGCCCGAGGGCTTTGAAAAGCCGGACGCCGAGCACGAGGAGATCCCCGAAGAGGCCTGATCTTCCCCCTGATTTGTCAAATTTATCCGCCCCAGGAACTGCCAGAATACCGGCAGCCTTCCTGGGGCACTTTAGTACCAGTGAAACACGCAATCGGGTGAAGGAGATGGGCGTGCATGAAGCGCATGTCCAAGATCATCAGTCTTCCGTCTGTGCTGCATGGAACGGGCAGGCGCCTGGGGCTGGTGGAGCGCGTCTGCCTGAGCGCCGACGGGCAGGATGTCGCCGGGCTGATTCTTCGGCTCTATGGTCCGATGAGGAGAAAGCGCTTTGTCCCATTTGGAAGCATTGCCTTGTGGGGCGAGGTTGCGGTCGCGGTGCGCGCGGCGGAAAAGATCCCCGCCGCCCTCCGGCGCCAGGAGGAAATCCTGGGCCTGACCGTGCTGGACACGTCGGGCGAGCGTCTGGGCTGGGTAACCGACGCGCTCATAGACGAGGAAACCGGCCGGGTTTTGCAATTGGAAGTCTCCCAAGGCATTGTGGACGACTTTTTGCAGGGCCGCATCCACGTGCGCGATTTCACGATGCGGCCCAACGGCGTGGTGGCCGTGACGGAGGACGCCGGCGGCGAGGGGCCGCCGGCCGAATCCTGAGGACGAAAGAAGGAGGCGGAAGGCATGATTCTCATGAGGAAGTCGCATCTCGGTCTGGGCATGGGCCTGGGCATGATGGCGGGCGCGGCGGCGGTGACCGCGGCGTTTCTGTCCTGCCCGCAGGGGCGCTGCATGGCGCGGCGGGCCGTCAAGCAGGGCAAGCGCCTGGTGCGCCAGCACATCAAGCCCATGCTGGAACGGTAGGCGCCATGCGCCTGCCGCCAAACTGCACGCATGGAAGGGAAATGGAAAAAAGGCATCGGGTGGCTGCTGGGCATTGCGCTGCTGATCGTCCTGCGAAGAACGATCGGGCGCATTGCCCTGCTTTTGCTTGTCGCCTCGACCCTGGCCTACCTGCTCTGCCCCCTGGAGCGGCTCTTCCGCCAGAGGCTCCGCCTTTCGCAGGGCCTGGCCTCTGTCCTGGCCTTTGCCTCGGCCGCGCTTGCGCTCGCTGTGCTCGCGGTGTTTGGCATACCGGCGCTGCTGCGCCAGGTTGCGGCGCTGGGCCAGAGCGCGCCGCAGCTCGTGGAATCCTTTGGGGACCTGCTTAGGGCGCTGTCCGCGCGCATGGCCGCGCTGGGCCTGCCCGAGGAGACGGTGCTCGCCCTGCAGAGCCGCGCCGGCGACCTCCTGACGCTGTTTGCGGAGTTCCTCTTCTCTCGCCTCATGCAGGTGGTGCAGGGCGTGTCCAACCTGGGGTATCTGCTGTTCGCGCCGGTTCTGGCCTTCTACATGCTTCGGGACCGGCGGCGGCTCTTCGCGTACCTCACGCGGCTGATCCCCAGCCGCGTGCGCAAGCCGGTGCTGCGCGTGGCCCTGGCCGTGCGCGACGCCATGGCCGCCTATGTCCACGGCCAGCTCACGGTCTCCACCATAACGGGCACGCTCACGGCGCTGGGGCTGCTCGTCATCGGCCTGCCCGCCTGGCTGGCGCTGGGCTTGGTCATGGCGGTCTGCAACCTCATCCCCTACTTCGGGCCCTGGCTGGGGATGATCCCCATCGCGCTCTTCTCTGTGACCGAGGGGTTCCCGGCCTTCCTTGGCGGCATCGCGGTCGTGCTGCTCGCCCAGCAGATCGAGAACCTGGTCGTCTCCCCCCACGTCATCGGGGACACGGCGAGCCTGCACCCGGCGCTGGTCGTGCTCTTCCTGATCGCGGGCGGATGGCTGGCGGGCCTTCCGGGCATGTTCTACGCCATCCCCGCGGCGCTGTCCCTGCGGGCGGCCCTGCGCGCCCTGCGCGACGCTCGGCTGCGGATCTGATGCTTTTATGCGCCATTTGCGACAGATGAATACAAAGGGTTTGAATTCTCGCGCCCCGTAGTGTATAATGGGAGAAGATCGAACGGGAAGGAGCGCGAGGGGATGGACCAGTTTAACGATACCATGCG
Organism: uncultured Clostridia bacterium; assembly: GCA_904393115.1. Lineage (GTDB taxonomy): Bacteria > Bacillota > Clostridia > Christensenellales > UBA1750 > Spyradocola > Spyradocola merdavium. Next base: position 45,002 of record CAJFMX010000014.1, read on the forward strand.
ATTTCAGCTTGAAAACGCCGTATCCATGAACGCACACGACATTCTGATGAGCGTCTACGGTTCGCTCAAGGAAAAGGGGTACGACCCCATCAATCAGATCGTCGGGTACCTGCTCTCGGGCGACCCGACCTACATCACCAGCTACGGCAACGCGCGCTACCTCATCCGCCAGCTCGAACGCGACGAGCTGCTGGAGGAGCTGGTGCGTTCCTACGTGCTGGACCAAGAACAATGACGGGAGCGGAGGGAAGGCGCGCGCAAGGCATTGGCGCTTGCGCGCGCCTTCCTTGGGAAAAGCGATGGAAAACACTGTGATCGCGCTGGATGTCGGCAGCGTGCGCATCGGCGTTGCGGCCAGCGACGCGCTCGGCATCACGGCGCAGGCGCTGGAGACCTGGACGCGCAAGGGCCTGGAAAACGACCTTGCGCACTTTGCCGACCTTGCCAGGGCGCGCGGCGCGGGGGCCTTCGTCCTGGGCCTTCCCCGCAACATGGACGGGAGCGAGGGCCAGCAGGCCGCGGACACGCGCGCCTTTGGCGACGCGCTCGCCGCGCGCACGAACCTTCCCCTTCACTATGTGGACGAGCGGCTCACCAGCGCCAGCGCGCACCTCGCGCTGCAGGAGGGCGGGCTCAAGCGCCGCGCGCACAAGGCCGTCGTGGACAAGGTTGCCGCGGTCCTGATCCTGCAAACCTACATGAGCTGCCCGGCCCGCTTTCCAGCCGAAAGGAGAGAGCCAACATGACCGAAGAGTTGGACAACATCGTGGTCCTGACGGACGAGGACGGCAACGAGGTGCAGTTTGAGCACGTCGTCACCGTGACCCACAAGAACAAGGAGTACGTCTGCCTCATCCCCATCGAGGGCATCGACTACGGCGAGGACGAGGACGAAAACGCGCTGATCTTCCTGGAGATCCTTCCCGGCAAGAACGGCGAGGAGGACGTCTACCAGGGCGTGGAGGACGAAAAGCTCCTGAACGAGCTCTACGCCAAGTACCTGGAGGCCGTCGAGTTCGAGGACGACGAGGAATGACAAAGCGCGCGGGGGAGAAGGCTTGCTTCTCCCCCGCGCGTTTTTCTTTTTTTGTCTGCTTTACGCGATGTCGCGCGCCTTCATGCGGTTGTTCTCCCGCCTGCGCGCCGCGTGCTGCCCCTTTGCCCAGATCAGCAGCAGCAGGAGCATGGGAAATACCAGCATCGCCCAGTCCCGCCCCAGGACGATGCTCCCCCTTGCAAACAGGAAGGCGAGCGTCCCCGCCCAAATCAGGGGCACGATGCCGCCCAGGTACCAGCGGCGCGGGCTCTTATGGCTCGCCCAGAAGTGGAACAGCGTCAATGCGATAACTGCAACACAGATCAGCGCTTTCATTCGGTTCTCTCTCCCTTCTCCTGCGCGCTCTCTCGCGCCTCTTTGCGGTAGTGCTCCATGATGTCCTTGGCCGTCTCCAGGTCGATGCGGGCGTCCACGGCAAGGCTCCGGATATAGGTCAAAAACGGCTCCTCCTCGCGCCGGTCCGCGAGTGAAATCTTCTGGATGAGCCGGTCCAGCCGCAGCCGCACCGTGGGATAGGAGACCTCGTAGCGCCGCGCCACCTCCTTGAGCGACCCGGACGCGCAGACGAAGTTCTTCAGAAACGAGGCGTCCTCCTCCTCCAGCGCCAAAAACCACTGCGGAACCTTGTCGATGTCCATGCCTCTCCCCTCCTTCAACAAAATTAAGTATACCATAAATAAAATGAAAGTCAATCCATATTCGCATTTTTATTTTATCTCGTCCTCTCCGCCCCCGGGCCGGGGCGGCAAAGAGCCTTGCAACTTCCCTCCAACTGTTGTAAGATGGTGGAAGAGAGGGATTGGGCAACGCCCTTGAAAAAATAGAGGAAAGGTGTGTTCATCGCATGGAAAAATACACCATCGGCGTGGACTACGGCACGCTGAGCGGGCGCGCCGTGCTGGTCAACGCCCGCACCGGCCAGGAGCTGGCCGACGCCGTCTACGAATATCCGCACGCCGTCATGGACGAGCAGCTCCCCTGCGGGGTCAAGCTCGGCACGGACTGGGCGCTGCAGCACCCGCAGGACTATCTTGACGTGCTCGCCCACACCATCCCGGAGGTGCTGCGCAAGAGCGGCGTCTCCGCGGACGACGTCATCGGCATCGGCACGGACTTTACGGCCTGCACGCTCCTTCCCACCAAGCGCGACGGCACGCCGCTGTGCTTCCTGCCGGAATACGAGCGCGAGCCGCACGCCTACGTCAAGCTCTGGAAGCACCACGCCGCGCAGGACAAGGCCAACCGCCTCAACGAGATCGCCGCGGCCCGCGGCGAGGCCTGGCTGCAAAACTACGGCGGAAAGATCAGCAGCGAGTGGGCCATCCCCAAGATCTGGCAGGTGCTGGACGAGGCGCCGGAGATCTACGCGGCGGCGGACCGCTTCATCGAGGCGGCGGACTGGATCATCTGGCAGCTCTGCGGCCAGGAGACGCGCAACAGCTGCACCGCCGGCTACAAGGAGATCTGGAACAAGCGGACCGGCTACCCGAGCCCGGACTTCTTCAAGGCCCTGGACCCCCGCCTGGAAACCGTCGTGCAGGACAAGCTCGGCACGGTCATCACGCCCCTGGGCAGCCGCGCGGGCAGCCTTACGGAGCGGGCCGCCGCGCTCACGGGCCTGCGCCCCGGCATCGCGGTCGCCGTGGGCAACGTGGACGCGCACGTCTGCGTTCCGGCGGTGGGCATCGACGGCCCGGCCAAGATGCTGGCCATCATGGGCACCTCCACCTGCCACATCATGATGGCGGAGGAGGAAAAGCAGGTGCCCGGCATGTGCGGCGTCGTGGCGGACGGCGTCCTGCCCGGCTACTACGGCTACGAGGCCGGCCAGAGCTGCGTGGGCGATCACTTCGCCTGGTTCGTGGAGAACTGCGTGCCCGCCGCCTACGCGCAGGAGGCCGAGGCCCAGGGCAAGAACATCCACGTCTACCTCACCGAGAAGGCGGAAAAACTCCGGCCCGGCCAGAGCGGCCTGCTCGCGCTGGACTGGTGGAACGGCAACCGCTCGGTGCTGGTGGATGTGGACCTGACGGGCATGATGCTGGGCATGACGCTGGCGACCCGCCCGGAGGAGATGTACCGCGCGCTGATCGAGGCCACGGCCTACGGCACGCGCGAGATCATCGAGAACTACCGCGCAAACGGCGTGCCGGTGGAGGAGTTCTTCGCCTCCGGCGGCATCTCCCAGAAGAACGCCATGGCCATGCAGATCTACGCGGACGTGCTCAACATGCCCATCAAGATCGCGGGCTCGGCGCAGGGCCCGGCCCTGGGCAGCGCGATCTTCGCCTCCGTCGCGGCGGGCGAGGCCGCCGGCGGCTATGACGACATCTTTGCCGCCGCGCGCGCCATGGGCCGCACCAAGAACCTGGTCTACACCCCCATCCCCGAGAACGCGGCGGTCTACGACAAACTCTTTGCCGAGTACGTCACGCTGCACGACTACTTCGGCCGCGGCGCCAACGACGTCATGAAGCGCCTGAAGGCCATCAAGAAAGAGCAGGCGAGCGAATGATGCTGAAGAAACTCAAGGAACAGGTCCTTGCGGCCAACCTCCTCCTCCCCAAGCACGGCCTGGTCACCTTCACCTGGGGCAACGTCAGCGGCATCGACCGCGAAAAGGGCCTCGTCGTCATCAAGCCCAGCGGCGTGGAGTACGACGAGATGACCGCGGACGACATGGTCGTGGTCGACCTTGCCACGGGCGAGCGCGTGGAGGGCAAGCTCAAGCCCTCGTCCGACACGCCCACGCACCTGGTGCTCTACCGCGCGTTTCCGGGCCTGGGCGGCATCGTGCACACCCACAGCCGCTGGGCCACCACCATGGCGCAGCTGGGCCGCGGCATCCCGGCCCTGGGCACCACGCACGCGGACTACTTCTACGGCGAGATCCCCTGCACGCGCAAGATGACCCCCGCGGAGATCGCCGGCGAGTACGAGCGGGAGACCGGCAACGTCATCGTGGAGACCTTCCAGGGCAAGAACCCGGAGGACATCCCCGCGGTGCTGGTGCACAGCCATGGCCCCTTCGCCTGGGGCACGGACCCCAAGAACGCCGTGCACAACGCCGTCGTCCTGGAGGAGATCGCCTTCATGGCCTGGCACGACCTGGCCCTGCAGCCGGACGTTGCGGCCATGCAGCAGGAGCTGCTGGACAAGCACTACCTGCGCAAGCACGGCGCCAACGCCTACTACGGACAGAATTGACCGCAAAGAGGGACGCATCGCCGTCCCTCTTTTTGCAAAGGAGGGCAATTCCATGGAACTGCGCGACAAAAACGGCCTCACGGAGCGGGAGTACCTGGCCCAATACCGCGCCGACAAGTATCCCCGGCCGTCGGTGACGGTGGACGTCTGCCTCTTTTCCCGCGCGGCGGACGGGGCGCTGCGCACGCTGCTGATCCGCCGGGGCGGCCACCCCTTCCTCGGCTGGTGGGCGCTGCCGGGCGGCTTTGCACAGCCCGGGGAGCGCGTGGAGGAAGCCGCCGCCCGCGAGCTGGAGGAGGAGACGAATCTGTGCGGGCTGACGCTCTGCCCCGTCGGCGTCTTCAGCGCGGCGGGGCGGGACCCGCGCGGCTGGACCCTCTCCTGCGCCTATGCGGCCCTCGTCGAGGGCGCAGCGCCCGCGGCCCGCGCCGGGGACGATGCGGCGAGCGCCCGCTGGTTTGACGTGGACTTTGTCCGCGCCGGGGACCAGGCGCGCCTAACCCTTCGCGCGCAGGGCGACGAGCTGCGCGCCGAGGCGGCGGTCCTGCGCGAGCAGACGCCCTTTGGCGAGGCGCTGCGCTGCGGGGAGGGCTGGGGCCAGGGCCTGGCCTTTGACCACGGCGAGATCCTCCTGACCGCGCTGCTCCGCCTGCGCTGACGGAGCGCCCAAAAAGCCGCGGCCTGCGGGAAATCCGGTTCCCGCAGGCCGCGGCTTTTCTCCGCCCGCCGGGGCAAAAAAATGGGTTTATTATTATCCTGTTAAATCCCCTCCCCTTTCTTTTAATTGGTGCAAAAATCTGATATAATATATAAGAAGGAAATTTCTTTTTCGGGAGGGGTTCCGCATGGTTCTGCACATCGGCTGCGACGCGTTCGTGCCGCTCTCCTCTGTTGTGGCCGTGCTGGACGTCGCCTCCCGGCCGGACCTGGTTTCGGAGCTCTCTCCGCCGTCCTGCGGCGGGCACGAGGTTCGCTCCATCGGCAAGGGCGCGGTCAAATCCGTGGTCGTCACCGCCTCCGGCGGGCGGTGCGTGTTTTTTTTATCCCCCATTTCCGCCCAGACGCTGCGCAAGCGCGCGGAGGGCGGTCTGGCAAAGATGAGGTGAGGGCATGACAGAGCAAATCAATCACTATGATGCAACCAATATCCAGGTTCTGGAGGGGCTGGAGGCGGTGCGCCGCCGCCCGGGCATGTACATCGGCTCCACCGATGAGCGCGGGCTCCACCACCTGGTCTATGAGATCGTGGACAACTCCATCGACGAGGCCATGGCGGGCGTCTGCAACACCATCCAGGTCACCATCGAGGAGGACAACACCATCTGCGTGGCCGACAACGGGCGCGGCATCCCCACGGGCATCCACCCCAAGCTCGGCAGGCCCGCGGTTGAGGTCTGCCTTACGGTGCTGCACGCGGGCGGCAAGTTCGGCGGCGGGGGATACAAGGTCTCCGGCGGCCTGCACGGCGTGGGCATGAGCGTGGTCAACGCCCTGTCCACCTGGCTGGAGGTGACCGTCGCCCAGAACGGCAACCTCTACCGCCAGGAGTACGAGCGCGGCGTGCCCCTCTACGACCTGAAGATCGTCGGCAAGAGCGAGGCGCACGGCACGACCATCCGCTTCCGCCCGGACCCGGAGATCTTCGAGGACGTGACGGCCTACTCCTTTGACACGCTGAAGAAGCGGCTGCGCGAGCTGGCGTTCCTCAACGCCGGCATCCGCATTGAGCTGACCGACAAGCGCGGCGAGGGGCAGAGCCGCGTCTTCCACTACGAGGGCGGCATCCGCTCCTTCATCGAGTACCTCAACAAGAACCGCGAGGCGCTCTTCCCCCAGCCGCTGTTCTTCTCCGGCGTCAAGGACGGCACGACCGTCGAGGTCGCGATGCAGTACAACGACTCCTACACGGAGAATGTCTTCAGCTTCGCCAACAACATCGACACGGTCGAGGGCGGCACGCACCTGGAGGGCTTCCGCAGGGCGCTGACGCGCGTGATCAACGACTACGGCCGCAAGGCCAAGATCCTCAAGGACAGCGACGCCAACCTCACGGGCGACGACATCCGCGAGGGCCTCACGGCGGTCATCTCCGTCAAGCTCCTGGAGCCGCAGTTCGAGGGCCAAACCAAGACGAAGCTCGGCAACAGCGAGGTGCGCGGCTATGTGGACTCCGTGCTCTCCGAAGGGCTCTCGACCTTCCTGGAGGAGAACCCCTCCGTGGCCAAGGCGATCCTGGACAAGTGCCTGATGGCCTCCCGCGCGCGCGAGGCCGCGCGCAAGGCCCGCGACCTCACCCGCCGCAAGAGCGTGCTGGAGTCCACGTCCCTGCCCGGAAAGCTGGCCGACTGCACGGAGCGCGACCCGAGCAAGTGCGAGATCTTCATCGTCGAGGGCGATTCGGCCGGCGGCTCCGCCAAGAACGGCCGCGACCGCAACTTCCAGGCGATCCTCCCCCTGCGCGGCAAGATCCTCAACGTGGAGAAGACGCGCCTGGACAAGATCCTGGCCAATGCGGAGATCAAGGCCATGATCACGGCCTTCGGCGCCGGGGTGGGCGAGGAGTTCAACCCTGAGAAGCTGCGCTACCACCGCATCGTCTGCATGACGGATGCGGACGTGGATGGCAGCCACATCCGCATCCTGCTTCTGACCTTCTTCTACCGCTACATGCGGCCGCTGATCGACGGCGGCTACGTCTACGTCGCCCAGCCGCCGCTGTTCAAGATCACCAAGAACAAGAAGGAGCACTACGTCTACTCCGACGAGGAGCTGGCCGCCTATCTGGACGAGATCGGCCGCGGCAACGACGTGGTGGTCCAGCGCTACAAGGGCCTGGGCGAGATGAGCGCGCAGCAGCTCTGGGAGACGACGATGGACCCCTCCCGCCGCATCATGAAGCGCGTCAAGCTCGAGGACGCCGTCAGCGCCGACGAGATGTTCAGCCTGCTGATGGGCGACAAGGTGGAGCCGCGCCGCGAGTTCATCACCGAAAACGCCAACCTCGTGGCGAACCTGGACATCTAACGCCGCAAACGACAGCAAGGAGGCCGGTATGGACCAACAAGACAACTATCAGGGCGAACGCCTCGTTCCGCTGGACATCGAGCGGGAGCTCAAAAATTCCTTCATCGCCTACGCCATGGCGGTCATCGTCTCCCGCGCGCTGCCGGACGTGCGCGACGGCCTTAAGCCCGTGCACCGCCGCATCCTCTACGCGATGACGGAGCTGGGCATGACGCCCGACAAGCCCTTCCGCAAGAGCGCGCGCATCGTGGGCGACGTTCTGGGTAAATACCATCCCCACGGCGATACGGCCGTCTACGACGCCATGGTGCGCCTTGCGCAGGACTTCTCCATGCGCTACATGCTCGTCGAGGGCCAGGGCAACTTCGGCTCCGTGGACGGCGACAGCCCCGCGGCCATGCGCTACACCGAGGCGCGCCTGTCCCGCATCGCGGCGGACATGACCGCGGACCTGGACAAGCAGACCGTGGACTTCTACCCCAACTTCGACGAAACGCTCATGCAGCCGGAGGTGCTGCCCTCGCGCTTCCCGAACCTGCTGGTCAACGGCTCGGGCGGCATCGCGGTGGGCATGGCCACCAACATCCCGCCCCACAACATGGGCGAGGCCATCGACGGCGTGGTCTACATGCTCGACCACCCGGACTGCACGGCCGCGGACCTGATGAAGATCATCAAGGGGCCGGACTTCCCCACGGGCGGCCTGATCATGGGCCTGAACGGCATCAAGTCCGCGTACCTGACGGGCAAGGGCCGCATCATCATGCGCGCCCGCACGGAGATCGAGCCCATGAGCGCCACGCGCAGCCGCATCGTGGTCACGGAGATCCCCTACCAGGTCAACAAGGCGCGCCTGGTCGAGAAGATCGCCGAGCTCGTGCACGACAAGCGCGTGGACGGCATTTCCGACCTGCGCGACGAGTCCGACCGCCAGGGCATGCGCATCGTCATCGAGCTCAAGAAGGACGTCAACCCCCAGGTCGTGCTCAACACCCTCTTTAAGCACACGCAGATGCAGGAGACCTTCGGCGTCAACATGCTGGCGCTGGTGGGCGGCGTGCCCAAGGTGCTCAACCTGCAGCAGATGATCTATCACTACATCGAGCACCAGAAGGACGTCATCGTCCGCCGCACGCGCTACGACCTCGGCAAGGCCGAGGCCCGCGCCCACATCCTGGAGGGCCTGCTCATCGCCCTGGACCACATCGACGAGGTCATCTCGCTCCTGCGCGCCTCCCGCACCGCGGCCGACGCCAAGGAGGGCCTGATGAGCCGCTTCGGCCTGTCGGAAAAGCAGGCCCAGGCCATCCTGGACATGCGCATGCAGCGCCTGGTCGGCTTGGAGCGCGAGCGCCTGCGCGCGGAGTACGACGAACTGCAAAAGACCATCGCCCACCTTCGGGAGGTGCTCGGCAGCGAGGAGCTCGTGCGCGGCATCATCCGCGAGGAGATCCTGCAGATCCGCGCCAAGTACGCCGACGCGCGCCGCACGGAAATCGTGCCCGTCTCCAACGAAATCGAGCTGGCGGACCTCATCCAGGAAGAGGACATGGCCGTGACCCTGACGCACTACGGCTACATCAAGCGCGTCACCGCGGACACCTACCGCGCGCAGAAGCGCGGCGGCAAGGGCATCACCGGCATGACCACGCGCGAGGAGGACTATGCCGAGCAGATCTTCGTCACCTCCACGCACGCGGACCTGCTCTTCTTCACCACGCGCGGCCGCATGTTCAAGCTCACCTGTTACGAGATTCCGGAGGCCGGGCGCACGGCCAAGGGCACGGCGATTGTGAACCTGCTCCAGCTCGACGGGGGCGAGAAGGTCACCACCGTCATCCCCGTGGACGAGGACCAGGGCGGCAACCTGGTCATGGCCACAAAGAACGGCCTCATCAAGAAGACGGCCCTGTCCGAGTTCCGCAACCTGCGCGCCAGCGGCCTGATCGCCGTGACGCTGCGCGAGGACGACGAGCTGATCGGCGTGACGCTGACCGACGGCAGCCGGGAGCTGCTGCTCGGCACGCGCCAGGGCATGTCCATCCGCTTCCATGAGGACGACGTGCGCACGATGGGCCGCACGGCCATGGGCGTGCGCTCCATCGACCTTGCGCCGGGGGACGAGGTCGTCTCCATGAGCGCCGTGCAGGAGGACTGCGAGGTGCTCACCATCTCCGAAAACGGCTACGGCAAGCGCACGCCGGAGGCGGAATACCGCGTGCAGTCCCGCGGCGGCAAGGGCATCAAGGCCATGCAGCTGACGGACAAGACCGGCCCCCTGTCCGCCCTGATGCTGGTCCGGGAGGACGAGGACGTCATGCTCATCTCCGACGACGGCACCATCATCCGCATGGCTGTGGCCGACATCTCCACGCAGTCGCGCTCCACGCAGGGCGTGCGGCTCATGCGCCTTGCGGACAGCAGCCGCGTCGTCGCCGTGACCACGACGGAGAAGATCGAGGAGACGGACGAGGAGGCGAGCGCGGACGCGTCCGCCGCGCTGCCCGAGGCCGATCCCAACGATCCCGACACCGCCGCGCCGGACGACCTCTCCTATGCGGGCGACGAGGACCGCGACATCGCGCGCCTCCTCGAGCGCGCCGAAGAGGACGGCGACATCTGATCCATTTCCCGGAAAAAGCGCGGCCCGTTCCCCTTGGATAGGGGGAGCGGGCCGCGCCCTTTTTCTTTTTGGGTTTGCCTTACTTGTCGTAGCGGCGGTAGCGCTCGATGATCTCAAAGCTCATGCGCCCGTTGTGGTAGGGGCAGATGCCGTCGTTGCACTTGTAGGGGTTGCGGGGCTTCTCCGCCGCAAAGTCGAGGATGGAGAACCAGCCGCCCTTCTCGTGGTCGACAAAGCGCTTGTTGATGAAGTCGAAGCAGTGGAGGGAGGCGTCCAGGAACTTCTCCTCGCCCGTCATCTCCCAGGCGTTGAGGAAGCCGACGACCGCCTCGTTCTGCTCCCACCAGCTGATGGCCGGGGTGATGTGGCCGGTGCGCGGGTCGTACTCGGTGAGCATGGCGCCGTCCTCGCGCTGCCCCTGCTCCAGGCAGGCGCGGGCGATGTTCACGCAGGTGTCGCGCGCGGCGCGGTGCGCCTCGGGCTCGCCCAGGACCTCCGCCGTCTCCATCATCAGCCAGCTTCCCTCGATGTCGTGGCCGAAGGAGATCTCCGGCGTCGTGGGCTTCCAGGCGCGGTCCTGGAAGTAGAAGTAGTGGTGGATGTCGTGGTCCACGATCTTGTTCAGCATCACGTAGAGCTGCTGGCGCAGGGAATTTCTCGTCTTTGCGGAGTCGTCCACGCGGCACAGCGCGGTGTAGGCCTCCAGCAGGTGCAGGTGCGTGTTCATGGTCTTGACGTCAAAGGGGCTGCGGTTCATGCCCTTGCCCCAGGGATTGACCGTCCAGTCCGCGCGGCAGCTCTCGTAAAAGCCCTTGTACTCCGGGTCGTAGACGTACTTCTCCAGGCAGTCGCGCGTCTCGACCGCAAGGCGCAGCGCCTCCTGGTCGCCCGTGGCGCGGCAGTATTCCGACAGGCCGTAGATGGCGAACGCGTTGCCGTAGATGTACTTGTTGTCGTCCAGGACGGCGCCCTTTTCGTCCACGCGGGAGTACCAGCCGCCGTGCTCGCGGTCGTAGAAGTGCGCCAGGAAGTAGTCGTAGGCGCGCTTGGCGTACCGCAAATAGTTCTCGTCCCCGAGGATGCGGTAGGCCGAGGCAAACGTCCAGATCAGGCGCGCGTTGAGCGTGATGAACTTGCTGTGCCCGGCCTCGGGCACGTTGTCGTTTGTCACCGCGCCGTAGAAGCCGCCGTTCTCCTCGTCCACGCTGTACTGCATCCACCAGGGGAGAAGGTTCCCCGTCAGGTCGTCCACGGCCATTTGATAGAGCTTCTTGAATTTCTCCTGCTGCATCGCATACCCTCCTAGCGCCATCCTTCACATTGCCCTTTTTTTGACGCGCTGTTTTTTCTTCCAGTATATCGAAACGCAGGGGCTTTACAAGCGCATGCAACTTTCTGGACCTGTACAATCCTTTTCCCCCGGACCGCCCCCGCGCATACAAAACATACCGGTTCCCCTCGCCGCATGGATGGCAAAAAATGCCTCCCCGCGCTATAATGGCCGTAACAGAAAAAGACAAACTGGGGTATATCCGATCGAAGCGGGAGGAATGGCCAAATGATTAAGCAGATCTACGAACAAGTCTACGACTATATCGAGTCCGACGTGCACCAGCGCGCGCCGGGCGAATCCCTGCCTTCCGAGATGCAGTATTCCATGCAGCTGGCCGTCAGCCGCCTGACCGTGCGCAAGGCCGTGGACGAACTGGTCCGCCAGGGCCTGGTGACGCGCATCGCAGGCAAGGGGCTGATGGTGAGCCTGACCCCTGGCCAGCGGTTCCGCGGCCGGCTGCTCATCTCCTGCATCTGCATGCCGGGCGACAGCGACCTGTTCCGCTGCGTGCTGGGCTGCATGGATGCGGCGAGCCGTTACCACTACGACTACAAGCTGCTGAACTTCCCCACCGCGGCGGAGCAGTACCGCGCGGTGCTCGCCGAGGACCTGACCGCCTACGACGGCGCGGTCATCACCTGCTTCGACTCCGAGGCCGAGCAGTGCACGCTGAACCTGATCCAGCGCGCGAACCTTCCCGTGTGCATCCTGGGCAACGAGCACGAGGGCGTTCCCTCCATCATGAGCGACGACTACAACGGCGGGTACCTCATCGGCGACGACCTGGCCAAGCACGGCCACCGGGACATCCTCTTCCTGTCCACGGACCGCCCCGTCGCCGACGTGTCCCGCCGCCTCAAGGGGTTCTTTCAGGCCCTGCGGGACAACGGCATCGAGCCCAGGGAGGAGCTCGTCCTCAGCGTGCCCGACCCGGGCGTGCCCCTCTTCATCGGGACGGGCGCGCTGCGCGACCTGCCCTTTTCCGCCGAGAAATACCTGGAGCGCAAAATCCACTACACGGCGGTCACCGGGCACTCCACGCTGCCCATCGTCAGCTTCTGCCGCCAGCTCTGCCTGCGCGGCGTGCGCATTCCGGAGGATATTTCCGTCGTCGGCTATGGGGACCAGCCCTACCTTCCCTGGATGAACCTCCCCCTGACGGGCATCCTCGAGCCCAAATACGAGATGGGCGTCGAGGCCGTCACGCAGATGCACCTCTTCCTCTCCGGCATCCAGGCCTCGATCCAGAGCCGGATCGTTCCCGTGCGCTACGTACACCATCGCTCCATCTCCGTCATCGATAAATGTTAACAAAACGAACTGAACATGTTCATTTCTTAACACATGGTGGAACGCCCTGCAAAATTTGTGCTACGCTCTGGGACAAGAAGCTGAAGCCGCTGATTTCAGCAAAAAACAAAGGAGGAGTATTTCATGACAAAGAAGATCGTTTCTCTGCTGATGGTATTCGTCCTCGTCCTGGCTTTGACCGCGTGCACAACGAGCACCGAGGCGCCCGCGGACGAGCCTTCCGCCGCGGCGACCGCCGCGCCGGAGGCGCAGGAGCCCGCGGCCGAGGACCCCGCAGCGGAAACGCCCGCCGCCGAGAGCGGCTCGCCCGCCAAGCCCGTGCCGGAGGAGGGCGCCGTGCTCCACTTCATGCACATCTACCCCGAGCACGCCAACGCGATTGAGAAGTCCCTGGAGATCATCCAGCGCGACAACCCCGGCATGGAGATCAATGTCAGCGTCGTTCCCTGGAACGAGGCGACCAAGAGCATCCAGACCGCGGCGGCGACGGATGAGATGTACGACATCTTCTTCCAGTGGTCGACCCAGGTTCCGGGCTACAACGACATCGGCCTGTTGCTGGATCTGACGCCCTACATCGATGACGAGTGGCGCAGCTGGTACATCAACGACGCCGCCCTGGAGGAGTATTCCGACGACGGCAAGGTGCTGGGCATGCCCCTGCGCGGCACCGCGGTCTTTGTGATCTACAACGTGGATATGTTCGAGGAGAACGGCTGGGAGATCCCCACCACCCAGGAAGAGCTGGTCGCGCTGTGCGACACCATACTGGAAACGGGCCTCATCCCCATCTCCGCGCCCGGCACGCCCAACGGCTTCCAGGTGGAGTCCATCCGCGGCAGGGTGTTTGACAACATCGTCTACATGAACGGCCTGATCGAGGACCCGGAGCGCCTGACCGACCGCAAGACCGAGTGGAACGGCCTGTATGCCGAGTCCGCCGAGATCGTCAAGGGCTGGTACCAGAAGGGCTACTTCGGCGAGAACGCCTTCGGCCTGGGCCGCGAGGAGGGCCAGACCATCTTCGTCACCGAGGATTCGGCCATGCTGCTGTGCAACAACAACGAGCTGGTCGCGCTGCGCGAGCTGAACGAGGCCGCCAACAACTTTGAGATCGGTTCCTTCTCCTGGCCCGCGCCTGCCGCCTCTGACCGCGCCATGTTCACCGCGGCCGGCTTCGGCGATGGCTGGGGCGCCTGGTCCGGCACGAAGTATCCGCAGGCCTGCGCCGCGTTCTTCCGCAGCCTGGCCGGCCAGGAGGCCATGACCATCTGGGCCAACGAGGAGTTGTGCATCGTCCCCTCCAACCAGGTCGAGTACGCGGACCCCGTCCAGGGCGCGTTCGCCGCGCAGTATGAGGACGGCGGCTACAAGGTCGTCGCCGACTACAACACCGGCAACAAGGGCGACCTGACCGGTCAGGCCTTTGTCGACTACTGCCTGAGCGACACCATGACCGCCGACGAACTTGAAACGCAGGTGGAAGAGATCACCGCGCGCACCATTGCCGACGCAGAAGAATAACCTCTCTGAAAGAGAAACGGGCCGCGCGTATTCCATGCGTGCGGCCCGTTTTCCTCCAAATGCCGAAAGGAGCGTTTCGATATGCAGCGAAAGCCTCTGAAGCTGGAGACGCAGCGCAAGATCCTGGGCTATTTCTTCCTTCTCCCCATCGTCGTGATGCTGACCGTCTTCATGTTCTACCCCATCGTAAAGTCCGTCGTCATGAGCTTTACCAACTGGTCGGGCATGACGGACGACTGGGAGTGGGTGGGTCTCAACAACTACATCCGCATCTTCACCAACATGCCGGAATACTGGCGCGCCATGAAGGTCAACGTCATCTACGCGCTGATTGCGACCGCGGTGCAGCTGACCCTCGGGTTCCTGCTGGCGGTCCTGGTCATCAACATGCGCCCCCGCTGGCAGAGCTTCTACAAGATCGCGCTGTATCTGCCGGTCATCATCCCCGCCGCGGCGATCTCCGTCATGTGGCGCTACATCTACACCCCGGAATACGGCCTGATCAACCAGTTCCTGCGCGCAATCGGCCTGGAGGAGCTCTGCCGCGCATGGACGGCGGACCCGGATACGGCCCTGGGCGCGGTCATCGTGACCAACACCTGGCGCTACGCGGGCTTTACCATGGTCCTGTACTACGTGGCCATGCTCGACATCCCCAAGGACGTCCTGGAATCCGCGCAGATCGACGGCGCGAACCGCTGGCACCTGATCCGCTACTTCTACCTGCCGCTGACCCGCGGCACGACGGAGATCAACCTGATCCTCACCATCACCGGCTGCCTCCGCGCGTTTGACATCTTCTACCTGCTGACCTCGGGCGGCCCGGGCACCAGCACAAAGGTCGTCAGCATGTGGATCATGGAAACCGCCTTCCAGAGCTATAAGTACGGCCGTGCGCTGGCCATGTCCATCGTGCTGTTTGTGATCGTCGTCTTCACCATGGTCATTTTCCGACTGATTTTGACCCCGAGAGAAAAGGAGTGAGAAGCATGTCGTCGAATCCTATACCTGTACCGCGCGCAAAGCCTCATGCCAAACGGCATTGGACGGTCGGCGCCGTCGTGGAGCAGATCCTGCTCCTCCTCATGGCGGTCTTCGTGCTCTATCCCCTGTTTTTCGTGTTGCTGACCTCCTTTAAGACCAACTCGGACGTCATCCTCAACCCCTTTGGCATCAGCACGTTTGAGCCGCAGAACTACATCACTGCCTGGTTCACGGGCAAGGTGGGCTCCTACCTGCTCAACTCCGTCATCACCACGCTGGTCACCCTGGTCATCCAGGTCGTCATCATCGTGCTCGCCGCCTACGCCTTTGGCAAGCTCAAGCCCTGGGGCTACAATGCGCTCCTTTCGCTGCTGCTGATGACCATGTTCGTCACCTCCGAGATGACCACGGTTCCCAACTACATCACCATCCGCGACATGGGGCTGATGGGCACGCGCTGGTCCCTCATCATTCCGTACGTGGCCAGCGGCCTGATCACCGGTACCTACATCCTGACCAACTTCGTGCGCGAGCTTCCCAAGGAGCTGGACGAGGCCGCGCGCATCGACGGCGCGGGCATCTTCAAGATCCTCTGGAAGGTCGACCTGCCCATGATCACCCCGGCCCTGGCCACGCTCGTCATCTTCAACTTCAACGGCGTGTGGAGCGAGTTCTACTGGGCGCTGATCGTCATCAAGGACGAGGCGCTCAAGACCCTTCCGCTGGGCCTGATCAATTTCCAATCCCAGTTTACATCCGACTACGGCGTGCTGACGGCGGGGCTTGTGATCCTGACCGTGCCGGTCGTCGCGGTGTACCTGTTCTTCTCGCGCTACTTCATCGCGGGCATCAGCGCCGGTGCGGTCAAGGGGTAACGCGGGGCATCTCATACAGAAAGCGAGAGGATACGCATGGGGGTTTTGACGGCGATACAGCGATTTTCGCTGCACGACGGGCCGGGCATTCGGTCCACGGTCTTCTTTAAGGGCTGCAACATGCGCTGCGCCTGGTGCCACAACCCGGAAACGCTCTCTCCCGCGCCGGAGGTTCTCTACTACGAGAGCAAGTGCGTGGGCTGCGGGGCGTGCGCGGCGGTGTGTCCGTCCCACACGGTTGTCGGCGGCAAGATGGTCTACGACCGCAGCAAGTGCGACGACGGGGGGCGCTGCGCGCAGGTCTGCTTCTCGGGCGCGCTGGAGGTCTGCGGGTTTGAGGCAGACGTGGACCGCGTGCTCTTTGAGGTCATGCAGGACGAGGCGTACTACGCGCGCTCCGGCGGCGGGGTCACGCTCTCGGGCGGCGAGGTCCTGCTCCAGCCGGCCTTCGCGCTGGACCTGCTGCGCGCGCTGCGCGCGCGCGGCGTGCACACGGCCATCGAGAGCAATCTCAACGTCCCCTTCTCCGTCCTGGAGCCGCTGCTCCCCGAACTGGACCTGGTGATGTGCGACCTGAAGACCTGGGACGACGGCCTGCACCGCAAGTACACGGGCGTCTCCAACGCGCGCATCAAGGAGAACATCGCGCGCCTGAAGGAGACGGGCGTCCCGGTGATCGTGCGCACGCCCGTCATCCCCGGCGTAAACGACCGCCCGGAGGAGATCTCCGCCATCGCGGCCTTTGCCGCGCAGCTGCCGAACCTCCTCTACTATGAATTGCTCAACTTCAACCCCTTGGGCTCGTCCAAGTACCTGGCCCTGGACGTGGAGAACGCCTTTGCCACGGCGCGGCCGCTGCCCGAGGAGAAGATCCAGTCCCTTGCGGACGCCGCGCGCGGCGTCTGCCCCTCGGTGCGCGTTGGATAAGGAGGAACGACCATGAGAGACCGCATCAACAAGCTGCCGCCCGACGCGGACGTGAGCTACCGTGAGCGCCTGCGCATCCTTCGGGAGCGCAAGATCGAGGACACGAAGGACAAGGCGGGGATCCAGTCCTGGGCCGACGGCGACGACTACGGCGCCATCAAGCCCCCGGATGACTACCACTTTGAACCCATCTTCAACCACCCGGCCGGCACCTTCGTGGGCTACGACGGGTGGAGCGAGAACTTCTACCACATGATGGCCGAGCATCCCGTGTTCATCGACCCCTGCGACGCCTTTGCCAACCGCTGGATGAACTGCATGGCCTGGACGCGGCCCATCAAGTTCCACCCGGACCTGAAGTACGACCACCTGAAGCCCGAGCAGAAGAAGTACGGCATCGTCTCCGGCATCGGCGCGGACGCGCACTTCGGCGGCGACTACGCCATCGGCCTCACCCTGGGCTGGGGCGGGCTGCTCCAGAAGCTCGCGCACTACCGCGCGCGCAACCCCGGCCACGACGACTTCTACGACGCAGAGGAAAAGACCATCCACGGCATTCAGGTCTGGATGCGCCGGACGGTCGAGGCCATCGACAAGGCCATCGAGGCCGAGAGCCATCCCGTGCTGCGCGAGAACCTGCGTCAGATGCGCGAGGTCAACGAGTACCTGATCGAGGGCGCGCCCCGCACGCTGCGCGAGGCCTGCCAGTGGATCTGCTGGTTCAACACCTCCTCCCGCGAGTACAACCGCGACGGCGCGGGCTGCCAGCTCGACGAGCTGCTGCGCCCCTACTACGAGCGGGATCTGCAGGCGGGCCGCATAACGGCGGACGAGGCGAAGTACTACCTCGCATGCCTGCTGCTCAACGACCCGCACTACTACCAGCTGGGCGGCCTCTCGCCCGACGGCCACGACATGGTCTCCTACTTCTCCTACATGATCCTGGAGGCCGCGGACTGGCTGGACTCCTCCTGCAACCTGACGGTGCGCGTGCACGACAACATGGACCGCCGCTTCCTGCACACGGCGGTGGACTACCTGTTCAAGAACAAGAACGGCTGGCCGCGCTTCTCCGGGGACAAGGCCCTGTCCGAGGGCTTCATGAAGAAGGGCTATCCCGTGGAGCTGGCCCGCCAGCGCGTGGCCGTGGGCTGCCACTGGATGAGCCTGCCGGGCCTGGAGTACACGCTCAACGACTGCGTCAAGATCAACTGCGCCAAGGTCTTCCGCCTGGCCCTGGACGAGATGATGGCCTCCGACGGCGAGAAGAGCACGGAGGAGCTCTGGCGCCGGTACGACGCGCACATGGCGCGCGCCGTGCGCGTCACGGCCGAGGGCCTGATGTTCCACCTGGAAAACCAGGTCAAGAACGAGCCGGAGCTCATGCTCAACCTGCTGAGCCACGGGCCCGTGGAGCGCGGCCTGGACATGTCCCACGGCGGCGCGCAGTACTACAACATGTGCATCGACGGCACGGGCATCGCCACCATCGCCGACTCCTTTGCAGCCATCGCCCAGCGCGTGGAGCGCGAGCATCGCCTCACCTTTGCGGAGATGTACGAGGCGGTCAAGAGCAACTTCGCCGGCCCGCAGGGCGAGTACATCCGCATGATGCTGGCGGCCTCCGAGCGCTACGGCGGCGGCGAGACGCTGGGCGACCACTGGGCCAAGCGCATCAGCGCCTCCTTCACCGACCAGGTCAACGCCATGGACGAGGTCTTTGCGCCCGTGAAGTTCATCCCGGGCTGGTTCTCCTGGTCCAACACGATCGTGCTGGGCAAGGAGGTGGGCGCCACGCCCAACGGCCGCCGCGACGGCGAGCCCATCAACCACGGCGCGAACCCGCACCCCGGCTTCCGCCGCGACGGCGCGCTGACGGCCATGACCAACTCGATCTGCGCCATCCAGCCGGGCTACGGCAACACCGCGCCCGTGCAGCTCGAGCTCGATCCCGGCATGGCCCGCGGCGAGGAGGCCGTGGACAAGATCTGCGACTACATCCTCACCCTCTTCTCCAAGGGCGGGACGCTGCTCAACATCAACATCATCAACGCCCAGCAGATCCTCGCCGCAAACGAGAACCCCGACCTCTTCCCGGACCTGGTGGTGCGCGTCACGGGCTTTACGGCCTACTTCTGCCTGCTCACCCCGGAGTTCCGCAAGCTCGTCGTGGACCGCATCCTCGTGGCGTAAGGAGGGAGGACCATGCCCCTGTACGCAGAGCCGGCCGCCGCCCGCCGCAACCGCAGGCGCGTGCGCGAAATCTACCTGGTCTCGTTTCCCCGGGAGGAGCGGATGCCGTTTTTCCTGATGTGCCTGCTGGCGAAGATGCCGCAGACCCAGTTCCTCGCCTTCCGCGAGGGGGAGCAGGTCTGTGGGTTCGCCTACATGGCCGTGCTGGACGGCATGGCGTTCCTGCTGTTCCTCGCGGTGGACCCGGCCCTGCGCTCCAGGGGCTACGGCAGCGCCATCCTGCGGGAGATCGCCGCCCTCTACCCGAGCTGCAAGCGCCTCGTCTCCATCGAGCGCTGCGACGCGCCGGCGGACAACGCCGCGCAGCGCCTGCGCCGCCGGCAGTTCTATCTGCGCAATGGGTATGCCCAGACCGGATACCTCGTGGAGCTTTCCGGCCAAAAGCAGGAAATCCTGCTGCAAAACGGGGACTTTGACCCGGAGGAGTGCTCTGCCTTCTTCCAGAAGTACAGCAACGGCGCCATGCGCCCGCCGGTCTTCCGCGCCAACGGCTGAATCCAACGCAGGACGGGGCGGCCCGAGAACCCAGGTTCTCAGGCCGCCCCGTCTTTGTCCTTTTATTCCGCCCAGGTCACGCGCTCCAGCCCGTTCATGGCGCTCAGGCGCCGGGCCGCCTCCTCGATGCCGCGCCGGAGCGCAGGGGTATCGCGCGCGCCCGCCTCCGGCCAGAACGCGCGCAC